>NZ_JBDWQO010000025.1:0-36268 GCF_039986515.1 Ascidiaceihabitans sp. | reverse complement strand
TTGTTAAAGGTTGCGCAACTTGCTTTGGGGGCGAGTCTTTTAGTTTTGGAAGGGGTTGACCATGTGTGTGACATGTTCGATTGTTGGATTGCAGATGCAGCAGGTGCTGCATGGAGATTTGAGTGAGACAGCAGTGGTTGTCTCTGAAGGCGTAGATGCGGCAGCCAATACATCTACAATTTATACGATGGCGGTTGACGATACATTTACCGGGTCGATCTCTCAGGCCTATGATCAGGACTGGGTCGCGATTGAATTGACGGCGGGTGAAACGATCACCATTTCCCAGACGGGGCTGAGCCTGTTGGACCCTTATCTGCGTCTCTATGATGCCAGTGGCACCCTTTTGAGGCTCAACGACGATGGCGGCCCCGGGCTTGATTCCGAAATCACCTATACGCCGACCTCTTCAGGCACCTACTACGTGTCTGCAGGGGCGTATTCGACACGTGTCGGAACATACAGCCTGTCCGTTCAGGAAGAAGGCGTGACACCACCGCCCCCACCTCCGGGTGAATTTGACCCGTTGCAAGCGCTGGATTGGGGTGGGGCGCAGCTGTCTAGCAACACGGTCAACGTATACTTCGGGCAAGACGGGTTCACGGCAGATGGTGTGACATCCGAGGGCTGGAACGCCTATGAGATGGCACAAATGGTGCGCGTCTTTGATCTGCTGGAGACCGTGGCTGATCTTGAGTTCAACATCGTTACCTCATCGGTCAGCGCGGACTTCCGCCTGATTATGGACGACGGCGCTGAAGCCTCAGGGGTTTATGGATATTTCAATCCGCCCGGCACCACCAACGCAGGTGTTGGCGTTTTCAACGACAGCCTGATCGGGGACGCGGCAGGCAGCGATCTGGAGGTCGGGGGCTTTGGCTTCATGATCTTCATGCATGAGGTCTTGCACGGTATGGGCTTGTCTCACCCCCATGATAATGGTGGGGGGTCCGAGGTGCTTGATGGCGTCAGATCCGCGCGTGACGATTACGGCAGCTATAACCTGAACCAAGGCATCTACACCACGATGTCCTATAACTCGGGTTATCACACAGGCCCCGTTGGCACGGTCGGCGATACCAATGAGATTTGGGGCTACAATTCGGGCGCAATGGCGTTGGACATTGCCGTGTTGCAACAGGCTTACGGCGCCAACACGACCTATGCGTCGGGCAACAACAACTATTTTCTGGCCGACAACAACGTGATTGGCACACAGTGGGTGAGCATCTGGGACACAGGTGGCACTGACAGCATGCGCTATACAGGGGCCCGTGATGCGACCCTTGATTTGCGTGCGGCAACCCTGCTGGGAGAAGAAGGCGGCGGTGGATTTGTATCCGCGGCCAACGGCATTGCAGGCGGATATACCATCGCCAACGGGGCTGTGATTGAACGCGCCTTTGGCGGGTCGGGCAACGACACGATTATCGGCAACGACGCGGCCAACCGCTTGGCTGGCAATCAGGGCAACGACAGTGTCGATGGTGGCGATGGCCGTGATACCATTTTTGGGGGCGCGGGCGATGACACGCTTCTGGGGGATCGTGGCAATGACACATTGGCAGGGGGCGATAACAACGATCTGCTCTTTGGCGGGGGTGGTCGGGATCGCCTTGTGGGCGAGAACGGCAATGACACGCTGAACGGTGGCACTGAGGGCGACCGCCTTGCGGGCCAAGCGGGCGATGACAGCCTGAATGGCGACGGCGGCAACGACCAGTTCTATGGCGGCAGCGGCGAAGACACGCTGAACGGTGGCACAGGCAATGACGTGATGCGCGGTGAATCGCAAAACGACATGATCTTTGGCAACCAGGGCAACGACACGCTGATCGGCGGATCGGGCAACGACACCATGCGCGGCGGGTTCAACAACGACCGTCTGGATGGTGGATCGGGCGGCGACGTCATGTACGGCGAGCGCGACAACGACACGATGAACGGCGGCGATGGCAACGACAATATGCGCGGCGGATCGGGCAACGACGTGATGAACGGCCAGAACCAGAACGACGTGATGCGCGGAGAAGCAGGCGCCGACACCATGGGCGGCGGCAACGGCAACGACACGCTGTATGGTGGCGATGGCAACGACATTCTGCGCGGCGGGTTCGGCGATGACTATCTGAACGGTGGCAACAACAATGACCGCTTGGAAGCGGGCAAAGGCAATGACACCATGAAGGGCGGCAACGGCGATGATGTGTTCATCTTCAACGTCAACTCCGAGATCAACACCATCGAGGACTTCACCTTCGGCGATACGATCCAATTGAACGCCAACATGCTGACAGGCCAAACCACAGGCACCGCGGTCTTCACAGCCTTCGGCAGCTTCGAGAACGGCGGCATCTTGCTGGACTTCGACAACGGCGTTGAAATCTTCCTTGAAGGGGTCACATCCCTGACCAACCCGGACGACGCGATTTTGGTCACCGGCTAAAGGGTCCGTTTGCCGGATCAGAACCATGATTTGAAAGCTCCGGCCCTTTAGGGGTTGGGGCTTTTTTCGTGGTCGAAAAGCAGCCAGATAGATGGTGAAATACCTGTCTTATAATCAAGGTTATGGTAAGTCCATCGGCTATCTACCGCCCGCACCACATCCCCCGCGCGTTGACAATACAAGGGCAAGGGGATACCGCCGCACAAGACCATTAACAGATGTTGAGTGATCTTTTCCGTGACCTTTGCCCTCTATACTGCGTATCACAAACCCGCCCCTTTGTTGCGCAGCGCATCCGTATGTCCCATCCATGTCGGACGCGCAGGTGCCGCCGCCCCCTTGCAGGATATGATCGGCGATGACACAGGCGAAAACATATCAGACCGCAATGCGTTTTATTGCGAACTGACGGCGCTGTATTGGGCGTGGAAAAACGACACCGCCGCCAGCCATATCGGGTTGATGCACTACCGCCGTGTGTTGGATTTCGAAGGCCAGTTTGAAGGCCATGAGGCTGAGCTGTATGTGCCCCGTTTCGATGTGCCCGACTGGCTGGAGGGCACCGAAAACTGGCTGGCCGCCCATGGCACCGACTACGATCTGATCATCCCGTGTGTGCACCGCATGGGCCGGTCCGTGAAAGAAAACTACCGTCATGGCCACGCCCCCGAAGACCTTGACCTGACCCGCGACATCATCGCTGCTGACCACCCCGAATATCTGGCCAGCTTTGACGCGGTCTGCGCCGATAAAGACATCCGTCTGGGCAATATGTTTGTCATGCGTCGTGATCTGATGGAACGCTATGCCGCGTGGATCTTTGACATTCTGGCCAAGCTGGAAAACCTTGATCTGGACCGTTCGCATTACAGCGTTCAGCAAAGCCGGTATCTGGGGTTTGTGGCTGAACGCCTGATGACGGTCTATGTGCATCACCTGCAAACCACCCAGCCCGATCTGCGTGTGCATGAGGTGCCGATTGTCAATCTGTCGCAGGCTTTGGTCACGCCCTATGTTGCCGATGACAGCCTGAACGGGCCTGCGCATGTGAACGTGGCTTTTGCCGCCGACCGCGCCTATCTGCCCCATACCGCGGCGATGCTGCAATCGATGCTCAGCCGTGCGGACCAGACCCGCCAGATCAACCTGTTTTTCCTGTCCACAAACGTCATGCCCATCGGGTTGGCGCATTTGCAGGAAGTTGTGGATATCCACCCCAACGCCCATCTGCATGTCCTGCCTGTGGGCCGCGCCTTTGAAGGCAGCTACCGGTCGTCAAGCCGCGCCCCGTCCAACGCAACCTACAACCGTTTCTTGTTGTTTGACCTGCTGCCCAGCCTTGACCGGCTGCTGTATGTGGATGGCGATATGATCTTCCACGGCGACGTTTGCGAGATTTTCGACACCGATATGGGTGCAGCCCAGATTGCAGCGGTGCCGGATTACATCATGACGCGCACGCTGACGGGGCCAACCCCCACAATCGACCCTGATGTGCCCGATCTGGCCGACTACCACCGCGATGTGTTGGGTCTAAGCGATGCGCAGATTGCGCGGTATTTCAACGCGGGTCTGATGCTGTTGAACATGGGGGCCATGGATGTGGCCGCCACCGGTGCGGCCTTGATGAAAGAGGCCGAAGCGGGGCGTTACCTGTTCCGCGATCAGGACATTCTGAATGTGCATTTCAAAGACAGCCTGATGGTGCTGGATGGGCGTTACAATGTGTTCAACACCCATGCAGACGGGTATGGCCGTGTGCCTGCGCCGGGGTTTGCCGCCGCGATGACTGCGCGCAAAGACCCCTTCGTGACGCATTATGCGGCGGGCAATTACAAGCCATGGAACGCCGTGCCGGTGCCGCGCGCCCAGTACTATTGGGCCGCGATCGCGCAGACGCCGTTTTATGCGGAGGTGCTGAAAAACCTTGCGCCAAAACAGCGCCGCATGTCGCGGGACCGTCATGATGAACAGCGCACTTGGGCTGTGGAAAAGGGTCAGGCTTTGGCGGAACGCTTTCCGGCGCTGCGCCCTACATTGGTGCGGGTATACAGGACTTTTGCACGATGATCTGGCCGTTCAAACGCAAGAACGTCCAGCGTGATGATGTGCCCCTATCTGAAAGGCCCCTATCTGAAAGGCCCGTATCTGAAAGACCCGTGCCGGATATGACATCTGACGCGGCGCCGCAGGACATGGCCCCAAAGGCCGAGGCCCCACAAGAACCAGAACAAAAGCCCGCGCCAGCCCCGACCCCGCTGGCGTCTCCTGCTGTGCGCCCCGACACATCCAAGCTGGTCATTCCGCACCCGGTCACCTTTGTTGCGTCGCCCTACAAAACTGCCACCACAACTGTGGGCAAAGCGGTTGTGGCCCTTGGCGTGGGCAAACGTGACATGCTGCACCGTGGTCCTTTGCTGCGTGATCATCTGCCCGCCATCAAAGCCGCCAACGCGCTGGCCCGTCAGGCCCGTTTTGCGCCGGTGTTCATGGAACATCATACCGATGAAGTGCGTGAAATTTTGGCCGACCTGATCAAGGCCGTACGCAAATTCGACGTGTTTTCCGATGCCCCTTTGGGGCACGCCCATGTGCATCCGTTTGTGCGCAAAGCCATCGCCCCCCAAAGCAAATTCATCTGGGTGCATCGCCCCGTCGAGGAATGGATTTCTTCGGTACGACGCTGGGAAGAAGGCCACCCCGAAACCTATGCACGCCATATGTTCTGGACCAGCGACCCCGAACGCCGCCCTCGCGAATTGCGCCGCATGCGTAAAATTCATGTGCAACGCTTTCGGGCTTTGGCGCGGGCTTATCCTGACGATTGTCTGGAAATCAAAGTGTCAGAACTGGAAGACTTTACCAAACTGGCCGAATTCTACGGGGTAGAGCCACCCGAAGCGCCGCTGAAACGCTACAATGTGAATTCGGGGTAACCCCTGCATGTAAAAAGGCCCGCAACGCTGAACGCTGCGGGCCTTTTTGTTCAAGTCACGTAGAAGCGATCACTTCCACTCAGCCCCGTTATGTAAAATGGATTATTTCCATTTTGACACGCAGGGAATCTTGGTCGTGTCGCAACGCTCTGCGTATTTGGCAGCGATCTCTTTGACCTCTGCCATCACGCCGTCGCTCAGCTTTGTGGGCTCAAGACCCAGACCGAGGAAGTTGTCGTTGACCACGTTCAACTCGTTCTCTGCCGCCTCGTTACGCGGGTTCTCAAGATACGCGATTTCGGCAGAGGTTTGATCGGCAATCATCTTCGCCAAATCCCGCACGCGGTGCGTTTCGGTCATCTGGTTGAGGATATGCACCCGGTCGCCTTTGGCAGGTGGGTTGTTCAGCGCGATTTCCACACATTTGCAGGTGTCTTGAATGTGGATAAACGCGCGCGTTTGACCGCCTGTGCCGTGCACTGTCATCGGATAGTTCACAGCCGCTTGCATGATGAAGCGGTTCAGAACCGTGCCGTAGTCGCCGTCATAGTCAAAGCGGTTGATCAGGCGTTCATCTTTGCGCGTCTGTTCGGTTTGCGTGCCCCAAACGATGCCCTGGTGCAGGTCGGTAACCTGAAGACCGTCGTTTTTGGCATAGAATTGGAACAGCAGCTGATCTTGGGATTTGGTCAGGTGATAGATCGACCCGGGGTTTGTCGGATACAGGATTTCCTGCTCGCTTTCGCCCTCTGGTGTGTCGATCTTGACCTTGAGATACCCTTCGGGGATTTTCATGCCTGCGGTGCCGTAGCCGTAAACGCCCATGGTGCCGAGGTGGACCAGATGGATGTCTTGGCCGCTTTCAACGATTGCCGCCAACACGTCGTTTGTCGCGTTGAGGTTGTTGTTGATGGTATAGCGTTTGTGCTGCGCGGATTTCATCGAATAAGGGGCGGCGCGCTGTTCGGCGAAATGCACGATGGCGTCTGGCTTTTCGTCTTCGATCAGCTTCAACAGGCGGTCGTAGTCTTGGCCAACAGTCAGGTTGTGAAACCCGATTTTTTTACCTGTTAATTCTTCCCAGACCCGAATGCGTTCCCCGATGGGGCGGATCGGTGTCAGGCTGTCGACTTCCAGTTCCAGATCGATGGCCCGGCGCGACAGGTTGTCGACGATGATGACGTCATGGCCTTGCTCGGACAAGTACAGTGCATTGGGCCAGCCGCAGAAGCCGTCGCCGCCTAAGATAATGACTTTCATAGGTAGAATCTCCTTGGACCACCATTTTTGGTTGGTCAGTTATATCCCCTAATAGAGCAGGAAGGTTAAGGGGGAAAATGGGGGAAACCCTTACCTATTCAGCCATGAGTTGAGAATTTGGCGGAGAGCCGCCAAAACGCGCACCTTTTGGCCATCGAACGCTCAGTTTACTAAAGTTTTAACGCTTCCGCTGACACTCCGGGCGTAATTCATGACAGGAGCTCCCGGATGTCTGACACATCTTTGATTTTAGGTTTGCCCTATATTCAACCCGCCCAAGCGCAAAAGCACGTGACCCATAATGAAGCGCTACGGGTGTTGGATGCGGTTGTGCAACTCAATGTGTTGAGTGCCACCGCCACGACCCCGCCTACGACCCCCGACGAAGGGGACCGTTATCTTGTGGCGGCCACAGCCAGCGGCGACTGGGCCGGCCATGACACGGAACTTGCGGTGTGGGACAATGGCGCATGGCTGTATATCGCGGCCCAAACCGGTTGGGTGGCTTTTGTACGCGACACGGCCGGGCAGGTCTATTTTGATGGCCAAGGCTGGGAGGCCGCGACCCCCGATCTGACCGAATTGCAAAACATGACCCGCCTTGGGGTGGGCACGGTGGCCGATGCGACCAACCCTTTGGCCGTGTCTGGCACAGCCACGTTGCTGAACCACGCAGGGTCTGGCCACCAGCTGAAGGTGAACAAATCCGCCCCCGCCGATACAGCCAGCCTGTTGTTTCAGACCGACTATACGGGCCACGCCGAAATGGGCACTGCCGGCAATAACGACTTTGCGGTCAAAGTCAGCGATGATGGCAGCACTTGGAACACAGGTGCGGCCTTTGACGCAGCGTCTGGCCGCGCATCCTTCCCGTCGGGCGCCCAAGTGACCAACCGCATCGACATGGGCGGGCGGTTCTACTGCTACACCAACAACCGCTGGGTGACGCATCAAACCAGCTACGGCGTTCAGGGCGAAAACAGCAGCACCAACGGCGGCACCGGTGTCGATCCCTCCATAAGCTGGAGCCACATGGGCGTATTTTTGCCCCAAGGGGCGGCGTTGAAAGCGCTGGACGGGTTCTTGCGCGCCTCTTCCACAGAGATCACGGGCTACGACGTGCAGTTCCATTTCCAGACCGGCCCCTTTGACACAGGCTGGAATGCAAATGGAAGCACAGTGCGCACATCTGTAGCCAGCCAATCGGGCAACACGTTCTTGCCGGGGTTCAATCGTCTGGGTCTGGATCTGGGCGGGTTTGTGGCCCCTGCGGACGGGTTTGCTTTGCTGTTCATCCGGCCCATCGGCGCAATCACGGCGACGCGGTATATGTATGGCGGTTTGGCGCTCAGCTATGTGACGGCGGATTAGGGTCTGAGTTGCTAAAAAAGGAGGCCGTGCAGAACGAGATTTTGCGCGGTTTTGGTGTGGAGGGTGTAGGACTATGTCCGGTATGCGGGCGAAGTGGCCGTCTATTTTGGTAAGATCTCTTGGATCAGAGTTGCCTCAGTCAGTGGCGTGCCATCCTCAAAAGCACCCAGGTGTTCTAAGGCCAGCTCCATCACAGTCTTAAGAACGCCTAGATCAATTTCGTTCCCGTAAGTATTTATTTTCAGATGGTTTGTGTCGTCGTACCTTATCACATCTGCAATGTGTTTTTGGTCCTCATCCCACACCTCAAGAGACATTGTGTTCCTATGAATGTCTCCGGCGATTTGCCAATCAAGCTTCATCATCTCAGCAGTCTATCGAACGCATCAGGCGTTACAACAGCCTCAGAGCCGCACCACACAACCCTCCTACCCCTCCAACATCCGCAGCAAATACGCTCCATAGCTGTTCTTGGCGAACATTTCGGCTCGCGCCCGCACGGCGTCTGCGTCGATCCACCCGCTCTCATAGGCGATTTCCTCGGGGCAGCCCGATTGCAGCCCTTGCCGCTCGGTCAGGGTCCGCACGAAGTTGCCCGCATCCAGCAGGCTCGCGTGGGTGCCGGTGTCCAGCCACGCATAGCCGCGCCCCATGGTTTCCACGTTCAGCGTCCCATCGGCAAGGTAGCTGCCGAGCAGCGTGGTAATTTCCAATTCGCCGCGCTCTGAAGGTTCCACGCCCCGCGCCCGCTCCGGCGCAGAGCCGTCCAGAAAATACAGCCCCGTCACCGCGTAGTTTGACGGCGCTTTGGCAGGCTTTTCGATGATGTCCGTGACCTTATCCCCATCAAAGGCCAGCACCCCGTAGCGTTCGGGGTCAGCCACGTGATAGCCAAAGACCGTGGCCCCCTGCCCTGCATCTGCCCGCGCCAGCAGCTTGGGCAGCCCGTGTCCGAAAAAGATGTTGTCGCCCAGAACCATGGCAGAGGGCGCGCCGTTCAGGAAGTCCTCGGCCAGAATATAGGCCTGCGCCAGCCCTTCGGGTTTCGGTTGGACAATGTAGGTAAGGGACAGTCCCCATTGCGACCCATCGCCAAGCGTGCGCTTGAACTGCTCTTGATCCTCGGGCGTCGTGATCACTGCAATCTCGCGGATGCCGGCCAGCATCATGACGCTTAAAGGGTAGTAGATCATCGGCTTGTCATAGATCGGCAGAAGCTGCTTAGAGACGCCCATGGTGATGGGATAAAGCCGCGTGCCAGAGCCCCCTGCGAGGATGATGCCTTTGCGCTGAAGTGGGGCCTGTGTCATGCTAATTCTTTCACGATGTCTGCGATGCCTGCGCGCCAGTCGGGGCGTTTGATGCCAAAGGTTTTCTTGATCTTATAGCAATCAAGGCGCGAATTAAGAGGCCGCAGGGCGGGGGTTGGATAGTCACTGCTTGGGATGTCGGTGACGGCGCATGTCAGGTCCGCGGCCTTAAACACGGCCCGCGCCACATCGGCCCAGGACGCATTGGGGGAACCTGAGAAATGATAGATACCGCCCTTGTTAGGCTCTGATATAAGGCTTTGCGCCATATGATGACAGGCCCGCGCAATGTCACGCGCCGGGGTCAACCCGCCAATCTGATCCGCTACGATTGTCAGCGCGTCCCGCTCTGCTCCAAGCCGCAGCATGGTTTTCACAAAGTTATTGCCATGCGCCGACACCACCCAAGACGTGCGCAGCACAGCCCATGTGCCACCAATCTCTGCAATCGCCGCTTCGCCTGCCAGTTTGGAGCGCCCATAGGCGTTGATCGGCGCAGGCATGTCGCCCTCACGCCACGGCGCGTTCCCTGCCCCGTCAAACACGTAATCGGTTGAGATCGACACAAACGGAATGCCCAAATCGGCGCAGGCCTGCGCCATGACTTCGGGGGCGGCGGCGTTGATCATATGGGCACGCGCTTCGTTTTCTTCCGCGGCATCCACGGCCGTGTAGGCGGCGGCATTGATCACGGCGGCGGGTTTGTGAATGGCAATCGCCTCGGCACAATTCAGCGGATATTCCAGATCGACATCATCGCGCCCAAGGTTGCGCACATCGGGCAAAGTGCTGAGTTCGCGCGCCACCTGCCCCGACTGTCCAAAGACCAAAATCATGCGCCAAGCCCAAGACGGGCGCCGACGCCGGGGCGCGCCTGCAAGGCCCGCCACCACGTTTCATTCTCAAGATACCAAGCGACGGTTTTGCGCAGGCCTTCTTCCAAAGTGACCGACGGCACCCAACCCAGTTCATCGCCAATACGGCTGGCATCAATCGCATAGCGCGCATCATGCCCGGGGCGGTCGGTGACAAATTCGATCAGGTTGGCGTAAGGCGCGGCACCAGGGCGCATTTCATCAAGCAGCGCGCAGATCATCCGCACCAGATCAATATTGCGCACCTCATTGTGCCCGCCGATGTTGTAACTGCGGCCCTGTGCGCCTTTTGCCAGCACCGCCAGCAGCGCCTCGGCGTGGTCTTCCACATACAGCCAGTCGCGCACGTTTTCCCCTGCCCCGTAAATCGGGATTGGCTTGCCCGCCAGCGCGTTCAGGATCACCACAGGCACCAGCTTTTCGGGGAAATGGAAGGGGCCATAATTGTTGGAACAGTTCGACAGCACCACAGGCAGCCCATAGGTTTCCGCCCAAGCGCGCACCAGATGGTCGCTGGCGGCCTTAGAGGCAGAATAGGGCGAGCGCGGGTCATAAGGGCTGTCTTCGGTGAACAGACCCGTGGCCCCTAATGATCCAAACACCTCGTCTGTGGACACGTGGTGAAAGCGGAAATGGTCCGGCTTTCCTTGGGTGGTCCAATAGGCGCGGGTGGCCTCAAGCAGGGTGTAGGTGCCGGTGATATTCGTCTCTATAAAGGCGGAAGGGCCATCAATTGAACGGTCCACATGGGATTCTGCGGCCAAATGCATGACGGCATCGGGGGCGTGTGTGGCAAGCACATTGTCCAAGGTTGCACGATCCCGAATGTTAGCTTGCACAAAGGCATAATCAGGATGATCCGCCACGCTGGCCACATTGTCGAGACAGGCCGCATAAGTCAGCGCATCTAGGTTCACAACACGGTGGCCCTGCGCAATCGCATGACGCACAACCGCAGAGCCGATAAACCCCGCGCCCCCTGTGACCAGTATTTTCAAAACGGGCTTCCTAGCTCTTTAAGGGTGGGGGCTGTGGCGTCTTTTTCCGACAAAACAGGCTCTGATATACCCCAATCGACCCCTATATCCGGATCATCCCACGCGATGCCTGCGTCGCAGTTGGGCGCATAAGGCGCTGTGCATTTGTAGCAAATCTCGGTGTCGTCTTGCAGGGTGACAAAGCCATGCGCAAAGCCTGCGGGCACCAGAAGTTGGCGGCCGTTTTCAGCCGAGAGTTCCACACCGAACCATTGCCCGAACGTCGCAGAACCGCTGCGAATATCCACCGCCACATCGTACAGCGCACCGCGTCCACAGCGCACCAGTTTGTCTTGTGCCATGGGGGGCGTTTGAAAGTGCAACCCGCGCAGGGTGCCTTTGCGGGCAGACAGCGAATGGTTGTCTTGCACAAACTCCAGATCCAGCCCCGCGTCCTGCATCGTGGCGCGGTTCCAGCTTTCCGAAAAAAACCCACGCGCATCGCCAAAGCGGGCGGGGGTCAGGATCAGCACGCCGTCCAATGGGGTGTGTTCAACGGTTAGCTTTTCACTCATGTTCGTTCACTCAGGGATTTTACTCATGTTCGTTCACTCACGGGCGTAGATGTCCTCGTAGCGGATGATGTCGTCTTCGCCCAAATACGAACCCGTCTGCACCTCGATCAGCACCATCGGCACTTTGCCGGGGTTTTCCATGCGGTGCACGGCGCCAAGGGGGATGTAGACGGACTGGTTTTCGCCCAGCAGTTTCACATCCTCGTCCACCGTGACACGCGCGGTGCCTTCGACCACAATCCAATGTTCGGACCTGTGGTGATGACTTTGCAAAGACAGCGCGGCACCGGGATGCACCACGATGCGTTTGACCTGAAAGCGATCGGCAAGGACCAGCGTTTCAAACCAGCCCCAAGGGCGGTGATCTTTGGGGAAGGCTGTGGCTTGTTTGGCGTTCTTGTCCTTCAGCGCGGCCACGGCCAGCTTCACGTCCTGGGCGCGGGACATGTCGGCGACCAGCACGGCGTCTGGCATCGCCACGGCCATGATATTCTTCAACCCGATGCCCACGACCTCAAGGCCATCCGCCTCGGAGCGCAGCAACGTATCGTCACAATCAATCGCAGTGGCCGGACCTGTGGTGGCCACGCCGCGCACATCGGGGCCGGCTTCGCGCCAAACGGCGTCCCAACCGCCCAGATCGGACCAGCCTGCGCCAAAAGGCACCACCGACAGGTTCTTGGCCTGCTCCATCACCGCATAGTCAATGGACACGTCACGCGCCCGACCCCATGCTGCGGGATCCAGACGCAAGAACCCAAGATCGGCTTTGGCTTGGGTGACGGCGGCGCCCACCGGCTCCATCAGATCGGGGCAATGGGTCCGCGCCGCTTTCAGCATGGTTTGGGCGGAACATAAAAACAGCCCTGCATTCCATAGAAAATTGTCCGCCTTCACCATGATGTCTGCGGTGGCGGCATCGGGCTTTTCCACAAAACGGGTCAGGGGCGTGGCATGGCCGTCTTTGGGGGGGGCGCTTAGCTCAAGATAGCCATAGGCGGTCTCAGCATGCGTGGGCGTGATGCCGAAGGTCACAATTTGCCCGGCCTGCGCCGCAGGCACACCCGCGGCCACAGCAGCACGGAAGGCGGCCGCATCGGGCACAACATGATCCGAAGGGGCAATCAACATCAGGGCGGCGGGATCCGTGGTCGCCAAATGCAAGGCCGCGGCCAAAATCGCAGGCGCTGTGTTGCGCCCTTCGGGTTCAATCAGCACCGCGCCCGGATCAAGGCCTGCGTCTTGCAATTGCTCGGTGACGATAAAGCGGAAATCAGAGGCCGTCAGCACCAGAGGCGGTGCGTAACCGGGCCCCGACAAGCGCCGGGCAGAGGCCTGAAACAAGGTTT
Organism: Ascidiaceihabitans sp.; assembly: GCF_039986515.1. Lineage (NCBI taxonomy): Bacteria > Pseudomonadati > Pseudomonadota > Alphaproteobacteria > Rhodobacterales > Paracoccaceae > Ascidiaceihabitans > Ascidiaceihabitans sp. Next base: position 23,169 of record NZ_JBDWQO010000025.1, on the reverse strand, counting down.
CATCCCCCACAAGCGGCACAAACTGCTTGGGGTAACTTTTGCGCGACAAAGGCCAGAGGCGCGTGCCTGATCCGCCGCAAAGAAGAACCGGTGTGATCATGGATGGGCCTGCCTGTTTTGCTGCTGCATAGGGTCTTTATACTGTTGTAGGACGCGGGGTCTACGCCCCAACTGTTGTGCGCCACATCCATGCCCAGCATTGCACCTTCAGATAAAGTGCTTTTAAGTCCCCGGAACAAATATTTTACGCCCTACGGAGTCTTTTCACTGCTATGCAGATCGACACATTCAAGGTAAAAGAATTCCCTGCCATCGACCAGATCGGCATGAGCACCGGACGCGAAAAGCTGCGCGTTTGCATTGTCACCGAAGAAATCATCGGCCCTGTGCGCAATGGCGGCATCGCATCCACCTATTACCATTTGTCCAAAGGCCTCGCCGCCCACGGCCATGAAGTCCATGTGTTGTTCCTGAAAGGCCGTGTTGTTCAGGATGAGACGCCCGAACATTGGGTCGAACATTTCGCAGCCTTTGGCGTGACCTTGCATTATCTTGAAGCGCCCAAAGCCGATTTGTGGGGGTCATCCATTGAATGGCAGGCGCGTTTTGGCGCGGCCTACGCGTGGTTGCGCGACAATCCGCCTTTTGATGTGGTGCACACATCGGAATGGCGCGGCGGCATGATTTATGCGCTGATGGCCAAGCGCATGGGGTTGGCGTTTCAAGAAACGCTTTTCCTTGTCAAAACCTCGTCGCCCCACATCTGGAACCGCCATTACCAGATGCAACCGATTGAGCAGCGCGAACTGGTGCTGGCGGCCTATGCGGAACAAAAATGCGTGGAACTGGCCGATGCGGTCATCGGGGGCAGCGCCCACCTGATCACGTTTATGGAGGAAATCGGCTATAAGGTGCCGGACGCAAACGTCTTTGTGCAGCCCAACATCGTGGATTTCTCCAAAGTCATCGTCACGGATGAACGCCCCCCACGCGCCCCCGGTGACGTGGTCAAAACCCAAGAACTGATTTTCTTCGGCCGCCTTGAGGCCCGCAAGGGCGTCGAGATGATGTGCAACGCGCTGGATATCCTGAAAGAACGCGGCATTGCCCCATCACGCATGACATTCATGGGCAAATGGGGCGCGCCCTTGGCCACCCAAGGCGGCATGCGGCCTCAGGATTACATCGAGGAAAAATCCAAGAACTGGGATTTTGAAGTCGGGATCATCGACGACAAAAACCAGCCCGCGGCCCTAAGCCATATGTGCAGCCGCGACATGATTGCGGTGATGCCGTCCTTGATCGAAAACTCGACCATGGCGGTTTATGAGACGCTGGAAAACAACATCCCCTTTATCGCCACAGCCGTTGGCGGCACGCCCGAGCTGATCGACCCAAAAGACCACGAACGCAGCCTTGTCGCCCCGCGTGCGCAGGATCTTGCCAACCAGCTGGAACGGGCTTTGACCGAAGGGCAGCCCATTGCCCATTCCAGTTTCTCCAACGATGAAAATCTGCGCGTCTGGTACGGGTTCCACGCCCACGTGGGGGACATGGTCAAAGCAAAGGGGCGGCGCACGGCCATCATGGAAATCACCGCACCGGTTGATCCTGCGCCACAGCCTGTGCGCCGCATCAGCTTTGCCACATTGATGCGGCGCGGCGATGCGATTTCACCGCTGGTCAACACGTTGCTGGCGGATGCGCCAGATCAGGTGGTGCTGGGCTTTACCGACGCGGCCCTGCGTGAAGAGGTGACAGAAGCCGCCGAACAACTGGCCCATGCCGAGGTCAAAGTGACGGTGGTGGACGCCATCGGCCAAGCGGCAGGTGACGCGTTGAACATGCTGATGGAGGCCCAAAACTGTGACGCGGTGGTCATTGGGCATGGCGCGGATATTTGCCCCCTGCCCGGCTATTTCGCCGCCGCCAAAACCGCGCTGACCCATCAACCCGACATCCTGTTCACCAGCTTCTTTGACGCCGGCAAAGGGGTGACAGGGATGCCCATTGGTGGCGATGTGGCGTCGCAATATATGAACACACGGGCTTATGGCCCCGAGATTTTCGCCCTGCGCGCCGCAACTTATGACCGGCTTGGGGCGTTTGAACCTTATGACGTGCGGGCGGGCATTTTGCATGAATATGTGACACGGATGGTGGAACGCGGTGGCAATGATCTGCTGGTGTTCCCCGAAATGCTGCTGCGCTGGCTGGGGGCCGCGACCAAGGCCAAAGCCTATGCCGACGACACGGTCTATTCCTATCTGAAAGCCAAGCCGCTGATCGATGCCAGCAGCCTTGCGCAACGCAAGATCACGCTGGCCACGTTGAATCAGGGCAGCGCCGGGGCGCTGACGCCCAACATGCTGCGCGACGGGGCCCGTGTGGACGGCGAAAGCGTCTGGATGATGCCTGTGGAATGGGATCGCACCTATATCGGCAATGCACGCAAGCGGGCCATGGTGATTGCATTGGATGAAACCATCAACCGCTTGTGGCTTTATGCGCGCGGCGATGGGGACCGTGTGTTCAAGGTCCGTGGTGACGCCGAACAGACCGCATTGGTGCAAACCCACAAGGTGACGCGCAAAGGTCAGGGCACGATGGGCGAAGACATCACCCTGTCGTATTTTGACATCCCCCCCAGCTGGGATGTGGGGGCGTCTTACCCCATCCATTGGGTGCTGGAGGACGGATCAGACACACCGCGCAACCAGTTCCTGCGCATCACCAAGTTAAGCGAAGGGGTCTATGCGCTGGTTGCGCGATCCGCGATTTTGACCCATGGCGCCTTGCCTGAAATCATCGCCAGGTACGTGCATCCGGCTGACGCTGCTTCCGATCAGGGCACAGCCGCAGATGCGGCGGCGGGTATGGATACAAAAACGGCCAAAGACGATATGGCCTCTGATACTGCAGCCTTGGCCGAAGCGCTTGGAAAGGCACCCCCAAAAGCGCCGCGCAAAATCACCCAAAAGCACAAACCCGAAAATCCCCTTGAGGCGATCATTCAAGAAGCCGAAGACAATCTGGCGCCTTTGCAAAACATAGCCCCTGATCTGGATACGCTGATGGGGATCAGTCACAACACCAACAAACGTGCCTTTCAACGCGCCGAAGCGCTGGAACGCAGTCAGGCGTTGCTGGCCGAACACCTTCTGGCCCCCGCCATCACAGGGTCTCCTCGGGGTGCTCTGACGGTGCCGCCGGACCGGAAATGGCGCAGTGTCAACGACATCACAGGCTGGGCCTGGGACCGCGACACACGCGACACCACTTTGCATATTGCCGTTTTGCTGGATGATTTGCCCATCTTCATGACCCCCGCAAACGTCCATATGCCGCTTTTGGGAAGACGCACTCCGGGGTTGGAACACCACGGTTTCCGCATTCCTGTTCTGGATGATTTCCTAAGCACGCAAAGCCCGTTAGAGTTGATGATCTGGGAAACCCAGACACTGATCAAGAACAGCCGCCTGATGTGTCAAACAGGTCCCGGCGGCAAGGCGTTTCTGACGCTGGAAAAAGGATAAAGACCCGTGACCGATAAAAGCCAGCCCAGCCCGGCGACACCCATCACCGAAGCCGGGTTTCGCGCAGACCTTGATGCCCTTTTGGCATCCGGCAAAAATGAACCCGCTCTGACCCATCTGATCACGGAACTGCCCCGCCTTTTGGGCACCAACAAAATCAACCGCAAAGAAAAGCTGAAGCACCTGACCTTTGCAGGGCGCATGTTGCAAGGTGCGGGCCTTGGCAAATACGGTCCGCTAAAGCTGGAACGCAAAGCCACCAATCTGGCACGTGTTGTCAAACGCCACGGCCTGCGGTCACGGCGCACCTTTGTGGATCTGGGCTGCGGGGCGCATGAACCTTTGGGGCTGGCGACCTACTTTTACGTCAACGGGTTTGAAAAGGCTTTTGGCAGCGATTTTATGCCTGTGTCGGATGCAGCTTACGCGGCGCTGTCGATGGCGGATATTCTGACGGATATGTATATCTTCCCCGAAACCTACATGATGGATGGCACCGATCTGGACAGTTATCTGGCGCGGATCAAGAACTTTGATCTGGGCGCTTTGAAACGCGGTGATCTGGATGCGGGGCTGGCGCGGGTGGCCCATAACGTCGAATTCAAATGCTGCGACATCGTGGAAGCGGGGATTGAGCCGGGGTCGGTGTCGTTTCTGATTTCCTATGCGGTGTTCGAGCATGTGATGGACATCCCCGGTGTCACCAAACACATCTATGACCTGATGGAGCCGGGCGGCTTGGGCTTTCACTACATCGATCTGGCGGACCACCGCGCCTACCGCCACGACGGCGATTATAACGAATTCAGCTTTTTGACCGAAGAAGACTGTGCCCCCAATCTCAACCGGTTGCGTGCCTCTGAACAAGCGGCGGCATTCAAAGCGGCGGGGTTCGAGATTTTGGAAAACAGACCCAAGCAAAAACCGATCCCGGAAGAGACCCACAAGCGCTACCTGCCCCGCTTTGCGGCCATGTCGGATGTTGATCAATCCGCCCATGCCATGCGTCTTGTGATCCGCAAGCCGCTGTAATACGCGGCAAAAACATTCCACTTAAAATGATTTTAAAGGATGATAAGACGATGTCCCAAGACGACCAGGAACTGGCAAATCTAAAAGCCAAAATGGAACGCAACGAATTGCGCGCCCGTGACGCCGAAGCGCGGCTGCGGATCATTCAGGCCGAGATCGCCATCATCGACAGCCGCACCAAACTAGAGGCGCTGCGCACCGACGACTAACGCGCGGGCGCCATATCCAACACCTGCCCCAAAGCCTGCGCATATGCTTCTTTGGTGTGGGTCTCTATCAGACTGCGCCGCAAGGCCTGCCCTTGCGTTCGCGCCTCTGCCGGATCCGCCAGAACAGCGCGGATCGCCGCCACATAATCCGGGGCGCCCGCAGCTTTGGGCAGCAACGTGCCCAACCCATCGCGGATCACTTCTGGCGTGCCGCCTGCTGTGGACGACACAACGGGCAAACCTGTCATTCCCACCTCAAGCAACATTTGCGGAATACCATCCCAAGCCGCAGTATAGAGCCACATATCGGCCTCATCCAAAGGCAAATCTGCAAAGCGCGCATAGGGCGCGTTCAAGGTCATGTTGGGCAAAGCTGCAGGCAGGGATTGGCCACCCATCACGGTTTCGCCCCACAGATGGAAATCGGCTTCGGGCATGCTGCGCGCGATGTCAAAGACCAGATCAATACGCTTTTGCGCATCCATCCGTCCCGCCCAGAAGATGCGGGGGCGGCGGGGGGCCGCATCTGATGTGGCATCCAAAACAGGCGCAGGCGCATCCACAACCTGCACGCTGTGATCCACAGGGCCACGCAACACTTGCACCCGTGCGCCTGCTTCGGGGGGCAGCACATGGGCGGTGCGCAATTCGTCGGCCAGAAACGCGCTGTCGGTAAAGACCCCCGACAGCACGTCAAAGGTGCGGTAGAACCGACGCAGCGGATACCCCGTCAGATAGCCCATCGGCGTGCGTTCGTTGCAGAACAAACATCCATAAAGCCGCATGCTGGCGGCCAGTGCGTTGCCGTAGATATTCAGCGCATCCCACATCAGGCGGCTGTTGACGTTAAAGGCCACTTCGGGGGCAAGGCTGCGCAGAAATTCCACCAGCAGCCGTTCGGTCAGATCGCCCTTCAGCTTGCCTTCGATGCAAGATTGCAACTCCACATAGCGCACGCCGTCGGGGAACTTATGGGCCGGCATGTCGCCTGAGGCATCGGTAGACACCACCACCACCTGATCGGCGCCGTAGCGGGCCACCAAAGCATCGGCCAAATGCCCTTCCATGCGCCGCGCGCCGCCCCAACGGGGACGGTTGACCATGATCACGGCCTTGGCGGGGCGGTGATCCGCCTGCGCATGGGCGCGGTGCATCGCAACTGTACGGTTGACCACGGGGGCCGTGTGAAACGGCGCAACCTTGATTTGCAGGGCTTCGGCCCAAGTGGCTTCCACAAGCGGATCAAAGCGGGCCGCGGCAGTGACTTGGGCACCCAAATCCCCGCTTTCCAGACGCGTGCGCAAATCGGTGTAACGGGCAATCCAAAGCTGTTGCGCCTCGTCCGGATCCAGCCCGATCAGCGCGGCCATGGCATCAAATTGCGGGAAAGGGGCCGCGATGCGTCCCTCGTCACGGCCTTGGGTCAGAAAGTGGTAAAACGGGTTTACCTTGGATTTGCGCACATCTTCATAGCGCGCCAGATAGCGCTTGGGGTCAAACCAATGGTTGGGCATACGCCCCTCGTTGCTGCCGGCCCGCAGCCAGTGGCCAACAGGGTCTAACTTGGGCGCACGGGCCAGATCACGGTAGCGCGCCAGATAATACGCCACATCGAATTGTGCCTGAACGGTGGGATACACCGGCGCGCCCGTCCGGTGTTCCGCACGGCCAAGCCCCTGCGCCACGCGCTGTGCAAAGATGGCCCCGTAGTGGGGCAAAGGGTTTGGCAACGGCGGATTGCGGCCACGCAACACTGGTGGCAACGGGGCCTTCATTTCACCGGCTGCAACCTTTTGGGCCTCTTCCGGTGACAGGGTCACAACGGTTTTTGGATCCACCGTCATTTGTGCAACGGGCATGGGGTCGGGCACCGCGCACGGGGTCGTGACCGTAAGCGCGGGGGACACTTGCGTGGCTGCCCCCAAGCTTGCCACTTTGTCGATGCGCATCGCCTCAAGGCTGCGCACGATGGCGCGGCGGCCCTGGCTTTCGGTGACCAGCGAATTGTCGCGGCGGCGCTTGAAGATGATCGTGTCCCGCGCCACCGCATGCCGCCAGCCTGCGTGCAGGGTCTCAATAGAAAACTGCCAGTCCTGAAACGACAACCCGTTGGGGATATCGCGGTGGACATAAGGGACCTCAAGGTGTGCCTCATGCGGCACCAGACACAGGCTGTCGTAGTAGTTCATCGTGTAAAGGTAATAGGGCGTCCACAGCGGATCATCCTGTTCGGGGTTCCAATAGACGCTGGCCGCCGCATCAAACAGCCAGTTCAGTTCGGGATGCACAATCACCCGTTCGCCCCGGGCCTGTGCCGTGCGCAAACGCTTCATGCCTTCCGCCAGCCAGTTTTCCGAAAACAGATCATCGGCATCCAGAAAGGCAATCGCACTGCCTTTTGTGTGTTGCGTGACCATTTCATTGCGGGCCCGTCCAAGATCGCCCTGGGTCAGCACAACACGGTCCCAATGATCAAATGCCGCCTGATTGAAATAGGCCGCCGTCTGCGGTGTGGCATTGTCCAGCGCAATGATCGCCTGCACCGAAAACCCCGCCGCCCGCGCCGCGTCAATCGACGCATCGGCCGCACGCATGGTCGGCCCACACACAAAGGTTTCTGAATGGGCCGTCACGACAACGGAAAGATCAAACTCATACGTCATGGCTCGCATTACCTGCTTTGTGTTATTTGCTTCGGTGTTTACGGCCTGCGCAAACCCGATGCCACCGCAAAGAATGTTTGAACTATTCACCGCCGACGCATAGGAACCGAAAGCAACACAAAATGACCGAAATCTACAGAAAGCGTGCTCTCATGAAGAATTCATCCACTCTTGCTCTGATCGGCGGCTACGGCTTTGTGGGCCGTAACATTCTGGAAAACGTGGCCACGGACCCGGCCTTTGAAGGCCTGTCTCCGGTCATCGTCGACAACCTCAGCAACCCTGCCCCCGGCCATGAGGGTTTGGATTACCCGTCTTATGTGGGCGGCTATGAAGATCAGGGCGCGATTGATTTTCTGGACACGCAAGAAAGCGAAGGGGGCCGTATTTTTGTCTTTCTGGCTGGCGAAACCCGCGTCGCTGAATCCAAAGACCGCCCGCTGGACTTCATCGACGCCAATATCGCGGACCCTGCAAAATTCGTGATGCAGGCGGTGAAACCCGGCGACAAGTTTATCCTGATCTCCACGGCAGGCGCGCTGTTTGATGGCACGTTTGAGGTGTCCGTGAATTCACCTTACTGCCCCAAGAACTTCTATGGTGCCACCAAAGCCGCCGAAGAAATGATTTTGGAAAAACTGGTTGAGCTGCGCGGCGCTGAATTCCGCGTCATTCGCCTGACCAATGTGTTTGGCAAATATTCCGACAACAAGAAATCCGCCATCCACGCCTTCACCCGCGCGGCCATTTCCGGCGATAGCGTGTTCATCAACGGCGACGGCCAGCAAAGCCGCGACTTTATCTATGCGGGCGACGTGGGCCTTGGCATCGCAACGCTTGCCGCCAAGCTGCGCGCAGGTGAGCCGTCTGAGCCCGTCAACATGCTGGGCTCTGGCGTCAGCACCACATTGATGGATGTGGTCGCCGCCATTGAAGAGGCCACAGGCAAGCCGCTGAACTATGAAAAGATCCCCGCCAAAGAACTGCTGGCGACCGAGCCGCGCGATGTCATCGCCGACAAGGCCGACGTCAAGGTTCTGCTGGGCGATCGCGCCAAACCCTTCGTGGACGGCATCCGCGAAACCCACGGCTACTACGCCAAGTAAGCCCAACAAGGACGTATCCCCCATGTCTCATGTCATTATCGTTGGTGCCGGCCTGTCCGGCGCGATCATCGCCCGCGAATTGGCTGAGGCAGGGCACACGTCCCATATCGTCGAGGCGCGCAGCCACATCGCAGGCAACTGCCACACGGAACGCGACACAGAGACAGGGGTGATGGTGCATCTTTACGGGCCGCACATCTTCCACACAGGCGACACAGAGGTCTGGGATTATGTGAACGCCTATGCCGAATTCGTGCCCTACCGCCACCGCGTGCTGACCAAGATCAAACGCGGCGGCGCGGACGAGGTGTTTGCGATGCCCATCCACCTGTCGACCATCAACCAGTTCTTTGGCACCCACATGTCAGAGGCCGAGGCCGAGGCCTTTGTCACCGCCAAAGCCGACAGCACCATCACCGACCCGCAGAACTTTGAAGAACAGGCTTTGGCCTTCATCGGCCCCGAGCTGTACGAGGCGTTTTTCAAAGGCTACACCATCAAGCAATGGGGCTGTGATCCGCGCGACCTGCCTGCGTCGATCCTGAAACGGTTGCCGCTGCGGTTTACGGACGACGACAGCTATTTTAACCACCCCCATCAGGGGCTGCCGCGCCACGGCTACACGCCTATGGTGGCCGCAATGCTGGATCATCCAAACATCACCGTATCGCTGAACACCCCCTATGATGCGGCCGTGCACAACGGCGATCACGTGTTCTATTCCGGTCCTTTGGACGGGTATTTCGACCACAAGCTGGGGCGTCTTGGCTACCGCACGTTGGATTTTGAGAAGTTCACCGACACAGGCAACTATCAAGACATCCCCGTGATGAACTACGGCGATGCGGATGTGCCGTTCACACGCATCACCGAACACAAACACTTCGCCCCGTGGGAGGATCACGCGGGCACCGTCTGCTACCGCGAGTTTTCGCGGCTGTGCGGTGTGGACGACATCCCCTACTACCCGATCCGCTTGGTGGATGAAAAAGCATTGCTGACAGAATATGTCACGATGGCCGAAGCCACCCCCGGTGTGACCTTCGTAGGCCGCTTGGCCACCTATCGCTACATCGACATGGATGTGTGTATTCGCGAAGCGTTGGATCTGGCACGTGGGTTCTTGGAAAGCGGAACGGCACCGACGTTCTCGGCGGCGCCGCTTTAGGTCACAGAAGGCGATTGACGGCGCGTGGTTGGCGATCAAACGCCCGGCGCCTGCGGCGTGTCTCCGGGCAGTACCACCATAGAAAAGCTTGCCTGACCAGACCGCTTGCCGTTAAAGAGGCCGCGATAGGATTGGTAATGATACGACAACGCTCAGAACGAGATTTGGATATAGCCGCCCCGGAAGGGTGCGCGGTGTAAATCCGCGCGTCTTATCGCAGAGAAAGCCCCTGCTTTCTCTTTCCGGGTGGCCCCTTCTGGGAGCCGCCTTTTTTATTGCTCAAACTCAACATCAACAAAGGAGACCCGCGCTGTGACCCATCAGCCGTTCGAAGAACCCGACGATACACCGGAGGCCATGCCAAATGCGCATGCCCTCCGGAGCATACCCCATACGCATACGACTCCGGCGTCCCGGTGCATCTGTTGATTCCTTCACCAACGGCACGGAAAAATATTGCCTAACATATTGTTTTTAAATGTTAATTTGACATCCCCTGACCTACTTCGTTATACCCCTCTCATCAGCTTTGGGGCGTTCGTCTAGCGGTCAGGACATCCACCTTTCGAGTGGAGAACACGGGTTCGATTCCCGTACGCCCTACCAACTGATATGGTCGCGTAGCTCAATTGGGAGAGCGCCGGATTGTCTATCCGGATGTTGCGGGTTCGAGCCCCGTCGCGACCGCCACGCTGACAGGAAGAGACTGATGGCAACACGCCGTGTTGCGGTCCTATGTAGACGCCAAAAAGCGTGACGCGTCTTAACCCCGCGTCCCACCGTCGTTCATCTTGGCTTTCACCCAGCCCAGAAACGCCTTCTCCGGCGATCCCAGACGCGGGCGACCAGAGGCCACCCAGAACCCGCGCCATTCGGCTTCCAGTGCATAGACATCGAACCCGGGGGCGAGGCGTTTGGCGTCATCCAAAACATCCCCATCAAAGCGCGGTGCGGTGTCCTCGACCACGGTGGGCCGCGCGAACCGCATGATGTCACCGGGCACCTCGGACATCTCGTAGCCGGGCAATTGCGCGTCCTTGATCATCCGGCGCAGGGCTGCACGAAACACGCGCAGGGGCGAAGCGGACCCGGATTTTTTATGCAGCGTCGCCACGCTGACTTTCCATTCGGGCTGACGCCCGCAGTGCTTGCGTGCCAATTCGTAAATCCGCCGTTCCAGTGGTTTGCGCAGGCGAAAGTAGTCTCTACTTAGGGTCAAAACCGCTTTGGATTGTACCGCCTGAAACAGCCATTCCGACAGGGTTACCGTCACAGACACCATGCGGCCCGCACGGGATTTGCGCACGATCTCCCAAGACTCAATCAGCCCAAACCCGCGTGTCGTCTCAAAGCCCCCCGCCGTCATGTTGGTGGTGATGCGGGTGCCGGCAAGCCGTTCAAACGCCTCTCGCAGACGCACATAGCTGTCGCCTGACGTGTCGCGGTGGGTTGCCACCAACAGATCATGTGCCGTCAGATGCAGGGTGCGCGAAATAGCGCGGCCTGCGTTGACCGCCGCCATCAACTGGCTGATGCAATAGATCAGGATGTCTTTGTCATGGATCGTCGCACGGCCTTTCACCGACGGGGTCACATCAATGGTGGTGCCGTTGTGTTCATAGGACAAAACACGCCGATCAGGTCGTGTGGACAGCGAAAAGATAGGGTGCTCCATCGACCCAAGATCATCTTTAGGGGCGGCATCAAAGATGTCACATATGAAAAAATCTGCCGTGCCGTGACGGTCGGGGAACGCCCCCTGCCCTGTTGCCATGTCTGCTCTTCTCGTCCGATGTTTCGGAATCACCCGCTTTCGGGGTTTTAATGACACCCTAAAGTTATCCACAGGATCAGGCTAGGGGCAGAACGGGGGATCAGAGTCAGTGCTGCGTGGGATCAGAGTCGCCCGAGCGTGGTTTCAGAGTCGCTTAAACCTTCAAAAAACTCAAAAAGCCCAGTGAATCAAATATGTTGGCGTGACACCCCGATCCCTGTAACGATTAATTAACAAGATATAACGGATCAAAAAGAAAATACCTGTCGTAATCAGCCCAAAGCCATGCTTCATTTGCTTAGAAAATAAAGTGTTTTTGCAAAATGTGCGCGTTTTGCTTTCATGTACGGTCTTTTCAGGTATCATGCCCGAAACAGCACACATCAAAGTGCCGGGGCCAGATGACAGACACACCACCCTATTTCAATATTGATCCCGATAAAGCCGCGCAAGGCTTGGGCCAGTCCACCAGCACAGCTGGCTTCACCGCAATGGCGGAAGCCTGTGCACGGGGGCGCACTGATCTTGCGTCTCGCGGGTTGGAGGAAAATGGGCAGCGCACGTTGCGCCCCTTTTCCACATGGGAAATCACCCGCTACCTGATCCCTGTCGCGGTTGGCCATTTCCGCCGCGTGCTGAAAGCCAACCCTGATTTGCCTCAGGGGCGCTCTGAAACAGAGGGCGGCGCCAAGTGGTTCACACTGGACGAGGTGTTGCGCCTGCGCGCCTTCTTTGGCACCCAAGGATCAAAGGCCAAAGACTACCTCCCCTACCGCCCCAAAGACTTGCCTGCGAAAATGGTCGCGGTGGCGAATTTCAAAGGCGGCGTTGGCAAAACCTCAACAGCTGCCCATCTAGCGATGAGCGCGGCGTTGGACGGCTACAAGGTCCTGGTGCTGGATCTGGACAGCCAAGGCTCTATGACGTCCGTGTTTGGCGGCAAGGTTGAGGACGAATGGGGCACCGTGTTTCCCCTGCTGGCACGCCATTATGCCGGACACCTGCGTCACGAAAACCAGCGTCGCCTGGATCGGGGCGAACAGCCTTTGCCTTTGGACGACACGCTGACGGACGCCCTTGAGGTGAAGGCGCAGGACGTCATCCAATCCACCCACTGGCCCAACATTGATTTGATCGGTGCGCAGCTGAACCTGTATTGGGCTGAATTCCAAATCCCCGTCTGGCGGATGCAGGGGCGCGGTTGGAAGCTGTGGGATGCGCTGACTGAAACGCTTGAAGCGGACGGGGTGCTGGACGCCTACGATGTGATCTTCATCGACACGCCCCCTGCCCTTGGCTACCTGACCATTAACGGGTTGGCGGCGGCGGATATTTTGCTGGTGCCTATGGGCGCGTCTTTCCTTGAATTTGACAGCACGGGGCGGTTTTTCGATATGTTGGGGACGACATTCGGATCGATTGAAGACAGCGAAAACCTGGCGGCACGGGCCTTGGGACGTGAAGAACTGGCGTTTGAATGGGACGCGGTGCGTGCTGTGATCACGCGGTATGACGGCACACAGCAGGCAGAGCTGGCGGGGCTTATGCAGGCCTATCTGGGCCCAACATTATCACCGCACCGGCAAGATTTCACAGCCCTTATTGGGCAGGTCGGTGAACAGGTGCAAGGCATCTATGAGGCGGATTACCGCAACTTTAACCGCGAAACATATGTGCGGGGCCGCGAGACGTTCGATGCGACCTATGCAGGGTTAAAACACCTGTTGTTGGGGGCCTGGCGGCGCGATGAGCTGGCGCAAAATGTCGAGGCGGCAGAGTGATGGGCACTGTCACGGTGGGGCGCACGTTATGGTTAACGGATATTAACCCTGTTTTTCCAAAGTTCCCGGGACACAAGGAGACATAACATGGCCAAGCGCAAGCGATTGACTCCTGCAAATCCGGACTATCTTCCGACCCAAGACGGCGGATTAGAGACGAAATCGATGTTCCCGAAATACAAAGACGGCTGGGAAGGTCTGCGATCACAATCGGCGCCCATTTCAGCGGTGGCGGGTGATGCGGCGGCGACGGCGGCCCTGGCGGAACTTTCCGATGAAATGGCGCAGGCCCGCGCAACGGGCCGTATGGTGCTGGAGATTGCGCTGGACCAAATCGACGCAGCTCATCTTGTCCGCGACCGCGCCCATATCGATGCAGATGACATGCAAAGCCTGATGGACAGCTTGCAATCCCGTGGCCAACAAAGCCCCATCGAAGTGGTACAACTAGACGGCGGGCGCTATGGCCTGATTTCAGGGGCGCGGCGTCTGGAAGCGCTTAAACGGCTTGGATCAGAGACTGTATTGGCCTTTTTGCGCGCCCCTGCAGATGGGGCTGACGCCTATGTGTCGATGGTTGAAGAAAACGAGATCCGCGCGAACCTCAGCATCTATGAACGCGCCCATATTGTGGTGCAGGCTGCGGCCCAAGGCGTGTTTGGCAACGAAAAACAGGCTCTAAAAGTGCTGTTTCGTGCGTCCCCCGCACCGCGCAGATCCAAGATCGGCAGTTTTATTCCAGTTGTGAAGGCCTTGGATGGGGCGTTACAGCATCCGCAGGGGCTAACAGAAAAGAACGGGCTTGTTCTGGCGCGGGCTTTGGATGCTGATGCGGGGCTTGCCGCGCGATTGGTTGTGGCCTTGCAGGCAGATACAAAAGATGCGCAGGCCGAATGGGATGTGATTGCGCAGTGCTTGACAAAATCAGAGCCTAAAAAGCCAGTATCAGAGTCTAAATCTAAAGCGCAGAGTGTCGTGCCAGGATTGACAGTGCACAGCCCCAAGTCTGACCAGATCGTGCTGCAGGGCCCCGCCCTAACAGCTGAAGTGCGTGAGAAGCTGCTGCATTGGTTACAGGAAAATGTAACCTAAAGGTGACTAAATGTTTCGCGTGCGAAACTTTTTGCTCCTGATTTTGCCCCTGAAAGGCCCCCAATGACCCACCGCCTTGTTGCTCTTGTCGTCACCCGTGACCGTTTGGACCAGCTGCAAAAGACGCTGGCGGCGTTGCTTGTCAGTGACGCGGATGTGCTGGGCGAGGTCATTGTCGTCGATAATCAATCCGGCGACGGTACGGCAGATTGGCTGGCGGCCCATAAAGACATTCGCGTAACGGTTCTGACGCAAGGCGCCAATCTTGGTGGGGCAGGCGGCTTTGAGGTAGGGCTGGCCTATGTGCGCGATCATACGGACGCAGATTGGGTCGTGATGATGGATGATGACGGGCGACCCGCGGCTGGCACGCTCGAGACGTTCCAAAACACCAACCGCGCCACCCGTGAGGCTTGGGTGACAGCCGTGCGCTATCCGTCTGGCGGCATTTGCGAAATGAACCGCCCCTGGCGCAACCCGTTCTGGAGCTTTGGGGGCTTCCTGAAGGGCATCGCAGGGGGCAGGGGCGGCTTTCACATCGACGACAGCGCCTATGTGGCGCCTGCACCCACCGACATCGACGGCGGGTCATTTGTGGGGCTGTTCTGGTCGCGCAGGGCCATTGAAATGGCGGGGCTGCCGCAGGGGCGCTTGTTTTTATACGGTGACGACGTGCTGTATAGCCTCGCGCTGCGCCGCGCCGGGGGCAGGGTGGCCTTTGATCCGGATCTGCATTTTCAGCACGATTGCGAAACCTTTGGCGAAGATGACGGCACCATTCAGCCACTGTGGAAAGTCTACTACATGCGGCGCAACCAGCTGATGGTGTACCGCAGCGCGGCGGGGCTGTTGTTTTACCCTGTGGCGGCCGCATTTGCGCTGCGGTGGTGGATGCAGGCAAAGCGCTACGCGGGGCAGGGGGCGGCGTATCGCGCCTTGTTAAAACGGGCGATCAAAGACGGATTGGCGCAGCGCACGGACATGACGTTTGATGACGTGCAAAAGCTGGCGCAGCCTGACCGCTAAAACTGTCGGCAAAATCCAAACTGATCGTTAAATTTTGGGTGCTATGGTCTTACGCGCAATGGTGTGTGAGCGAATGATATGACTTTTTCTCCTATTCTTCTGGGCGGTGGTGTGACGGGGTATAATTTCCTGAACCGCACCCGTGACACGCAACAGGACCTGTACAACCAGTCGCCGCAGGTGGCGCGGGACATTGCACAGTTCAAAGAGAAGATTGAAGGCATCAAAACCACCGAGGAATTGATGGACAATCGCGCCATGCTGCGGGTCGCTTTGGGGGCGTTCGGGCTGGATGATGACATCGACAACCGGGCGTTCATCGAACGGGTGTTGGATTCCGATCTGGACGACAGCACGTCACTGGCCAACCGTCTGGCAGACAAACGCTATTTCGCGTTGGCCGAAGCGTTCAATTTTCAGGGTGACGATGGCCCGCAACTGGACATCGAAGACACCAGCCCCGATATTTCCGGCCAGCTGGCGCGGCTGAAAACATCGGATGACTTGCTGACAGACGGGCCGCTGTTGCGCACCGCATTGGACAGCTTCGGTTTGAAAAGCAACGCAGGCGATGTGTTCTTTCTAAAGCAGGTTCTGGAAAGTGATCTGGCTGACCCGGGGTCTTTCGCCAACCAGCTGAGCGACACGCGCTATGCGGAGTTTTCCGAAGTGTTCGGGTTTGGCGAAAAGGTCAAAGCCAACGAAAGCATCACTGCCTTTGCGCAACTGTTCGAGGGGCAGTTTGACGGTTTGCAAACCGCCGAGGACCTTGTTGAAAACGAGGTGTTGTTTGAAGCGGCGCTGAAGATGTTCAATCTGGACAATGAAGTCTACCGGCCCGATTTCATGGTGGATGTGTTGACGTCTGACCTAAGCGATGCGGCGTCTGTGGCGAACGCACAAAACGACCCGCGCTATGTGGCGATGGCCGAAGCCTTTGAATTTTACCGCACGCCTGCTGTGGCGCCGGACACATTGCCGCCCAGCACAGCCGAAAAGTTCGTAGAGGCCGTTTTGGACCGCGACACCCCCTTGCAGGAACCTAGCGATTTGTTCACCGATTTCAGGTTGTTCATCGCCACCAGCAACTTCTTTGACCTGCCAACCAGTTCCGCCCAGACCCGTTATGCGCAGCGGCTTTTGGAGGCGGACAAAACCGACCCGCAATCCTTGGTGGGGCTGCTGCAGGACGAACGCTACATCCCGTTTGTGAATGCGTTTGATTTTCAACCCGTCGCCGAAGAACGGACCTATCCGGCAGGGTTTGCCGACAAAATCACCGCCAATTATTCTGAACGCCAGTTTGAAATCGAAGTGGGCAATTCAGACAATTCACTGCGGGTGGCTTTGGCGCTGGAACGCGAACTGGATACGGTGATCGAAGCCAGCACCTCAGAGAATTCGCGCTGGTTTGCGGTGATGGCATCGCCTGCGCTGCGGTCTGTTTTTGAAAGTGCGTTTCGTCTGCCCGCAAGCTTCGGGAATATCGACATCGACGCGCAGTTGACGGAGTTCAAAGCCCGCTCGGTGCAGTTTTTCGACACCAGCGATGTGGCGGATTATGCGCAACCCGATGTGCTGGACCAACTGCGCCAAACCTATTTGCTGCAACAAAATAGCACCGTGGGCGCCAGCACCAGCAGCGCGGGGTTGGCATCAGCGTTGTTGTCGGGCTTCCAGTTCTGAAACCGCGCTTTAGGCTCAGGACTCATTAATTTTATTCCCTCAGTTTCCCTGATTTGTTTTGTGACGAGGCGCGGCTGCGCAGGAATAGTTTTTCTATTTCAAGCAGATGCAACGATGCTCACAAGCCAAATCAGGGAAATCAGAGACGCGATTTTCACTTCATCTCAGTGTCCTGGACCGCTTGAAAAGAGAACCACTCTTATCGGCGCACTCCAAGCCTCTGATATGTTGCCCCGTAGGGGCACCTCTGGTGCTACGAAAATCGCGCTGAGGCATTAAGATTAATGGGTCCTGAGCCTAGCGGTTCAGGATTTCCTGATTGAACCGCCGCAACAGCATCAGCCCCAAGGCGATCAGACTTAACCCGATCACCAGCACATAGGTGTGCGAAATATATTGGGGCGCATACATCGGATAGAAGCCTTCGCGCATCAATCCGGTCACGTGCATCAGCGGATTATAGACAAGCAGGCTTTGCGCGAAGGGTGGCAGGTCCTCGTGGATCACAATCACACCCGAGGCCAGCATCAAAGGGCGCGTCGCCACTGACCATATGGTGCGCCAGACTGGGAAAAACCCGATGATAGCGCAATTGACCAAACCGGCCCCGATCCCCAGCAAGGCGCATAAAATATAGGCTTGAAAAATCGGCCCAAAGGACAGCACCACACGGCTGTCCACCAGCACCAGAATTGCGGCCAGCAGGATGTAGCTGACGGTTACGCTGGTCAGCATATTCAGGATGATCCGCCCTGCCACCGCATCCAGCCAGCTTACGGCCGGATAGGTCAGAAGTGCTTTGGAAAAGGTCAGCGCGTTGCCCACGACCTGTGACTGTTTGGGGAAGATATTATAGACCAGATACCCCGTGGCGTAGAACAGGATAAAGCTGTTGCCCAAAGATGGTGTGCGCAGCAAAAGTGAAAATCCGAGTGATAAAAGGACAATCATTCCAATGGGTTCCAGCAACGCCCAGATATAGCCCCCCGGTGATTTCCCATAAACCGATGCCATTTCGCGCAATATCAGTGCGGTGATCGTGCGCAACCGTCCCGCAGACCGGCGCGGCGGTTTGAGGGGGGCAAGAGGTGGTGTGAAGCTGCTGTCGGACAAGGGGCACCATGAAGCTGGCATTTTCTGCCCCGACTATGTAGAAATGAGAACAGGAAATCAAATCGCTTATGGGTGGTGTAAGTCGTTGGAAGATAAAGTAAACTCTGACACGTCCATAACAGGCGCCGCGCAAAATGATGCCGACGGGACAGCCCCGCGCAAAGGCATGCGCAAGTTTCAGGCCCCTCAGGCGGCTTCCCGCGATGTGGCCCAAGCCCCAGGGGCGGAGGCCGCAGAACCCTCTGTGCAACCCGCAACTGAAGAGGCCCCTGATACAGCCAAATCAAACGAGCCCCCTCAAAATCGGCCCCGAAATCGGCCTCAGAACGGGCCTCAGAACGGGCCCCGCCAAAAGGGCAAAGGCCCCAAAGCCGGCCCCGGTGCAAAAGGCCCCGGTGCAAAAGGCAAAGGCAAGGGCAAACAGAACCTGCCCCCCAAAGTGGTCGAAATCGCCCCCATGGCCACCAACGCCGGTATGCGGCGCAGGCATTGGGGTCTGGTGCTGTCCGCCCTTGCGCTGATCGTGGCCCCTTTGCTGGTGTCGGCGTGGTATTTGTGGGCCGTCAGCACCGACCAATATGCTTCGACTGTGGGGTTCACTGTGCGTCAGGAAGGCGGCAGTTCCAGCGCGGATTTGCTGGGCAACGGCTTGGGCGATTTATTTGGCGGGTCCAGCACCTCGGACGCCGATATCTTGTATGAATTCATTCAAAGTCAGGAAATGGTCAGCCGCATCGACGACCGCTTTGATCTGCGGGGCCATTACGCGCAACCTTGGCCGGATGATGTCATTTTTGCCATTTGGCCCGACGCCACCATCGAAGAACTTGTCTGGTATTGGAGCCGCATCGTCCGTGTGTCTTACGATCAGGGCAGTGGCTTGATCGAACTGCGTGTTCTGGCCTTTGATGCAAAGACGGCCCAAGCCATTGGCACAGGAATCGTGGAAGAAAGCCAGAACATGATCAACGCGCTGAACGATCAGGCGCGCGACGATCTGTTGCGCTATGCGCAGCGCGATCTGGAAGTGTCGCTGAGACGGCTGAAAGATGCCCGCGAGGCGCTGATCCTGTTCCGCACCCGCACCCAGATCGTGGACCCGGCCACCGACCTTCAGGGCCGTCTTGGTGTGGTCAATAATTTGCAGGCCCAGCTGGCGCAGGCCTTGATCGATCTGGATGTGCTTCTGGATCAGTCTTCGGAAAATGATCCGCGTGTCAAACAGGCCCGCCGCACCATTGAAGTCATCAAGAACCGGATTGTCATTGAACGCGAAAACGTGGCCTCGGGCGACATCACGGTGGGCGGCGAAGATTACCCGACCTTGCTGGCCGAATTCGAAGGGCTGGTGGTGGACCGCGAATTTGCCGAAGAAGGCTACCGTGCCGCGCTGACGGCATTGGACGTGGCGCGCAACAATGCAGGCCGCCAAAGCCGCTATCTGGAGGCCTATGTGCGTCCCACCTTGCCGCAGTCTTCGGAATTTCCCCGCCGTTGGGTGTTGCTGGGCATGATCGGTCTGTTTGTGGGGTTGATCTGGTCCATTCTGGCGCTGATCTACTATTCCATTCGCGACAGCCGCTGACCCGCATGATCCGCTTTGAGAACCTGCACAAAAGCTTTTGGATCCGGGGCCGGCGCAAGACGGTCATCAACGGCCTGAACCTGACCCTGCCTACGGGCAAATCGCTGGCGCTTTTGGGGCTGAATGGCGCCGGTAAATCGACCCTATTGCAGATCATTGCGGGTATTTTGCCCGCCGACGAAGGCCGTGTGATCACTGATGGCACCATTTCGTGGCCTGTGGGCTTCGGCAGTTCGTTTCACCCGCAAATGTCGGGGGCGCAGAACGTGCGTTTTGTGGCGCGGGTCTACGGCGTGGACACCGAAGCGTTGGTGGCTTTTGTGTTGGATTTCTCGGAATTGGGCGATCAGTTCTTTATGCCGGTGCGCACCTACAGTCAGGGGATGCGCGCACGGTTGGGCTTTGGTCTGTCCATGGGCATCCGGTTCGACACGTATCTTGTGGATGAAGTCACGGCTGTGGGGGATGCGTCCTTTAACCAAAAAAGCCGTGCGGTCTTTCACGATCGCATGAAGACCTCCAGTGCCATTATGGTCAGCCACCAGATGGGGGCCGTGCGCAATTTCTGCGACAGCGGTTTGGTGCTGAACAAAGGGGAATTGACCTATTTCGAGGATCTCGAAGAGGCCATTTCGCGCCATCAGTTTCTGGTGGAAAGCGGCCACTGATCCCCTGCTGCGGGCGGTGCTTTGTCTACCCGTGTTTCATCCAGTCATGCTTAACATCTTGCAGAAAATACGCGGATTTCTTCGCATCTACGCCCCAATTTCGCACCCTTTAAGGTCCGTTGCAGCGCCAGTTTAACCCCGAGTGGGTTTGAATTCGGGGTGGCATTGGTATGCCGAGCATGGAGTTTTTGCGTGTCTTGCAAACAGGCACGGATGCATTGGACTTTGGCGTGCGCGATTTGGAAGCGCATGTCGTGGATGCTGGTACGATCCTATATGCCTCCACCGGATTTGGCGGCGGGGTCACCAGCTATTTTCTATCCAACAGCGGGGTTGTGTCTTTGATTGACACGGCCTTGTTCGATTTGGACGGCTTTGCAGGGCAGGGCGCGGAAATCGAAGTGGTAGATGGGGGTGGCACGCTGTTGGTGGGCGGCATCTCGGCGGGAAAAATCATCAGCTATGATCTGTCGGGGGTGGGCCAGTTGGGTGGCCGCGCTGTCATGGATGTCACCGGCAACGGCAGTTACACCGCTTTGGCGGAAACTGACGCAGGCCATATCGTGACTGCAGATACCAGCGGCACGGGCGCCCAGCTTTACACCCAATCGAACAGCGGGCTGACCCTGCGCCACACCGAAGCCGACACCAGATCCAGTCACACCACACAGGTGTCGGATGTCAAAATGGTGACGCTTGCGGGGGGCACCGAAATCATGCTGGCCGCCAGCATGGGGGATCGCGGCATCAGCAGCTACCGTATGAACGGATTTGATCCGGTGTTGGCCGACAGCATCGGCCCGGCAGACGGCGTTGGCATCATGATCCCCACCGACATGATGGTCATGACCATAGGGGTCACGTCTTTTGTGCTGGTGGCGTCCATGCCCACCAATGGTGGCAGTGGGGCGCTGACCGTGATGCAGATTGCCTCCAACGGCCAGCTGACTGTGACCGATCATATGCTGGATAGTCTGGATATGCGGTTTGGCGGGGTGCAGGCCGTGGACAGCATCGAAATAGACGGGCGCTGGTTTGTGGCGGCGGGCGGTGGCGACGATGGCATCACCCTGTTTTCTGTCCTGCCCAATGGCACCTTGCAGCATCTTGATACCATCGCCGACAGCGTCGAGGCAGGGCTGAACGGTGTCACCGCCATCACATTGGCCTATGCGGGGGGCGACTTGCAGATTTTCGCAGCCTCCGGGGCTGAGGCTGGGTTGACGCAGCTGAGTTACGACTTGGCGGGGCAGGGCCAGACGCGGCTGGCGGTAAGCGGGGGGCAAACCCTGTCCGGCACAGGGTCTCAGGACATTTTGGCAGGTCAGAATGGCAACGACAGCCTCTACGGTGGTGGCGGGCAGGACACGCTGATGGACGGGGGCGGCAGCGATACGTTGCGCGGCGGCAGCGGGGCAGATGTGTTTATCATTGCCCAAGACGGGGTGCGGGACACGATCGAAGATTTTAAGGTCAATGAAGACTTTATCGACCTGTCGTTCTGGTCGTTTCTGTATTCGGTGGACCAATTGGACATTGTTGAGATCGAGGGCGGGGTGCGCATCACCCACAACGACGAAGTGCTGGATGTTTTGAAGGGGGCCAACGGCGGGCTGAACCCCAATCAGGTGCGTGAAAAGATCATGCTTGGCCCGACACGGGCGTTGCCCATCGATTATGACGACAGTGCTGATGATACGGAATCCACAGCCCCCAGCAGTGCAGCCGATATTTTGACAGGCACCAGCGGCGTGGACAGCTTGTCGGCGCTGGAAGGCAACGACACGCTGTATGGTTTTAGCGGCGATGACATGTTGGTCAGCGGGTACGGCGACGATTTGATCTGGGGGGGCAGTGGTCACGATACCCTGCGGGGGGGACGCGACAACGATGTGCTGAACGGCGAGACGGGGGATGATTTCATCTATGGTGGCGATGGCAACGATTCCATCGCGGGCGGGGAGGGCGCCAACCGCATGTTTGGCCAGCGCGGCGATGACACGGTGCGCGGTGCCGATGAAAACGACACGGTGAACGGGGGCGGGGGATCGGATGCGCTGTATGGCAATCAGGGCAATGACTGGTTCCGTGGTGGCGTCGGCGACGACACGATGTATGGCGGATCCGGCAATGACACATTGTTTGGTAATCAGGGCGATGAACACATGATTTCCGGCGACGGCGCGGACCGTATTTTTGGCGGGTCGGGCAACGACACAATCGTGCCGGGCGGGGGCTGGGATTACGTCAAAGGGGGCACCGGCGCCGATACCTTTGTGTTTGCAAGCGGCATGGATCGCGATTTGATGATCGGGTTTGATCGCGACGAGGATATTCTAAGGCTCAATTCCAACCTTCTGGACGGGCAAACCACTGGCTGGCAGGTGGTGCAGGAATTTGGCAGCATCGAGGGCAACAACGCGGTGCTGGACTTTGGGGGCGGCGACAAGATCGTGTTTTTCTGGGGCCGTTCGTTGGACGGGTTCGCCAACAACATCGAGATATTCTAGTCACGCTGGAACGTCCCTGTGACCTAAGCGGCACAATCGGCGGTTGTTCCTTTGCCGCACTGGTGCAGATCGCGCGAACTTGTTAAAGGTTGCGCAACTTGCTTTGGGGGCGAGTCTTTTAGTTTTGGAAGGGGTTGACCATGTGTGTGACATGTTCGATTGTTGGATTGCAGATGCAGCAGGTGCTGCATGGAGATTTGAGTGAGACAGCAGTGGTTGT
>NZ_JBDWQO010000024.1:0-61315 GCF_039986515.1 Ascidiaceihabitans sp. | reverse complement strand
TTCCGATCTCGCTCAGCCATTTTCGTACAGGTAATGCTTGTCCGAAACTTGGGCCAGTCCCAGCCTGTTACGTCGTCTCGCTGGCCTATCTGGCGATGGCGATTGCTGTTTCAATTGGCTGGCACCGCTTTAAGTGGTTGTTTTTTATCGGTGCCACACCCGTAATTCTTTTGGCGATTGCGGGAACTACCCTTGAGTTGTTTGGCAGGCCAACGTGCCCGCGTTCAGATAGCGGTTGGCCACTTTGCTATACGTCACTGATGATTGGCGGCAGCCTTCTTGCCTTGTGTTTAGGTGCGGTGCTGACAGAACGGACAGCCACGATGCGCGGTGCCACGACGTGAAGTGCCGTCAATATACTTCGGGTGCCCAGATTCCTTTGTTGGGGTTTTCTGCGCTGCTTCCACTACCCCTCGAGGCAGATTAAAGTGGGCATATTAAACGCATTCGCCCTTATTATTGCGGATTACACCGCGTTGGCCGTTATCGGTGTTGTGGCCTTGGGCTTCTGGCTGTTTGGCAAACACGCATCATTGTTGAAGGGTCTCACTGGGCGGCATCCCATCCTATCAGCACTTGTTGATCTGTTTGCAGCGCCCCTGTTGGCCCTGCTTTTGGGTGCTATCGCGCAGTCTGTGGTTTCGCGGTATGGCTTCGATGATTTCAGCGCTCAAATCAATACACTCACGCTCTTGATGCTGATCCTTGCGGTTGCATGGTGTTTGGCACGGTTGGCCGAGCTGTTTTTTGTCTTTAAGAACCGTCGGGACGGGACAAGCCGTCTGCCGGCCCTCCAGCGCGGTTTGTTGTTTGGCAGCTTCTTTTTTGTCGGCGTTGCGTCATTTATATTTGGGCAAGGCTATTCAATCACCGGCTTATATATCTCGACGGGTGCTGTCGCCGCCTTGGTCGCATTTGCGATGCAGCAAACTTTGGGTGATTTTTTCTCGGGCATTGCGCTGAGCATTGAGCACCCATTCAAACTGGGCGAACGCATTCGTTTGGCCGACGGTTCCGAAGGCAAGATCATTGACTTAAACTGGCGTGCGACGCGTTTGCTTGCATGGGATAATTCCACATTGGTGATCCCCAACAGCGAACTGGCAAAACAGGAAATCACAAACTTTCACGGCTCCGACCATGCTTATGCCCCATGGTACGAAATCAAAATACCCGCCGAAGTGGATCCGCGCTTTGCGCAAGCACTGTTGCTTGAGGCGGCGCTAAAGTGCAGCAAAGTTATGAAGGACCCGCTTCCTTTGGTCCGCCTGATCGACGCGACCACAGTTCCATATACCTATATGATCTGGGTTCACTTCCCGAATTATGCCGCGATGTTTGCCGGTCGAGAGCAGCTTTTCCAAGAAATCCACTATGCGCTGAAAGATGTTGGCACTCAGGTTTCGCCCGACATTCACGAGCTTCGCAACCGGCAGGTTGCTACGATGCAGGTTGACCCGCCGACAACAATGCTGGTTTTGAAGATGCTTGATATCACCAAGCAACTGTCAGATGAGGAACTGGAAGAGCTGGCCGAACACAGCAATCGCAAAACGATTGAAGCGGGTACGGTAATTGCCTTGGAAGGCGAAACCGCCAAGGCAATAGATGTCGTTATTCACGGCGTTGTCGAAGCGAGCGTTACGACAAAGGAAGGCACACCTAGGGTCGTTGGGCACCTTAGATCGGGAGAATATTTTGGGCTGACCTCAATGTTCATGGAAACGCCATCCTTCCTAAAGTTTACGGCGTCCACCAATGTCACCCTGATCCGCATTGATATTGAGCGGTTGCAAAAAGTACTGGTTGACCGGCCTGACCTTCACGATGCGTTCGCTGCCATTTTGAAGCAACGAATGGATGCCACACAAGATGTGCAGCTCGACAGGCCGCTGCCATCTAGGCGTCTCACCTTAAAGGACATTTTGCGGAGGATCGAAAAGTGGACCCTGTAAAGGGTACGATAGACCAAACCATGTGATCACTGTGATCCAAGACGGGGTTCAACTGATTATGGCACCTAACCCGATGTCAGGAAACTTGAGGAAACTATGACAACCTATTTACCCATCCTAACGACGACGTTCATTTTCTTTTTGGGTCTTGGCGTTCTGGCCGTGATTGCCATGTTCGTGATCGACATCACGCAAACCAGCGATGCGGTGCGTAGAAATTACCCCGTGATTGGCCGTTTCCGGCATGTCTTTACAGAGCTTGGAGAGTTTTTCAGGCAGTATTTCTTTGCGATGGACCGCGAGGAAATGCCCTTTAACCGCGCAGAGCGGGACTGGATCGGGCGCGCAGCCAAAGGCGAGGATAACACTGTCGCTTTCGGTTCAAGCAAGATGCTGTCAGTGTCTGGCACGCCTATTTTTGTGAACTGTCCTTTTCCAACGTTGGATGAAGACGCGCACGAGGTGCAGCCCCTTCTGATCGGTCCACATTGCAAGACGCCCTACAATGCCCCGTCCTTCTTTAACATTTCCGCCATGAGCTATGGCGCGTTGTCGACACCCGCCGTGCGGGCGCTGTCGAAAGGTGCCAAGCTTGCCGGGTGTTGGATGAACACAGGCGAGGGCGGGTTGTCACCCTATCACCTTGAGGGAGGCGCAGATGTCGTTTTCCAAATCGGTACAGCAAAATATGGTGTGCGCGATGAAGCCGGCAATCTGTCGGATGAAAAGCTGAAAGAAGTCGCCGCACACGAACAAGTTCGCATGTTTGAGCTAAAGATGAGCCAAGGCGCCAAGCCCGGTAAGGGCGGCATCTTGCCCGGTGCGAAAGTCACGCCAAAGATTGCGGCGATCCGTGGCATTCCAGTGGGGAAAGATTCCATTTCACCCAACCGCCATCCCGAAATAAACGACGCCGCATCGATGCTTGATATGATCAACCATGTGCGCGAAGTGACCGGCAAACCGGTTGGCTTTAAGGCAGTGATTGGCAGTTATGGCTGGCTGTCCACTTTGGCTCAGGAAATTCATCAGCGCGGGATCGAATCTGCGCCAGACTTCATCACCATCGACAGTGGCGATGGCGGCACCGGTGCGGCCCCCATGCCGTTGATGGACAACGTTGGTTTGGTGATCAAGGAATCCTTGCCTTTGGTTGTCGATATCCTGACGGAACATGGGTTGCGCGACCGGATCAAGATTATTGCCTCGGGTAAACTCGTAACCCCATCCGAAGTCGCTTGGGCGCTGGCAGCGGGCGCTGATTTCATCAGCTCAGCCCGTGGTTTCATGTTTTCGCTGGGCTGTATCCAAGCACTTAAATGTAACAAGAATACCTGTCCGACAGGGATCACAACCCACGACAAACGCCTGCAAAAGGGTCTTGATCCAGCAGACAAGTCGGTCAAGGTCGCCAACTTTTGCAAGAACATGATGCACGAGGTCGAAGTGATTTCCCACTCTGTCGGTGTGGGGCGACCGCGTCTGATGAAACGCAAGCATGTGCGGATCATGCAATCGGACGGCACCTCTATCGCGATGGATGAACGCTATCCCTACAAGGACGTTTTACCGGCCTACCAGCCACGAACGGCAGCAAAATAAGGAAAGATAAGACCATGGCCAATTCAAACACCCAGACCATTAAGGCAACCGATCTTTTCGTCAAAGCGCTTGTAGCTGAAGGCGTCGAGCAGATTTTTGCCGTCCCCGGTGAAGAAAACCTAGACCTTGTTGAATCCCTGCGGACCTCAAGTATCAAACTGATCCTTACACGCCATGAACAGGGTGCTGCCTTTATGGCTGCCACCTACGGTCGTCTGACGGGCAAACCCGGTGTCTGCATGGCGACGCTGGGGCCGGGGGCCACAAACTTCGCCACCCCTGCGGCTTATGCGCATTTGGGGGGGTTCCCCCTGATCATGATCACGGGTCAAAAGCCGATCAAGAAATCCAAGCAAGGTCAATTCCAGATCGTTGACGTGGTCGGCCTGTTCGATCCGATCTGCAAGATGAGCAAACAAATTGTTCACGGCAACACGATCCCCTCACTGGTGCGCGAAGCATTCCGCGTTGCGAGCGAAGAGCGCCCCGGTGCCGTTTTGCTTGAGCTGCCCGAGGACATCGCAGAAGAGCAATGTGATGCCGCCGTGATCACACCGCATAAACGCTATTATGCCGTCGCGGATGATGCGGTGTTGTCAGATGCAGCTGACCTCATCAAAAAGGCCAGGATGCCTTTGGTGTTGGTTGGCGCAGGGGCCAATCGCAAAGATGTGCGCGATGCGATTTCTGGCTTTATTGACGCTACGGGTATCCCGTTTTTTGTGACGCAAATGGGCAAAGGCGTGGTCGACGAACGCTCGGAACTGTTCCTTGGCACGGCCGCCTTGTCTGACGGCGACTATCTGCACTGCGCGATCGACCGCGCAGATTTGGTGATCAATTTTGGGCATGACGTCGTTGAAAAACCGCCTTTCTTTATGGAAGACGGCGGCAAGAAGGTTATCCATGTGAACTATAAATCTGCGCAAGTGGATTCAGTTTATTTTCCACAGGTCGAAGTTGTCGGTGACTTGGCAGCTTCGGTTAGAAAGCTTCAGACGGCAGTTGGTAATGATCTCAGGGTCGATTTGACGTACTTCAAAACCATAAAAGCCGAGGTTGAAAAGCATCTTGCCGAGGGCGTTGATGACCCCCGTTTCCCTGTCACACCACAGCGTTTTGTTGCGGATACGCGGCGCGCTATGGGCGACAAAGATATCATCGCGTTGGACAACGGTATCTATAAAATCTGGTACGCTCGGAACTACAAAGCCTACGAGCCTAACACCGTTTTGTTGGACAATGCCTTGGCCACGATGGGCGCAGGTCTGCCGTCTGCAATGGCGGCGGCGATGCAATACCCTGATCGCCGCGTGATGGCGATTTGCGGGGACGGTGGCTTTATGATGAACTCTCAAGAGCTCGAAACCGCAATCCGTCTCAAACTCAACCTTGTGGTGATGGTGTTCAATGACAGCTCATATGGCATGATCCGCTGGAAGCAAACTGCAGCAGGGTTTGATGACTGGGGGCTGGAATTTGGCAACCCCGATTTTGTCAAATACGCGGAAAGCTATGGTGCCACGGGCCATCGCATCGAAGCGACGGATGATCTGGTGCCCACCATCAATGCAGCTTTCAAAGCCGGCGGTGTGCATCTGATCGACCTGCCTGTTGACTACTCCGATAACCAAAAGGTTCTGATCGACGAGTTGGCAGAGAAGGCGTGTTTGCTATGAGCGGGGGCACACTTGAGGTCGTTAATCCATTTGATCTTAAGGCAATCGGTTCGGTTGCCTTAACCGGTTGGGACGAGATTGACGGCTATCTCGCGACGGCCAAGCAATTGCATGAAAACCGCAAAGGCTGGCTGCCCGCGTATCAAAGGATCGAGATCCTGAAACGGGCAGGGGCGCTCATGCAGAGCCGCTTTGAGGAACTCGCCTATCTGATTGCCAACGAGGGCGGCAAACCCCTGATCGATGCGCGGGTCGAAGTTGCCCGCGCCATCGACGGGATGAACCTGTGTATCAAAGAAATTCCGAACCTTACAGGTAAACAAATTCCAATGGATTTGACAGCGGCGGGCGCGGGGCGCATCGCCTTTACCCAGCGCGAGCCAATTGGCCCTGTTGTTGCGGTGTCAGCGTTTAACCATCCTCTGAACCTGATCGTGCATCAGGTCGCGCCTGCGGTTGCAACGGGGTGTCCTGTCTTGGTCAAGCCTGCTGACGACACGCCACTGTCCTGTCAGGTCTTTGTCGATATCTTGATCGAGGCGGGGCTGCCCGAAGAATGGTGTCGCTTTGTGCCTTGCGATATCCCCACAGCAGAGCAATTGGTCACGGACCCGCGTGTTGCGTTCTTTACTTTTATCGGGTCCGGCAAGGTGGGCTGGATGCTGCGTTCCAAGCTGGCACCAGGCACGCGTTGCGCGCTTGAACATGGCGGATCTGCACCTGTCATTGTCGACCAAACCGCAGATATTGAAGCAATGATACCAAGCCTTGTGAAGGGCGCATTCTATCATTCCGGTCAGGTCTGTGTCTCGGTGCAGCGCGTCTTGGCCCCGAAAGGCATGGCGGACGATATCGCGCAGCTTTTGAGCGACGCGGCGGCAAAACTGGTTGTTGGCAATGCCGTGCATGAAGACACCGAAGCTGGCCCGCTGATCCGCCCCAGAGAGGTTGACCGTGTCGCGGAATGGGTCGAAGAGGCGAAGGTCACGGGTGCCAGCGTGCTGACTGGCGGAACAAAGCGGGGCGATACAACATATGAGCCAACAGTGTTATTGCGACCATCGCTCACTGCCAAAGTCTCATTACAAGAGATATTTGGCCCAGTCATGTGCGTCTATGAATACGAAAATTTCGATGCCGCTATTTTACAGGCAAACAGCCTGCCTTTCGCATTTCAAGCCTCGGTATATTCCAAAGATCTTGATGTCGCGATGCAGGCCATTCAGAACCTAGATGCGACAGCCGTCATGGTGAATGATCACACTGCGTTTCGGGTAGATTGGATGCCATTCGCAGGCCGCAAAAAATCTGGTTATGGAACCGGCGGGATTGGCTACACAATGCACGACATGACCCAAGATAAGATGGCGGTCATAAAACTATAAGGAAGGATGGCTTCTCAGATCAGATTCAAATGTACGGTATTAACATAATATAGATTACGCGTAATATCTTTGATGCGCGGGCACTGTCTGAACCCATGCGTTAAATTTGCCGTGGCTTGCTTTAGGGTCCTCACCCTTGATTCCCGTCACAACCGATATTTTTGGTCAAAGAACCGACCACCCTTTGGCGGTCGGTTCAAGGCTTGGGTTTATTCAGCGGCAACAGCGGGGGCCGCTTTTTCCTGAAACCCCTGCGGCACCGGCAAATCAGCCAACGTAGCTGCGCGCTTTTGCAAGGCGCGTCCGATGACAACACGGCTGATTTCTGTGGTGCCATCCACAATCCGCAACATCTGGGCCAAGCGGGACAGGCGGTCCAACCCGTAAGGTTGCAACAACCCCATACCCCCCAGAACTTGGGTGCAGGTGTTGGCCGCTTTCACGGCTGCGTCAGGCACAAACCGTTTTGCATGTGCAGCCATCAGCGGGCCTTCCGGCGTGCCAAGCGCTTCTGCTGCTTTGCGGTACAACAGTTTTGACGCTTCAAGGTCGGTTGCGACTTCACCCAACATCCACTGGATGCCGTCCAGATCAAGGTTTTTACCGCCAAACATCTTACGGTTTTTTGAATAGGCCAGCGCCGTATCAAGCGCAGCCTGCATCAATCCACAACAGCCAGACGCGATAGAAACACGCGCGATGTCGATGGCCATAAGGGATCCCTGAAAGCCCTGCCCAACCGGCAGAATGATATTGTCTGCGCTGACCACAACATTGTCCAAATACATCTCTGACATTGGCAGAAAATTGTAGGATGGCGTGTCGTATCGCGGCCCAAAGCTGACTCCCTTGGCATCTGCAGGGATCGCAATCATCGCCATATCTTTGTATCCGGCAGCGTCGCTTGTTTTAACCACGGTGAAGTAAAGATCTGCTTCGCCCGCAAGGCTTACCCATGCTTTCGATCCGCTGATCGTCCATGTGCCATCATCATTGATCTTGGCGCGGGTGTACATTTGCATTGGATCGGACCCTGACTGCGGTTCTGTCAGGGCAAAGTTTGCCAATTTGCGTCCCGATGTCAGATCCCGCGCCCATTTTTCCTTAAACGCGTCCGTGCCGTATCCGCAGCCTGCAAACGTGCAAATGTTGTGCATCGAAATGGCAAAAGCATACGCACCATCGCCAAGGCCAAGCTGTTCATAAACCTGAATGCCTTCTGACAGGGGCAAACCTTGTCCACCCCATTCCTCGGGGGCGTATAGCCCGGTCAGACCAGCCGCACCCGCAGCATCAGACGCATCGCGAGGCCATTGACCGGCTGTGTTCCAAGCGTCAACATTTGGGGCGATCAGATTTGTGGCGTGATCGTGGGCGGCGGATAGGATGGTTTGCAGGTCTTGCGGCATGGGGGCCTCCTGGTTGATGGCATGAACTGTCCGTTCCCGCCACAAAGGGCGAGAGGGCATTGACGGCTTCCGAAAATGGAAAGAAGTTTTCTGTTGTTTTTTAAGAATAGCCGCCTGGTCACCTGTGCCTCAATCTCATGAGGTGACATTGAATTGTCCGAAAGTGACAAATATGCGCGAATGCCGCCCTAGGTGCGCTCAGGTCGTTTTACGGCGGTATGAGCTTGGGGTGTTTCCCGTCCAGCGACGAAACGCACGATGGAAATTCGCGGAAGAAGAAAACCCGACATCAAGGGCAATGGCCTCAACGCTTTTGTCCCCCTTGCGCAGATCATCAATGGCAATGTCGCGGCGCAGGGCGTCCTTGATGCCTTGAAACGATGTGCCATCCGCATCCAGTTTGCGGATCAATGTGCGCGGGGTCATGTGCATCGCTTGCGCCGCATGTGTCAGGTTCGCATCCTGCCACCCGACACGGCCCAAATAGCTGCGCACCCTCAAAGATTGCGTGTGGCTGCGCGATTGTGTGAAAATCCAGTCGCGCGGCGCGTTTTCCAAGAAAATGTCCAGATCGGCAGTGCTGCGCACCTGCACATTCCCCAAAACGCCCGGATCAAACGAGATCGACGTTTGGGCGCGGTCGAACTGCACGGGCGCGGGGAAGATGATGGCATAATCCGGCGCAAAGTCGGGACGCTTGAAGGCGAAACCGACCTCTTTCACAGGAACTTCCTGACGTGCCAGCCACGACAACAACCCATGGGCCAGCTTCAGGATCAGCATATGCCCAAACCGCTGCGACGGTGCATCGTTTTGTCGGTGCAGCGCCAACGTCAAAACATCGTCCATTTCGCTCAGCTTGAACTGGTGATCATCCAACAGCAGGTTCCAAAAGGTCGAAAACCGGTACAATGCTGAGGCCAGTGTTGTCGCCTCGCGCACCGAAGTCAGCAGATGTTGCAAGGCGCGCGGCCGGATCGGGCGGCTCCACAGCCCCATCATTTCGTCGCCTGTCTCGACCGCGGCAAGGCGGTACAGTCCGACAATCTGATCCAGCGTCACACGTCCCTGTTCATCACCGGTGCCAGACGCCAGATCGGCACGGTCCAGTAAAGACACATATTGGGCGGTCGTGCACAGCATGCGCAGCGCTTGCAGCCAGTCCTCGATGAACGGCCGGGATACGGTAGAATATAGCGTGGGCTCAACCGTCATTTCCGCTCCGGGGCTTGCGGGTTGTAGTTCCATATAATATCTCGCGCATTGCTTTCACACCGATTGGCCATGCACTTTAGACTGTAGCGGGCCTTTAGACGCAATTGTCGTGGGGCGTTATTTACAAACCTGTGCCTTGGCTTGTCCACGTAAAGTCGAAACGACTCAGGTTACAAGAATCGACTAGACAAGCGGTGGCTGTGGAACGTAGCCCTGAGATTGCGTTGAATTTGGAAGACAATCATGCCCACCCACACCATCCGCGAACCCGCACGTCACACACCCGTGATCCATGAAACCGATGTGCTTGTGGTTGGCTCTGGCCCAGGCGGACTTGCTGCGGCATTGGCCGCTGCACGTGCCGGTGTCGATGTCACATTGCTGGAACGCTTCGGCTGCTTCGGGGGCAACATAACGGTCGTCGGTGTCGAAGGCTTTGCGTGGTACCGTCACGACAAAACCGTTGAGGCGGGGGGAATTGGCTGGGAATTCGAAGAGCGCGCCAAGGCCATGGGCGCGGCAGTACCGGAAAGCCAGTCCTTAAGCTATGAGTTGGACAGCGAAGGCTTCAAGCTGGTGGCGGATACGCTGGTGGAAGAGGCGGGCATTCACCCGATGCTGCACCGCCAGTTCGTAGCACCAATCATGGACGGGGACATGATCACAGGGGTCATTGTCGAATCCAAATCGGGCCGCGAGGCGATCTTGGCCAAACGCGTGATTGACGCCACAGGGGACGCGGACATCGCGCAGCGCGCAGGGGCTGCAACGGTCAAAACGCCCGTGGAAGACATGCAAGCCGCCAGCGTCATGTTCCACCTTGCTGGCGTGAACAAAGCCAAGTTCATGGCAGGCGTCAAAGCCGATCCACAAACCTACCGCGACTGGTCCACAGGCGAATGGCAGGTCGAGACCGACGGCAAGGAAGATACGATGTTCTCTCCGTTTCTGGGCAAGCCCTTTGAACAGGCCATTCGTGACGGCGTTATCCCTGCCCATCTGAACACGATTGGCGGCACATGGGGTGCGGTGCATGACAGCGGCGAAATGACGTATATGAACCTGATCCACCTTGCAGGTTGCGACGGCACAGATCCCGACAGCATGACCCGGTTTGAGATCGAAGGCCGCAAGCAAGCCATGCATGCGATCGAAGGCCTGCGTCACTATACGCCGGGCTGCCAAGACGTGCGTTTGCGCAACTTTGGCATGTCCATCGGCATCCGCGACACCCGAAAAATCGACGCCGTTTACAATATGACCGAAGCAGACGTGCGCGGCGAAGCCCGTTTCGACGACAGCATCGGAATTTACCCCGAATTTATCGACGGCTACGGCATCCTGATCCTACCCACCACAGGGCGTTATATGCACATCCCCTACCGTTCAATGCTGCCCAAGGGTGTGCAAAACCTGATCGTTGCGGGCCGCGCAACGGGGGGTGATCGGGTTGCACACGCCGCCACCCGCAACATGGCGTGTTGTGCCGTCGCAGGCCAAGGTGCAGGCGTGGCCGCCGCGTGGTCTGTGAAAACCGGTGTAGGCTTCCACAACATCGACGTCCCAACCGTTCAGAAAATGATTGTGGCACAGGGTGTGCGCATTCACTGACGTATTGTGCAAGGGTTTGCCCCTGCCCTTCGTCTGTGTATCAATCCGCGTGTTACAACCGGCATCCGAACAACAGGGATTTATCTATGGGGATTATACAGCAGATCTCGCTTGGGACGATCCTGCTGGCGCTTAGCGCATTGGTGCATACAGCAGCGATCGCCGCCAGTATTCCCTATTTTGGCCACCTGTCACAGCGCCTTTCAAAGGATCATTGGCCAAGGTTAAGACCCGCGATGTTTCTGACCTTTGGCATTTGCATCCTGGTGGCAGCCCACACCATCCAGATATGGACCTGGGCCCTTGTGTTTCTGATGATCGGTTCTTTGCCGGATTTTCCAACAAGCTTCTATTTTGCGACCGTCACCTACACCACCTTGGGATATGGCGACATTGTACTGGGCGCAGACGCGCGTATCGTTGCGACCTTTTGCGCGATCACGGGCCTTCTTACCTTCGGAATAAGCACTGCCTATCTTATCGGTATTCTGGGTAGGGTACTTCCAAAAAGCTTCGAGGATGCGCCATAGCGGCACCACCCCGAGGGATCGCCCCCCCCTGTAAAAGCTAGCGTTTTGTTTGGGGGAACGCAGCCTCTGGCGTGTAGGTTGTGAAGCTGGACAAGGTCTGGCTGTTGCATTCGGTTTGCCACCGCGAACCCTGCATCACAGCAGACACACACGGATAGGAGGCGCGATATCCATCGGTGCGCTCATTTTCTTCGATGGCAACAGCAACCATACCCGCTACAACGCCACCTTGACGTTCAACCAAGCGGATCGCACCATCCATTGTGCCGCCTGTCTCGACCCATTGATCGACCAACAACACACGGGTGCCGGGGCCATAGGCGGGCATGCGCATTTCCATATCTTGGGTGCGGCCCGAATAGTTGCCAAAGGACACTGTATCAGTGTCTACACATAGTTTTCCTGCCTTGCGGATCGGCAAAAACCCAACACCAAGGCGTGCCGCCAAAGCAGCGCCCAACACAAAACCCATCGCGTCCAAACCGGCCACAACATCACATTCAACGTCACCCGCCTTGAGGTCCGCCAAAAGATCATCCAGCAAGTCATTGAAAGCCTGCGCATTGATGTAGATCGACGTGGGATCAAGCCACGCAAATTTGTCGCCCTTGGTGTTGGGCGCCATGATATTGAGATACCAACGATCGTCGCGGGGGCCTTTGTCTTGCAGTGTCATTGTGCGGATCCTTTGGACAGAGTGCGTGTGATTGCCATCAATTCCGCCAATCGCCACGGATCAATGTCGTAAAAATTACCGGCCTCATTGATGCCTGTGGCGACCATAAAGCAGTCGACGTCGGCATAAGCCTGCGCGTTGTCAGGCGATATGCCGGACGCCAGGGCCATGGGGCGATTGCCTATCGCTGCACGAAAGGTTTCGATTTTGCCAAGCTCTGCTTCTTGGCCCGTGGCCACGCCGGACGTGGTGATGACATCCATAAAGGCGCAAGCTTCGCGGGCCGCATCGCCGTATCGGTCAGGGGCCACTTCGCGTTGCTTTTTGAAAGCAGTGCCTCCGAAATACAGCCCGTCCCAACCGCTGCTTGTGCGCGCCGCGTCAATGTCTTTGGCTTCGGTGTTGATGCCATCTTCATCGATACAAGCGTCATCTGCCCAATAGGCATCGACCTGACATCCTTCGGATTGCAACTGCCCCAAGACCGGGAAAGCATCCTTGCCCGTTACGCCCAGAAAATTCACAGCCATCCAAAGCGATGGAAAGGCTGCGCGGGTGTCGCGAATGATGGGCAAAAATGCCTCTGGCGCAAAGTCATGGTTGATCAGAAAGCACCCTTGGGCGCCTGCTTCCAACAAGGTTTCGACGTTTCGTTTGGTGCGGGCACTGTCGAGAACATGGATGACCGGCAACACAACGGGACCGGGCGTTTTGAACAGCTTATGGAATTGATTTCGGTTCATGCCACCAAATTAGAATAGATTTTGAGATAACAAAAATTTATACTCCTAATGAAAGAATATGTTTTCGAAATGGGTGTACCATGGGCCAAGTGAACCTTCCCACAGAGCTTTTGCGCACGTTTGTCACCGTGATCGAAGTCGAAAGCTACACCCACGCCGCGACGCTTTTGGGGCGCACGCAACCTGCCATCAGTTTGCAAATGAAACGTCTTGAAGACCTTGTTGGCCAACCTTTGGTCATGCGCAAAGGCCGCGGTGTGCGCCTGACGGAACGTGGCGACGCATTGATTGGCCATGCCCGTCAAATTCTGCGCCTCAATGATTTGGCCATCAGCCAGTTTGGTCATGATGCCGATACAAAACGGCTGCGCATCGGCCTGCCTGTCGATTTCGGTGTGCGCATGCTGCAATCTTGCATGACCCGCGTTGTGCGGCAGAACCCCGACATGACGATAGAAATCCGGTGTGACCTGTCACACAATTTGATTGAGGGGATACGAAAAGACGATTTGGATATCGCCGTGGGCCTGCACCCCGGCGGGGACCAGCAATTTTTGCATCGCAACTGGGTGGAACAACCGGTTTGGGTTGCGGCGAAGGGCGTGGAATTTACGGATCACGAAGAACTTCCTCTGGTCGCCCACCCCTTTGGATGCGTGTACCGCGACCGTATGACCGAAGCCCTGAAAGAGGCCAAACGACGATGGCGCATAGCCTTTGCCAGTCCGGGGATTGGCAGTCTGCAACAGGCTGTTGTTGACGGATTGGGTGTGTCTTGCCTGACTGGGCCGACAATGCTGGATGGTTTGCAAACGCTATCGCCCGACACCGGATTGCCCGACTTGGAGCCGCTGCATATCGGCGTATTTTACAGGCAGACACGGTTGGATCAAAGCGGTCATCTTGTCGTAAACGAGATCGAAATGACCTTAAAAGAGGCACTCGCATAAGAAATTCTTATAAATGCATAGGAACGATAAACTTCCAATAGAGCACCCCTTGCAATAGCATCTTAGTTAATCCGTACTGAAAGCACTGAATGTGCAAAACGAAAAGAAGCGTCTTCTGGATAAGGCGCCACACCAGGGAGACGACCATGACACTCGCAAAACCATCATCATTTCTAAGCGCCCCAACCCGCCGCCAACTGCTGAAAGCAGGCGGGGCTGCAGTACTGACAACTCCGTTTGTCAGCCGCGCTTGGGCCGCCACCACAGAAATCAACATGCTGGCATGGTACGGCCACGGCGAACCCGACATGGTCGCGGAATATGAGGCCGCCAACAACGTCAAGTTTGTCCCGAAATACTACGCGGGCGGCGACAACATGTTGGCCCTGATCGCGCAATCACCCCCGGGCACCTACGACCTGATCTTGTCAGACGGCGAATTCGTGCAGCAGCTGAACCTTGCCGGCTACATCGACGAAATGAACCCGGCGGACTACCCGCTGGACGATATGTTGCACGAGGATTTTGAACAGTTCCCCGGCCACTGGGCGGATGGAAAAATGTATTCCATGATGCTGCGCGGCGGCCATTTAGGGGTGTCCTACAACAAAAACTCTGTGACAGCAGAAGAGGCCACAAGCTACGAATGTTTCTGGAAACCAGAGCTGGAAGGCAAGGTCGGCCACTTTGACTGGCATCTGCCAACATTGGGCATGATGAGTCTGTACAACGGCAACGGCGCCAGCCTTTGGGATCTGGACGACGCCAAATGGGACGCCGTGCAAGAGACCACGATGGGCCTGCGCAAACAGGTTGGCGGGTTTTTTGATTACGGCGGCACGTTCAACGGGCTGAAGAACGGCGAAATGCAAGCCATGGTTGGCATCGGCGACTGGATCACAGGCGTTTTGGAAAAAGACGGCGCACCTGTTGCATCGGTTATCCCAAAAGAGGGCGGCATCCAGTTCACCGAAAGCTATTCCATCGGCAAAGGCAGCGAAAAAGCAGATCAGGTCAAAGACTTCATCCAATACATGATGTCACCTGCCGGTCAGGTCAAATCCGCCCAAATGGCGGCCTACCCCGGCTTCTGCGTGACCAAAGCGGGCCGCGCCGCCTTGATCGAAGCCGATTTGGCCGAAGCCACTCGGTCCCACCAGATTGACGGTGACCCGCAAGACCCCATCACGCTGATTAAGGAAGGGCGCATCCACTACCGCGACATCCCGCAACAGCAGGGTCTTGAGGATTGGAACGACTTCTGGTCCGAATATAAAAACGCCTGATCTGGGTTCCGAAAAAATTTGAAAGCAGGCAACCATAACGTTGCCTCTTTTTGACCCACAGACTGAGTGTCTTTTATGCCTGCCAAACCGCCCCGCCTTTTTAGCTTGTATGCCACAACGTGGCGTCTGCCGATCATCATCTGGCAGTTCATCTTCTTTGTGGGCCCCGTTCTGTTCATGGTGGCGATGTCGTTTTTCCTGGTGAGAAACTACCGCATGACGGAGGCATTCGAATTTGTGAACTGGTCAAAAATGCTGTCGCGCGGATACTTCTGGGACAGCTATTGGTACACCATTTTCATTGCCGCAGCAGCGACGGTTTGCGCGATGTGCATCGCTTTTCCTGCCGCGTTTGCATTGGCGTTTCGCGCCAGTGACGCCACACGGCGTTGGGCGATCTTTCTGCTGATTATTCCATTCTTCACAAGCTATCTGGTGCGCACTTTTTCATGGTTTGTGATTTTGTCAGAAAGCGGCGTGGTGAACGGGATGCTGGGGTATATCGGCCTTGGGCCGTACACGATGCTGAACACCAACTTTGGCACGCTTGTGGGGTATATGACGCTGACCTTGCCGCTGGTTGTGATCTTGCAAACTGTGACAATGGCAAACATCGACAAAAACCTGATCGAGGCGGCGCGCAATCTGGGCTGCAAACCCTTGGCGACGATCTGGCAAGTGATCCTTCCGCTGTCGAAAACGGGGCTGATCATTGCCGCGATCTTTTGCTTTATACTGTCGTTTGGGGATTTCGTGGCCCCATTCTATCTGGGCGGATCACAGGAACCGACATTGCCGATCCTGATCCTTGATACGACCAAATCAGGGCAGCAATGGCCGCGGGCTGCCGTGGTGGCCATCATGATGATGGGGACGCTGTTTGCCATCGCTTTCACTGGCATCGCGTTGGCCTATCGCAAGCGAAAGGGCGCGAAATGAACTCAAGCCGTCCTGTCAATGTGATGCTTGGCCTATACGTGGCATTGGTCTTTGCATTTGTGTTTGCGCCGATCATTTTCAGCATGATCTTTTCGTT
The DNA here is from genome assembly GCF_039986515.1 of Ascidiaceihabitans sp. Taxonomy (NCBI): domain Bacteria; kingdom Pseudomonadati; phylum Pseudomonadota; class Alphaproteobacteria; order Rhodobacterales; family Paracoccaceae; genus Ascidiaceihabitans; species Ascidiaceihabitans sp. Next base: position 45,238 of record NZ_JBDWQO010000024.1, on the reverse strand, counting down.
CAACTCGCAACGCTTCCCAACGATCCCTTTGGGCGACTTTTCGACCGAATGGTACGAAAAGATCTTTGCAGACCCGGATGTGTGGGAAGCGGCTCTAAACAGCTTGATTGTGTCTACTTCTACGGCCTTGATTGCCACGTTTCTTGGATTTTGCACGGCCTATTCAGACTTTCGCTACAACTTTCGTTTCAAAGGCCCCTATCTTGCGTTGATCCTGTTGCCCCCCACCATTCCCCTAATCATCATGGCGTTGGCCATGCTGGCGTGGTTTTCCAAGATCGGCATGTCAGGACAGCTTTATTCCATCGTCATCGCACACAGCGTTCTGACGGCCCCATTTGCGATGGCTGTGATCCGGCTGCGGCTGAACCAGATGGACCCGGACCTGGAAGCCGCAGCTTGGAACCTTGGTGGATCTGAATGGCAGACCATGCGCCATGTCATCATCCCGTTTTGCAAACCCGCGATTGCATCCGCCTTGTTTCTGACAGCCGCCGTTTCATTTGATGAATTTGCGGTGTCGTGGTTTGTCTCGGGCCTGAACAAAACCCTGCCTGTGGTTGTTCTTGAGATCGTGCAAGGCAACATCGATCCACAGGTCAACGCCATCGGTACATTTGTGTTCCTTATTTCCATGACCCTCGTCGTGCTGGCACAAGTATTCTTTGCCGGCCGCCAACTGAAAAGCATCCGTCCATGACAGAACCTCTTGTCGTCTTTGATAAAGTCCAAAAAAGCTTTGACAGCTTTGTCGCCGTTAAAGAACTGGACTTTGAAATCCGCGAAGGCGAATTTTTGGCCATTATGGGGCCTTCGGGCTGTGGAAAAACCACAACGCTGCGCATGTTGGCGGGTTTGGACGCCCCCAGCAAAGGCGAAATCCGCCTGAACGGCCAGCTGATGAACGATGTGCCCCCGCATGAACGCGACACACCGCTGGTTTGGCAATCGCTGGCTTTGTTTCCCTTTCTCAGCGCACAGGAAAACGTGGAGTTTGGCCTGAAGATGCGCGGCGTTGGCAAAGAGGAACGCAAAACGCGCGCACTGAAATGGCTGGAAAAGATGGGCATTCTGGAATTTGCAGACCGCGACATTTCCACCCTGTCGGGCGGGCAAAAACAACGCGTGGCGCTTGCGCGGTCGCTGGTGATGGAACCGCAAATTCTGCTTCTGGACGAACCGCTGTCAGCGCTTGATGCGCATCTGGTCATCCGTATGCAAGCCGTCTTGACCGATCTGCAACGCGAACTTGGCATCACCTTTGTCTACGTCACCCATTCGCAGTCCGAGGCCTTCGCCATGGCCGATCGCGTCATCATCATGGGCAAAGGCGAAATTGCCCAAATTGGCACCCCAAAAGACATCTACCGCGCGCCTGCAAACCAGTTCGTGGCGGAGTTCGTGGGCCGCAATAACATCCTGACCGGCACCGTCGCATCAGTGAACAACAACACCGCCCGCATCGCCACCGCATCGGGTGACTTTACCGTGCCGACAAATGACGTGGCATTGGTTCAAGACCACCCTGCCAGCTTCGTGATTTCCGCCGACCTGGTCCACATCTCGATGGAAGAACCAGAAGGTGAGAACACGGCGTTCTGCAAACTGATCTCGGAAGAATTCGTAGGCTCCATGGTCACACTGTTCCTTGAAGACGCCGAAGGTCAGGAATTCAAAGTGCAGATGCAAGAACGCGAACTGTCCAAGTTCGACTTGCACAGCGGTGACGAAATTTGGCTGTCGTGGGACACCGTCAGCGCCCACGTCTTGAACGAAACATGATCCGCAATCCCATCCCTTGGCCAAACGGGGCCAAATGCGCCGTTGCAATCACGTTTGATATGGACGCCGACAGCCTGATCCACATCGCAAAACCCGAAGACAGCCACGACCGGCTCTATCCCATTTCCATGGGACGATACGGGCCAATGGTCGCCCTGCCCCGCATCCTTGAAACCTATCGCCGGTTTGAGCTGAAGCAGTCGTTTTTCATCCCCGGTTGGTGTCTCGAAACCTACCCCGATGTCGCCGAAGCCATCCTGAAAGACGGCCATGAAATCGGACACCACGGCTATCTGCACGAAGACCCCATCAAGACACGCGGGCAGCAGCGCACATGGTTTGAACGCACATTGGACGTGCATCAACGAATTTGCGGTCAACACCCCACCGGCTACCGTGCACCCGTCTACAACATCACCCAAGAGGTCGTCGATCTGATGATCGAACACGGGATGCGCTATGACAGTTCAATGATGGGCGATGACATTCCCTACCAGCTACAAACCAAACAGGGCGCGCTTTATGAGATGCCTGTCCATTGGGGCACCGATGATTGGCCGCCCTTCGCACATTACGACGAAATCGGGTATATGATGCCCGTGGCGGGGCCATCGCACGGCCTTGCAGGGTTTTGGGAAGAATTCGAGGCGCAGTACGATGCGGGCGGATTCTTTATGCTGATCATTCACCCGTTCCTCACGGGCCGTCTGGCGCGATGGAAACAGGTAGAAGCCTGGATCGCCAAAACGCGCGAGACGAAAAATGTTTGGTTTGCGACTTTGGACGAAATCGCAGATCATATGGAAAACTTGCAAAAACAGGGTCTGTGGCACCCGTCCGTGGACCGCTTGCCCTATTACGATGGCCCCATTCTGAAGGATATGCCCAAATGAACGCTGACGACACCCGCCTGCTGCGCATCGCTTATGAAGAAGCAAAAGCCGGTTTTGATGAAGGCGGCTGCCCCATCGGTTCGGTGCTGGCGCGCGGGGGCGAAGTTGTTTCACAAGGCCGCAACCAGCGTGTGCAAAAAGGCGACCCCATCGCACACGGCGAAATGGATGCGCTGCGCAAGGCGGGGCGGCAAAAGACCTACCGGGATACCACACTTTATACGTCGCTAAGCCCCTGCATGATGTGTTCAGGCACCATCATTCAATTTGGCATCCCGCGCGTGGTGATCGGGGAAAACAACACGTTTGGCGGCAACGAAGATTTCCTGCGCTCCAAAGGCGTTGAAGTCATCATCGCAGACGACCCGGACTGCACTGCTTTGATGCAGCGGTTCATTGAAGAAAAGCCCGAGCTGTGGGCCGAAGACATCGCCGAATAAACGCCTGCATCTGCCATCCGTCTAAGCTTTTGTCTTTGTTCAATGGTCCCACCCTGTCGACACCGCCCAACCGGACCGGTTGCCGTGATACGGAACAACAAGTCGACAAACAAATGGCCCAGTAGCGGTAAGCCGCGACCCGACTAACCGGATTTGTCACTTGACCAAGCCAGACACGCTTTGAATACTTTGGTATGAAAAGGTTTATTGTTGCTGTTATTTTCGCCTGCCACGCGATGTCTGCTTTTGCGCAAGACGGGGCAGATGCCTACGGACAAGCCGACAAAATGTTTCAGGTCGCACAGGCTGTACAAACCTCTCGGGGCGCAAGACCTTGCGATTGCCCGACGCGACCTGACCCAGGAACGCGAACACATTCGGGCTGATCCCGATCTGGACCCCACCGCGCGGCGCTTGCGTCTGAACGAACTGGACGTGGCCATTCGCGTCAATGGTCTTGATCTGGCAGAGGCCTTCCCCGGCTATAATGACATTATCGCCCCTGTGCCTTTGACCGTGGCACAGGTTCAAGCGCTCAAACTGGGGTCGCCGAAAAGCACCCAATCTATTTCAGCGGCTTCGCGTTGTTCTTCAGGGGTGAATTTCTTTTTGGGTTTGCTGTCTTGAGAGAACGCGGTCAGATCGAAGCTGAAATCTTCTTCTTTAGGCAGTGGTGCACCCACAAAGAGCGCTGCTGCCATCTTTTCGCGGTTTTCGCTTGCAGTGTTGCCTTTGCCGATCAGGGCAGAGTTAGGCTGGGCTTCGCCCGCATCCTCTTTGCTGTAGTCGTATTCACCGCCCATCACGGCATAGGCCAGATCGTAGAACCACCAATTGAACTTGTCGTGTAACAGTACAAAGAAGCCAACAACGTAAGGCGCGAACAGCGACGGAGTCCTTATCCAGTTGCTAGTTTCCCAACCACCGACGACACCGTGCCACGGCCAGAATGTGAAGTATAAAGTGGTAATCATGATCAGCGGAAGAGCCAGAAAGTGCAGCACATCTTGTATATTCATATGCAGCATCATGTGATCGCCAGAAGATAGGTTGTCGCGATTTTTGTAGTCACGAGCCATCTTCGCTAGCGGGCTATATTTCCAACGACTTGGCCTGAGATCATCAAAACCCCACGCCAGAAACCGTGCTGTTAGTCGCCAGAAGAAGGGTGAAACCAGCACAAACAAAACTACACAGAGTTTTGTGACAGCCCACAAGTTTGCAACATCATCCGCGCCCATTCTAAGGTTTGGAATATTCAGAACTTTGACGATGGCCAGTGGTAGGAAAAACATTATTCCGACACCGCCAATAAAGAGGCCGATCACTAACTTTTGCAGGGCATTAAGCCCACCATGCGTTAATTTTGGTGGCTTAGGTGTTCGCGCCATGCTGGCTCTCCCATTGTTCGATAGAGTCTGGAGCGTCAAACAACCCTGTCCCGTTTGAATTCATATAATCGACCCTAGAAACCATGAAGGGCTTCGTGCTGGCGGGGATGATGAATGCCCGCAGCGTTTCGCGTGACCCGTCTTCGTGAACCTCATTGGGGCGGCGCACTGGCCTTTCATGCAAGGCGGCGCTTTTATTCTTAGAGATCGACTCGACTTCAAACTGCATTGGCTTTCTTGACGTGCCGAGGCTTTCTGACACTTCCCATGTCAGCACGTTGCCCATGCGGTCAGAAATGTATTTCTCGCTTTCAAGATCATTCAGACCCCACGCTATGATGGCGCCCGCATTGCCGAGAAAGGTTTCCCAGTTTTTCTCATACAGCTTTTGCACCTGTCCGATGTTCTGGATCACAGGCACCAGTTTGATACCATAGCCTGCCATATAGGCGGCGGCATCTTCGATCAGTTGCATGTGGCCGAGGGAATAGAACTCATCAAGAATGAACAACGTCCGCTCGCCTTCAGGGGGCTTGAGCGTGTCCATCTTTGCATCAAGCGCAATGCGTACCATGGCGCGGAGCCACCGCTTCATGCGTTTGATCTGGGCAGGCGGTAGGCAGACATAGACAGACCAGTTTTCCCGCAGGGCTTTGACAAGGGAAAAGTCCCCAGCCTGCAAGTGGCGCTGCATTCGTGGATCAGACAGCCACCGCAATTGACGGTTCAAGGTTGTGGAAAAGGAACCGCCTTCATCGTCCCCCACGTCTTCCAAAATGGTGAGCCCATCGACGGCCAAGCCCGCAGGGGTATCAACGCCAGCTAGATATTCTTTGAGGGCTTCCATGCCGTTCTGATAACGCTCACGAACGGTTATCAGGTGCGCGTCTTTTGGCTTCTCGGTATGAATGACGGCTTCGATCAGACCCGCCAGTATTGTGCCTGCGCTTTAGGTGAAGTGGGAGCCAGTGCCTTTTTCATCTATGATGATGGATTCCGTCAGCGCGTAAATTTGCGCGGCTTCCTGATCTGTGACGCGTTCAATATCTGCCAGTGGATTATAGGTTACGCGATAACGTTTTGCCGCCCCTTGAACGGTTTCCATCGGATCGATGATTGCGACCTGTTGGCCGAGGAACTGGCGAACGGTTGTTCCCGTTCCTTTGGCACTATGAGCAGTGCCACGGCGCATAGCTGTGATTGAAGCGTTTTCACCTTTGGGATCGATGCAGAACACGCCGCCTTGCCAATGGAGCAGGTTAGGAACCAGCATCGAGGTTCCCTTGCCAGCACGAGAGCCAGCCATAACGAAGAGATGGCGATCATCAGAAATTCCAGCAGGTGCGTTTAACCCATGGTCTGGATGAATTTTTCCGAGCAGGAATGCACCATTTTGCCCCGTAAAACTGGCTGAGATTGTGGTTTTGTCGGCAAAGCCTTGTAGATCATCATCGGCCATGGCTTGGCCTTTACCCTCAGATTATCGTGATATCCGCATCCAGATTACAAATGTTGTTTTGTGCATTATGTTGTGCTACTATAGGAATATGCCCAGATTATCAATCGACATCACCCCCGAAGAGCATTCACGGCTCAAAGCTATTGCAGCCCTTAAAGGTCAGAGCATCAAGGATTTTGTTCTCAAACAAACCTTGGGCGAAGCCCCTGCTGTTGAGGATATGAGCGAGAACGACGCGTTAGCGGCGTTGTCGGATTTTTTGAAACCGCGTATCGCGCAAGCGCAGCGCGGTGAGTTTTCGACAAAATCCTTTGAGGATATCCGCAAGGACGCGCATCGCCGAGCGGGTCTATAACGCGCCCACATGAAGAATGTTGAACTTACCTTAGCGGCGGAAGAAGACCTAAGCGGAATCTGGCTTTACACCCATGACACATGGAGCTTCGATCAGGCTGAGAAATACTATGATCAGATCGTGTTGTGCTGCGAGGCTGTTGGCAGTGGCAGAGCGAGAGCCAAGCCCGTTGAGGGCTTAACCGATGACATTCATGCACATCGTTGCGAACAGCATTACATTTTCTTCATGCCGCGTGAACGCCCCATCATCTTGGCGATCCTGCATGGGCGCATGGATTTTGTGCGGCGATTGAGTGAGCGGTTTTGAATGTGAGAAATTCCCTACGAAAAATTTGAAGGCGCAACCCGCATGTAGCCCTCTTCGTTGCTTGTCCGTAACTCCAATTCTTAAACGGCAGACAGAAATCTCATGGTCGCAAAGGCAAGCTCTTAGCTGTTAGTGGTGCAGATACGGGGCATGTGAGAGCAATGGCACAAAGCCGGAGCGCAGGGTTGGGATGGAGATTAATTTGCTAAAGTTGGTCTATGTAGGGTATTATGTAAAGATAAGTAACAAGATGATTTAATGTATGACATTAAATCTTGCCTAGGGGTCTAACGCACCCCTTGGAACCAGCTTAAGAAAGGGCGATCATAGATCGGCATTGCGGCCATGACCCTAAAACGCACCAAACGCGGACGACCCGAAAAACCCGAAGGCGAGTTTCGTGACCGTCCTTTGGTTGTTCGACTAAATGCTGTCGAACGTGCTTTTTGTGGATGGTGAAGCGGCCAAGGCCAGCTTGCCCGTTTCCACATATGCCCGTGCCGTTCTCACACGCCGCAAGGTTGCCACCCGCCAAACGCCGCTTGAGGACAAAATGCTTTTTGAACTCAAGCGGTGCGGGGTCAATCTGCACCAAATCGTGCGGACTTTGAATTTTGGTAATTCCGTCCCGAACGACATTGCAGACGTGCTTGAGGAACTCAACGCGGCCATTGCCAAAGTCGGAGCCTCTTATGACGCCTAAAGCATCACAAGAAGGCCGTGCGACTGGCACCAGCTTCAAGGGAATGTTTGCCTATTTGCAGCACGACAAGCGCCTTGAAGGCCAAGACGTGAATTCCACGTCCGACCGTGTTGAGTGGCAGGAATTTCGAAATCTGGCGACCGAAAATCCCGATATGGCCTATCGGATTATGCGAGCCACTGCCAACCAGCAGGACGCGCTGAAGCGCGAGGCTGGTCAGAGCTTGGCTGGCAACAAATCCGATAAGGTGGTGTTTCATTATTCGCTTGCATGGCATCCCGACGAGAAGGACGACATGACCAAAACGGAAATGATGAAGGCGGCAGATGAGAGCATCAAAGCTCTAGGCGCTGACGGCCATCAAGCCGCTATCATCGCTCACAATGATACCAAGCACCCTCACCTGCATGTTGTTATCAACCGCGTGAATCCTGAACATGGGAAAATGCTCGATCTTTGGAAATACCAAGAGCGGCTTTCCAAATGGGCGCTAGGCTATGAGCAATCACGCGGCACGATTTATTGCGAACAGCGAGAGATGAACTGGAAGCGCCGCGATCTTGGTGAGACCTTTTCAGCAGACAAATGCGAGGTCTATCACAAGCATGACCAGGCGAAGGGGCTTGGTCATGCCAATGATAACGAAATTCGTAAGATCATGGCCGCGCAGAAAGCCAAGGACGCCGCCCTTGCCGAGAATGGCGCAGCCATGCACGAACGCCATTCGGAAGAGTGGAAAGACCTGTCCAAATGGTACGCAACGGGCAAGGCGAAGATCGCCGGCACAAGTGCGGGCGATACCCCTACCCCGTTTCAGAAAGCCCGTGCTCAGATCAAGGAGCAGTACCGCACGGCATGGCGTGAGCACTATGCCAAGCAGCGGACAGAAACGAAGTATTTTGAGAAGCGCGAACAGCGTCTTTTAGGCAAGCTGGAGAACGCCGTTTCTGCCGTCAAAATGAACAAGGAGTTGGCAGCGACCGACAAGGGCCACGCGCAATCATCCCTGTTTAATTTTCTGACCAGCTCGAAAGCTCGTGCTGATGCGCTTGAGCAGCTTCATGCAGCACAGACGCGCAAGCTAGGCGCTTCACAGAACGCCGATGTTGGTGCAGCAATAGCGAAGATAACGGAGTGGATTTTGACGGCTTTTGGCGCTCACTATGCACCCTTGTCGAAGCCAAAGATAACTACGCATTCTTTTTGAACGTGACCACATCAGATGGTTTGTTTTCCGCCCCATCTATTGACCGTGTAAGCTGGCGTTCTGGTATGGGGGATGCACAAAAAGCCCGCTTTCTTGCACAAGCAACAAGTCAAAAACGCGCGGCCACCCCAACACCGCCTGTCTTGCTGCAATGGCACTGTGCTCAAATCGCCCTGACGATTGCTCTGACACAAGAATTCCAAGGACTGGTTATTCCGGTGATTTACACCCCAAACCCAAGTCAAACGGACCCCCATAGTGGGTTCATAGGAGACTAGAATGTACGAAATCTCTGGCTTTACTAAAAGAACTACAACACCCGGATTCAACGAAGAAACGGCTCTTTTCGAGTTCGATAAGGTTCTTAAACTAATGACGGATTTGAACCGGTATCATAGCGGCTTCAATGACCTGTCGCATCTTTCAGACCAAGTCAAAGTGCGCGGGGAAGAGCTTGCAGAATATCTTCTTACAACTGATGAGCCTGATCCTGGTATTTTGGAAGAATGGGATCGCCTTGAGGCTGATACCAATAGGATTTCATTGCATGAAAACCCCAGGACGGTTTTCAATAGCATATGGAAGCAGAACAAAGACCTGAACGCCGAATTTGGGACGAAGCTTCTCAATATCACGGCAAAATCAAATGCTGAGCGAGGCGTCGAGTTAACACGAAGCATCGACTTCGACGGTAATAGCCCTCCATTGGTCAAATTATCCCTCCCGATGAGTGACTCAAGCGATTACTGGTACCAAAGCGCAAGCACCACACGCGAGCTGATGTTCGCAATGATGGAAATATGGGACTTCAAGTGGATTGTTGCCCGCCCCTCAATGTATCAGGGAATGAATAAACACCTCTTTTCTGATAGGGTCACGTTCGGATGGATGGGGTGGACATCAGATCAGTTCGGCTATTCTGGCGACGCCCTCTCCTTGGTTGAACCTACGCGTGACGGATCGTTTATGTTGTTGCAAGAACGTATGATGACTCTGAAGAAACCAGATGTTGAAGCATGTAATCGAGCTGAATCTGCGCTTTTGGACCAGGGTGTTTTAAGTCTAATTTCTGAAATTTAGACTACGGCGTATTTATGACCAAAGATGTCATCCGGTATATTTGTCTCTTATTCGCTTATCTTACGTAGGTGCTTTGATCCCTTATGTATCGATACGGTACATAAGGGCTCGAACAGATGCCTCAGAAAACCCTGATGTGATGATCAAAGTCAGGTATATAAGGGTGTATGCCATCGCATCTGAAATTCTTGTCACTTTTGATCAGGCCGGACATTTCCATCTTGCCAATATTGTGGGCGTCGCTTTGCATGATTGGGTGCAAGCACTGAGCAGACGCGCCGATCAATCGGGCGAAGCCATCAGCGTTCAGGCACAATATTGGCGCAACGCGGGGTCTTTGACAGTGCAGACCGGATTTGACGTGATGCTTTCGCCATTGGACGGATCAGAGGGCCCACCCGGTTTGTGCCAGGATATCATCGGAATTGAAGTCTGCACCGCAGTTTTGCAGCTGCCGCAGTAAATTTTGCCACTCTAAGACGCAAAGTAGAGCCTATATCGGATTGGCTTCAGCGAATTTCCTGAAAAATGCCAGAAAAGCGCGATCCGGGTCTTGTGGCGCATCTTTGCCTGTAGACCATGCCCGCCACTCGCCTTCCACATGATAAATATCATAACCTGCATACCGCAGTCTCGCGGTTTCATACGTCTCGGATCGCAGGCTTGGCCCCTTCTTGTCCAACCACGCCGGACGCGGCTTTATGTCTTCAACTTTACCTTTGGTGCGGGCTTTGCGCCCTACTTTGGAAAAGCTTAATTCGCGTTCGGCTTCTGCTGTGCTTTTGGCGTCTTTGGTCCACCACCGCAATTCCACATGGGTGACACGCCGTCCCGTTTTAACCGGTTCAACAGCAACAACATAATCGCTGAGCGCGTTCACTTCTTCCAAGGCAGGATCAATCGCACGCAATTTAAGGTTGGACCAGCTGGCCAGTTTACCTTTCGGAACACCCAGAACGCCGCGCAAATCCTCAAGGCTGAACTTTTCAGACGACCGCCAGCGCAATTTGCCACGCTTCTGGATCATCTCGTACAAGGTCAGGGCGTATTTCGAACTCAGCGCAAACATCACCTCGCGCTGAAGCCGCGCAAAAACGGTGCTGTCTTTGATGATATTGCGCAGCCGCGATGGAATTTCATATTCAAACAACCCGTCGCGCCGTGTTGTTTCGATGTTGCCGCCCAACAGCTGCACGCGTTCAATCGCGGGTTCCCCGTCGCGCACAACCCGCACCTTTACGATGGAGGCCATCAACCGTTCGATGGATTCACCAACCCGGTCGTTTGAATTGTGAGAGCCACGCAAGTCACTTTTGGAAATCATATGGGTCACCGGGCGATCAATCGCGTCCCACGCGTTTTCCAGCAGCTGGTTATAAATACGGCGGTCTGCCAAAGTCAGAGGCGTGACCTCAACAAGATCAACCAACTCGCCGGGTTTTACCAGCGTCTCTGCGTTTGGTCTGGCATCGACCGTGCGTATGGGGCGATCTTTGGGCGCCATCTCTTACCTGTGTTCGCTTACTTTTGTATGCTGTTAAGTGTAAGGTATCAGAAAGAGAGGTTTTGGTAAATCACCCAAAACGTAAGATTTAAAGGACGCCTGATTCGGAAGCCGAATCGCAATGCTTTGATAAGAATACACTTTTTTCGCTGTAAAATCCCCTGTACCGAACCACCCAATAGGTAAGAGTTAAAGTGCATCCCAAACGTAAGAACAGCGATCCCATTGCGTAAGGTCAAACATCCCCTTACGTATGCCAAGACAGCCCAATATGTAAGAGCTAATAGGTTTTTAGGTTTAATAACATATGCTTACACTGAATGAACTAGAACTATATGAATTAGAAAAGACTGGTTTTTTAGATTTGGTTTTAAAAAGCTTTTGCATTGACCCGTTCGTATTACAAACTTCGTTCCGACCAGCCAAAACTTACAAATTGGGCAACAAGCTTCCTATCGGGCAATAATGCTTCATTTTTTACGGCAGTACCTTGCGAATTTCCCACACTATGGTGCCACAGCCGCAAGGTGCGGTTTTTGGACGAACATGGCTAAGAATTCGCACTTTACCCAAGAACCATTTATCACCATGATTCGAAGGACACTTCCAAGATGGTAACATAGATGCAAAACCCTGCCCTGCCCCCTGTCACTTTAGATGATCTGGAAACCCTCGCGACACGCGCATCAACCGTCATCGGACGGTTGCGGGAACGCGTGTATGCCCCAGGGGCTGACAAGACATTGGACTTGCGGTTCAACATGCGCAAAGCCGCGGAAATGGTGGGCCGCAGTGAAAAAGCAATTCGTGATGCTGAAGATGACGGGCGCTTGCCTGAACCTGATAAAGACCCAACCACCAACCGCCGCACCGGATATGCATTAACCGATATCAACCGTATGCGTGCTTTGTTTGGAACATTGCCACATCGGGCCGAAACCGATGAGGCCCTTGTTTTGGCGATCCAAAACTTCAAAGGCGGCGTGGGCAAATCAACGGTAGTTTGTCATCTTGCACAGTACCTTGCGCTTAAAGGATATCGGGTGTGTGTGATTGATTGTGACAGTCAAGCCAGCACAACAAGCGTGTTCGGGCTGAACCCTGACGTGGATGTCGACGAAGACGAAGATACCCTGTACCCGTTTTTTCGTCACGGTGGCCCATCGTCTTTACACTATGCTTTACGTGCGACCTACTGGCCGAATGTGGCGCTTATTCCTGCCAACTTGGGCCTCTATGACGCCGAATACGAATTCGCTGCCCGCATGGTGCGCGAACAAAGTTTTGTTCTGGACCGTTTGCGTTCCGGCATAGATACCATCAAGGATCAGTTTGACGTCATTCTTCTGGATCCGCCCCCTGCCCTTGGCATGTTGTCTTTGTCTGTGTTGCGTGCGGCCAATGCCTTGGTGATCCCTGCACCTCCGAACAATATCGATTTTGGATCAACAGCGCATTTCCTTAAGATGATGGGTGCGACGATGCATGAACTGGCACAGGCTGGTGGCGCCCGCGAATATGCGTTTTTGCGCATTTTAGGAACTAAAATGAACGACAATAAGTCGGCGCATGTCGCGATCAAACGGATGATGGACGCTGTGTTCCCGATGGACATCATGCAAGCCGTGTTGAAGGACAGCGCGGAAATCGACAACGCCTCTGCCAACCTATCGACGGTCTATGAAACCACCGGGCCTGCGACCCGTACAGAAACGCACAAACGATGCCGGGCTTATCTGGATGCGGTGAACCGCGAGATCGAAGTTCTGATCCGCAAAACATGGCCAAGTCACTATCCCGCTTTGCGAAAGGAAGGACTGTTATGAACAAAAAGCATGACGCACTTTACGACGATGTGTTGGGTGGGCTGGACGACATGGCCCCTTCAAAATCTGCCGCGCGATCCAGTCGTTTCTTGAAAAGATCCACGACGATTGCAGATCAGGTTGCAGGCGATATAGAAGAAAAAACATTGCGATGGGTGGACCCCGCAGAGTGCCGGATGTGGGACCGTCACAACCGCGACTACGCCCTTTTGACCGAAGAAAACTGCCGCGATTTAATTGATGGCATCCGGTCTCAAGGCCGGCAGGAATTCGCGGCCATTGTGCGCCCCCTGCCCGATGGACCGCAGCGCTACGAAGTGATTTGCGGGGCCCGTCGTCATTTTGCGGTAAGTTGGTTGCGGGCGCATAACTATCTGCAATTCAAGTATCTGGTCGATGTCCGCGACATGACCGACGAAGAAGCGTTTCGTCTGGCAGACATTGAAAACCGTGACCGCGAAGACATCTCTGATTACGAACGCGCCATTGATTATGCGGATGCGATCGCCCGTTATTATGGCGGTAAACAAAAGGCGATGGCAGAACGGCTAGAGGTCAGCCCCCCCTGGTTAAGCCGCTATTTATCACTGGCAAATTTGCCGTCCCAAATCGTTGCAGCCTTCGCATCTATTCGTGATATCAAAGAACGCCATGCGCGTGATCTAAAGCCGCTGATTGCTGAAAAAAAGTCTCTAAATGCTTTGATAGAGACGTCAAATTCAATCGCTCAAGCGCAAGAAGGCGCGCGCAAGGGGTTGGGACGCCCTTTGGATGGTGTCGAAGTCATGAGGCGTCTTAAGGCGGCCTGTAAGCCTGCCGCTGTGTCAAAGCCGACCCATGAAAAAACCTATCGGCGTACGGCGGGTGATGTTCCGATCACCGTCCGGAACAAAGGCCGTCGCACTGTGGTGGAATTTGATAGCTCAATAGGAAGTGCTGCTTTGCGGGCCGCTTTGGAAAGTTTCTTGGATGACCGGAAATAGAAAATTGCCCATGGGCAATTTTCATTCCTAATGGGTGAAGATAAGGAAGTTGCCCATGGGCAACTTTTATTTTTTGGCATCCGGCACAGTATCGATATCGAACTGCAAAATCACAGGTTCCGGTCCGCTGTCTTCATCAAGTGAAACTGCGCCTCGGGTCGTTTGGCCAAATCCTGCCGTGCGCAGGGCATTGGCAAAATCGGAACCTTGTTCCTCTGTTCCGCGCAAGACTTCTATGGCGCTTTGGCCAAGGAGCCTAAGATCCTCGATCTCTGATTGAGTATCTGCCCGGGACAAAATCACCACAACACGGTCACGACCAAATGTGTCGTTCGTGACGCGAAACAGCCCCTTTTTTAGGGTGTCACCCGGTTGCAACCGGCCGCGGAAAAACGGAACGTCTGTGGCATGGTGATTTTACGCAGGCTTTGACGGGGCTCATGCGCGAAGTGCCTGATCTGAGCTATCCGCAACTGATTCAGGCCGCCGCACAACGCATGCAAAGCAAAGCGGGCCAAGCGGTGTAAACGCCGGATGCGGAAGGACCCATGGCAGATACTCCCGTTTTTGGCGGCGATGCGCCCGGCGTGTCGCGGATTGCGGTGGCGGGTCAGACGTTGATGGCGGGGCTTTTGGATGATGTGACGGCCAACAACACACTTGATGTGTCCAGCGCTGATCCGACACACCGCGTCGTGTGGACGGGCGACGGTTTGGCGCTGGTGGGCCGCGATGGGGTGCTGGACGGGCAGGGGGCTGGTGCCTCGCCGCGTTTGGGGGCAGGGGACGCGGATGTTCTTGCCACACGCTTGACCCAGGTGGCCGGTCTTATTCGGTTGGAACGGGCTTTGGCGCAGCTGGGGCAAGGCAGCCGCATTGGCGGGTTTTCCCTGCCTTCGTCAAAACCGGGCGCTGCTTTCAAGTTGCAAACTGGCGAAACAGGTCCGCAACAGCGTTGCGCCAAGCCAAGCGGCCCAAGGGTTGATGCCAAGGGCAAAGCCACAGCCAGTCACTGCGACATGTTGCAAGTCACGCTGAAAAACCCCACCGCGGGAATTGTGGATATGACGGTGCTCTATATCGATGCTGACAGTGCTATTTCGATGCTATGGCCGTCACAAAACCTGTCGAACCGATTGGAAAGCGGCGCCAAGGCGACACGCGCCGCAGAGGCGGAACAGGCCGACAGTGCAGGGCGCGTCATCGGTGGAGAAATCGAGGATTCCGGTGCATGGCCATCGCAGGTTGCTTTGCTGATTGCAGGTCAGCCAGTGACGCCAGATGCGCAGTTTTGTGGTGGATCAATGATCTTGGACACTTGGGTTTTGACGGCGGCGCACTGCATCCACATGGCGGATGCGAACGGGGTCTACCGTGATTTGAACCCGCAAGCGATTTCTGTGCTGATCGGCACCAATCTGCTGGCTGAGGGGCAGGGCGATGCTATTTCTGTTGAAAAGATAATCCGCCACCCCGCATACGTGGGTGAAGACTTTGACAATGACATTGCATTGATCAAACTGTCCCGTGCGCCAACCGTGCCTTTCAAAACCATTCAAGTGCCAGATGCGGAATTTGGCGACCAGTTGGACACGCCCGGTGTTCGCACTGTCGTGACGGGCTGGGGTCTAATCGAAGGCGCACAACGCACCGCGGAAATGCGATAGGCTGAAATCCAAATGTTAAGCCGTGAAAACTGTAACGAAGTCATGCTGGATTCGCGTGCCAAAGTAGCGTCCGAAGGGATCGCGTATGCCGCGTCAGCCTTTGGGCTAAAGCAGCCAGAGACCGAAGCGGTCTGGCAGGAACTCATCAGCCATGTGCGCGCGCCGTTGATTTTCGAACGGCCGTGCATGTATCGATGGAAACCGTGCCTTCAGATCGCTTCCTAACAGGATTTGTCATAAAAAAGGTATGGAATTCAAGACTTTGGCTGGCGATGTTGGCTGCGGCCAAAGAGTTTGCCGGTGGTGATCCTTCAGTTGTGGGATTGATTGAAGACGCAGAGGCCGAAGGTTCGCGTGGCCGCATCGGCGGCGCGTCACGTACTTTGTCGCGTTTGCCGGGTGGCAAAGTCGATATTTTCAAAGTTCCGTTTTATGGTGGCCGCCATGCTGAAATTGGCATCGCAGGTGACGGAGACAGCGATCTGGATTTGCTGGTAACAGACGAAAACGGCAACACCGTTTGTCTTGATCGCAGCTATTCTGACGTGATTTACTGTGAACACGGCTCGAACCCGTTGGCGGTCGGGCAGCAATGACACGTGGCTGATGCGCCCCACGTGCCAAAGTTGGCAAAAGATGCGCCACCCGCCTGCGTGCACCGCATCGGTGATCTTCTTCCAGCCCTCAACATGTGCGTCCGTGTAGATGCTGGGCATATCAAGATACCCCTTGCCCAAGTCGGACATTTGCGTTGACAAATTCCATCATGCCAAAGCCGCCGTCTTCACGACCGAAGCCCGAATTTTTGACGCCTCCAAAGGGCATGTTCGGGTCAATGATCACCACCTCGAACAGACCGTCTGGCAGGGTGTCGGGCGCTGTCGGGGATACAACGTGATGCGCACAAGATGGTTCCATAACGCTTTGTGCGGATGTCGCCTGCGCGGCTGTCAGCGCTGTTCACCATCAAAGCAGGACGTCACGTAAATCATCGCGAACCTTGCATGGATTCCGCAAATCGCGTCGTCTTCAAAGACCTTGACCCAAAGTACAGGATACGCGCCATGCAGCGACATTACCGGACGTGCAATATCTGTGAAGCGATGTGTGGCCTTGTGATCGAACACGAAGGCGATCAGGTTCTGAGCATCAAACCGCACAAGGAAGATCCGTTGTCGCGGGGCCATATTTGCCCGAAAGCTGTCGCGTTGCAGGATTTTCGCACCGACCCTGACCGGGTCACAACACCTTTACGCAAGCGGGGGCAGGAATGGGAGCCTGTCGATTGGGATGAGGCGATTGACTACGCGGCCCATGGCATACGTGCGGTGCAGGATGTGCATGGCAAAGACGGGTTCGGGGCATATCTTGGCAATCCCAACGCCCATAAGTTTGCGAACCTGATGACGTTGCCACGGCTGATCAAAGCCATCGGCACAACGCAACGCTATTCATCTGCGACCTCTGATCAAATTCCGCATCATGTTGCCTCTATTCATATGCTTGGCCATCCGATGCTGATGCCGATCCCCGATCTGGATCGCACGGATTATTTGCTGGTGATTGGCGGGAACCCGATGGTGTCCAACGGGTCCATGATGACGGCACCGGACTTTCCCGGGCGTATCGATGATCTGTACGCGCGCGGCGGGCGCATGGTCGTGATTGACCCGCGCCGCACAGAAACAGCGCGCCACGGCGCGGAACATCACTTTATCCGGCCTGAAACAG
The DNA here is from genome assembly GCF_039986515.1 of Ascidiaceihabitans sp. NCBI lineage: Bacteria > Pseudomonadati > Pseudomonadota > Alphaproteobacteria > Rhodobacterales > Paracoccaceae > Ascidiaceihabitans > Ascidiaceihabitans sp. The sequence continues at coordinate 27,908 of NZ_JBDWQO010000024.1, read as the reverse complement.
ATGCGTTTTTGATCCTTGCTTTGATCCACGAGGTCTTTGCACAAAATGCAGTGGATCTTGGGGCACTGCGGGATGTGATCGACGGGGTCGAGGCGCTGCGAGATGCCGTGCAGCCCTTCACGCCTGATCTGGCGGCCCGCCACACAGGCATTGACGCCGCCACAATTCGCAACCTTGCAGCCGATTTCACAGGTGCAGAACGTGCTGTGTGTTATGCGCGTATGGGCGCGTCGACGCAGTCTTACGGCGGTCTGTGCCAATGGGCGACAAACGCCTTGAACATCATCACCGGCAATTTTGACGCGGTGGGCGGTGCTATGTTTACGACCCCGGCCTTTGACAACGTGGGATTGACGCGGCGCAAAGGTGCCCCACGCACCTACCCCGAAAAACGCAGCCGTGTCTCTGGTTTGCCGCTTTATAACGGGGAATTCCCAAGTGCCGTGTTGGCAGAGGAAATGGAAACCTCCGGTGCAGGTCAAATCAAGGGAATGATCACTGTTGCGGGAAATCCTGTGCTGACGGCCCCGAACGGGCGGCGCATCGAAAGCGCCCTGAAGGCGTTGGACTTTATGGTGTCCGTGGACATCCATATCAACGATACAACGCAACACGCCGACCTGATTTTGCCGGGCACTGTTGCCCTTGAAGAACCGGTTTACGATACGGTGTTCCATTCATTTGCGGTGCGCAACACAGCAAATTACGCAGACGCGTTGTTTGATCGCCCAAAAGGAATGATTCCGGAATGGGAAATCTTTGCACGCCTTGGAAATGCTTTGATGGGTGGCCGCGACCTTGGCCCGTCACCGTCCGAGCAATTGGATTATGCGTTATCGCGTGGGTTTCACGCACAGGCCGTGTCTGTGGATGTGTTGAAGGATCACGAAGGGTCCCTTGATCTTGGCCCGCTTGTGCCATGTTTGGCGCCGCGTTTGCAGACCCCTGATGGGCGATTGAACCTGTGCCCGGATGTATTTGTCGCTGATCTGCCGCGCCTTTTGGCGCACGAGACGCCAACGGATCGCCCCTATGTTATGATTGGACGCCGGCAAGTGCGCAGTCACAATTCATGGACGCAGAACGCGCCGCGATTGGTGAAGGGGCGCAATCGGTGTACCGTGCAAATCAATCCGCAAGATGCAGGCGAATTGGGTATTGCCGACGGCGCACAGGTGCGCGTGGCGTCGCGCGTCGGGCATATTGTGGCGCCAGCAGAAGTGACAGACGACATGGCCCCCGGTGTTGTTTCGATCCCGCAAGGATGGGGGCAGGGCGGGGGGCAATTGTCAGCGGCCACACAAACCCTCACAGTCTCGATTAACGACCTGACCGATGACAAACGTGTCGATGTTTTGACAGGAAATGCGGCGTTCAACGGATTGCCCGTTAGCCTGACACCTGTCGAAATGCCATCTGCACAGACGGCTGCCGAATAAGACGGATCGCAATAAAAAAGCGGGCCGATGATACGACCCGCTTTTCAATTTTATACTGAAATCAGGCGCCTTATTTGCGCGCGATTTCCATCCAGTTGCCGTCTTTGATGACAGAAATCACAACTTCGTCCGCGCCTTGGTGGTCTGTCGCGGAATATGTTACTTTGTTGCCGGATACGACATCTTCGTAGTTCAGGCTTTCGATGCCGGCCTGAAAGGATTTGGCGTTCAGGTCAGGGCCTGCCGCTTCCAAAGCACGGATCATTGTTTCTGCCGCAGAGTGGCCCAGCAATGCGCCGGAACCCGGCAATGCTTCGCCTGTCGCGTCTGTGAAACGCTTGAAGAACTTCTGCACTTCAGGCTTGTCCATACGTGACAGCAGATCAGCCCAACCAGAGGCCGCATACATGCCTTCGGTCACGCCGCCCGGCACTTTGGCCATAACTGTGTGGAAGCCCGCCGAGGAGTTCAGAAAGGACATGTTGGTCAGCCCCAGCTTTTTCGCTGTGCCGGACACTGTGATGGCCTGACGCACGCCCAAGGCCAATGCCACGATTTCGCATCCATCGGCGTTCAGTTTTTGCAACGCGCCCACGAAATCTGCATCGTCTGGCTTGTGCGTTGTCTCGGAGACAAAGTTCAGCCCGTCTGTTTCCGCTGAAATAGATTCTGCACCCTCTTTGATGTCTTTCCCAAAGTCGGTTGGCAGGTACATCGCACAAACGTTGCTGACGCTTTTTTGTTCGGCCAGATACGTCACGCCAACGCGGATTTGTTCGTAATACGTCGCGGTGCCCGCATAGTGCAGTGGTGAAAACGGTTCTGCCATTTGGCGGGCCGCAGACAGAGGCGACACGTTCGGCACGTTCTTGGCGTCTTGCAGTTTGAAGGCTGCGATGTTCATCGGCGTGCCCAAAGACAACAGCATCGCAAAGACTTTGTCGCCGTTGATTAGCTTGTTCATGCCTTGGATGGCTTTGGGCATTTGATAGGCGTGATCTTCCACGACAAAGCGGATTTTGCGTCCGTGAACGCCGCCAGCTTCGTTGACTTCGTCAAAGACCAGCTGTGCCGCTTTGACGGCGGGGGCGCCGAAGGCTGCAAACGGGCCGGACAGGTCCTGGTTGGACCCGATCAGGACTTCGGTGTCGGTGATGCCTTGTTCTGCCATCGCTGGACCGGCAGCGATTGTGGCTGCAACGGCTGCGGCCACCAGTTTTGTTGTATGCTTCATGTGTCTTCTCCCTTTTTATAGTTTCGATGTGAAAAGCCCCGGGCCCCGATGTCAATACATCTGGCCGATAAGCCCCGCATGTTTCGTTTCCACAAAGCTGCGTTTCAGCTTCATCGTGGGTGTCAGTTCGTCGTCGTCGGCGGTCAAAAGCACGTCGATCAGGCGGAAATCCTTGATCTGTTCGACCCGCGCGAAATCCTTGTTCACTTCAGTGATGGTGTCGCGGATCAGGTCCTGCACTTCGCTGGCCGCACACAAGGATGCGTAGTTGGAAAACGGCACCCGACGGTCTTGCGCGAATTTCTCGACGTTTTCCTGGTCGATCATCACAAGGCAGGTCAGGAATTTGCGTTTGTCGCCGATCACCACCACGTCCGACACATAGGGCGAGAACTTCATCTTGTTTTCGATCTCGGCTGGCGTGATGTTCTTGCCGCCTGCGGTGATGATGATGTCTTTCATCCGGCCGGTGATTTTCAGGAACCCTTCGTTGTCCAGAAAACCCACGTCGCCTGTGCGCAACCAGCCGTCTTCGGTGAAGGTTTCCGCCGTTTTTTCCGGGTTCTTCCAATAGCCTTGGAACACGTTGCCCGCGCTGTATTGCACTTCGCCCTCCGCTGATATGCGGATGTTTGCGCCGGGCAGGGCTGCGCCCACGGTGCCGACCTTGTTAGAGGTCAGGTTGTTGATTGAAATCACGCCAGAGCTTTCTGTCATCCCGTAGCCTTCCAGCACAGGCACGCCAATGGACTGATACCACCGCAGCAAGTCCGGGGAAATCGGCGCCGCACCCGATCCACCCCGCCGCAAACGGTCCATGCCGATCATGCGGCGCAGGTTTTGCAGCACTGCAAAATTCCAGAACTGATAGGACAGCTTGGTGCCAAAAGACGGTGTTTTGCCCTCTGCGATGCTGTCGGCATGGGCATTACCCGCCGCCAGGGCCTTGGCATAGGCCCATTTTTGCAGACCTGTGGCGTCCCCGATGCGGATCGACACCTGGCTGTAAATCTTTTCCCAAAGGCGCGGCACAGCCACGAAAGTTTGCGGGCTGACCTCTTGCAGGTTGTCAAAGATCGTCTCGGGGCTTTCGGCAAAGTTAATGGTCGAGGCGGCCGCAATCGGCCCGTTGACCGAAAACACCCGTTCTAGAATGTGACACAGGGGCAAAAAGCAAAGCTGATCGTCGGTGTCAAAGACGGGGCCGTCCCGCAGGCCAGCGGACACCGAAAAGATCAGGTTGCCGTGGCTGATCATTGCGCCTTTGGGCTTGCCTGTGGTGCCCGATGTGTAGACCAAAATTGCCGTATCATCGGGTTTTGTGGCCTCGATCGAGGTATCAAAGGCCGTCGGGTTGGCGGCGTCGTAGGTTTTGCCGATCTCGTATAGCTCATCCAGAAAGATGATCTGCGGGTCTTCAAAGCCGTGCAGCCCGTCGCGTTCGATCACAATGACTTTCAACAGCCCCGGCATCGCGTCGCGCACTTGCAGGAATTTGTCCAGCTGTTCGTCGTTTTCTACAATCAGAAAGCGGCTGTCAGAGTTGTTGACCAGATATTCCAGCTGTGATGCGGAATCGGTGGTGTAGATGCCCGAACAAATGCCGCCCACAGATTGCACACCCATGTCGGTATACATCCATTCCTTGTTGTCCTCGGACAGGATCGACACGACTTCGCCGCGCTTCAATCCAAGCGACACCAGACCAAGGCCAAGGTGTTTGGCCCGTTCAAAATAGTCTGTCCACGAATGGGATCGCCATACGCCAAATGTCTTTTCGCGGTGCGCGGTGCGTGTGCCGTGTTCCTTGCAGCGGGCGCGAAACAGCTTGGGTGTAGTGTCTTGCCCGTCGATATAGAACGGACCCTGCGACAGATCCGCGTTGATCGTCAGCCCATGCAGGGTTTGCTGTGGGGGAAGCGTGTTGGTCATTGGGCTATCTCCACGTTTTGCGTTGTTTCCAGCGGCGTTGCCCGCGCTGGTTTTCATCCTGACTGACACCAAGATAGAATTCCTGAATGTCCTTGGACGCGGCGAGAACCTCGGCTTTGTCGTCCATCACAATGCGCCCAAGCTCCATCACGTAGCCATAGTCAGCTGCATCCAGCGCCACTTTGGCGTTTTGTTCCACCAGCATCATCGTGACTTTTTGTTCGCGGTTCAGGCGCACGATGATCTCGAAAATTTCCTGCGTCAGAAGGGGGGACAGGCCCAGCGACGGTTCGTCCAGAAGCATCAATTTGGGCTGCGACATCAATCCGCGTCCGATGGCCAACATCTGCTGTTGCCCGCCAGACAGGGTGCCTGCGCGTTGGGCGCGGCGGTCTTTAAGGACGGGGAAATAGGAATATACCATTTCTTCGTCCCGCGCGATGTTGCCGCGATCTTTTCGCGTGTAGGCGCCCATGGCGATGTTCTCGGCTACAGTCATCAGCGGAAAGATCTCGCGGCCTTCGGGGACGTGCACGATGCCTCGGCGCACGATGTCGTCGGGTTCCATCGCGTGGATGGGCGTGCCCTGCATCTGGACGCTGCCTTTTTCGGGATCCATGACGCCCGAGATGGTTTTCAACAGGGTCGTTTTGCCCGCGCCATTGGCGCCCAGAACGGTGACGATCTGGCCTTCGTGAACCTTCAGGCTGACGCCGCGAATGGCCATGATGGGGCCATAATAGCTTTCAAGGTTGTCGATTTGCAAAACGACGTTTGAGGATGTGCTGTCATTGGTCATGCGCGTGACGTCCCTGTCTTGGAGATTTCGCCAGTGCCCAAATAGGCCTCGATCACAGCGGGGTGCGATTGCACTTCCGCGGCGGTGCCGGTTGCCAGTTCCTTGCCATCCGACAGGGCCATGACGCGGTTCGACACCGCAGACACCAACCCCATGTCGTGTTCGACCATCATCACGGAAATACCCATTTGCGTCTGGATGTCTTCGATCCAAAAGGCCATGTCCTGGGTTTCCTCGACGGACAGGCCCGACGCGGGTTCGTCCAGCAACAAAAGCTTGGGCTCTGACGCCAAGGCACGGCCCAGTTCGACCACTTTACGCACGCCGTAGGGCAGGCCGCCAATCATCTTGTCGCGGTAGGCTTGCAGGTTCAAAAAGTCGATGACTTCTTCCACGGCTGCACGGTGACGCAGCTCTTCGCGGTGCGCTTTGGGGGAAAAGACGATGTTGGACAGCATGCCGGTTTGCCGGTGCCGGTGACGGCCCACCAACAGGTTTTGCAACACGCTGGCCTGTTCAAACAGTTCGATGTTCTGGAACGTGCGGGCGATGCCAAAGCTGGGCACTTGATCCGATGTGCGGGTCAGCAGGTCATTCCCATCAAAGGTGATGCGCCCCTCGGCCGGGTCGTAGAACCGCGAAATCAGGTTAAAGATCGTCGATTTGCCTGCCCCGTTGGGACCGACAAGGGCAAAGACTTCGCCTTCTTCCACCTTCAACGATACGTTGTCGACAGCCACCAGTCCGCCAAAGCGCAGGGTGACGTTTTCAATCTCAAGCAAGCTCATTGTACACGGTCCGTCTTGAGGTAGGATTTTTGACGTTTGAACATGTCTTTGCGGTAGAAGGGGAACAGTTCAAAATAGGTTCGGATTTTTAACCATCGCCCGTAAAGCCCCATGGGTTCAAACAGGATGAAACAGATCAGGATAAAGGCGAACAACGCGCTTTCCAGACCCGGAATGTTGATGTTCACATCGAAGGTCGTCGCCAAAAAGGACCGCCCGTTGGCGATGGCCACAGGGATGATCCCCACAACGATCGCCCCGAAGAACGCGCCATGGATAAAGCCCAACCCCCCGATGACGATCATCAGCAGTAGCGTGATAGACATGACCAGATCAAAGGTTTCGTTGGTGACGTAGCCCGCGGAATGTCCAAACAAGGCCCCCGCCAACCCCGCAGCCGTTGCGGACAGAAAGAACGATGTGGCCTTGGTGCGCGTCAGATTGATGCCCATGGCCCGTGCCGAGATTTCGCTGTCGCGCACCGCCGTGAAACTGCGCCCTGTCGGCGTGCGCAAAAGGTTGCGGTAGAACCAAACGATCAAGATGGCCACGAACAACACCAGATAGTAGAATTTGTAAGGCGTTGAATAACGGTTCACTTCCATGCCGAAGATATTGATGTCTGGCACGGCTGCACCCGCGATACCGCCGGTCCATGGTTCCAGAATTACAACAAAATCGCTGGTCAGGATGGAAACAGCCAAAGTGGCCAGCGCCAGATACACACCGTGTAAGCGCAAAACAGGCAGGGCGATCATTGTGCCCAAGAGGCCCGCAATCAAACCGGACACGGGGAAGGCGATAATCCAAGGCACCCCTGCGCCGAGAAGGTTGATGTTTGCGTAGCAGCCGATGGCCATGAAGGTGGCGTGGCCAAGGCTTGGCAATCCTGTGTGGCCGGTCAGCAGCATCAGCCCCATGCCTGCGATGGCCAAAATCAGGACGCCGGTGATTTCACCCAGAAGATAGGCGTCGCCGATGGCCACAAAATACAGCGGCGTGGCCAAAACAAGCAGCAAAAGCAAAGCATACCAGATGGCTTGTGCGCGGTGTTTGAACAGGCGGATGTCCGCATCATAAGACGTTTTGAAGACAAAGCGCATCTTACACCTTCTTTCTTTGCGTCTGGGAAAAGATGCCGCCGGGGCGGAAGATCAGGATCAAAAGCAAGATCGCATATGGCGCGATCTGACTGACGCCGGGGGGGCCAAAGCGCGAGGCCAAGGGTTCAACCAGCCCGATGATCAGACCGCCCAGCAAAGCGCCGGGCAGGGACCCGAACCCGCCGATGGCAGCCGCCGCAAAGGCCTTGATGCCCAAAAGACCGGTGGATGGGTCAATCGCGCCCTTGGATGCAAACAAGATGCCCGCGACAGCGGCGACCATACCCGACAAGCCCCAGACAAGGCTGTGAATGCGTTTCACAGGAATGCCCATGTAATAGGCGGCCAACTGGTTTTGGGACGCGGCCTGCATGGCAAGACCAATGCGACTGCGTGAGAAGAATAGATAGAACAGAACCGTCAAGATGCCCGTGACAACAACGATCAAAACCTCGTCGATGCCCAAAACGACCCCACCGCTGCGGATGTCCTGACCCGCGTAGGGGGTTTCAAGGGATGTGGGTTCATGGCTCCAGATGGAGCCGGCGAAGAAGCGGATGATGAACCCCATGGCGATGGTCAGGATCACAATCGACGTTTGCGATTGACCAAACATGTGGCGCAGGATGCCCCAGTTGAACAGGTACCCGAAAACGCCCATCACAAGGATCGATAGGGGCACGGCCAGCCAAAAATTCAGCCCCATATATTCGTGGTTGGTAAAGCCGATGCACACAAATGCACCCAGCATCATGAAATCACCTTGCGCGAAATTCACGGCCTCTGTGGCCTTGTAAATCAGCACAAATCCCAAGGCGATCAGCCCATAGACACAGCCATTGGCCAGGCCGCTGATAATCAGCTGCAAAAAATCCATGGTGCTCCTCCCAAAGTCCAATTGGCCGAAGCTAACCAGCGAACCCATCGGATCACAATGCGATTTCCCGAAGGATACGTTACGTAAATAAGTCAAAAGCTATGGAAATTACATAATACAGACTACAGGTAAGAAGCGTGTAGCCGCAAAGTTAAAATGTCCCACATCTGCAAAGTAGAAGTGTCACACTTCCCTGTTGATCAAGCAGGAATGGAGTGTGGCCGTGGGATTGGTGACGATGAGCGAACATGAACTGAACCGCATCGAGGTGCTGAGTGAAGTCACACAAGGCCGGATGACGGTTGTGATGGCAGCGCATGTTTTGGGATTGAGCCGCAGACAGGTCCAAAGATTGATCAAAACCTTTCGATCTGACGGCGCTGCTGCCATCCGGCACAAAGCGCGTGGTCGCAGGTCGAACAATCAAATAAATCCAGCGATCCGTGACTACGCCGTCGCCTTGGTCAAAGAACGATATGTCGACTTTGGACCGACATTCGCGGCTGAGAAGCTGGCAGAAGAACACGATCTTAAAGTCTCGCGCGAGACGCTGCGCAAGTGGATGCAGGACGCCGGGATCTGGCTGAGCCGCAAGCAACGGCGGACGTTTCATCAACCACGCATGCGCCGCGAATGTCTGGGCGAGCTAGTCCAGATCGACGGGTCTGATCACCATTGGTTTGAGGATCGTGGGCCCCGATGCACCCTGCTCGTGTTCATCGATGATGCGACCAGTACGCTGATGCAGCTGAGGTTTGTTCAGTCAGAAAGCACATTCAGCTATTTCGAAGCGCTCGATCTGTACCTGTCAGCACATGGGCGGCCAGTCGCGTTCTATTCTGACAAGCATTCTGTATTCCGTGTGGCCAACCAGTCGGCCAAATCTGGGCATGGCACGACGCAATTTGGCCGCGCATTGAATGCGTTAAACATCGAGATTCTATGTGCAAACAATTCTCAAGCCAAAGGTCGTGTTGAGCGCGCCAACCGTACATTGCAGGACCGTTTGGTCAAAGAACTCAGGCTCGCTGACATCTCTGACATGGACGCGGCCAATGCGTTCCTGCCCGACTTTACTGAACGCTATAACGCCAAGTTTGCAAAAGCCCCGCGTCGTGTTGATAACCTGCATAGGCCAATGAACATCGAGCCGAATTGCCTGCGGGATGTGTTTTGTTTCCGTGACGAACGGCTGGCCGGTAAGCAGCTCGCGTTTTCCTATGAACGGCAACGGATCATCCTGGCTGAGAATGATATCACCTGCGATCTACCCGGCAAATATGTTGATACGTTTGCCTTTCCAGATGGCCGCTTTGAAGTCCGCTGGAAGGGTGTCTCACTCCTCTACTCCATCTTCGACAAAGATCAGCGTGTCACACACGCAGCAATCACCGAGAACAAGCGATTGGGCGCAGTTCTGGAACAAATCAAAGCCGAGCAAGATAAATCAGCGCCCAAGCCGCGACGCGCTGGAAAGCAGCGGTCCCGCTATGAACCAACCGGACACCGCAACGATGGGTGGAACTCAAAACTCGCCAGAAGAGCTAAGAAAAAAGCCGAAGCGCAAGAACCGTGAATGGCGACTGTGCGGACCTTGTTACCAGTGGTTGGATTTAGCCAAGCACTTTAACTGCTACGACAAAGTAGAGGCAGACTCCCGCAAACATTACGGCATCGCACCACAACGGCTCGCGCAGCCCTGCGTCAATTCTTTGACCTACTCCGTAGGCCGTAACGATGCGGCTTCCCACCCCAAAAAACCTATAAAGTAAACGTATTATCAAAGGGCTATCCTTCATACGTCCACAGAATAGTTCAACAGACTTAGGATAAAAGACATGGGCGCGTACTGACATGTAAACTGAAAGGCCAAGCAGCACGGCAAGTAAGAGTATCAATTTCAAGGCGTCTCCTGAGGGTCAAAAATCTGTATGCTAGTTGCAAAGGAGAGTCGACTTTGGGCGGCGATCAGTTGAAACCTCAGCTCGACGCGGACATCTGACGATTTTGCTTGCGACCGTCACGCGCTACCCACCCGCAAGGCTTTTCAGCCCTTCGATGTGTGGGGTCTTCGGGCTGCTAAGCCTTGTTACCGCGGGTCCTTGGGGTGACATTTCTACTTTGCGCAACCCGCGACATTTTAACTTGGTTGCAACAAAGCGCTGACTCAATAATTGGCCCGTCTGTCAGAGCACTTTTCCTGCGCTGCCAAACACTGCTTGTCCTGATTCCCTCGGCATTGCAGTCGTTCGCTGCACCTTCCAGGAACTCACACAGGGCGGACAAAGCCGACTTTTGCAGGCGCGGCTACTACTGGCGCAGCATTCTCTTGCAGTTGCAGCGTTGCTCTTTTGGCAGTCCAGTAAATTTTGCCGAACCGGGCGTTCAAAAAAACAGTTTCTGGATGAATGCTGGCCGACCTTTCGCTGCAGTCCGCCCCAATGATAATGAAGAAAAATGCGCCGATTCACCTTCAAACTTCCAGAAGCAACACACCGGCCAAGACCAACCCTGCAATGAACAAGGTTTCTGCGACTATTAGGGCAATTGCTTGGCCGCCAACTTCAAGAATACACTTAAGCGATGTCTTCATCCCAACAGCGGCTATCGACACGAGGAGCGCCCAAGGGGACAGACTCGACATGCCCTCGGATGCAAAACTTGGAACAAGCCCCAAAGAGTTCAGTGTGGCAAAGGCCAGAAATCCCAGAACAAAGAGAGGTAGCATGGGCGGGCGCTTTCCATTTGCTTGTGATCCCTCATCAAAGCGACGCATGATTATGGCGATCATCAAAACCACCGGAGCAAGCAACGCAACACGCATAAGTTTGACCAGTGTGGCGCCCTCTCCTGTAAGGTCGGACATGGAAAACCCGGCACCGACAACCTGCGCCACATCATGAATAGTCGCGCCAAGGAAAACCCCTGCAACCGGATCGCTTAGGGACAAGCTCTTTGCGATGATCGGATAGAGGATCATGGCCAAGGTAGACAGAACAGTGACCGAAAGCACCGTGAAAATCAGGTTGCGTGCTGTATGTTCGTTGCGCGGTAAGACAGCGGAGATAGCCAGAGCAGCGGAGGCACCACAGATTGCCACCGATCCGCCGGTCAACAGACCAAAGCGCCAACCCCGACCGAGTAGGCGCGCGCCTACGAGGCCAAAACCGATGGTCAACGCGACACCCGCGAGCACCACCCCAATCAGCCCCACCCCGAGCCCCAGCATCAGTTCAACGCTGATCCTCACTCCCAAAAGTGCCAGGCCAATACGTAGCACGCTGCGCGCTGCAATTTGATACCAAGTTTACAGGGGCCGTCCTCAGACAAGAAATTCAGAGCAATGCCCAAGAGAAGCGGCATGAGCTTAGTGGGGGCACCGTAGTGCTCAGACAGAAATCGCGCAGCAACTGCGACAATGACTGCAACAAGAATGCCCTTGGTGTTTGTACGAATTGTTTCGTGCATGGCAAATGCAGCCGCGGAGACGGACATGGGCATAAGATATTGCTTTCTTGGAGGGAGGATGGCTTGATTGCCAAGATCAAGCCATCTCTATCAGTCGTGCCTTAGCCTGTAGTTTTGAGTTTTTCCACTTCTTCCAACAGGATCGGAACGCCCATGGTCATGGAATGGATCCCCATGATCGAAGTGAGTTGGATGACTTCTAGAATTTCCTCCTTTGTGGCCCCGGCCTCCAACGCGTTGGCCATGTGCCGTCGCGCACCGGACGGCCAAAGGTGGGTGGTGGCGACGTTTATGGCAATGAAGATCAGCTCTTTGGTCTTCTGATCCAGCGGTCCGTTTTGCGGTACAGATCGGAATTGCAAGAACGCCTCTAGGTAGTCGGGGTCCAACTCTTCCAGCGAAGTCCAGAACGGATTCCAGTCGCCTGTGGCACGCTGTGCTTCGGTTGCGGGATAGGTTTTGTCGACCATCTTAGCCTCCTCTGTGTTTGAAGCTGTCACGGCGGAAAGAGTAGAGCGCCGCCGGGTCGACCATCACGTCGATCACAGCGGGTTTACCACACACCAGCGCCGCCTCTATGGCCTCTGCCGTTTGGGTCAACGTGTCTGCGCGGTAGCCCTTGGCGCCATAAAGCTCGGCCAACTTGTCGAACGGCGGGCTGGAAATATCTGCGCCAATGTAGCGGCCATTGAAGAAATCACGCTGATAAGCCTTTTCCGCGCCCCAGCAGCCGTTGTTCATCACCACGGTTACGGTGTTGATGCCATAGTCAACCGCTGTGGAAAGTTCGGAGGTTGTCATGCCAAAGCCGCCATCGCCCATAAGGCTGACCACCGGACGATCGGGCATCGCCAACTTAACCCCGAGACCTGCCGCAAAGGAAAAGCCAACCAACCCGAAATCAAGCGGTGTGAACAAGCTCTTGGGTTGCCAGTAGTTCAGTTTGTCTGTCGCTTGAAGGCAAAGCGTGCCTGCATCCATCGTATAGGCCGCGTTTTGCGGAACCACATCGCGCAGCGTTTTGAACAGGCCCGATGGCTGGATGATGGAATTGTCCACATCCGCCTCGGCGTCGCGGCGGGTTAGAAATGCCTGCCGCTCTGCCTTGAAACTTTCGGTCCAGGCCTCGGCTTCGGCGCGATTGTTCAACTTTTCTGCCTCGGTCCGAAGTTGATCGGCCACTGTGGGCGCATCGCCCCAGATGCCGATCTCGACCGGGAAGTAACGGCCGATGGCAGTAGGCTCTTGTTCCACATGAATGATCGCCGCATCGCAGTTGATGTTGTCGTAGCTGTAGAACGTCGCGTTAAAACCGATCCTTGTGCCAAGCGCGAGGATCACATCGGCTTCTTTCATCAGGCGCGAGGCAACTTCGTTGCCCCGCGGCCCCGTTTGACCAGCATTCAGCGGGTGGCCAAACGGGATTGCATCACCATGTCCGGGAGAGGAGACGAGCGGTGCGTTAAAAGCTTCTGCAAGTGCAATAGCGCGATCTGCGGTGCCTGTGTTCTTGATGCCTGCACCGACCATGATCACTGGGCGCGCGGCGTCGGCCAGCATCTTGGCGGCGCGGGTTATAGCATCTGCTGGCCCAGCCGTCGCCCCAACAGGGCGATAGCTCTTGGGGGGCAGCATGGGGCCGTATTCGGCCTGAGTGGACAGCACGTCGCGTGGCAAGTTCAGATGGACTGGCCCTTTGCGCGGTGCGTTGGCGACGCGGAAGGCCTCTTGCACAAGTTCCGGCACTCGGTCTGCCGATGGTGCGGTCCAGGTTTTTTTGGTGATCGGTGTGAACAGCGCCTGTTGATCCACCTCCTGAAAGGCATCTCGATAGACGTGGCCCGTGGCCAGCGCGCCACCAATCGAAACGATTGGCGTATAGGCGGCTTTGGCTTGCGCCAGGCCGGTCACAAGGTTCGTGGTGCCTGGCCCGTTTTGCCCAGCCAGAATTACACCGGTATTGCCAGATGCCCGTGCATAGCCATCGGCCATATGGGTGCCGGTGCGTTCGTCATGCACGCCGATAAAGTTAATGTCCTTGGCATCATAAAGTGCGTCGAACATTTCCATCGTGGCCGATCCGATCAGGCCAAAGACATATTCGGTTTTCTCGGCTTTGAGCGCCTCTACGGCGGCCTGTCCTCCAGAAATTTGGGTCATGTGGTGTTCCTTTTAACTAAGTTAGAACGCGATCAAGGAATGCCCGAACCGCTTCGCAGAAAAGATCGGGCTGCTCGATGAGCCCAAGATGTTGAAGATGTGGCACGATGCAGGTTTCCGCGCAGAGTGTTTCCGAGGCGATGGCATGGCTCATCGCAGGGGTAGAGCCACTGTCGTGTTCACAGGTCATGACCAGCATAGGCGAGGCGAGGCGGGGCATGGGCGCAATCAGCTCCGTCACGCCCTCCGCCAGCACTTGTCGATGGGCAGCGTAGTTTGCTGGATCATTGGTTAGAACGACTTCGCGCACTGCCGCCACCCGACCCGCGTGATCACGACGGAAACCTTCGGTGAACCAGCGCGCCAATGTCACGTCGATGCCCGTTTCTGGCCCTCCTTTGGCTGTGCTGCGCGCACGTTCCTCAACAATTTGTTGCTGTTCCACACCTCGATCATGAGGTGAATTGAGGATCGCAAGCGCACTCACCCGATCTGGATAATCCATTGCGCAGCGGCGGTTGATCATACCTCCCAGCGAAAACCCCACCAACGCCGCACGATCGATGGCCAATTCATCAAGCAAGGCGATCAATTGTGCGCTAAGCGCGGTTAGGTCGACCGGCCCACCCGGCAATTTCGTCTCCCCATGGCCAAGCAGATCATAACTCAGCACCCGGTAACCTAGCGCCAGCACCGGTGCGATTTGCCCCCATGTGCTGTCGCGGGTCAGGCCAAGCCCGTGGATGAGCACCACAGCTGGCGCATCCTCGGGGCCCGTCAGATTATAGGCTGTGCCATCGCCAGACAACGCCATCAGATGCCCGCCGGATTTTCGGGATTGCGGCCCATCTCTGCCAGATCCTGATAGCGATCACCGATCCGGTGGTTGGGGTGCCCGCCAACAGAAGCCCCAAGGGCCACGACAATTTCATCTGCGGCTGGTGCATCACTGATGCTGGTCTGGATGGTCTGGTAATGCGAGCGGCGCCCGCCATCATCCTTGTCCATCAGCGGAATCGTGATCGCGCAATCGGCTGCTCCACGCGTGTTCGAAAAGACAAGATAGGATTTGGCGTCCACCGCTTCACGCAACTGATTGCCGAAATGTACCGTATGGGTCATGGCCTGAGCATGCTCGATCTCACCGCCCATGCCGACCACGCTGGCCTTGCCGCAGCCTTCCAGCCGATCGCCAGTTACGTCCAAGAGCATCTCCGTCAGAAGTTTGCCAATCAGCGGGCCGTGCTCCATGATCTCTGGCCGCATGTTTTCCACATGACCACGACCGAACCAGGGGTTCTTGATGATTGCCATGGCCGCGACCAGCAACGTCGGTTCATCAACCTTCTTCCAGCCCTCGAGAAACGTGGTCTGTTGCCATAGCAACGTGCGTCGAATTTCAATTGGCATTGGCGATTTCCTTCTGAGCAAATGCAGGCATCACTTCGTCAATGAACAGGCGCAGCGATTGCTTTTGGCGCTCCATGTCCAGACCCATACTGGCGTAATAGATGAATGCATCGACGCCGAGCCCTTCATATTTTCGCAGCTTTTCAATAACCTGGTCGGGGCTTCCCAAGATGAGGTTCTCTTCCAGCATCTGTGGGTCAACCCGATAATTTCCTTCCAGCGTTTCCAGCGGCACCGGGTCAGGATAGCCGTCAACGACATCTCCAGATTTCATCATCAAGTTGCCGAAGCGTGCCAGGATTTGGCGCACAGCTGCCAAAGTGGCGTGGCGGTCATCGTCATTGTCATAAACGACCGTGTGACGCATCATGGCAAATGCACCGTCGTATCCAGGGTTCAGGCGCGCCTTGCTGTCATCGAGCATGTCGCGATATTTCTTGGCCTCCGAAAACGGCAGCGTCAGCGGCCAGCTCATGATGTTGCAGTTGTTTTCGACAGCGTAGTCAAAAGTGATGGGTGAGCGCGCGGCGACCCAGATCGGCACGTCTTTTTGCATCGGTTTAGGACAAGACGTCGCCTTGGGGAATTTCCAGAATTGGCCATCATGCTCGACATCGCCTTTCCAGAGCTTCTGCACCAGTGGCAACATCTCCTGCATATATTGCCAACTGTCTTTCTGTTCGAGGCCAGGGAACATCCGGTCAAATTCGCGCTGATAGGCACCGGACCCCACACCAAAATCCATGCGCCCACCCGACAGTAGATCAACCAAAGCGGCCTCTCCGGCAAGCTTGATTGGATGCCAATAAGCCGCATTGGCGACGCCAGCGCCAACACGGATATTTTTCGTGTGATCGGCCCACCAAGTCATAAGGCTGAAGGGGTTCGGCGCGATGGTCATTTCCAGCGCGTGGTGTTCGGCCGCCCAAGCGACCTCAAAGCCCGCCTTATCCGCCATTTGCACCATCTCGATTGTATGGTCACGGACATCAACCATGTTGATGGCGGGGTCGAGTCGCTCAAGATTGATTGCGATGTGAAATTTCATGTCTGTTCTCCCTTTCTTCAACGAGCCACGAATTGGCTTCCCAGCGGCTCAGAGGACGTGTTCATCCACACGGTTTTTGGGCGCGTGTAGTCGTAGACCGCCTGAAATCCACTTTCGCGGCCGTAGCCTGAGGTTTTCATGCCTCCGAACTCGGCAATCGGAGAAACGGCCCGATAGGTGTTGATCCAAACGATCCCAGCGCGCACGTCGCGTGACATACGCAGGGCACGCGCGCTGTCACGGGTGAAGATGCCTGCCGCCAATCCGTGCACAGTGTCATTGGCCAGCGCCAATGCCTCTTCTTCGGTCTTGAACCGCAGTACCGACAGCACAGGGCCGAAAAGCTCGGTGTCGACAATATGGAGATCAGAGCGGGGGCAGTCGATGATTGTGGGCTGGAAGTATAAGTCCGACCCCGCGTCTACGCGCTTGCCGCCACAAACAATGCGCCCGCCCTCCTCGACAGCGCGGGCCACTTCACGTTCTATGTTTTCAAGCTGACCGTAGGTGCACAATGGCCCCATTTCGGTCTCTTCTTTCATTGGGTCGCCGATCTTCGCGGCATTGGCGATCGCAGCTAAACGATCCAGAAAATCGTCAGCGATATCCTCGTGCACGATCAGGCGCGAACCCGCGACACAGCTTTGGCCGGAAGCCGCAAAAATCCCCGAAACCGAACCGTTGACAGCACTTTCGATGTCGGCGTCGTCAAATACGATGAAAGGGGATTTTCCACCCAATTCCAAGCTGATTTCGGCAAAGTTTTCACGCGTGTTACCAATGACATGACGCGCAGAAATCGGCCCACCGGTGAACGACACCCGTGCCACAAGAGGATGCGACGTTAGCACTTTTCCACAAGGATCGCCGTGGCCAGTAACGATATTGACCACGCCATCGGGGATTCCCGCCTCAGCAATAAGCGTGCCAAATTCCAACATCGCTGCGGAAGCATGTTCGGATGCTTTCAAAACAACCGTATTACCTGCTGCAAGGGCGGGGCCGATCTTGACCGCCGACAGGAACAACTGGCTGTTCCACGGAACCACAGCGGCGATCACCCCAAGCGGTTCGCGATTTGTGAAAACAAACATATCGGGTTTGTCGATGGGCAAGGTCTCGCCGTTGATTTTATCGGCGGCCCCAGCAAAGAAGTGATAAAATTCGCTGATATATTTTGCCTGCCAGCGAGTTTCCTTAAGCATCTTTCCAGTGTCGCGGGTTTCAACCTCGCCAAGCGCTTCAGAGCGGTCCGCCAGCAGATCGCCCAATCGGCGCAGGCAATGGCCGCGGTTCGTGGCCGACATGCGTGCCCATGGCCCCTCGTAACAGGCTCGATGTGCGGCGCGTACCGCGCGGTCTACGTCCGCGGCACTGGCCTCTGGAATTTCGGCCCAGTTCTTGCCAGTGGCAGGGTTAAGACTGGGGAACGTGCCACCGCCCGAAGACAGAACCCATTCGCCGTCAATCAGCATCTTATAGGTCTTCATAATTGCTCTTGCTTTCAAGTTGCGGCCGCAAGGGCCAGTTTGGGTTGCGGCATCACCTGATGATAACAACCGTTGCGATATGTCAGGGGACTGGCACTGCTGGTCAGAACGTCGCGGACATGCCCCAGCACGATCAGGTGGCTGCCTGACCGTATCGTTTGTTGCGAAACACAATGGAAGGATGTGGAACCGTCGATTTGTGGGGCCACTCCGGCCCCGCCATAGTAGTTGATTCCAGAAAAGCGATCAGCAACCAGATCATCGTGCCGCCCAGCAAACCGGTCCGCTATTTCGGCGTCATCTTCCGACAAAACGTTAACGCAGAAAGTGCCATTCGCACTTACGGCCCGAGCTATACGGCTCTCTGCGAATAGGCAGACAAGCACGGTGGGCGGATCCGCCGAGACCGATGAAAAGGCGCTGACAGTTGCACCATGAAGGCCACCCACACCGTCGGTTGTAACAACTGTCACAGATGAGGCGACCTGACGCATCGCAGCGATGAAATGGTCCCGAGGCACGAGTGCGGTATTATCTCGAAACATTTATTGCGCTCCTTCGTTCGGGAAAGTCGTTCGGTTTCCCAAAAGTTGTCACAAAAACTCAATGCTTGATAATGAATAGTTTTGCGCTATATGTGCAAAAAAATTGAATTGAGAATTTCTCATGAACATCGTCTCGCTCCAGACGTTTATCGCCATCATCGAAACCGGTAGCCTTGTGCGTGCCTCACAAAAGATGAACGTGACCCAGTCAACAGTCACCGCGCGCCTCAAGACACTTGAAGTCGAGATTGGGCAAACCCTTCTCAATAGACAAAAGTCCAGCACAACGCTGACGCCGGCAGGAACCAAGCTCTTGGGCTACGCGCGCATCATGACCGGCCTTTGGCGACAGGCCAAATTTGAGACGGCATTGCCGGAAGGGCTCGACGGTGTCTGCACATTTGGATGCGATCGTGATTTATGGCACGGCCCCGGGCGGCAGTTCTTTTATGATATCCTGTCGGAACATCCCGAGATTGCAATCTCAGTAAAACAAGGCAGCCCCCAAGACCTTGAGCACTGGCTGACTGAAGGATCTGTGGATGTTGTCCTAACGTATGAGGCCGTCGCGCGCGGCAGTCAGACAATTTATGATTTGCCAGTTGAACGGCTCGAACTCTACTCCAGTCGGCCAGATGCCCCCGTTGTGAATGATCCGGACTACATTTTCGTGGACCACGGTGCCGAATATCGACAGATGCACGCTGAAACATACCATGATGCCGGTATTGCACGGATCAATTTCGACAGCTCATGGTGGGCGCTGCAATTCATGCTGGACAATCAGGGCTCGGCCTATCTGCCCCGAGCGCTTGCCGACCGGTTTTTGCGCAACGGCCAGATATTTCCTGTTGTCGACGCGCCGGTTTACACGCGCAAGAAATGTCTCGTCGCTAATGATCATGTCGCGCAAAACTGGAGCTGGTTTCAAAGCCTCGTCAAGCGGCAGCAAATGGAAGATGTTCTATCTGAAGGCCAGTAGTATCGAAGTGCAAAAACCAAGAAAGCTGGGCACAAACTGTTCCAGCGCACCCGAAAGGGAGGACACCCCAACGAAAATGATCAAGACCCTGTTGGTAGGGGGTGCAATTCTTGTATCCACACCAGCTCTCGCCGAAGATATCGTGATTGGCGTGCCAAACTGGCCGTCGGTTAATGCGGCTGCAAATATTCTAAAAGTGGCTATCGAACAGAACCTCGGGCTCCAGGTCGAGTTGCAGAACGGAACAAACCCGATCGTCTTCGAAGCGATGGATTCTGGTGCGATGCATATTCATCCAGAAGTCTGGTTGCCGAACCAACAGAACCTTGCCGATAAATTCTCAAAGGAAAATGGCACAGTTGTCATCAACAAAAACGGTCTTTCCGCCTTTCAAGGCATGTGTGCCGATCACGTTACTGCTGAAGCCCATGGTATCACTTCAATCGATGATCTCACCAAACCCGATGTTGCGGCCTTGATCGATCGTGATGGTGACGGACAAGGCGAACTCTGGATAGGAGCGCCCGGCTGGGCCTCAACCAATGTCGAGCAGATCCGCGCAAAGTCCTATGGCTATGATCAGACTATGGAGTTAAACCAGACCGACGAAACTATCGCCTATGCAGAGCTGGATACCGCCATCAAAGCCGGTGAACCTTGGATCGGTTTCTGCTACGGTCCGCATTATATTTTCGCGCTGATAAGGCGATGGCAGCCGTCAAAAAAGAAGGTATCGGAAAGCCTGAAGTGCTGGAACGCTTTGGTTGCGTCGTTGGCGTACAATCCGCCAGTTTCGAAGTCGCCCGCGGCAAGATTTTTTGTATCATGGGATTGTCAGGGTCGGGAAAGTCGACGCTGGTACGCCACATCAATCGGCTGATCGAACCTACATCTGGCAAGATCGAGATTTTGGGACAAGACGTTTCATCCATGTCCAAGGCGGAACTGTGCCGCATCAGATCTGAAAAGATCGGCATGGTGTTCCAACATATGGCGCTGATGCCGCACCGCTCCGTGCGCGACAACGTTGGCTAGCCGCTCGAAATTCGAAAAACCCCGAAATCAAAACGTTGGGCTGTCTCTGAACACGCGCTAAAGTTGGTCGCCTTGATAGGTTTCAAAGATCGCCTGCCACACGAATTATCGGGTGGGATGCAACAGCGCGTCGGTATCGCAAGGGCATTGGCCTCGGATCCCGAAATCCTGCTGATGGATGAACCGTTCTCGGCGCTCGACCCTCTTATCCGCTTGCAGTTTCAGGATCAGTTCAAGGCGCTGGTGGCGCAGTTAAAAAACCACTCTGTTTATTCCCCATGATTTGGACGAGGCGATCTGAATCGGCCACCGAATAGCGATTATGAAGGACGGCGTAATCGTGCAGATCGGAACACCCGAAGACATTGTGATGAACCCAGCCGATGACTACGTGCGCGATTTTGTACAAGGAATTTCAAAGCTGAAACTGGTCAAAGCGCATTCGATCATGGAACCGATCGAAAAGTTCCGCGCAAACGATGAGCGTTCGCTCGATGGGTCGCCGCGCACGGATGAGAACGCCGATCTTGACCAGTTGATCGATCTGTCGGTGGACACATTTTCGCCTGTGATCATTACAGAAAAGGGGCTCGATGTAGGCGTTGTAGACAAAGCGCGCCTGCTGCGCGGTATCCAAGGAGGCAAATATGACTAATACATCCGCTGAGTTTAAGGTCACTTCTGCATCCGATATTGAAGTGGACCGCGCCACTCTAGATGCGTCAATAAGCAAGTTCGCGGGCTGCTCAGGCGATTACTATACGAGGACCTTCCACAAGATTCATAACACCACGGGTTGGATACCCAACACCTTTAACCTTTGGGCTGCCGTGCTTGGGCCATTTTGGTCTGCGTCACGCGCCATCTGGGGGCTGTGTTAACTGCGCTTATCGGGCCACTGGTGGTCTATCAGTTCACCGTCAGCAAATCCCTGAACGTACTTGATGAGTTTCCTGAAGACTACAGTTCCGGTCTGCTCCTCGGTGAGGGTAACGGAACTCTTTATTCGGCACCGGCAACCCGCCCGGCATTCTGGCCACAATCATTTTTGGTATGCCGCCAGTAATCCGCTTGATCGCTTTGGACATGCGCGGCGTGCCCGAAAGCATCAAGGAAGCGGCTGATGCCTTTGGCGCGAGCCGCTGGCAAAAGTTGCGGGATGTGGAGATTCCGCTGGCACTTCCGTCGATCATGGCAGGCGTTAACCAAACTATCCTGATGTGCTTGGCCATGGTCATGGACCGCATCGTACAGGGTGCATTGCGACGTGATGGTCGGTAAGGGAAATGCCTCCGTGTCCCCACGTCGATTTTTGAACCTGAACGTAATGAAGGGGCGGGTTGGCTCGGGAACCGCCGAATATCCGATGCAGCATGTGCAGCATGAATGGCGGCTATTCCTTCTGCGGACCGTATACGCAGAGAAGCATTAGGGCTCTGTACGCACTGATGGCTCTCAAAAGAAGCCGAAATGTAGGTTTACGGTGGCTAAGTTGAATGCGGATAAGGACGACACCAAAGCACTGCAACTGGAGCAGACGGAGCTTTCGAACCAACTTGATGACCCGCGTGATCATGTCGATGAATTGGCCAGAAAAGTAGATGTTGGCGTCTTGGACGATGACCCACTGGACGGTGAGCCGGAAATCTGTCTTGGCTTGGTGCTGAGTGGCAAGTTCCAAACCGCGCTCGATCTGTTGAAAGAACGTTTTGATGACCCAAAAAGATCAAATCAGATTTCGCCAAAGCTAATGGCACGTGTTCGATCGCTGCAAGGCATGTACCTAAAGAACTTGAGCACTCTCGACAGAAACTTGCGGACCAATCCAAATAGCACATCAAAAGGGCACTGTTAGCGCTGCCTTGGATGCGCCGTCCGGTACAAGAGTTACAACGAAGCTGTTTTATCTATCTTCAGAAATACGCGCGGCCAGAACTGCAGCGATCAAATCTTCGGGGACGTTCTCTAGCGTTGCCTGGTCCTCGTCGGCTCGCGCTTTGGTGGCGGCCAGCGTCTTGCGGTAGTCCGACAGATATCGCCTGCACGACCTGCATACTTTCAGGTGCATCTCAAAAACGCGCCGTTGAGGGGCAGGTAACTCATCCTCAAGATAAGCGAGAATGAAATCTTCGAAAACTTCGCAGGTGATCATGCCAGGGAGTTTGAACATCACCCCTTGAACACGCCGCACAGTACGGTGGATCAATGCGTTCATAAGACACCTCTTGAAATCAACGGCTCAAGCCGTTTTTTAAGCGCGGCTCGCGCACGGTGTAGCCGAACGCGCACGTTTGCTTCGCTCACACCCACTAATTCGGCCACTTCTACCGTTGGTATCCCTTCTATGTCCCGCAAGATCAAAACAAGGCCGTAGGGTTCAGGTAGCAAGCTAATTTCGTTACGTACAATAGCAAGTGTCTGCTGTGTCGTTAACTCTGTTTCTGGGGTTTCGGACGTGACGGCTTCTGCGACGATGCGACATCCATTCACGTCGAATTTTGGCAAGAGACCGTCAAGTGATTGTTCGTTCAAACGCTTGGATTTGCGCAGCACCATCAGCGCTTCGTTGACGACAATCCGGTGCATCCAGGTCTTGATGTCAGCGCGGTTTTCAAAGCTATCGAGGCCTTTGTGAATGTTGGCAAAGGCGTTTTGAACAGCGTCTTCAGCCTTGGCCTTATCGTTCAGTATTCTGTTGGCAAGTGCCAGCATCCAACCGGTGTGCTGCCGCACCAATTTTTCAAAAGCCGCCAGACTTTTGTCATTTTGGGCGCCATTTTCGCTGAGCACGTTTTTACTTGGCTGTTCTTCCAATGGAACCTTCTTCCGGCGTATCTTCCGATCCCGTTACGATAACAACTGCACCATTAAAGATGCGTGACGCACCTTAATTGGAACTTCTATCCAAAATAGCCTGATGAGGGAAATTATTCTTTGTGGTCAAGCCACTCAGCGGTGTCCGGATGTGACATCGCTGAGTGCGCAAATTATTGTCGTCGCTGATAGATGAAACCCAATACCGCGCCGTAAGCCAGATGTGCCACCAAAGAAGCCATCATCGTTTTGCCAAAGCCAAAGAACAAAGGTCCGCCGGACAGCGGCACAAAAACAACTGCGGCGATGACCCACAAAAGCGCGCCCCAAACCAATCCGGTGCCAACGGCAGGCCGCACTTTAAACAAAGTGCAGATCAAGATGAACCCGACTGGGAATGCGATAAGCCCCGTCGCATAATGCACAATCTCTCCGAGCCATAGGAATGAGGGATCCAAACCCAGAATAGCACAAATCATCGCAGCAGGCTTCATCGGCCCGCCAAGAACCAACCGCGCGATGCCTTCCATGAAGATGGTCAGAACAATCGTTGCAGCAATCCCGGCAATGAGCCAATTGATCCTTTCCTGCCAGACAGTTTTGATTGCGTTTAACATGCTTTTTTCCTTCGTGCTTTTAAGTTTTTCCATGATGTTTTGAACCTGCTCAACATCTCACGATAGTTTGATGTCCGCAGCCACCCAAAGGTTACAGATCATCGGCAAGATATTGCCCTTCCAGTCGCAGAAAAGTGAAGCCACAGACGGCCCCCAAATATTGCGGCGAAGCCAAACTTTATTCATTGTCAAGTAACATGTAACGTTTTTGGCTTTGGGTCATCTAACCAAGTACTGAACTGAATATCAGGGATACTTCTGGATGCCGAACTCTTCGATCAACGACGCAAAATCATCAGCCTTGTCGGCCGTATTGGGGTGTCTTCACACGGGTAGCGAACCAAGTGCGACCAAGGCTCAATTGTGAAGGGTCTCATGTCTAAACCTTTGATTGATCTTCGACTTCCCATCGTCTTTGCGATTTTGTTCGGGCTTTGCGCATGTAGTTCGGCGCGCGTTCTGGCCCCTACGCCAAACATTTTTACAAATGGGGCCTATCCGCAAATCACTATTCCCCAAGCCTACCAAACCGCGAGGCCCTCAATATTCTATATCACTGACCGCTATGCCACGCGGGCCAAGGGCGTCCTTTCATATGGTGCTGAGCGTTCAAGTTCGATGGCATTTGGCGCGTCTACCATTTCGTTTGGTGACGGTCAGGATTGGCAATCCCTGAGCGCTGCTAGCGGCCAAGTAAAGCGAGCTGAGAAGATTAAACTAAGCCTTGTTGAAAACCGCGAAATTCTCAGGTTTGATAAAACGCCTACCCCGTTTGAGGTTGTGAATGGCAAGCCGGTCCGCATTCCTGAAGCGGTGGCTTCTTACAACGCCAAGCGTGCAGAGTTCCAGGCGCAGATCCGCGAACAAATGCGCCTCGCGGGCAAGAACGAAGTCGTCATCTTTGTTCCGGGGTTTAACAACTCCTTTGAAGATGGGCTCTATTCTCTTGCTGATATCTGGCATTTCAGTGGGCGGCACGGGGTGCCGATTGTCTATTCTTGGCCTTCTGGGGCAGGGGGGCTTTTCGGATACTTCACGGACCGCGAGTCCGGCGAATTTACGATTTTTCACTTCAAAGAGTTCTTGTTGCAGTTGTCCCAAATACCGGAGCTGCGCAAAATCCACATTGTGGCGCACAGCCGTGGCACCGATGTGACCACAACGGCGTTGCGTGAAATGATCATCGCTGTGCGAAACCAAGGTAAGAACCCCAAGACCGAGCTGAAGATCGCCAACCTGATCATGGCGGCCCCCGATCTGGATTTTGCGGTTGTACGCCAACGTCTGATTGCCGAAGGGTTTGGCGCTGCGATGGGCCAAGTCACTGTCTACATGAACCGTGGGGACACCGCCCTTGGGATAGCCCAACGTCTGATGGCCGGGCAGCGGTTCGGTAGATTGTCACAAGAACGTCTTAAGGAAAATGACAAGGATATCTTTTCAGAGGTTAAGACGGTGAGTTTCGTCAATGTAGAGGGTGTGAAAGGGCTGACCGGACATGCGTATTATCGAACCAATCGCAATGTCCTGTCTGATATCGCCACGATAATCCGGCAAAGTGCTGTGCCCGGTTCGCCTGCGCGCCCGCTGAGGCGGCTTGAGGGGAATTTCTGGGATATGCCCGCCAGTTACCCACATTAGGCGCCCAGTTGAACAACGCGAAACACATGAACAAGCAGGAATTCCATGACAGATAAGCAGCGCATCATGATCACTGGCCAAATCGGTCTGTTGGCGGCAGTGCTGGTCGGGGTGGGTGAATTTTTGCTGCACTACGACAGCCTGGCCCGCTACACAGATACCTTTGCGTTCTTCAACGGCGTGACTCGGGAACGTGCGACGATTGGCCATTTCTTTGGTGTCCTAGGCGCACCTTTGTATGTCGTCGGGGCCGTTCATATCTACTTGATGTTGCGGCCTGCAAACGAGACAGCGGCGCGCATTGCCGGTTTGGTAATGGCTTATGGTTGTATCGTTGGGGCCGTCTGGATCGGGTCACGCGCCAGCGCGGTTGAACTGGTTGCGGCGGGTGGTATCGAAGAACAATTGGCGCTGTATGAACTGCGCTATGAAAGCCTGCTGCAAGTGGTGCGCGGTGCGGTGCTGGCGCTGTCAGTGATCTTTATCTGGCTCTGTGTCACAGGCAATTCGCACTACCCACGCAAGATGGCTGTGCTGAACCCGATCTTTCTGATCATCGTCTCTTTCATCATCTTTTTCACCGTACCGGCGGTGGGCAAATTCATGATGCCGATTGCTTTGAACGTGGCTTACTTCGTCATGTTTTCCGTCTCTCTTATTGTTGCATCTAATCTTAAAAGTGAGGGCTGAAATATGCTTAGAAAATTGAAATTCATCCCCATTGTTATGGCGTCACTGGTGGCCATGATGATGATCGCCATGGCGGCCTACACAATGAACGACCGCCGTATCGATTATGACGTTGAACTGGGCGACACCATTGTGCCGCAGTTCACTCAAGTCGAAGTGCCCTTTGATCAAGCGCATTCTGATGCCACATCTTTACCGATCACCGGCAGTGCCGCGATTGATATTGATGGGGACGGCACCGAGGAATTGTTCATTGGCGGTGGTTTCCAACAAGAAAACGGTCTGTTCAAATTCGAGAACGGCGGCTTTGTTCCAATCGAGGGTCAGGCTGGATTGACCAAGCAGGCGGACGGCACAGCCTTAGGCCCGCTGGTTCTGGATCACAACAAAGACGGGCTGGCCGACATGCTGGTGACCCATCCCGAAGGCATCTGGCTTTATACCAACGACGGTGGCAAGTTTACGGCTGAAAAGCTCGACACACAGATGAATGACAACACAACTGGCATGTCGATTGCTGTGGCCGACGTAAATAGCGACGGCCACTTTGACATGTATGTCGCGGGCTATATTCAGAACGAAAAAATCGAAGGCCTGAACATATTTAACAAAGACGGTTACGGTGGCACGTCTGAGTTGTTCATCAACAATGGCGACAACACCTTTTCCAATGAAACTGACGCTCGGGGGCTTAGTTTTCTGCATAACACGTTTCAGGTCGCGTTTGGCGACTTCGAAGGGGACGGCGACCTGGATGTGATTGCCGCGCATGACACAGGTAACATTCGCACCTATCTCAATGACGGCACGGGCAACTTTACCAACACAGTCAATCCAAATTCGGAATTGCCGTCGTATCCGATGGGTATCGGCATGGCGGACATCAACAACGATGGCCTCACCGATTATAGCTTTTCGAACATCGGTTCGACCCCGCCAACCTTCATGGTGCGCGGCGATTTGGGAGATGACGAGCCGCTTAACCGCAAGTGGATGGCCTTTATAGCGGATGGTAATGGTGGTTTCACCGAAGAAGGTGAAGCGATCCGTATCGCCGATTATGAATTTGGATGGGGTCCAAGCCACGAAGACCTCAACCTTGATGGCCGCGAAGATCTGATTGTATCGCAGAACTTTGTCACGGCTCCGTTCCACAAGATCGGAATGCTACGGTTGCCTGGACGGTTGTTGGTGCAAACAGCGTCTGGTGAAATGGCCGAGGTTGGCGCAAAAGCTGGCGTTGTGAACCGTCAATATTCTATTGCGCCGCTGACAGCCGACTTCAACGGTGACGGACGCCCCGATATTGTGCACATCAACATTGCAGGCAAATCCCAAGCTTTCCTGAGCACGGGTGAGACTCCAAATGGATATCTCAAAATCCAACTGCCTGCGGATCTTGGCAGCATTGGCGCGATGGTTGAAGTGACGCTGGAAGACGGCGCGGTCCTGCATAAGCCCTACATCACAGGCGAAGGTCTTGCGTCGGACAGCAGCCACGTGATCATTGCTGGATTGGGCACGCAAAAGGCAACTGCAGTCAACGTGCGTTTCATCGACGGCACAGAGGCGACCCAAGAGGGTAGCTTTCGCGATGAAACGGTGACCTTTGCTGGCGCCGGCCAGTGATCTGGATCAGCCGCCTTTTGCGCGTTGGTGTCCTGCTTGCGTGTTTGGCGGTTTTGAGCGGGATCGTTCCGATCTCGCTCAGCCATTTTCGTACAGGTAATGCTTGTCCGAAACTTGGGCCAGTCCCAGCCTGTTACGTCGTCTCGCTGGCCTATCTGGCGATGGCGATTGCTGTTTCAATTGGCTGGCACCGCTTTAAGTGGTTGT
>NZ_JBDWQO010000023.1:0-139124 GCF_039986515.1 Ascidiaceihabitans sp. | reverse complement strand
CCAACCAGAACCGCGCCACGTCGCTTAGCCAATCGACGTCATTGCCGTCGGACGCTTTGGAAAAATACCTGCTTGAGGAAGAAACCATTGCCGTGCACAGCCTTGAAAGCCGTGAAGCGGGTGTGCCGGGTCAGGATGATTATGCCAGCATACAAGACACGGAACGCACCTATTCCCTGATGAACTACTTTGCGAACTCTCTGGGTGTGAATTGCGTATTTTGCCACAACAGCCGCGCCTTTTATGACGGCGGCCAAGTGACCCCGCAGTGGGGCACCGCAAGCCTTGGCATCTTGATGGTGCAGGAAATCAACAACGATTACCTTGTGCCGCTGAAAGATACCTATCCGGCCAACCGTCTTGGTCCGATTTATGCAGATGCGCCCAAAGCGGCCTGCAAGACCTGCCACAAGGGCTACCAACAGCCTTTGCAGGGTCTGAATGTGATCGAAAACTACCCAGAGCTGGCCTCGTCAGAGCCACCTGAGTACGCGGAAGAATAAGACTTTCGCGGGCGGTCTTTCTGGGCTTGCCCGCGATGCCAGGCACGGATCATTGGCTTCCTTGATCCGGGCAGCGGGGCTCAACACCCCGGTTCCCTTCCTGTTGGCTACAGGAACCTGGCGCTGCATCTTTGGAAACACGGGTGCAGCGCCTTTTTATTTCTTACCTCGATACGACGCGGGCAAGGCGTCAGAGGTCTAACAGATTGGATGTGCGCTATGACAAATTCCCCAATTCTAGACCGTGTTGCCGGACCCCGCGATATGCGTGGGTTGACGGACCCGCAACTGCGTGCCCTCGCGGATGAGGTGCGCTGCGAAGTGGTGCAAGCCGTGTCCGAAACAGGTGGCCATCTGGGATCGTCGTTGGGTGTTGTGGAACTGACCGTCGCCATTCACGCAGTTTTTGACACCCCACGCGACAAGTTAATCTGGGATGTGGGGCACCAGTGTTACCCGCATAAAATCCTGACAGGCCGACGCGACCGCATGAACACCCTGCGTCAAAAGGGGGGGTTAAGCGGTTTCACCAAACGCAGTGAATCCGAATATGATCCTTTTGGTGCGGCGCATTCTTCGACGTCCATTTCTGCAGCATTGGGGTTCACTGTAGGTCGCGATCTGGGCCAACCGACAGGCGATGCCATCGCGGTCATCGGCGACGGTTCGATCAGCGCGGGCATGGCCTATGAGGCAATGAACAACGCCGGCGCCGAAGGGCGCCGCCTGTTCGTGATCCTGAATGACAACGAAATGAGCATCGCCCCGCCAGTCGGTGCGATGTCTGGCTATCTGTCCAGCCTGTCCGAACGTGGCCCCCTTGCGGGCCTGCGCGCTGTGGCGGAAGGTGTCGAAGCCGCACTACCCAAACCGGTGCGTGATGGTGCACGCCGCGCACGTGAAATGGTGACGGGTCTGGAAAGCCGTGGCACGTTCTTTGAAGAGCTTGGATTTGACTATATCGGACCAATTGACGGACACGATATGGATCAGGTGCTGCAAGTGCTGCGTGCCGCGCGCAGCCGTGCAACAGGGCCGGTTTTGATCCACGCCTGCACTGTCAAAGGCAAAGGGTATGCCCCTGCGGAAGGATCGGCCGACAAATATCACGGCGTTGCGAAATTTGATGTGGCCAGCGGTGTTCAGAAGAAAACCAAAAGCAATGTGCCATCCTACACCAGCGTCTTTGGCGAGGCGCTGACCGACGAAGCATCGCGGGATCCTGCAATCGTGGGGGTCACTGCCGCGATGCCGTCGGGCACAGGGATCAATATTTTGCAGGACCGCTTTCCGGCGCGTGTGTTCGATGTTGGCATCGCGGAACAGCATGCTGTGACCTTTGCTGCGGGGATGGCCGCGTCCGGTTTGAAACCCTTTTGTGCGATTTATTCCAGTTTCTTGCAGCGCGGTTATGACCAGATTGTGCACGACGTTGCTTTGCAAAATCTGCCTGTGCGTTTTGCTTTGGATCGTGCCGGATTGGTGGGCGCGGATGGCCCGACGCATGCGGGGGCTTTTGATGTCGGGTTCTTGGCCAGTTTGCCCAATATGGTGGTTATGGCTGCCGCAGATGAGGCAGAACTGACGCATATGGTGGCCACGGCTGTGGCGTATGATAGCGGGCCAATTGCCTTCCGGTATCCGCGCGGCAATGGCACAGGGGTCGAGCGCCCCGAACGGGGTCAGGTTCTTGAGATCGGCAAAGGCCGCATGATCCGCGAAGGTGGCTCCGACGTGGCTTTGTTGGCGCTTGGTACATCGTTGCGGGATTGTGAGGCGGCGGCAGAGGCGTTGGAGGCAGACGGGATTTCTGTTAGCATCGCCGATGCCCGCTTTGCCAAGCCTTTGGACATGGGGTTGATCGGTGATCTGGCGGGAACGCATCGCGCGTTAATCACAGTGGAACAGGGCGCCATGGGCGGCTTTGGTGCGATGGTTTTGCAAGCCATGGCAGGGGCGGGGCTGTTGGACAGGGGGTTGCAGGTGCGCACGATGCATTTGCCGGATCGTTACATTGATCAGGCCAGCCCGGACGAGATGTATGCAGACGCAGGTCTTACGGCGGGTGACATCGTGGCCAAAGTGCTGGAAACTTTGGGGGACCGCAGCGACGTGGTGGATTTGGCCACAGCCCGCCGCAAAACCTGAGGGTCACGGAAAATTTCAAATTTTCCGCTACGTTTTCTTTTCAAGAAAACGGCTAGTGCAGCGTCGCTTTGGCGCTTTCAGCGCGCGCCCGTGCAATGGCCGCTTGGCCGGGCAATCCTGACTGGTCGTAAACATCCGCCAGCATCATGTTCAAGGGCACACCACCCGGATCGAAAGTGCGTCGCATTTCCAACACCTGCTGCGCCTTTGATGCTTGTCCCGACTGGATCAACGCATCTAGGTGGATTTGTTCAAACAGATCCCGCTGTGCGTGGCTTCCCCCGCATTCTGCCAGCCGTGGCAGCGCCTTGCCCAGAAACCGGATCGCGTCGTCCCAGTCTTCGGCCGCATGTGCGGCGATGCCATGGGCGGCCCATAATGCCACCTCTTCCCATGTTTTGTGATCGTGCTGTGCGGTGTCTTTTGCGCGGGCTTCGATCGCGTCCAAAAGGGCTTCGCCTTCGGGACGCTTTGCACGGCCCAAAGCGTATAGATATTGCAGCGTCAGAAACGGGCTAACCGTGTCTGCGCCACGTTTGGCCACGTAATCAGCCACATCCCCCCAACGTGCGCCCACGTCAATGCCCGCGAATTCCATGCGTGCCAGCAGTGATGCGGCACCGACCTGATCTTGGGAATAGTCTTTGGCCAATCCCCACACATGGGTGTCATAGGCTTGCAGCACATCGTCCGGACGGCCTGCGCTGATGTAGAACAGCGCCATGTGCCACCAAAGATGTGAATGAATAAATGAATTTAGCCCATCCCACGTGTCGGCCACGCTTTCCAGAAATGCGATGCCTTCGTTGGTTTGCCCGCGTGTGAGGTAGACGTGGGCCAGCGTGTGATGCGCCCAAGGTTCAGCGCGTTGAATGTCCATAGCGCGCCGCGCAGAAGCGGCGGCATCGTCCAGAAGGTGACATTCTTCATAGCCAAAAGACACCATCCCATGTGCATAGGGAATGTCGTCAGCCGCTGGCATGGTTTTCAGAGCCACGCGGAGCATGCTTGCGAAATCACCACTGTTGAATGTGTGATACTGCGCCAGCTTCAAAGCTACCATATCGCGGGGATAGTCATCCAGAATGGTTTCGCACAGGGTGATGCAGGCGGGAACATCACCGTCGACCCATGCGCGAATTGCCTGTGTCATAAGCTGTTCGCGCACAGTCGCTTTTGGGGCTGCGCGTTCGGCTGCTTCAATAAAGGGGTTGGCCTTGGCCGCCGCGATCGGGGCTTCAAGCAACATCCAGATCATGGCTGTGTAGGTGTTGGCCAGACAGCACTCAGGTGCGTCAGCGGCCGCTTTCATGACATTTGTGGCTTTGGGGTCAAAGCTGATGAAGCCGTGGATCAGATCGTTGATGCCTTGCAGCGCGGCAGCATCGGCCCCTGTGACGGGCAGGCCATATAGGTCTTGTGTCATGCGGTCCTCGTAAAGGTTGTTAGATGATGGGCGACGACGTCCGGAACATCCCAATGAATGGAATGACCCGCGCCGGGCAAAATCACAGTGTCTATATCGCTAAGCGCCTGTTGGGCGACGGCGACTGGCAACAAAAGATCATTTTCCCCCAGAAAAGCGCAGGTGGGCATAGGGTATGTGCCCAGCAATGGCGTTGGATCAAAATCGGCCAATGCCGTGATCTGATGTGACATGGCATCCGCGCTTTGCGCATGAGGGTAGGCAAGCGAAGCATCAACGGCCTCTTGCACGGCATTTTCCAATTCGTAAACCGTCGGGTCAAACAGCCACGGGAATAACGCACGCAGCCATGTGTCGGGGCTTGCGTCGCTTTTGCGAATGGCCAGCAACGTCTGAAACAGCGCAAGATTGCGCTTAAGCTGTAGGGGGGCCGCCGCGGCCAATGCCAATGATTGCACACGTTTCGGTGCAACCCGCGCCAAGATCATTGCGACGGCGCCGCCCATCGAATGACCTAAAACATGGGCCTTTTGCAGATCTAGATGATCCAGCAGGGCCAGCGCATCAGATGCGAAATGGGTGACTGAAGCCGGAGCGCCGATTGGCCGTGTGCGACCTGTGGTTCGGTTGTCGGGTCGGATCAATGTGAAATGTGGCTCTAACAATGGGACAAGAGGCGCCCAGCTTGCGCTGTCGCTGAGCATCCCCGCAATCATCAACAAAGGCGGGCCATGGCCGCTGATTTCGTAATGTATAGTCACGCCATCATGGGCAAATTCAGGCATTGTGATCGCTCCAACAGGGCAACAGATCACCTTTGGCAGGGGTCGCCGCATAGACCGCGCGGGCAATTGCGCGGCTAAGACACAAGGCCGCGCCATGACCTGCCATCAACAAATCGCGGGCAGGGCTGTCCATGGGATACGCCCCTGTCGCGGCCGCAAAAACCAGATCGCCATCAGCTGGACAATGCGCGGGAACAATGGCGCGCCCGATACCATCATGGGCGGCTGTGGCGAACCGCAAGCATTGGGCCTTGTCCAATGCCAGATCGGTGGCGACAATGGCGATGGTTGTGTTCGCGCGCTCGTACAGGGCGGTCATTTTTCGGCTGGTCAAATCACGGCCCAAACCGCTGGATGGATCGGGACCTTTGCCGCCGAATTCGCCGTCAATTTCGAATGGAGCGGCCCAGAAATGCGTATCAGACGGTGTCGTGGCGCTGCCGATGGGGTTTGCAGCGACCAATGCGGCCACTGTGGCCCCGTTTGGCAAAACCAAAGATGCGGTGCCAAGCCCGCCTTTGAACATGCCTGTCAAAGCCCCTGTGCCCGCGCCCGCAGTGCCAATTTCAAACTGTTCAGAGGCGGCTTCAAACGCGTCGCGCCCAAGCTGGCGGTAGGGGTTGGTGTCCCAATTTTTTTCGCCGCCATTGATCAGATCGAACAAGATAGCACCCGGAACAAGCGGGATGATTGCGTCTGCCACCTTGTAGCCGCGCCCCTGCGCACGCAACCCGTCCACAACCCCTGAACAAGCGTCCAACCCATAGGCAGACCCGCCCGACAGAACCAGCGCGTCAACCTGTGCGACGGACTTGTCGGGTGCCAAAAGGTCGGTTTCGCGGGTTCCGGGTGCGCCGCCCATCACAGCCACGCTGGCCGTGAAAGGTACATCCCCCACCAGCACTGTTGTGCCTGATTTCAGGGTGTCGTTTTGGGCGTTGCCGACTTTTAGTCCGGCAATATCTGTAATGCTGTTTTTGGGTCCGGGTTTCATTTGGATTTAAGGCCTTCGGCGAAGGTTTATTTTGCGAGATGAAGCAGGATCAGATGTGTGGTTTTGCAGCGGCTGTTTCCGGATCACCAGTGTTTGGTACACCTTTGGGTTCGATCAGCAAGACCTTGCATTCGTGTTCGGCGCGGGGCCGGTGGGTGACGCCTTTTGGCACGATGAACAATTCGCCCGCTTTGACAGTGTGGTGTGCGCCGTCCAGATCCATTGTCATTTCACCTTCAAGCACCAAAAAGAAATCATCGGTGTCAGGGTGGTCATGAAACGGAAATTCGCCTTGAAATTTCACGACCATCACGTCGTTGCCGTTGTAATCCGCCACAACATGGGGATCCCAGTGGCTGTCGAACCGCGCGAGTTTCTCCGCAAGGTTGATCGTCTTCATATGCACCGTCCCCCGTCTACTTCCATGGCCACCCCTGTTATCATGCTGGCCTCGTCCGAACACAGGTAACACGCGGCATTTGCAAGGTCTTCGGGCGTCGAAAAACGTCCCAGCGGAATGGTCGACAGGAATTTGGCGCGCATTTCCGGGGTGTCTTCGCCCATGAAGCTTTTCAGCAGCGGTGTTTCCCCCGCCACAGGGTTCAACGCATTGACGCGGATGCCTTCGGGGGCCAGTTCCACGGCCATGCCCTTGGTGGCATTGATCATCCAGCCTTTTGAGGCGTTGTACCAGTTCAGGCGCGGACGCGGAGAGACGCCTGCGGTGGATGCGATGTTCAGGATTGCGCCGCTTTTGCGGGATTTCATGTGTGGCACAAGATGGCGGGCGCTGTGGTAGACGGATTTCATATTCACGCTGTAGACGCGGTCAAAATCATCTTCGGTGACGTCTTCCATAGGCGCCGGTAAATGCGTCACGCCAGCATTGTTGACCAGAATGTCGACGTGGCCAAACGCAGCAATCGCGGCATCCACCATGGCTTTGACCGATGCGCCATTTGCCACATCTACGGTACACGCAACAGCGGATACCCCGTGCTTGGCCGCTTCGGTTTTCGCCCCGTCTGCATTGATGTCCGCGACCAGAACGCGGCACCCTTCAGCCACGAATTTTGCGACGATCCCTGCGCCAAAGCCGGATGCGGCCCCGGTCACGATTGCAGTTTTTTGGTCCAGTCGCATGGTGGTTTTCCCTCTATTGAAAGTCGCGCCAGAACAGTTGCAACAACGGCTTCTGGTTCGGCCCCTTGGTGTCGATGATGGTTTCGATAAACAACAAGCCCAATCCGCAGGCTTCGCGGTTGCTTAACCCGCGCATGTCGGTGTCGGATCGCGCATATGCCCGGCTTAGCCCTTTTTCGGCGGCTGTGACTTCCAAAGCGCTTGCGAATCCCTCCAGGACTTTTTCGCGTTTTGCATCCGCAATACGGGGTGGGTTGGGTCGTGACACCCCAAGTGTTGAAGCTTTGCGCACGATCCTCAGGTATTCCTTCAGGGCCGGCGCGTTCAGCCGCGCCATGGTTTGAACAAGGGCACGGCCAAAGACTTCGGGAGCAATTGTATCTTTGACAGAGCGGCCACAGTTGGCAGTGCTCATGGCTTGCATCACGGTCAGTTCGACCTTCATGTGATAAATTTGTTCGCTGACGGGCATATAGGGCATGCCGCGGTCCAAAAGCGGTGCCAGCAGCCCACCCACAGGGTTGGTTTGTGTGGGGGCATTGCGGGCGTTTATCAATTGATCGGCCATGTGTCCCAGGATTGTCTGGTTGTTGGCCAGTTTGGTGCCGTGATCCAACATCAGCTTCAGTTTTTCGCCTTCAAATCCTGCCGCGCGCAATGCCTGCGGGTTGTTCTGTTCGGTTTGAAGTTTTTGCAACAGCCGTACCACATCGCTTTTGCGCACTTTTTCTTGGGCGCTTGCCGCGAAAGGGCATGCCAAAAGCACAACCAGTAAAAGCCGAAGGAATATCACGTGATTGCATCCTTTAGAGTGGTCATCCTAAAGCGATGATCCGAGAGGGTGGAGGTCCGGCAGTTTGGGTGCCGCGTTCAACAGCTCTTGCGTATAGGGATGTTGCGGGCTTGCAAAGACCTGAGCCGTCACACCTTGTTCAACTATTTGGCCTGCTTTCATGACCAACACGCGGTCAGTCACGGTTTTCACCACGCTTAAGTCATGGCTGATGAACAAATATGTTAGCCCGTAGCGTGCACTTAGGTCCGCCAGCAGGTCAAGGATTTGGGCGCGCACCGATACATCCAGCGCACTGACCGCTTCGTCGAACACAATCAATTCAGGCTTGATGATCAAAGCGCGTGCGATTGCGATTCTCTGGCGCTGACCGCCGGAAAACTGATGGATGTATTTGTGCTGGTCCGCAGCGGCTAAGCCCACGGCCTCAAGCGTTTCACCAATCAACGCCTGTCGCGCAGCCCCTTTGGGGGGCTGTTTCAGCAAATGGAACGGTTCGGTGATCAACCTGTCGACCTTGTGCCTTGGGTTGAAGCTGCCAAAGGGGTCCTGAAACACCACCTGCATTTTGCGCCGCACATCAAGGTCGGGGGTCTGTCCCGCATAAACGGGGGCATCGTCGATCAGGATTTCACCCGACTGCACAGGGTCCAACCCCAGAATGGCCCGTGTGAGCGTCGATTTTCCGCAGCCACTTTCCCCCACCAGCCCCACGCGTTCGCCGCGATCTATGTTAAAGCTGACGCCTTTCAGGGCTTCGAACAGCGCGGGCGCCCCGAACAATGAGGTGCGCGGCATCTTGTAGGTGCGTCGCACAGAATTGACCCTAAGTAGCGGTTTAGACTGTGTGACAGGGGGCAATGCGACTTCGTGCCCTGACGCTGCGAACAGCATTTTGGTGTAGTCATGCTGCATGTTGGCAAGCAACGCGTTTGTGGCACCTTGTTCGACGATCCGCCCCAGTCGCATCACCACGATATGGTCGGCCATGTCCGACACAACGGCCAAGTCGTGGGTGATCATCAGCAATCCCATATCGTAATCGCGGGCGAGGCCTTGAAGCAGATCAAGGATTTGCGCTTGGGTTGTGACATCCAGGGCCGTTGTTGGTTCGTCCGCAATCAACAGCTTGGGCCGTAACGCGATGGCCATGGCAATCACGACGCGTTGCCGTTGCCCGCCCGAAAGCTCGTGGGGATAGCGCGACAAAGGGAATTTGTCTTGTGGCAAACCCACGCGTGTCAACATGTCGGCGGCTTGCGCACGCGCGGCCCGTTTGGAGGTGTTGGAGTGGATCAGGATTGTTTCCGCCACCTGGTCCCCGATGGTTTGTACCGGGTTCAACGCGGTCATCGGTTCTTGAAACACCATGCCGATGTCGTTGCCCCGCAACTGGCACATTTGCGCTTCGGATTGGTCCAAAAGGTTTTCGCCGTCCAGCAGGATATCGCCGGTTGTGACCGCGTGATCAGGCAACAATCCGATGACCCCAAGTGCCGTCATGGATTTGCCTGACCCGCTTTCTCCGGTCACGGCCACAATTTGACCGGGCGCCACATCAAGTGACACGTTTTCCAGAATTGTGGCCGTGCCAATCGATAGGGACAGATTGCGAATGGTCAGAAGGCTCATGTCCGCGCCACCCGAAGTCGCGGGTTCAGATAGTCGCGCAAGCCGTCCCCCATCAGGTTCAGGCCCAGCACCGTGATGATGATGGCAAAGCCGGGGATCAGAGCCATATGCGGCGCTATGCTGACAAGGGTTTGCGCATCTGCCAGCATCCGTCCCCAGCTTGGGGTGGGGGGCTGTGCGCCAAGACCAACATACGACAAGGCCGCCTCGGCCAGAATGCCAAGGCTGAACTGGATGGTGGCCTGCACGATCAGCAGGTTCATGACGTTGGGCAGAATGTGTTCCAGCGATATGCGCGCCGCGTTCTTGCCAGCAACACGGGCTGCGAGAATAAATTCACGTTCCCAGATCGGCATGGCCGCACCCCGCACCACCCGCGCAAAGACAGGGATATTGAAGATGCCAATGGCGATGATCGCGTTGATGGCCCCAGCGCCAAAAATTGCTGTGATCAGGATGGCGATGACCAATGAGGGAAAGGCAAAAATCAAGTCGTTGGCGCGCATAATCAGCTCGTCCACGTATGATCCTTTACGCGCCGCAGCCCAAAGCCCCAGCGGTATGCCAAGCGCCATACCGATCCCCACAGCGACAAAAGCCACCGCAATCGACGTCCGTGCCCCCACCATGATCATGCTGAAAATGTCGCGTCCGAAATGGTCGGTGCCAAACCAATGCACACCGTTTGGCGTTTGCAGTTTGGCGGGGATGTTCATTGCGGTGTGTTCAAAAGGCGTCCAGACAAAGGACACAAGGGCGGCGGCAATGGCCAGCAGCGACAGCACCCCACCGATGACGAGGTTGCGGTTCATGTGCGTGACCTTAGACGGGGGTCGACAGCGGCATAGGCCAGATCGACAGCAAAGTTGACGACGATGACTGCAAAGACCAGCAGCATGACCACGCTTTCCACAACAATCAGATCGCGGGCCGAAATCGCCTGAAACACCAGCCGCCCAAGGCCGGGCAGATAAAACACCTGTTCGATGATGATAGACCCCGCCAATAGAAACGAGAACTGCAACCCGATGATCGTCAGCACGGGGATTAGCGCATTGCGCAGCCCGTGCCTCCAGATGGTTTGCGACTTGGTCAGGCCCTTGGCGCGGGCGGTGCGCATG
Organism: Ascidiaceihabitans sp.; assembly: GCF_039986515.1. Taxonomy (NCBI): domain Bacteria; kingdom Pseudomonadati; phylum Pseudomonadota; class Alphaproteobacteria; order Rhodobacterales; family Paracoccaceae; genus Ascidiaceihabitans; species Ascidiaceihabitans sp. The sequence continues at coordinate 128,579 of NZ_JBDWQO010000023.1, read as the reverse complement.
TAGTCTTCGGTCAAAACGTCCAGCAAGGCGCTGCGCATGACGCGGGCCAGAATGGCGGCTTGGGGCAAGGCAAGTGCTATGGCGGGCAACGTCAGCGACCACAGACCCGCGCCTAAGCCCTTGTCCCACCCGGCAAACCCGCCTGCGGAAAACCAGCGCAGGTTGATGGCAAACACCAAAACAAGCATCATCGCAAACCAAAAGTTGGGAACCGCAACCCCAAACTGCGTGGCCCCCATCACTGCCACATCGCCGGTGCGGCCACGGCGGGCAGCGGCGTACATGCCAGCGGGCAGGGCGATCACGGTGGACAAGGTCAGCGCATAAAGCGTCAAAGGCAACGACACCCACAAACGGTCTGCAACCATTTGTGCAACAGGCGTGCGGTAGGTGTAGGACGTGCCAAAATCGCCGACTAACATGCCCTGAACCCACGCCACATAGCGCTGCCATTTTGGCACATCGAGGCCAAGCTCGGTGCGCAAGGCCGCAACCGTGTCTTCTTGTGCGTTGATGCCCAACATGAAGGACGCGGGATCACCGGGTGCCACTTCGATCACAAAGAAGATCAGCACGCTTGCGATGCACAGGCTGACGATCAGCGACATCAGACGTTTGAGGGTGTAGCGGATCATTGGCGCCTAGACTGTTCGTTCAAATGCGTTAGCTGTGTGGCCCATGGAAAAGCGTCCTTTGTTCATTGGCTCGGAAATCTACCGCGGTTCGACCTACGGGGATTGGCACCCTTTGCGGGTGCCGCGTGTGGCGACGGTAATGGATTTGTCGCGGGCTTTGGGCTGGTTGCCTGCGCAGGTCTATGTGCCCAGTCCACGTGCCAAACCAGCGGCATTGGCTGTGTGGCATGATGCCGACTATCTGGATGCGTTGGTGGCTGCCGAAGCTGCGCAAAGTGTAACGGATGCGGTGCGCGAAAAGTTCGGGTTGGGCACGCCCTCCAATCCGGTGTTCCCCGAAATGTACCGCCGCCCCGCCACGGCGGCTGGGGGGTCGTTGCTGGCCGGTGAATTGTTGGCGAAAGGGGGCGTTGTGTATCATCCTGCGGGCGGCACACATCACGGGATGCCTGCCTGCGCAAACGGGTTTTGCTATTTGAATGATCCGGTTCTGGCGGTGTTATCGTTACGGCGGCACGGCGTACAACGTATCGCTTATCTGGACATTGACGCGCATCATCCTGACGGGGTCGAACATGCGTTTGGAGATGATCCCGAGTGTCTGATGATCTCTGTGCATGAAGTTGATCGTTGGCCGCGCACGGGTGTGGTTGAAGGCGACACAACACGTCAGACTTACAATCTGCCTGTGCCTGCGGGTCTGAATGACAGCGAAATGGCTTTGATACGCAAAGAGGTGATTGTGCCGTTGATCTCGGATTTTGCGCCGGATGCTGTGGTGATCCAATGCGGCTCGGACGCGATTGAGGAAGACCCACAGTCGCGACTGGCGCTGTCAAACAATGCCCACCGTGCGATCGTACAGGCCTTGATGCCAATTTCGCCGCGCCTTCTGGTGCTGGGAGGGGGGGGTTACAATCCATGGTCTGTCGGGCGCTGCTGGACAGGGATTTGGGGGGTGCTGAACGGATATGATGCGCCAGAGGTGTTGCCTGAGCCCGCACAAAAAGTGCTGCGTGCGCTTCGCTTTGAGGGCAACAGCCGAGGGCGCAATCCACCTGACCATTGGTTCACGACCCTGCACGACGCGCCGCGATCCGGTCCTGTTCGGCAAGAGATCACGGGTGCGATCAACGCGGTTCTTGGTGAAACTCGGCGTCGGTGACGTGGTCGAGCCAGTCGGCGGCAGAGCCATCTTTAGTCTCTTGCATCGCCATATGCACCATGCCTGTGTCCGGACCTGCGCCGTGCCAATGTTCTTCATGGGGCGGGATCCACACGGTATCACCGGCGCGGATGATCTGGGGCGCTTCGCCACGCAAACAAACACGACCGGTGCCAGACATGACATACAAAGTCTGCCCCAAAGGATGGGTGTGCCATGCCGTACGCGCGCCGGGTTCAAAGCTGACGACTAGCGCATTCAAACGGGCAGGGGGCTGTGATCCGATGACGGGATCCATCCACACGGTGCCTGTAAAATAGTCGGGATTGGCGCGTGTGGTGGGACGCGTGCCTGCGGCGTGGATGTCCATTAAGAAACCTCTTTTGCGTCAGGGGGGTAAGGCGGGGGTGTCCCCCGCCCCGCCGGTTCAGTTGGCCCAGCTGACGCCAGTCAGGTCCGTCGCTTGCGTCGGTGCGTTTGTCCACAAACCCTGCACACCCGCTTTGGCGACAGACAAGGCCGCCAGTTGGAACAGGTAGCCGTTCACATAATCGCCCGAGATCATCTTTTGTGCGTCACCCATCAGGGCTGTACGCGCTTCGGGATCAGATGTGGCGTTCAAGGTGCTCATCAGCTCTTGGAACTTAGGATTGTCGTATTGGAAATAGTAATCCGGGTTCGCATAGATGTTGATGTCCATCGGCTCTGTGTGTGAGACGATCGTCAGCCCAAAGTTTTTGCCACGGAACACGGTTTCTAACCACTGCGCCCACTCGACGTTGGTGATTTCTGCCTTGATGCCGACCTCTGCCAATTGCGCCGCGATGATTTCACCGCCGCGACGGGCATAGGAGGGGGGCGGCAGGTGCAGCGTGGTTTCAAACCCGTCGGCAAAGCCTGCTTCGGCCAGCAGCGCTTTGGCCTTTTCAGGGTCATAGCTGCTGTTTGCTTTCAGATCGACATAGGCCGGATTGTGCGGCGCAAAATGCGTGCCAATCGGTGTGCCATAGCCGAACATCGCACCATCCACGATGGCTTGGCGGTCGATGGCGTGGGCCAAAGCCTCGCGCACCTTCACGTTGTCAAACGGTGGCTGTTTGTTGTTGGTGGACAGGATCGTTTCGCCTTCGGTCGAGCCAATCAGCACTTGGAACCGCGGGTCTGCTTCGAACTGGGGCAGGTTTTCGGGGGCGGGGAAGCCGGAAAACACGTCAACGTCTTCGGCCATGACGGCTGCAAAGGCTGCTGTTGGGTCAGAGATGAATTTGAAGGTGGCTGTTTCCAATGCCGGGGCCGTGCCCCAATAGTCCGGGTTGCGGGCCAATTCGATTTTGTCGCCTTGGGTCCAGCTGACAAACTTGAACGCGCCTGTGCCGATGGGCGTTTGCTTGATGCCCTCGATGCTTTCAGGGGCCACGATCACCGCGTCCCCCCACGCCATGTTGAACAGGAAATTGCCGTTTGGTTCGGACAGGGTCACAACAACAGTTGAGGCGTTGGTCACACTCACGTCGGTGATGCCTGCAAACAGGGCCTTTTGTGCGTTCACTGAATCTTCGGCGCGTGCACGGTCCAGCGAAAATTTCACGTCCTCAGCGTCCATCGTGCTGCCGTCGTGAAAGGTCACACCATCACGCAGCGTAAACGTGTAGGTCAGACCGTCTTCGGAAATCTCCCAGCCGCTTGCAAGGCCAGCCACAACGGACCCATCGCCCATAAAGCGTGTCAGACCTTCAAACACGTTCGAATACAGCACGGAATCAATTGCACCGGCGGCGGCTGATGTCGGATCCAGATGCGGCGGCTCAAGCTGCAAGGCGACGGTGATGTCGGTTTGGGCTTGGGCGGCAAAACCGGCAACGCCTAATGCGCTGGCCAGTGCCAATTGCGATATGAAATGTTTCATGTGTGGTCTCCCTTGGTCAGTTTTTATTGGGCAGCAGAAGCGTTTCCAAGCTTGCACCCATCACCTTTGCGCTGTCGAGCATATCATCAATCCCGATATATTCATCGGGTTTATGTGCCAGCTCCAGAATACCCGGTCCGTAAGCGATACAGTTCTTTAGCTTGCCGATCCGGTCAATGTGTTTCTGGTCGTAGGTTCCGGGGCTTGCGACATATTCGGGCGCTTTGCCCATCACGTCCTCAATTGCTTGCGCCACGGTTTCCACAACCGGCGCGGATTTGTCGGTCATTGAAGGCAAAACGCTGTTCAGTTCCGTCATCTCATAGTCAAAATCGGGACGCGTTTCGCGCAGACCTTCCAACAGGCCTTTGACCTCGCCGCGCACCTGATCCAGCGGTTCTTCGGCCAAAAAGCGGCGGTCAATCACGATGCGGCAACTGTCCGGCACACAATGCGCGGGCAATCCGTCAAAGGCGTCGTCCTGTTCTTTTTGCCCGCCATGGATCGAATTGATGTTCATGGTGGATTGCTTTGCCCCCTCGGGCACAACGGGCATATCCGTGGTGCGGGCGGCCATTGCGGGGAACAATTTGTCTTCGAATTCGCCGATTACAGCCCCCATATGACGCACAGCACAATCGCCAAGGAATGGCATTGATCCATGGGCAATTTCGCCTTTGGTTTCGATCTCGGCCCACCAACCGCCGCGATGCCCCAAACAGATGCGGTCTTTGTTTAAGGGTTCCGGAATGATGACATGCTGCACTTTTTCAGAGTTAAAGTGGCCGTGTTCGGCAAGGTATGCGACCCCGCCGTAACCGCCTGATTCCTCGTCTGCGGTGCCGGAAATCTCGATTGCGCCGTGGAAATTCGGGTGTTCTTCAATGAACGCCTCAGCTGCGATGATGGATGCGGCCAACCCGCCTTTCATGTCGCAGGCCCCGCGCCCATAGATGTTGCCATCGGCAATTTCGCCGCCAAAGGGGTCGAACGTCCAGCCTGCGCCGACCTCGACCACGTCCGTGTGGCTGTTGAAATGCACACAATCGCCCGCATGCGCCCCGTCACGCCGCGCGATGATATTCCAGCGTGGGTATTTCTCGCTGTCGCCCGGTGTGCCAAAGGCGCGGATCAGTTGGGTTTGAAAGCCGTGGGCAGACAGGCGTTTGTCCAGATAATCGCAAATCGCTTGATAGTTTTCGCCGGGCGGGTTCAATGTGGGGATGCGGATCAGGTCCTGCGTCAGCTGGATCAAGTCGTCGCGCTTGGCCGCAATGCGTGTCATAAGCGGAGTTGTCATTTCGCACCTTTCGTTAAACGACTTGCAGTATTGCGGCGCATTAGTACGGTATCAATACCGTATATTCACGGGGATTGGCAATGGATAACGTAACGACTGAAATGCTTGAGGCCTTTGACGCGGCCCCCATTGGTTTGGCGGTGTCACGTCACCGGACCTTGAGCAGTTGCAATCTGACGTTCGCCAGCTTGCTTGGCTACAGTCGTGCCGAACTGTTGGGACAATCCTTTCGGATGCTGTACCCCAGTCATGCCGAATTTGACCGTGTACGCGACATTGGCCTTGTGACGATGGCGCAAACGGGGGCCTATTCGGACGAACGGATGATGCGCCAGAAAGACGGTATGCCCAAATGGTTCCGCTTTCGTGCACGTACGCTGGCCCCCGATGATCCCTTATCCCATCTTGTCCTAAGCTTTGCGCCCATTCGCGACCATCTGGACGGGCCGCGCCTGACAAAACGCGAACGCGAGGTGCTGAGTTTTCTAAGCCAAGGGGCCACCAGCAAGGAAATCGCGCATCAACTGGGCCTGTCGCCGCGCACGATTGAGGACGTCCGTGCGCGAATGTTGCGCAAATTCGAGGTCAAAAACACTGGCGAGCTTTTGGGCCGCACCAGCTACACCCGCCGGGCTAGCTCCAAGCCGACATCGGGCTAGCTCCAAGCCGACATGACGTCTTCATAGTCCAGCGTGCCGGCATCACCATGTGTCGGCGGATCAGATGGTGTGCCCAAAAAGCACGGAACAGGACCGGGTTGCACAATCCCGTCTGTTTCCACGAAGGTGCCCCGCGCTTGGTTGTGTGGATGCGTTGGTGCCTCTTGCATCGACAGAACTGGGGCAAAGCAGGCGTCAACCTCTGTCAGGATCGCAGACCATTCATCGCGAGTCTTCCCCGCGAACAGTGCTTCCAAAGCCGGGTGCATTTCGCTTTGGTCGCCGTATTGTTTTGAAAAGCGCCGGTCGTCTTGCAAACCCACTGCATCCAGCAAAGCTGCGAAGAATTGTGGCTCTATTGGGCCAATAGAGACGTATCCGCCATCTTTGGTTGTGTAGCAGCGATAATACGCGGCCCCTCCGTTCAGCACGTTGCCACCGCGTTTGGTATCATCCCAAGCGCCGCCTGCGTTCAGCCCGTATTGCAACACCATCATCAGGGCCGCACCGTCTGACATGCAGGCGTCCACAACCTGACCTTGGCCCGTTGTGCGCGCGTTCATCGTGGCGGCCAGAACCCCCGTCAGCAGCATCATGCCGCCCCCTGCAAGGTCCGCGATAATGTTTTGCGGGGGCGGGGGTGGCGTGTCGGCGGGGCCAATGGACCAAAGCGCGCCCGAGATTGCCATGTAGTTCAGATCGTGGCCTGCGCGGTCTTTTAACGGTCCGGTCTGCCCCCATCCCGTCATGCGCCCAAAGACCAGCGCGGGGTTCGTTTCCTGAAATTCTTCCGGCCCCAATCCAAGCCGTTCCATCACGCCGGGACGGTACCCTTCAATCACAACTTCGGCTTTGTTGATGAGGGTTTTGGCACGCATCAAATCGTCTGCATCGCGCAAGTCCAACGTCAGGGATTTGCGTGACCGGTCATACAGATTGTGTTTTTGTTCCAAGCCGAACAACGGTTTTTGACCGGGCCGCGCGATGCGCACGACCTCAGCCCCCATGTCGGCCAGCATCATCGCGCAAAAGGGCGCAGGCCCAAGACCCGCCATTTCGACGACGCGCAAGCCGCGTAGGGGGCCGTTGCGGTCAAGCATCTGTCAGCTCTTTCATCGCAGTCAGAAAGGCGCTGACCTCTGCCAGAGTGTTGTAGTGGCACATGGACACCCGCACGGCCGCAGGCAATCCAAGCGGCGTTAGAATGTTGCCCGAATAGTGGTCTGCCTTGCGGATATGTGTGCGTATGCCGCTGTCGTTCAAATGCGCCACGATCTTATCCGCGGGGACATCAGCGCTGGCAAAACACACAAGCCCCTCACGCGCAGGATTGTCCGCGCCGCCGATGATCGTGATGCCTGCAAGATCCGTCAGGCCCGGCAGGTTGCCAGTGCCAAACAGCATCGCATCTGTCAGCTCTTTTTCATGGGCCTTGATGGCGGTTGCTGCGGCTTCGATGCGGGCGCGCTCGGTTTGGCCATCGCCAACCTGCTGGCCCAACCATCCGAAATACGCCACGACATCTGAAAATGTAGCATATGCGCCGGTGTCACGCGTCCCCAATTCCCAGTTTTCCTTGGGGCCGTCGATCAGGGCTTCGAGAGGCAATCGGGACAGTCTGCCAGACGCCCAAGCCACCCCGTATCCGTGGCGCGAAAAGACCTTGTAGGGGGAGATGACATAGCCGTCGATGTCGTAGCGTTGGATGTCGATGTGCCCGTGGCTTGCGTGTTGGATGCCATCGACGATGATGAAACATTCAGGCGCCACAGCGCGAATGGCGGCGGCAATGGACGCCACGTCAATGGCCATTCCCGTGACAGGCGAGGTGTGCAAAATAGTAGCAACGCGCACATCTGGTGTCATGTGGGCGGCATAGGCGTCGGCTGTGACGCGCCCTGTGGCGTCGTCGTGTGGCACGGAAATATAGGGTTTGCCTGCAGCAGACGCCCAATGTTGCGCGGCGCTGCGGGATGCGGGGTGTTCGACGGTTGATCCGATAACGGACCCTTGTGGTGTGCCCATCACGGCCGTGCGGATCAAACGATAGGTCAATTCCGTGCCGCTTTCACCAACAAAGAACTGGCCATTGTGCGTGTTAAAGAACGTGGCCATGTCGGCTTTGGATTGCTTGATGATCGCACCCAAAGCCTGTGCCCCGGGATTGTCGCGCCCTTGGTTGTCCGGAATAGCAGCAAACTTTGCTGAGGTTTCGACAGCAGATTTCAGCGTCAAAGCCCCGCCTGCGTTTTCGAAAAACACGCGCGGCCCGGAAAAGGGGCAGGCGTCAACATGTGCGAAGCGGTCGCGAATTTCAGTCAAAAGCGTATCAGAGAACATGGTCGATACCTACGTAGTTTGTTTTGGGGTAAAGATGGGCAAGGGCCGCGATTTCGTCACGTGTTGGGGTTTGTCCGGTCATACAGAACAGATACTGCGTCCCGCGTTTCATACGTGTGTCGTAGTCTTCGCGTTGATCCAGCGTGGCATAGCCGATTTGGGTGAAATAGACGATGCGGGCCCGCACATCTGCTTCGGCGGGGGGATATGAAAAACGTTCGAACATCAGCGAGATGGCTGCAATCCGCGCGATGTCGCTTTCGTCCAGCGCACGGCGTACTGTGCCTGATCTGCGGGCCCAATCGCGAATGGCAAAGTCCAGTTTGGTATCAAAAGCCGATCCGTAAACCCATTTGCTGAACAGCTTCGCCAACGCCTCGCAGATTGTAGCGCCGTCGTTGTCAGTTGCATCAATTAACGCTTTTGTGTTGGTCGCGGCCCATGTGTCCAACAATGCATCCATCAATTCAGACCGGTTTTTGAAGTACCAGTAAAAGCTGGATCGCGGGCAGTCCAGAATGGCCGCCAAAGACAGAACCTTGACCTGATCCTCGCCTTCGCTGATCAGGGTATCAAGTGCCGCACTCAGCCAGTCTTGCCGCGTTGTGCGTCCGGGGCCACGTCCGCCTGCCTTTTTGCCGTCTTGCATCTGGTGCTCCGTTGTTGATGCCACAATTGGCGATCATGGCGCATGATGCAAGCGGCGCTTGGCGTTCCGCTGGATGTGTTGGTGTGGCTTAAAATTCGTCAAATTCGGGGACATTCCCCAGACGCACCAGAAAGCTGGGCGCTTCGACTTCGCCGGTGCCAAGGTCTTCACACAGCATATACGCATCCGCGCCTGCGCAATCGTCGCGCATTGCTTCGCGTTCGGCCCGGTTTTGCGCGTCATTGGCGTTGGAGTATTCGAACTGCTTGTCGATTTTCAACGTCACCTGACCAGCCCGGCCTGCGTCTTTTTCAACGTAGGTTTGGCAAATGTAGTGGAACTTCTGGGTGGCGTTGTCAGAGTTTGACATAAGCAGCTCCTGCAATTGTTTAATACGTGATGTGACGGGTCGTAAGGGCGTTCGTCGCAAAGCACCACCCGAAAAGCTTGGTTCTGAAAGCCTATTTGGGCTTCTGAAATTAACATAATCCCAATTACGCGTTAAATTGTCTTGATATAGGCAGAGTGCGCGTAAGCAGGTAAGTTCGATCATTTCTCACCAAACTGGCGTTCTGTTTCACGCAGTGCCATTTGGCGGGATCAAGACCAATTTTCCCGTGTGCGATTTGGACAGAAAATCTTCTTGAGCCTGTGCGATGTCACGCAAAGAATAGGTCTTTGCGACCACTGGTCGGATTTCGTATGCCTCGATATAGCGGATCAAATTGGTGAACACGTCGTCTTCGCCAACGGCTTCAAAACCCTCTGCGCCGCCCGTATTCGTGGCCTCAGTGACGGTCTTTGAATACCAACCGATGCGCGTGTTGATGTCGGTATTGTTTATTCCGGCGGCGGCTGTCTTGATCAACAGTTCATTGGCATTGGCATTGGCATTGGCATTGGGGCGTGGAGTGGGAACGTCCGTCCGGTAATCCAATCTATCGAGGCCACCGTGACCTGTCAAAATGACTGCGTGCATTGTGTCGGGTATTTTCAGGATTTTGAATGTGCGCTTGATTAGGCTGGCTCAAATCAGGCGTTTCGAAGAGTATCCTTTACCGAATTTGCTTTTGGCAGCACGTTTGCGCATCGAAGGACTGTTTTGCCATCCCGCACTGCGATGGGGTTAAAATCGAATAAGGAATGACAGGTATGAAAGACGCGGTAGACGAGCTTTTGAAGACTGCTTCAGTTCCCTTTGAAAGCGCCCGTGCCATGCCGCCATCGGTCTATACGTCCGATGATTTTTTGAAGCGCGAATTAAGCGATATCTTTGCCAAGGACTGGTTCTGCGTGGGCCGTGCGTCGGCCCTTGCCGCATCGGGCGATTATGTCACGCTTGAGCTTGCCGGTCAGCCCATTATCGTTTTACGCGCAGGTGACGGCGCTTTGCGGGCCATGTCGAATGTATGCCGCCACCGCATGTCGACGTTGCTTGAGGGGCGCGGAAACACCCGCAGCATCGTCTGCCCGTACCATGCCTGGACGTATAATCTGGATGGGTCCTTGCGCGGTGCACCCGCAATGACCCAGAACGAAGGGTTTTGCAAATCCGACTACCAGCTGCCGGATGTGCGTTGCGAAGAATGGCTGGGCTGGGTTTTTGTGTCGCTCAATCCTGACAGCCCGCCAGTGGCCAGCCAACTGTCCAAAGTCGAGGACATGGTCAGCGACTACGACATGACGAATTATACAGAAACCTTCTTTGAAACCCATGTTTGGGACACCAACTGGAAGGTTCTTGCCGAGAATTTCATGGAAAGCTACCACCTGCCCGTTTGTCACGCAGGCACCATTGGCGGTCTGTCCAAGCTGGAAGAGATGATCTGCCCGCCCGGTGAAGACGCGTTCAATTACCATATGATCCTCAAGGACGAATCCCTGAAGATCGCGATGGCGCATCCCAACAACACGCGGATGAAGGGCGAACGGCGGCGCACGACCTATCTGCTGGCGATCTACCCCAGTTTGATGATCACCCTCACACCGGGATATTTCTGGTACCTGACGCTACACCCCGAAGGTGTCGGCAAGGTGCGTATCGGTTTTGGTGGCGGCATGTCCAACGACTATGCAGATGACGTTGACGCTCAGGCCAACTTCAAGCAGCTTAAAACACTGCTGGATGATGTGAACGTCGAGGACAAGGGCTGCACCGAAAAGGTCTATAAAGGCCTGTCTTCGAATGGCGCCGCCCCCGGACATTTGTCGCATCTTGAACGGCCCAACTACGATTTTGCCCAATACATCAACGCGCGGGTTCAAAGCGCAAACAAATAGGACGACGGCCGTGGCCCATGACCGCATGCGCAAATCTAATACCAGCGGGGCACGCGTAACGTCCCCTCGATCCACGCGAAATCCTTTTGACGGAGTATCCGGCGATGAATGAACAGGTTGCCATCAGCGCGTTTGAAACGGCCCGTGTTTCTGAAATGCGCCAGACTTTGGCCGATTGTGCAGCATCCCCCGATGGGGCGCCGCAAGGGTTGCCGGGCTATTTTTACAACGACCCTGCGTTCTTTGACCACGAATGTAGGACTTTTTTGCGTGATGGTTGGCATTGCGTGGGGCGTGCCGATGAATATGTGGAACAAGGCGATTATCTGGCGCTTGAGCTGTTGGGCGAACCACTGATTATCGTGCGCGACAAGGACGAGATCAAAGCGCTGTCAAACGTCTGCCGTCACCGCGGCATGCCGCTGGCCGAAGGACAGGGCAATGCGAACCGCTTTGTGTGTCGCTATCATGCATGGGCCTACGGCACCGATGGCACATTGCTGCGGGCGCCGCGCATGAAGAATGCAGGCTTTGACGCCAAGACATGCAAGCTGGGTACGTTTCCTTGTGTGCAGCGGTTTGGGTTTGTCTACGTTAGTCTGTCGCAGAACCCTACGGATATTGATGTGGAACTGGCCGGGCTTGGGGCGCTGATCGGGCGGTATGAGCCCGAGAAATATGTAACCGTACACAGCGACAGTGAGGTCTGGAACTGTAACTGGAAATGTCTGGTCGAGAACTTTATGGAAGGCTACCACCTGTCTGTTGTGCACCCGCAGACATTGCACGGGTACACGCCAACAGGCCTCAGCAAAAAGGGGCCAAATGGCGTGGGCTTCACCAGCTATTTTGCTAACTATCCCGACAACATTCCGCCCCGCGGTGAAGGGGCACCGGGGCTAAGTGAAAAAGAGCGCCACCGCTCGACACTGTTTGCGGCTTTTCCCTGTCAGGTGGTCAGCGTCGCCGCATCCTTGCTGGTGTCTCTCAACATCCGCCCACTCAGCCCCACGTCCATCAGGGTGCGTTGGTCTATGTCTGTCTACGGCGACAACCTTGATGGTGATACCATCGACCAGCGTATCGCGCTGTGGGAGGACGTGAACCGCGAGGACCGTGAAAAACTGGAAGCGATGCAGGCAGCACTGGGGTCGGTTTTCGCCACCGGTGGACCGCTGGCCGAAGAGGACTACGAAGGCACGGTCCGCGACTTTCTTCTGTGGATCGCCCGTCAAGACGCCGCTTGACGTGATGCGGCCTGCGGGCGATGCAAGGGCATGACTGTACGGTTTACATATCGACAATTGGAATATCTTGTGGCTGTTGGCGATGCAGGAACCATCGCGCAAGCGGCGGGGCAATTGAATGTGTCCTCACCGTCCATTTCGACAGCCATCAACCATTTGGAAGCGCACTTTGGCGTACAGCTTTTTGTACGTCACCACGCGCAAGGGTTGACGCTGACGCCGGGTGGACGGCGGTTATTTTCCGAAGCCAAGCGGATGCTAGCAGACGCGGCGGCGCTGAATGACATTGCGGAAGATGTCGCCAAAAGGCCGGGTGGGCCGCTGGCTGTTGGTGCATTGTCCACGCTTGCCCCGTTGCTAAGTGCGAAGTTCCGCAAGTCGTTTGAACAAAGTTTTCCCGAAGCGCATGTATCCTTGTTCACTGGCGATCAGACGACACTGTTCCAGCAATTGGCGCGGGCGGAAATCGACGTGGCGATCACCTATGATATGGAGATCCCGCAAGACATCCATTTCGAAGGGCTTGCAGCGCTGCGGCCCTGCGTCATGCTGCATCCGGATCATTCGCTGGCGCAAGGCGATTGCGTGTCTTTGCACGAGATGGCCACAGACCCATTGATCTTGCTCGATCTGCCTCTTAGTCGTGACTATTTCCTATCCACATTTCGCAGTCTCGGGATCACCCCCAATATCGCGGATCGCACCAACGATTTGTCGGTTGCACGCAGTCTTGTGGCTAATGGCTACGGCTATAGCTTGCTTAGCATCGGCACAGAGATTGCTTATGCCCCGGACGGGCAGCCGTTGGCCATTCTTCCCATTTGTGAAGACGTCGGCCACATCACTTTGGGGCTGGCAACTAAACAGATCACATCAAGATCCGCGATTGTTCAGGCGTTCTACGACCATGTGCGCACCCAGATCGATGCACATGGATTGCCAGCAACACGCATGTTTTCCTAGACACCTGCCACCAAGCGGTCCAGCAGCGCGTCCATCATGGCATCGCAGGCCGCAAGCTGGCTTATCTCGACATACTCGTCCGGCTTGTGCCCCTGGTCCATCGATCCGGGCCCACATACCACGGTCGGCACGTCCAGTTTTTGCGAAAACAACCCGCCTTCTGTGCCGAACGCGACTTTGATGGTTTGGTTGGTTTGCGCCAAGGACTGGACCAGACCGACAACGCCGCTGGCCGGATCAGTGGCCAACGAAGGATAGGTGTTTGTGATGTCGATTGTGATGTCTGCCGCCCCGAAGCGCGTGCGCAGGTCTCGCAGATAATCGTCGCGGTATTTTTCCAGACGCGACATGATGTCGGCAGGATTGTCTTGAGCCAGATTGCGGATTTCAAACAGGAATTCTGCGTGATCCGGCACAATGTTCAGGGCGGTGCCGCCCACAACTGTTCCCACATGAACCGTGCTATACGGCACATCATAGTCGTCATCTCGTGTGCCAGACTGGCTGAGGTCTGCCTGCATGTCACGCAGGAACCCGATCATATCACAGGCCATGTGGATCGCGTTCAAACCCGTTGGTGCAAGCGCTGAATGGGCCGCGACGCCGGTGGCTTGGACCTTGGCTGCTGTCTTGCCTTTGTGACCGGTCGCAACCCGCATTGATGTGGGTTCGCCAACGATGCAAAGCTGCGGCACAAATGGTGCCGCGGCCAGCATATCAATCAAGGACCGCACACCAACGCAGCCGATTTCTTCGTCGTAGGACAGGGCAAGGTGCAAGGGCGTGCGCAGATCAAGGGTTGCCGCCTTAAGCGCACAAACCAAGCTTGAGGCAACAAACCCTTTCATATCGCAGGTCCCGCGCCCAAACAGTTTATCGTCTGCTTCCGTCATCTCAAAAGGCGGTACGGTCCAGTTCTGGCCAGCAACAGGGACAACATCCGTATGCCCCGACAACAAGATCCCGGGGCGATCTTGCGGGCCGATGGTTGCGTACAGATTGGCTTTTTTGCCGGTCGCGTCCCGCAAGATGGTGGTTTTTGCGCCAGCCGTTTGCAACAGATCGGCGCAGAACGTGATCAGGTCGATGTTGGGGTCCGCGCTGATTGTTGGGTAAGCAATCAACTTACCCAGCAGTGTTTGCGTGTTCCAGTTCCCGGTCTCCATGTCGTTCGCCTTTATACCGTCCGCCTTTGGTTTCACGGCTTACGCTTGGGTCAGTGGTTTGGAAAAGGGTTTCAGTTGCACTGTAGCGGCAACCGCTTTCCCTTCGACAACGACTTCGTATGCGCCGTTCGCAACTGAAGCACGATCCGCCGCATCAATAAAGCACGTTCCGATTGCGGCGCCCTGTGCATAGGCATAAGCGCCGCTTGCCACGTAACCAACGACGGCGCCGTCTTTCAAAACCGGTTCGTTGTGATGAAGAAGGGGCGCTGCGTCGTGTAATTTCACATGGCACAAAAACGGGCCCTTGCCGTCGGACTTACGGCGCACAAACGCATCGCATCCCACAAACGGCACCGCTTTGTTCGGCTTGCAGATGAACCCCAAACCAACCTGATGCGGGGCTTCGGTGTAAGACATATCATGACCCCAGTGCAAAAAGCCCTTTTCGACCCGCAGCGCATTCAAGGCTTCGCCGCCCACCAGCCGCAGCCCGAGTGGGACGCCTGCATCCCACAAGACCTCAAACACATGTTCGGCAAAATCGGGGGTAATGAAAATTTCCCAGCCCATTTCGCCGGTGTAGGACAGCCGCTGTGCAAAGACGGGTGCGTGGCCGATGTGGAACCTTTGCAGGCTGTTGAAGGGGAAGCTGTCGTTTGACAGGTCGACATCGCAGACCGCGGCCAGCAAATCCCGCGCTTTGGGCCCTGCAACCGACAACACCGCATGGTCTGTGGTGGCATCGCGCAACCGCACATCTTCACCAGTTGCGATATGGGCGCGTAGGTGATCCGCATCACGGCGCGTGTGCGAGATCGAGGACATGACCATAAAGCTGTCTGCCCCATGGCGCGCCACGGTCACGTCGCTTTCGATGCCGCCGCGTTCGTTCAACATCAGCGTGTAGACCACGCGACCAACAGGCACGTCGATGTCATTGGTGCAAACGCGTTGCAGGAAGGTCAGCGCATCCGCCCCCTCAACCATCAGTTTGCCCAGCATGGAATAGTCAATCATCGCCACATCTTCGCGGGCAGCCTTTTGTTCGGCTTGGGCGTGGTCGAACCAGCTTGGGCGATGGAAGGAGTAATCGTATTCCGGCGCGACACCCTCGGGTGCAAACCAGCCGGGACGTTCCCAGCCTTGGGCCTCGGCATAGACAGCACCTTTGGCCTTCATCGGGTGGTAGAATGGCGTGCGGCGAAGGCCACGGGCAGTGGTCCGTTGGCGACCGGGCCAATGCATCGCATAGGTCAGTACCAGCGTCTCGGGGCAACGTTCTTGCAGGTAAGGATCACGGGCTTGCCAATCTTCGATGCGCGCGGGGTCCATTTCGGCCAGATCCAGTGTCGGGTGGCCGGCCATGATCCAGTCGGCCAGCGCCTTGCCCGCGCCGGGGCCAGATTGAATGCCAGTCGAATTCAAACCTGCCAGAACGTAATAGCCTTTAAGATCAGGGGCTTCTCCCAAGGTGAACCGCCCGTCATGAGAGTAGCTTTCGGGCCCGTTAAAGAACGTGCGGATGCCCGTTTCCTGAAGGATTGGCACGCGGTTCATGCTGAGTTCCAATACCTCCATCACGTCGTCTTCGATGAAGGGCAGGCTGTCAAATTCAAAGCTTTCGGGGATGCCGTCTTTGGCCCAGGCTTTGGCATGGAAATGTGCGAAACCGAACAGCAATTTACCTGCATCTTCCTTCCAGTAGGTGCCATCGCAATAGGATCGCAGGACTGGCAGATCGCTGGGCAAATCAGGGATCGGTTCGGTCACAAGGTAGTAGTGTTCGCAGGCATGCAGCGGGACGCCTACCCCATTTTTCTGGCCCAATTCACGCGCCCACATGCCGCCGCAGTTTACCACGACATCGGCTGTGATCGTGCCTTCGTTCGTGCGCACGCCGGTGACTTTGCCAGCGTCTGTCAGCACCTCTTCGACTTTGATGCGTTCGCGGATCGTAGCGCCGTGCATGCGTGCACCTTTGGCCAGGGCTTGGGTCAGGTCAATCGGGTTGGCGGACCCGTCCGAGGGCATGTGAATGCCGCCCAATACACCATCGGCATTCATCAACGGCCAGCGTTCGGCAATGGCGTCGGTTGGCATGTAATGCGCTTCTACCCCAAAGAGCGACGCGAAATCCGCTTTGCGTTTCAATTCTGCCAAGCGTTCTTCGTTTACGGCAATCGAAATGGACCCTGATTGCCGAAAGCCGGGGTTCTGGCCTGTTTCGGCTTCGATTTCTTGCAATAATTCTACGCCGTAGCTGGCAAACGCCGTTGTTGCGTGACTGCCCTGCAACTGCCCCACAAGCCCCGCCGCGTGCCATGTCGTGCCGCTGGTCAGGGCCTTGCGTTCCAACAAAATGACGTCTTTCCAACCGGCTTTCGCCAGATGATACGCTACAGAACAGCCATGTATACCGCCGCCGATGATGACAACTTGTGCGTGGCTGGGAAGGGATTGGGTCATGGGGCGTCCTGTTCGGAAAGAGGTTGGGAAAATAGGCGGCCTGCCTGTGGGACGGGATCGGTCAATCCCGCAAGGCGCATCATGTGCCAAGCCAAGGCCTGATTGCTTGAAATGACTGGTTTGCGAATGGTCTTTTCGGCCTGTTCAATGACCTGCAAGGCGCGCAGGCTTGTGCAAGACACAAAGACACCGTCACATTCGTCACGCGCCCCGATGTGTGTGACCGCTTGCAGGATGCTGTCGGGACTGATCCTTGCCACGGTGAAATCGTCGGATTCCTGAAAAGTTGCAACAGCGGTTGTTTCAAATCCTGCAGCTTGCAGGTTGGCTTGCATTTCGAGGGTCACATCAACCGGATAGGGCGTTACCAAGCCGATTTTCTTCAACCCCAGTGCTGCAAGCGCCGCTTTACAAGCTGTGATTGGATTGGTGGTTGTCACATCCGGATGCACATCCCTGATCATGGCTGCGACACGGTCTTCGCCGATCATCGTGGCCCCTGACGTACAGGCATACCCCATCACATCAAATCCGAACCGAGGCGGCAAAAGATGCGCTGTTTGCGGCAGATCAATCGCCATTTGGCGCAGCGTATCCGGGGACACGTCCATCGCATTCGGGATGCGTGTGGCATACAGGGCAACATCACGCTGCGCGCCAAA
Organism: Ascidiaceihabitans sp.; assembly: GCF_039986515.1. NCBI lineage: Bacteria > Pseudomonadati > Pseudomonadota > Alphaproteobacteria > Rhodobacterales > Paracoccaceae > Ascidiaceihabitans > Ascidiaceihabitans sp. The sequence continues at coordinate 111,138 of NZ_JBDWQO010000023.1, read as the reverse complement.
AATCCCGGCAAATTCGTGTTCGATGGTTTGATCTGTTTGCAACACGATCAATCCCAGACGTGCGCGCGCCCCAAGCCCCTGATCGGTTTCGAACTGCAGCGTTTCGATATGGTTGTTCATAGTCAGCTGCCACCCTTCGTTGCTAGTTGGTATATACCAGATTTCAGCGCTAATTTAACTGCACTGAAGCTGCTTGTGTCAATCTAAAAAAGGGGGTTGATTGCTTTGGTATATACCAAATAGCCTTGTCCGAAATTAGCGATTCGAGGACAGGCGATTTGATGGATGGACAAGGCAACACAGGCCGCAAAGGTGATCCATCACCGCGTCCTCGCTTTCTCCAGATCGCTGATGACATCCGCGTCCAGATTGCGGTTGGCGCGTTGAAAGAACACAATATTCTTCCATCCGAACGCAGCGTGTCCCAGACGTATGGCGTAAGCCGCATGACAGGGCGCCGTGCGCTTGAAGCGCTTGAAAGCGAAGGCCTTGTTTACAGTTCGGACCGGCGCGGACGCTTCGTATCGCCCAAGCGACTGACATACAACGTCAGCAACATGGTCAGCTTTGTGGGCACTGCCCAGACCAACGACGTGGATTTGAAAATCGAAGTCACCGACACCGCCAAGATCACCGCTGACGCCCACTTGGCTGCTGCGTTGGAACAACCGGTCGGCACCGAGATTTTACAGTATGTGCGCCTGTTTCGCACATGCGCACATCCGATATTTGTTGAAACGGAATATTTGCTGGCGGATAGGTTCCCCGATTTTCTGGATCACGATCTGGCGCAGTCCACCACGCAAATTCTGGCCAATCGTTATGGCACCGCGGCCAGCACTGGTGATATCGTGATCCGGATGCGCGGTGCAGGGGCGTCCGAGGCAGCATTGCTGAACATCGCGGCCAGTCACGCAGTTGTAGAACTGGAACAAGTGATCCGGGACGGCGCGGGTGTGCCCTTTTGCTTCGGACGTCAGGTGTGGCGCGGTGAGATGGCAGAGTTTTCAGCCCATGCCATTGTGAATGGTCGCGACGACAGGACGCCTTCGCGCCAGGGGTACACCACATGAACGGCGCCGCGCCCGAACGGGGTTTTGCCCATTCTGAGTTCCGTGCACGTACCGAAAACGCGCAAGCGCTGATGGCCGCCGCTGGCATTGATGGTCTGCTGCTGATGAGCGAACAGGACGTGCGGTACTTTACAGGGTTCCACACGCTGTTTTGGCAAAGCCCAACGCGTCCGTGGTTTGTGTTTGTGCCCGCCAGCGGTCAGCCGGTTGCGGTTATCCCTGAAATTGGCGCTGAATTGATGGGGCGGTCGTGGCTTGATGACATTCGAACATGGAGCGCCCCCGCGCCGGAAGACGACGGCATAAGCCTGTTGCATGACTTGCTTGCGCCCTTGTCACAAACGGGTGCCAAGCTTGGCGTTATGATGGGCCACGAGACCAAGCTGCAGATGCCTCTTGGGGACTGGCAACGCTTGATGGCTGGTCTGCCGGGGATGAACATCGTTGATGTGACAGGGCTGATTCAAGGGCTGCGCATGGTGAAGTCTGACGCCGAGATTGAAAAACTGCGCCATATCTGCGGCATCGGGTCCGCGGCGTTTGCCCGTGTTCCCGAAATCATGTCGCTTGGCCAACCGCTTGAAGATGTGTTCCGCACCTTTCGGATTGCAGCGCTGCAGGCAGGGGCAGATGACGCCCCTTATGTTGTGGGTGCGGCCGCCCAGGGGGGCTATGCCGACGTGATTTCGCCACCAACGCAGCGCCCCTTGCAGCATGGTGATGTGCTGATGCTGGACACTGGCTGCACATGGGACGGATATTTTTGCGACTTTGACCGCAACTGGGCCATCGGCACGGCAGATGATGTCGCAAAACGTGCTTATGATGTGCTGTGGCGTGCCACACAGGCGGGCATAGATGCTGCTAAACCCGGCAACACATGCCGCGATTTGTTCACGGCTATGTCTAAGGTGATTGGAGAACTCGATGGCTCGGGTGGCGATATTGGACGGCTGGGCCATGGACTTGGCATGCAACTGACAGAACAGCCGTCCCATGCGGCTTTCGATAACACAGAATTGAAAGAAAACATGGTTCTGACGATTGAGCCGTCCTTGTCTTACGGTGACGGCTTGATGATGGTACATGAAGAAAATATTGTGGTGCGTGGTGGCGGGGCTGACCTGTTAAGCACACGTGCTGCACCCGAATTGCCGGTGATTGGATGATCCGCACCGCACCCTATACCCGGCTGGCACGGCGCCAGATCGGGAATTACCGCCCCTTGCGCATGTTGCGTGCGGGGCATCAACCATGCTGGACGCCCACCGCATGGCCTTAAATCAACAAGGGCAAACGATCTCAGGGAGATTAAAATGAAAAAAACCACACTTTTGAAAGGCGCAGCAGTTGCAGCGTTGATGACATCCGGCTCTGCCGCCTATGCGGATTGCGGCGACGTCACGATCACTGAAATGAACTGGGCATCTTCTGCCGTGGTTACAGCTGTGTCCGCGTTCCTGATGGAACAAGGTCTTGGTTGCAACGTGCAAAAAGTGCCGTCTTCCACCGTGACAGCCATCACGTCCATCACCGAAACAGGTGAGCCTGACATTTTGACCGAAGTCTGGGCGAACTCCACTCCGGCATACCCTGGCCTGTTGGAAGAAGGTAAACTGGTTGAACTGGCTGACGTGCTGTCAGATGGCGGCGTCGAAGCCTGGTGGATCCCTGCCTATCTCGCAGAATCCAACCCAGAGCTGACAACATGGGAAGGCATCATGGCCAACCCGGAGAAAGTTGGCGGCAAATTCCACGATTGCCCGTCAGGCTGGGCATGCGATATCATCAACAACAACAACCTGATCGCCTTGGACGCGGCCGCTGGCGGACTTGAGCGCTTCCAGCACGGTTCCGGTGAAACACTGCAAACGTCGATCGCTGCGGCGTTTGAAGAAAAAGCACCATGGTTCGGTTACTACTGGGCACCAACAGCCGTACTAGGCAAATACCCGATGGTTGCCGTCAAAGTGGGCGACTTCGATGCCGAGGCACACACGTGCAACGGTGACGTTGACTGCGCCAACCCAACTTTCTCAGAATACCCTGCGTCCAAAGTTGTGACAGCAGTGGCCGGTGGCTTTGCAGAGCGTGAACCACAAGCAGCAGCTTTGATGGCAAACGTAAGCTTCACCAACGACCAGATGGGTGAAGTTCTGGCTTGGCGCCTGGACAACAACGCGTCCTATGACGAAGCGGCCGTGTACTTCCTGACAAACTACAAAGACGTTTGGGCAACATGGTTGGACGAAGAAGCCACAGAAAACCTTTCTGCACTTCTTAAGTAATCCAACGCTTTGAAATCTGCCCCTCGTCTGACTGGACGGGGGGCATTTTGCCGGTCAGGGGACAAGGAACAACATGGCCTTTTATGATAAGATATTCAGCGCCTTAGGGCTCAGCGATTGGTGTGGCGAGGCTGGAGACGGTGCGCCCCTTTCGATGGCAGACCTTATGGCACAAGCGGGCGGAAAAGAGGCTTCTGGCCCTGTCTTCCCGTTTCCCTCACTTGATAACCTCAACGAAAGTTGCAGCAGCGTTATCCAGTCACGTGATGTGACAAAAGGCATCGAAGAAGGGTTTTTGGCGGCGAAGCCTGCACTGAAAACCGTGCTTGACCCGATCACACAACCCCTCAGCTGGATGCTGGATGGCGCACTTTGGTTGTTTGAAGCGACGCCTTGGTATGTGATGATCCCCATCCTTGTGGCTATCGCATGGTATGCCAGCCGGTCCAAACCGGTGACGATTTTTGTGTTTGTTTCGATCATGTTGCTTGGTCTGGTGGACCACTACGATGTTGCGATGCAGACGCTTTCAATTATCTTTGTCTGTACGACGATTTCAGTTTTCCTTGGCGTGCCCATAGGCATTGCCATGTCCAAATCTGACAGGTTGCAAAAAGGCACAGTGCCCATTCTGGATTTGCTGCAAACCTTGCCGACCTTTGTGTATCTCATTCCTCTGATTTTCCTATTCTCGGTGACAGAATCGAAGCTGTACGGGATTGCGATCATTTTGTACGCGATTGTGCCAGTGATCCGGTTGACCGATCTGGGCATTCGTTTGGTAGATCAGGATGTGATTGAAGCTGCGAACGCATTCGGGATGAACTCCAGACAGAAACTGTTGCGTGTGCAATTGCCACTGGCGCTGCCCAACATCATGGCTGGCATCAACCAGACCATCATGATGAGCCTTGCCATGGTTGTGATCGCATCCTTGGTATCGGCGCCAGGCCTTGGCGTGAACGTCCTGCGCGGGATCCGCAACCTTGAACTGGGTGTCGGCATCGTCGCTGGTATTGGTATCGTTCTTTTGGCTGTGATCCTTGACCGTGTGTCCAAAGCCGCTCTCACGCGGGTCGATATGACCCATGTCAAACACTAAGGAACCGGTACGATGACAGAACCAATGGTTAGCCTTCGCGGGCTCTATAAAATATTCGGAGCCCGCGACAAGGACGTCTTGCATCATGTCGAAAAAGGCATGGGCAAAGAAGAGCTTCTGGCCCAGCACAAACACGTGCTGGGGCTTAACAACATCAACGTGGACATGCAGGCAGGCGAAATCACTGTTGTGATGGGCCTGTCGGGCTCAGGCAAATCTACGCTGATCCGTCACCTCAATCGCTTGATCGAACCCACCGCGGGCGAGATCATCGTGCAAGGTGAAGATGTGATGAAACTGTCCGAGGACGGTTTGCGCAAAGCGCGTCAGGAAAAGATGTCGATGGTGTTTCAGAAGTTTGCGCTTCTGCCACATAAAACCGTGCTGAAAAATGCAGGCATGCCTTTGTCCGTGCGCGGTCACACCGAAGACGCTTGCGACAAGGAAGCGACAAAATGGTTGGAACGTGTTGGTCTTAACGGCTTTGAAAACCACTATCCGGCCCAATTGTCAGGGGGCATGCAACAACGTGTGGGCATCGCCCGCGCTTTGACCGCCAACACCGATATCATGCTAATGGACGAAGCCTTTTCGGCGCTTGATCCTTTGATCCGGACCGACATGCAGGACCTGCTGCTTGAGCTGCAAAAAGAGCTGCACAAGACCATCATCTTCATCACACATGACCTTGATGAAGCGCTGAAGCTGGCCGATCACCTTGTGATCTTGAAGGACGGTTTTGTCGTGCAACAGGGCGAACCGCAGCACATCTTGCTGAACCCCAATGACCCCTACATCGAAGACTTCGTAAGCGATATCAACCGCGCACGGGTTCTGCGGGTGCGGTCCATTATGAAGCCATTGGCAGGGGGCGAAGTGCCTGACAACGCCCATGGCGAAGTGGACGCGAACGACACGCTTGAAAGCATGATTGCGCGGTCTGGCGGGGACACGTCGCATGCATATGTCGTTAAGGAAGATGGTGAAACTGTCGGCACTTTGGACATGACCGAACTGGTGCGTGCACTGGTGCCGCGTGTTGCGTCCCATGATGGTGAACGGCAGTACTAAACCAAAATGCGCTGCATCTTCATCTGACAGGTGCGGCGCAAACTAAATTAACACTGGCCTGTCTCTAGGTAGATGACGTCTTCTGGTGCCAATAGATTGGCAACACGCCGCCTGTAACGCGCCAATTGATGCGCATCCAAAATCCCGTCCCATTTACGGCCTTGGCCGCTGTTGAAAAAGGCGTTGGGGTCTTTGTAAAGCCCGCCCTTGGCGCCGGGCGCTGTTTTCAGCGCATTGGCTTTCATGCTTTTGAATGTCGCCTTTTCCACCAAGGCATCGAACAAGGCGTCGGGATGTGAAATATTCAATGCTTTCGCAATCCGCCGCATCTGCCCCGACAAATCCTGCGACAGGGTGGCGTAATGAAACAGGTGCACATTTGGCAGCTTTGCCCGCGCACGCGCCGTTTCATAATGATGTGTGATCAGTTCAAGGCTGGGTTGATCCAGCCCTTCGTTTTCGATGCTGTTGGCCAGAAAAGCGTTGAAGTTGGCGGCTCTGTCTTGTGTGTGCAAGTGGTCGATATGGTCGATTTTCATGTTTTGCACATGATGCCACATCGAAAAATGCACATCCAGCGGGTGGCGGTGACACGCCAGATAGGTGCAATCCTCAAAATACGGGATGCCGTCCAGCGGAGTGTGGGATTTGATAAAGCGCCGATGCGTCTGGGTGGCCAGCATTTCAAGGCGGGCATCTACGGTTTTTGAGCTCAGCGAAAACTCGATCCATGGTGAAATCTCGGGGTATGAGACATCTGCGTCAGGATCGCCAAAGATCAGCAACCCGCAGATAGTTTGCATCCATGTCGTGCCGCTTTTGGGTGGCACACAGACAAAGATATCTCCTGGGCGATGTTCAAACCGGTCCCAGTTGCGGGTATCGGTAAAAATGCCTTTGTAGGGTCGCTTGTCTTTGGTCATTTCAGACCATGACTTTCCGCAACCCCAGAATGTTGCGGGCCTGTTGCCATGTGGCGACGGGGCGTTCGTATTTTTCACACAAGTCCACGGCACGTTGCACCAATGCCGCATTTGACGGGGCCAGCGTGGTGCGGTCCAAGCGCACGTTGTCTTCCAATCCGGCACGTGTGTGCCCGCCTTTGGAAATCGACCATTCATTGACGGTAAGCTGCGCCTGTCCGATGCCTGCGGCGCACCATTGGGCATCGGGTGCGAGACGCTTTAGGGTTTCGATGTAGAAGTCGAAAATAGGCTCATCTGCCGGCATTGCATTCTTCACGCCCATCACGAATTGCACATAAAGCGGGCCTTTCAATCGCCCGTCAGCCGCCATGCGTGTGGCTTGAACGATATGGCTCAGATCGAAGGCTTCGATTTCGGGTTTCACGTTGTGCGTGATCATCTCCGATGCCAGCCAATCGACCAGATCGGGGCTGTTTTCATAGACGCGTGTTGGGAAATTGTTTGATCCCACCGACAAAGACGCCATGTCCGGCGACAATGGCAACATGCCCCCGCGGTCACGTCCCGCGCCGGACCGCCCACCCGTCGAAAGCTGGACGATCATGCCGGGACAATGGGCTTCTATCCCTTCCTTCAATGCCGCAAAGCGGTCGGGATCAGATGTGGGTGTGCCGTTGTCGTCCCGCACATGGCAATGGGCAATGCTTGCCCCGGCCTCAAATGCCTCATGTGTGCTTTCGATCTGTTCTGCGATCGTGATCGGCACCGCAGGGTTGTCGTTTTTTGAGGGCACGGATCCGGTGATTGCGACGCAAATAATGCAGGGATTGGACATGCTTGGCTTCCTTTCGCGGTGAGGGTGTAGTGTAGCGAACGCAGTGCCGTCTGCCCAGACCTGTCACTTCGGAGGATGCGGCAAATGCCATCCAAAGCGCACGCTTGCCAGTCGTAACCCAACTGCAAGAATGACAGCACCCACGGCCGCGATGCTGTCTTGAACCCCAAACCACAGACAGCCCGCATAAGCGGCCGCCCCCGCAAGAGCGGCAAGTGCATAGATATCTTCGTGAAGCACACGCGGCACTTCCGTCGCCATAATGTCCCTTAATACACCCCCGCCTACCGCCGAAATCACGCCCAAAAGAACGGCCCCGGGTGCATCAAGCCCATAAAGCAGGGCTTTGCGGCAGCCAGCGACAGCAAAGATGCCAAGCCCGATGGCATCCAAAAGCATAACGGGGCGGTTCAGCCGTTCGATCAGGGGTTTGAAGAAAAATACGCACAACCCCGCAAGGCTTGCGATGGCCAAAGGCCAGACAGTGCGCAGGGCATCGGGTGGCGTGGACCCTAGCAACAGGTCGCGCACCATGCCGCCGGCGACCCCTGTTGCGACAGCCAGAACCAGTATGCCGAAGATATCGAAACGCCGCCTCATGGCGACCATTGCGCCGCTTAGGCCGAACACAAAGGTGCCCACTGCATCAAGTAGGATAAAAAGCAGTGCAACTGTCATATGTCGGGTCTCTGGTTGGGACGGATGTGCGGTGGCTGCAGCATCCACTGCCGCTTGGTATCATCAAAAGTATTGCTGTGTGAACGGTTGCAATAGTGAATTCTGATGGCTTCACCAAAAGCGTTACTTAAAAACTTAACGATGGGTTTTTCAGTAACTTTATAGTTGATCGAATCCATCCGTCTTATTATAGATAGTAGGGGAAAGACCAATCTAAGGGTGGAATGACGCATGGAAGCTTTGATTTGTGACGGTGTCAGAACGCCGATCGGCCGCTACGGCGGGGCACTGTCGTCTGTGCGCACCGATGATCTGGCGTCCCTTCCGATCGCAGCTTTGATGGAACGCAATGTCGATGTGGACTGGTCGCGTGTGGATGACGTGATTTTCGGCTCTGCCAATCAGGCCGGCGAAGACAACCGCAATGTGGCCCGCATGGCGGCTTTGCTTGCCGGTCTGCCCGAAGACGTGCCTGGCACGACAATCAACCGCCTGTGTGCCAGTGGCATGGATGCCGTGGGATTTGCTGCGCGGGGGATCAAGGCAGGCGACTATGACCTGACCATCGCAGGCGGCGTCGAAAGCATGAGCCGCGCGCCCTTTGTGATGCCCAAAGCCACCAGCGCCTTCACCCGCGCCAACACGGTTTACGACACGACCATCGGCTGGCGTTTCATCAATCCCAAGATGCAAGCGCAGTACGGTGTCGATTCCATGCCCCAAACAGCGGATAATGTTGCCGCCGATTACGGGGTGAACCGCGCGGATCAGGATGCAATGGCCGCACGGTCCCAAGAAAACTGGGCTGCAGCCCATGACGCCGGCTGTTTCGCGGATGAAATCTGCGCGGTGAACATCCCGCAGCGCAAAGGGGATGCGGTTGTCTTTGACACGGATGAACACCCCCGCCCCGGAACAGATGCTGCAAAGCTGGCAAAACTGAAAGGTGTGAATGGCCCTGATCTTAGCGTTACAGCTGGCAATGCAAGCGGTGTGAACGACGGGGCCGCGGCCTTGTTGATTGCGTCAGAAGCGGCAGCAACGCAGCACGGGTTGACCCCGATGGCGCGGATCGTCGGCATGTCCTCGGCTGGGGTTGCGCCGCGTGTGATGGGGATCGGTCCGGTTCCTGCCAGCCAAAAGGTGCTGGACCGTGCCGGTCTGACCATTGACCAGATGGACATCATCGAACTGAACGAAGCTTTTGCCGCCCAAGGTCTTGCCACGTTGCGTGAACTTGGTGTGGCTGATGACGATCCGCGGGTGAACCCGCAAGGGGGCGCCATTGCAATCGGTCATCCGCTTGGCATGTCGGGCGCACGTCTGGTTCTGACAGCGGCGCATCAGTTGACACGCAGCGGTGGCCGCTATGCCCTGTGCACGATGTGCGTGGGTGTGGGCCAAGGCGCTGCCATGATTATCGAACGAATTTAAGGTCCTGACAGGAGACGCTCAAATGTATGCACAGATGGTAAAATCCGAAGCGACGCTTGAAGACCCCGAAAAGCTGGCGGCCTTTCAGGCGCGCATTGACGCTGGTGAAAAGATCGAGCCCAAAGACTGGATGCCTGTGGGATACCGCAAGACGCTGATCCGTCAGATGGGGCAACACGCGCATTCCGAGATTGTGGGTCAGCTGCCCGAAGGCAACTGGATCACCCGTGCGCCGACACTGGAACGCAAAGCCATCCTGTTGGCCAAAGTGCAAGACGAAGCGGGCCACGGTTTGTATTTGTACTGTGGCGCTGAAACACTTGGCGTGACGCGCGACGAGATGACGGAAATGCTGCTGGACGGGCGGATGAAATATTCGTCCATTTTCAACTACCCCACGCTGACATGGGCCGATATGGGCGCTGTGGGTTGGCTTGTGGACGGGGCTGCCATCATGAACCAGGTGCCGCTGCAACGCACGTCTTACGGTCCCTATGCCCGTGCGATGGTGCGCATCTGCAAAGAGGAATCGTTCCACCAGCGCCAAGGCTACGACATCATGATGAAGATGGCCAAAGGCACGCCTGCGCAAAAGAAAATGGCGCAGGATGCGTTGAACCGCTTGTGGTTTCCATCGCTGATGATGTTCGGCCCGTCAGATGCTGAAAGCACCCATTCCGAACAGTCCATGGCGTGGAAAATCAAGATGAACACCAATGACGAGCTGCGCCAAAAGTTCGTCGACCAGACGGTGCCACAGGCGGAATATCTTGGGCTGACGGTGCCAGATGAAACGCTGGCGTGGAACGAAGACAAAGGCGGCTATGATTTCGCCGAACCCGACTGGAACGAATTCTTTGATGTGCTGCGCGGCAACGGCCCGTGCAACACAGAACGCTTGGCTGCGCGCAACAAGGCGTGGGACGACGGCGCATGGGTGCGGGACGGTATGCTGGCCCATGCCGAAAAACGCCGTATCGGAAAGGTGGCTGCGGAATGACCTCCTCAAACTCTGAAACTTCGGTATCACAAGACACACCCAAGCGCGCCGAGTGGCCTTTGTGGGAAGTGTTCATTCGCGGTCAACACGGCATGAGCCACAGACATGTGGGCAGCTTGCACGCGCCCGATGAAGAAATGGCGATGAAAAACGCCCGCGACGTTTACACCCGCCGCAATGAAGGCGTCAGCATCTGGGTTGTCGAAGCCCGCCATATTGCCGCGTCTTCGCCGTCGGACAAAGGCCCGATGTACGACCCCTCGGAAGCGAAAGTGTACCGTCATCCGACATTTTTCGACATCCCCGACGAAGTGGGGGCGATGTAATGACGGACCGTGCCGCCTATTTTGAATTTCTGTGCCGGATGGGGGACAACACGTTGGTGTTGGGGCACCGCGTCAGCGAATGGTGTGGGCATGCGCCGATCCTTGAAGAAGACATTGCGCTGGCCAACACAGCCCTTGATCTGATTGGCCAAACACAAATGTGGCTTGGTCTGGCCGGCGAAGTGGAAGACGAAAACCGCAGTGCTGATGATCTGGCAATGCTGCGCGATGCGTGGGATTTTCGCAATTGTTTGCTGACGGAACAACCCAACGGTGATTTCGGTCAAACGATGATGCGCCAGTTCCTGTTCGATGTATGGCACTTGGCAATGCTGCGCGGTTTGGAACAGTCCTCGGAACCGCGTGTGGCCGAAATTGCGGCCAAAGCCGTCAAAGAAGTACAATACCATGTGGAACGCTCCGGCGACACGGTGATCAGCTTGGGCGACGGCACTTTGGAAAGCCACCGACGCATGCAGGATGCGCTAAATCTGCTTTGGCCCTATGTGGGCGAGATGTTTGTGCCCGATGCTGTTGATACGGCTATGGCTGAGGCTGGTATCGCCCCTAAGCTGACCAGTTTGAGGGCTGCGTTTGACGCGCATGTGGGGGATGTGATGGCGCAGGCGACGCTTACCATTCCCGACAGCGATTTTGCGCACAAAGGTGGTAAATCAGGGCGTCAGCACAGTGAGCATCTGGGGCATATTCTGACGCAGATGCAATGGCTGCAACGCGCCTATCCCGGAGCCAACTGGTAACATGCACCCCAGCGTCGACACGATCTGGGAGTGGTTGGCAGATGTGCCGGATCCTGAAATACCGGTAATTTCAGTGGTTGAGCTGGGCATCGTACGCGGTGTTGCGTGGGACGGGGACACTGTTGAAGTGGCCGTAACGCCGACCTATTCGGGCTGCCCTGCGACCACTGTGATCTCGCTTGATATTGAAACGGCCTTGCGCGACCGTGGTGTGGACAACATTCGCATCAAGACACAGCTTAGCCCGCCATGGACCACCGACTGGTTAACCGATGGTGCGCGCACAAAGCTGACAGATTACGGCATCGCCCCGCCGCGTGCTGCCGGTGGGCCGGAAAACTGCCCACGTTGCAAATCCACCCATGTCGTGCGGATCAGTCAATTCGGGTCAACCCCATGTAAGGCCCAGTGGCAGTGTAAAGACTGCCTTGAACCCTTCGACTATTTCAAATGTATCTAAAAGGACCAGCAGATGGCGCGCTTTCATCAATTGACTGTCACTGATGTTCATAAAACGATCCGCGATGCGGTTGTTGTCAGCTTGCAACCCGCAGGCGGCGGCGATTTCGACTTTATCCAAGGTCAGTATCTGACCTTTCGCCAGGATTTCGACGGCACCGAAGTGCGCCGGTCTTATTCCATTTGCGCGGGCAAAGATGATGGCATCTTGCAGGTGGGCATCAAGAAGGTCGATGGCGGTGCATTTTCCACATGGGCCAATGACAACTTGAAACCGGGTATGACGTTGGAAGCCATGGAACCTGCCGGCAATTTTCATACACCCCTCGATGCGGCTGTGGGCAAAAATTATCTTGGGTTCGCAGGCGGGTCTGGGGTGACACCTGTGTTGTCGATCATGAAGACGGTGTTGCAACGCGAACCCCACAGCACCTTTACGCTGGTCTATGCCAACCGCGGTGTGAACACGATCATGTTCCGCGAAGAGCTGGAAGACCTGAAAAACCTTTACATGCAACGGGTGACGGTGATCCATATTCTGGAAAGTGACGCGCAAGACATAGACCTGTTCACGGGCCGCATTGACGCGGACAAGTGCAAAGCGCTGTTTGCCAACTGGATCGATATCGAAAGCGTCGATACGTCGTTCATTTGTGGCCCGGAGCCGATGATGCTGGCCATTGCGGCAGCCCTGCGCGATCATGGGCTGACCGACGACCAGATCAAATTTGAGCTGTTCGCCAGTGCCCAGCCGGGCCGGTTAAAACGCAAGGCGTCCAGCGCGGGTACCGACGCCACAGCCAAAGCAACCGATGCCACCATAACCATGGACGGCGCATCGCGCAGCTTTACTATGGACAAGGACCAGACCATTCTTGACGCCGCTTTGGACAACGCGCTGGACGCGCCATTTGCGTGCAAGGCAGGTGTATGTTCAACATGCAAATGCAAGGTTCTGGAGGGCGAAGTTGAGATGATCGCCAACCATGCGCTGGAAGACTACGAAGTCGAACAGGGGTTTATCCTATCGTGCCAATCGTTCCCCGTCAGTGACCGCATTGTTGTGGACTACGATCACCACTAGCGGCCCCTTAAAGGCCCTTTACCCCTGACAGGGTCAATCGGGTGACAAGCTGCGCATATTCTGTGCGCTCGGCATCCCCCGCCCCGCTGTTCCACATGTAGAACCAATTCAACATGCCAAAGATCGACATCACGGTGGCGCGAAGTTTTGTTTTGTCGTCTCCAAAGACTTGGGGCGCAATCGATTTGACAACATCGCTGAGTTGGCGAACCATATCGCGTTGATAGCCTTTCAGGATCGCTTGCTGGTTGGTCGTCAACAAAGGGATGCCTTCGGTCTGGATTTTATGTTCCTCGTCCATTCCATTATAGGCATGCAAGGTTTCACAGATGATGGCCTGCAGCTGCGCCTCGGGACTTAAACCCGTCAGGGAAAGCGTCAGAACGCGATCGCGCAACGCCAGAAGATACGTGTCGAGAATATCAAACAACAGCGCGTCTTTGCTGTCATAATAGTGGTAGATGTTCGCCTTGGAAATTCCGCAGTCTTTCGCCACCTGCGACATCGACGCCCGCGCGAAACCGGTATCGGCAAACACGCGGGCTGCTGTTTTCAGGATATGGGCGCGTTTCGCGTCGTGGTCTTTGGCGATGGGACGTGCCAAGTGCTATCCCTTGCTTCGGTTGTCGACGACGCGCACGGCCTTGCCCTGCGATCTGGGGGCCGTTCCGGGATCGCCTACGACAACGTCCGTCGTAACACCCACCATATCCTTGATACGCTTTGTCAAAGCCGTTGCCGCTGCAGATTTTGACGCCTCATCTGCGGCAACGGGTGTGGCTTCTGTGATCACGCGCATCGCATCCATATGGCCGGATTTGAACAGCTCGATCTGGAAATAGGGCGCCAGCCCTTCGGTGCCCAAAAGCTGCTCTTCGATTTGCGTCGGAAAGACGTTGACGCCGCGCAAAATGATCATGTCATCGGAACGTCCGGTTATTTTCTCCATCCGTCGCATACTGCGTGCGGTGCCCGGCAACAACCGTGTCAGATCGCGCGTGCGGTAGCGGATCATGGGCATGCCTTCTTTGGTCAGTGTGGTGAAGACCAGTTCGCCGTCTTCGCCATCTTCGACGACGTCGCCTGTGACAGGATTGATGATTTCGGGATAATAGTGGTCTTCCCAGACGTGCAAACCGTCTTTCGTTTCAACACATTCGTTGGCCACACCCGGCCCCATGATTTCGCTAAGCCCATAGATGTCGACGGCATGCATGTCGAAGGCGTCTTCGACTTCCTTGCGCATGGCGTTTGTCCACGGCTCGGCGCCGAAAATTCCCACATCCAAAGACGACGATCGCGGATCAATGCCCGCTTTATGAAAGCCTTCAAGAATATTCAGCATGTACGACGGCGTCACCATAATTCCATTGGGTTGGAAGTCCGTGATCAGGCCAATTTGCTTTTCGGTCTGGCCGCCGCCCATGGGAACAACAGTGGCACCCAGTTTTTCAATGCCGTAATGGGCGCCCAAACCGCCAGTGAACAGCCCATAACCATAAGCGTTGTGCACCATGTCACCAGCCCGAAGCCCAGAGGCGCGCAGGCTGCGGGCCAAAGTATCCGCCCACACGTCAATGTCGTGCTTGGTGTAAACCACCACTGTCGCTTTACCTGTTGTGCCAGAGGACGCATGAACCCGCGCCATTTGCGCACGCGGCACCGCGGACATTCCAAAGGGGTAATTGTCCCGTAGGTCGTTTTTGTGGGTGAAAGGGAACTTTGCCAGATCTTTAAGTTCTTTCAGGTCGTCGGGATGCACACCCGCATCGTCAAAGCGCTTTTTGTACATCGCCACGTTGTCATAGGCGTGGCGCACCGACCATTGCATGCGTTGCAGTTGCAAGGCAGATATTTCGTCGCGGCTGGCGATTTCGATAGGATCGAGATCTGATTTTTTTGGGCTTAGGTCTTTCATGATCTGGTCTGTGTCCCCGTAGAGTTCCCGTAGAATTATTCTGTAAACAACTGGCCTTTGATGGCCCGCGACATGCCCCGCATTTCAGCAATTGTCTTGCCGTCCTGATTTGTGACGCGGATGTCGTAGATGCCGCTGCGTCCTGTCAACGACACTTCGTGCGCCGTGGCGGTCAGCGTATCACCGACGTGGCCGGGGGCAACAAAGGTGATGGCGTTGTGTTGGGCAACGGTTGCCTGATTGCGACTGTTGCAGGCAAACGCAAAGGCGCTGTCGGCCAGTGAAAAGGTGATGCCGCCGTGGCAAATGCCGTGGCCGTTGCAATGGTGTGGTTGCACTGTCAGCGATAGAACCGAACGGCCTTCGCGGACCTCCTCAATCGTGATCCCCAACCACTTTGACGCAGTGTCGCCTTCCCAAAGGGCTTGGGATGATTTCTGGGCGCGGTCTTCGGGCGTCATGATCGTGTCCTTTGCATATCTCAGTTAACCCTTGCATAAACCGACCGGTTGGTCAATTAATATCCAAGCAGGATTTTCCATTGAAAGACGCCGGACAATACGGGTGTGGCGCGGGTTGAAAGGACAAAAGACATGAGCATTCTTGACGTCAAAAGCTTTGTTGCCGGACAGTGGGTCGCCCCCGACGAAGATGCACGCAGCATTGAAAATGCCGTGACAGGTGCGGTTCTGGGACGTGCAGGCAACGGGTCTTTGGATGTGCAAGCGATGCTGGATCATGCCCGCGATGTGGGCGGACCAGCATTGCGCAAACTGACGTTTCATGACCGCGCGAGGATGCTCAAAGCCTTGGCCACGGAACTGAACGCCCACAAACAGGCGCTGTATGATCTGTCTTTTGCAACAGGTGCCACGCAAGCGGACCATATGATCGACATTGATGGCGGTGTGGGCACGATGTTTGTCTTTGCGTCCAAGGGCCGTCGCGAAATGCCGAATGCGAACATCTATCTGGACGGCGAAGTCGAACAACTGTCGCGCCACGGCACGTTTTTGGGGCAGCACATTGCAACATCGCTGCACGGTGTGGCGGTGCACATCAACGCTTTCAACTTTCCGGTCTGGGGCATGTTGGAAAAACTGGCACCTACGCTTTTGGCGGGCGTCCCTGCGATTGTGAAACCTGCAACGGCCACCTGTTATGTGACGGAACTGGCCGTGCGCATTATGCTGGACAGCGGCATTCTACCGGCCGGCGCTTTGCAGATGGTGGCGGGGGGCTTGGGCGATATGCTGGACCGCCTGACCTGTCAGGACGTGGTCAGTTTCACAGGGTCCGCCGATACGGCGTTCAAGCTGCGGTCGTCGGAGCATATCATGCGCAATTCCATCCGTTTTGTTGCGGAACAAGACAGCTTGAATGCGTCCATCCTTGGGCCGGATGCGGGGCCGGGCACGCCGGAGTTCGACCTTTTTGTCAAAGAAGTACACCGCGAAATGACCACCAAGGCAGGGCAAAAATGCACTGCAATCCGCCGTATCCTAGCGCCAGAACCCCATGTGGATGCAGTGATTGAGGCGCTTGGCGCACGACTGTCCAAGACGGTCATCGGTGATCCGAAAGCCGACACAACCCGCATGGGGGCGCTGGTGTCCAACAGTCAGAAACGCGATGTTCTGGAAAAGGCCGCAATCATCGGTGCGCAGGCGGAACGGGTGATTGGCGATCCGGACAATTTTGACGTCCAAGGGGCTGACAGCACCAAAGGCGCGTTCCTGCCCCCTATGGTTTTCCACTGCGCTGACCCTGACACCGCGACCCGCGTGCATGACACAGAAGCCTTCGGGCCGGTGTCTACGATCATGGGATACAGCGATCTGGATCATGCCATAGCACTGGCCAACAAAGGGCAAGGATCACTTGTGGCGTCGGTGATCACCCATGACACGGATGTTGCCCGCGCCGTTGCGGTGGGGGCTGGCGCCTTTCACGGACGGCTTTACTTCAACAACCGCGACAGCATGAAGGAATCCACCGGGCACGGGTCCCCCCTGCCCCATATGGTGCATGGTGGGCCGGGCCGTGCGGGCGGCGGCGAAGAACTGGGCGGTATCCGCGGCGTCATGCACTACATGCAACGAACGGCGGTTCAAGGCAGCCCTGACATTCTGACGGCCATTTCGAAAACATGGGTGCCGGGGGCGAGCGAAATTCCGGCACCGGCACACCCTTTCACGCGCCACTTCGATGATCTGGACATCGGCGAGACCATTCACACTGATCCGCGCACCATTTCACTGGAAGACATCGAACATTTCGCCACCTTCACAGGTGACACATTCTACGCCCACATGGACGACGCGGCCGCCAAGCGAAACCCGTTCTTTCCGGGTCGTGTCGCACATGGCTATTTGTTGCTAAGCTTTGCGGCGGGACTTTTTGTGGAGCCCAATGAAGGCCCTGTTCTGGCCAACACCGGTCTGGATACTCTGCGCTTTATGAAACCTGTTCAAGCAGGCGACAGCATCAAAGTGCGATTGACGGTCAAACACAAAACGCCGCGCAACGATGAATACGGCGAAGTGCGATGGCACGCGACCCTGACCAATCAGGATGAGGACAAGGTGGCGGAATATGAATTGTTGACCATGAATGCCTTCAAACCCTGAGACTTGGAAAAGATGTAGAGGGGCAGTATGATGTTCCGGTGGGCACCGCATCATTTCATAGGATTGTCAGCCGATTGACCGAAGACCAGACTCCGCGCGTCTGGTCCCTGTTGGTTACGGTTTTTGGAGAACTGGCCCAAGACAAAGGGGCGCAGATCAGTGGGCTGATGTTGCGTCACATGCGCGACCATATCGGAATAAAACCGGAAGCGATGCGGGTGGCGCTGCACCGGTTGCGCAAAGACGGCTGGATTGAAAATGAACGCACAGGTCGCACCAGTGCGCATCATCTGACAGACTGGGGACGCACACAAAGTGCTGCTGCGTCGCCGCGCATTTATTCGCGCGGTGCCACTGCCACACGGGCATGGTTGATTGTAAGTGATCCGTCGCAATCTCAACCGCAGGGGCGTGCTTGCGGTGTCTGGGTGTCGTCGAACCTGCGCATTGCGACAACGCCACCCAAGCATACCGCCAGCTTTGTTGCCGTCCTGGATGACGCAGCGCACATTCCGGCCTGGATGAAAAACAAGATCTGCTCTTTGCAGACCCGCACGGCATCAAAAGCTTTTTTCGAAACATTGAAACAGGTACGCGAAGAATTGGCCGGGGCTGACCCCCTCAGCACGATAGAGCATGCCGTGCTGCGCGTCTTATTGGTGCATGCGTGGCGGCGCATTATCTTGAAAGCCCCTGAATTGCCAGATTGCGTGTTTCCCGAAGACTGGTACGGGCCCCAATGCCGCGTACTTATGGCCGATCTGTTTGATCACTTTCCAAAGCTACACCTGTCGGATTTGCAAAACGCCGTTGAAAACGCACCTTAGGCGAAAGACACAGCCGCTAAAAAGACACAGCCGCTAAATCGGGATGCCCATTTCTGCATAGGTCTGTTTGGCCAGTTTGATCGCATGATTGGCCTTTGGCACGCCCGCATAAACCGCCACATGCATGAACGCTTGCAACACATCTTGCGGGCTGGCGCCAGTGTGTGCAGTGGCGCGGATGTGCATCGGGATTTCTTCAAAGTTGCCCATGGCGGCAAGCAGCGACAGGGTCAGCATGGACCGCTCCCGCGCGGGTATCGTGTCGTCAGCCCAAAGCGTGCCCCATGCCCCTTCGGTGATCATGGCCTGAAACGGGGCGTCAAAATCGGACGTTTGTGTTTCAGCGCGGTCTACATGCGCATCGCCCAAAACAGCGCGTCGGGTTTGCATACCTTTTGTGTAGCGATCAGTCACCTGTCGTCTCCTTTAGAAGTGCCATCAATACGGCAGTCCGACATAGTTTTCGGCCATAGACTGTTGGGCCGTTGTGTTGGACCGCAAAAACTCTATTTCAGCAAGCTGCATCTTTAAGTCGAATTCAGACTGGTCAGGATACCGGTGCATCAGTGACGAGAACCACCAACTGAAACGCTCTGCTTTCCAGACACGGGACAGGGCTTTTTCGGAATATGTGTCGATGCCTTGGGTGCTGTCGTTTTCGTAAAAGTCGCGCAATCCGTTATACAGATAATGGACGTCTGAGGCAGCAGTGTTCAGACCTTTTGCCCCGGTTGGAGGGACAATATGGGCGGCATCCCCACACAGAAACAAGCGCCCCCAACGCATGGGTTCCGTCACAAAAGATCGTAAGGGGGCGATGGACTTTTCGATGCTTGGCCCCGTCACCAGCTTGTCAGCCTGATCTGACGGAATACGGCGCTTGAGTTCTTGCCAAAAGGCGTCGTCTGTCCAGTCTTCGGGCCGGTCGCTCAGAGAACACTGGATATAATAGCGGCTTAGGTTTTCGTTGCGCATTGAACACAAGGCAAATCCGCGTGACGAATTGGCGTAGATCAGTTCGTGATTGACCGGTGGGGTTTCTGACAAGATGCCTAACCAGCCAAAGGGATAGACTTTTTCATATTCGCGGCGCACGTCCAGCGGGATCGTTTGCCGGCTGACCCCATGGAAACCGTCGCACCCTGCGATGAAATCACATGCAAGGCTGCGGGGGACGCCAGCAACGGTATAGGTGATGTGGGGTGTGTCGGTGTCGGCCCCATGGATCACCACATCTTCGACGTTGAATTCGATCGCACCACCGCTGCGTTCACGCGCATCATAAAGGTCCCGAGTGACTTCGGTTTGGCCGTAAACCACGACGGGTTTTCCGGTATGTTCGGTGAAATCGACGCGGAACATTTCATCGCCATAAGACACCAAAGTGCCAA
The DNA here is from genome assembly GCF_039986515.1 of Ascidiaceihabitans sp. Classification (NCBI taxonomy): domain Bacteria; kingdom Pseudomonadati; phylum Pseudomonadota; class Alphaproteobacteria; order Rhodobacterales; family Paracoccaceae; genus Ascidiaceihabitans; species Ascidiaceihabitans sp. Next base: position 91,335 of record NZ_JBDWQO010000023.1, on the reverse strand, counting down.
CATGCGTGATCCCTTCCGCGTGCAACCTGTCCGCGCATCCGGCTTCTTCCATCAGCTTGACCAGACCCTGTTCCAACACGCCCGCACGAATGCGGCCCAGCACATAGTCTTTGGTTTTGCGTTCCAGCACCACGCTGTTGATCCCGCGTGTATGCAAAAGCTGCGCCAACAAAAGCCCGGACGGCCCCCCCCCAATAATCGCCACCTGAGTTTTCACGCCACTCTCCTGCCTGCTCCGCACTGTACTTTTCATATATTTGAATGGATATTGAAAATGACACTTCTTGCCATTTGATTGCCCAAAAAGGAATGAATGTGGACAGACGCATCAAGTTTCGCCATCTCGACGCCTTCAGCGCCATCGCGCGTGCCAGCAGTTTCAAGATAGCCGCCCAAGACTTAAACCTGACGCAACCTGCTATCTCAAAAACCCTAAAAGACCTTGAAACGATCCTTGGCGTTGTGTTGCTGGAACGCAGCCGCTCTGGCGTGGCTTTGACACCTCAAGGCGAGGTCTTTTTGCAATTTGCCGAACAAAGTACGGCCGCCCTGCGCCACGGATTGCGCAGCATGCATGCGCACAGCACCGCGGCGGGGCAGCTTAAAGTGGGTGCTTTGCCAAGTGTTGCATCGCGGCTTTTGCCCCGTGCTGTTCTGGCGTTTCAAAAGCTGAACCCAAACACCACGCTTGAAATGTACGAAGGGTCTCACCGCGATCTGACGACGCGTTTGCGCAGCGGTGGGCTTGATCTGGTGGTTGGGCGGTTGGGCAATCCCGACACAATGGTCGGGCTTGGCTTCCAGCAGCTTTACTCCGAAGATGTGGTTGTTGTTGCGCGCCCAGATAGCCTCGCTTTGGATGTGCAATCCGCAGCCGACCTTGATGGCTTTCGCGTTCTTTATCCCCCAAAGGATTCAGCAATCCGCCCCTTGGTCGCGCGGCACCTTATTTCCCAAGGGGTCCCTTTGTTTCAAAACCGCATTGAAACCGCGTCGCCGACGTTCGGGCGGGCCGTTGTTTTAAGCGATCCGGACACAGTTTGGATTATCAGTCGCGGGGTTGTGGCAAACGACCTTGACCAAAACACGCTGGTCACCGTGCCGGTGGAAATGGCAGCAACCCACGGTGCTGTCGGCATTATGAGCCGCGCAGAAGACATTCCCGCTGTGTCCATGCGCACCTTTTCCAAGCTGCTTACAAACCTATGTAGCGCACCTGAGTAAAACATACGCCCATTTTGGATCACAACCGTGGATTGGCCTGTCGTGACTACGGATTGAAGATCACCCGTCAAACACCTACCAAGGCGCAGGCAAAACACTTTGTGAGGAATCATGGCAGACCAAGTTGCACCTAACTACCTGACGAAAAGCGAAATCCAGGTTGACGAGATTTTGGCAAATTTCATCGAAAGCCAAGCTTTGGAAGGTACTGGCATCAGTTCAGAGACATTCTGGAACGGGTTGTCGGATTTGGCAAATACATTCGGGCCAAAGAACCGTGCCCTTTTGGCCAAACGCGAGGCGCTGCAAGCCCAGATCGATATGTGGCACCGTTGCCATAAAGACAGCCCGCATGATGCGGGTTCTTACAAAGCGTTTTTACAAGAAATCGGGTATCTGCTGCCCGAGGGTGGCGATTTTTCCATCGAAACATCCAACGTCGATCCTGAAATTGCATCTGTCGCAGGCGCGCAGCTTGTTGTGCCCGTCACGAATGCGCGGTTTGTTCTGAACGCGGCGAACGCGCGCTGGGGCAGCTTGTATGACGGGTTTTACGGAACGGATGCGATGGGCACATTGCCTGCGCCTGGCCCTTTTGATGACGGGCGCGGGGCGCGCGTTGTGGCCCGTGCAGCCGTCTTTTTGGATGATGCATTCACAGTAAAAGACACAAGCCACGGCCAAGCCTCCAGCTACACGGTTGTGGATGGCGCTTTGATGGTCGATGGCGGTCCTTTGGTGGCCCCTGAAAAATTTGTGGGCTTTGAAGGCCCCGCAGATGCCCCCACGGCTGTGGTTTTGCGCAACAACAATTTGCATGTGGTGCTGGTGTTTGATCGCAACCACCCGATTGGAAAAACCTCTGCCTCCGGTCTGGCTGACGTTGTGATGGAATCTGCTGTGTCTGCCATCATCGACTGTGAAGATTCAGTCGCTTGCGTTGATGCCGAAGACAAGGTTCTGGCCTATAGCAACTGGATGGGCCTGATGCGTGGCGACCTGTCCGACACCTTCGAGAAAGGCGGCAAATCCGTCACCCGCAGCCTGAACGCCGACCGCGTTTACAGCGCGCCGGACGGGTCCGACTTGTCATTGAAAGGCCGTGCTTTGCTGCTGGTGCGCAATGTGGGTCACTTGATGACAAACCCGGCCGTTCTGGACAAAGACGGCAACGAAATCTTCGAAGGTCTGATGGATGCGCTGATCACCACCACGCTGGCGATGCACGACCTGAAGAAAACAGACGGGATGCGCAACACGCAAACCGGATCGGTCTATGTGGTTAAGCCCAAAATGCACGGCCCTGAAGAAGTGGCCTTTGCAGACGAAATTTTTACCCGCGTCGAAAGCATCCTTGGCCTGCCACAAAACACCGTCAAGCTGGGCATCATGGACGAAGAGCGCCGCACGTCTGTGAACCTCAAGGAATGTATCCGCGCGGCCAAACATCGCGTGTGTTTCATCAACACCGGCTTCCTTGACCGGACCGGCGACGAAATCCACACCTCTATGGAAGCTGGCCCTTTCAGCCGTAAGGATTTCATCAAGCGCAAAGGCTGGATCGGTGCGTATGAAAACCAGAACGTCGATATCGGGCTGGAATGTGGTCTGTCTGGCAAAGCGCAGATTGGCAAAGGCATGTGGGCGGTTCCAGACCATATGGCGGCCATGTTGGAAGCCAAGATTGATCACCCCAAATCCGGCGCAAACTGTGCTTGGGTGCCAAGCCCCACGGCCGCAACGCTACACGCCCTGCACTATCACCGCGTTGATGTTTTTGCGGTTCAGGCCGGTTTGGCCAAAGGCGGACGCCGCGCCTATGTGGATGCCCTTCTGGACATTCCGACAGCGACGTATCGCAAATGGTCCAAAGACCAGATTGCCCACGAAGTGGAAAACAACGCGCAAGGCATTCTTGGCTACGTGGTGCGCTGGATCGATCAGGGCGTCGGCTGTTCCAAAGTGCCGGATGCCAATGACGTTGGCCTGATGGAAGACCGCGCAACGTGCCGGATTTCCGCCCAACACATCGCCAACTGGTTGCACCATAACGTGATCTCGGAGGCCGATGTGAATGCCATCATGCAAAAGATGGCTGCCATCGTGGACCGCCAGAACAGTGCCGATGCCAGCTACACCGACATGGCGCCCTCGTTTGATGGTATTGCCTATAAAGCAGCCTGTGATCTGGTGTTTGGCGGAACAAAAGATCCGTCGGGCTACACAGAACCAACATTGCACAAGCGCCGGTTGGAACTGAAAGCACAACAAGCGTAAAACACGCAAACAGTACCAAGACAAAAGAACAAAGCGCCCGCTTCCCGATAAGCGGGCGCTGTTTGCGTGGCGCCCTGCGGCTGTGGACAAAAGGCGCATATGCGATCAAATTCAGGTGTGAAGACCCCAAGGTTTAAGGACGCAAGCTGGTGAACAACGGCGTATTCAGCCCCTCAAATCGCCCCGATCTCGTGCCAGCGGGCGCGTTCAGCTATCCCGTCAAAGACCCTCTCGCCACACGGTGGTTCGGGTTCTTGCTGCTTCCGCAATTTACTTTATTGGCGTTTAGCGCTGCTTTGGACCCGTTGCGCATTGCCAATCAGCTGGCCCAAAAGCCGCTATACGGCTGGCTTGTTTTGTCTGAAGACGGCGCGCCTGTGTCGTCGTCCTCCGGTATCGACATCAGTGTACACGCGGCCCTGCGTGATCTTCCCCCGGAGGCATATCTTTTTGCGTGTTCTGGCAACAATGGCACCAAAGTTGCGTCGGCTTCTGTGCTGTCGCAACTGCGTCACCATGTACGTTTTGGGGGTCACGCAGGCGGCATTTGCACGGGGGCTGCCACATTGGCGCGTGCAGGCTTGTTGGATGGCAAACAGTTTACCTTGCACTGGGAAAACCAACCCGGTTTCATTGAAACCTTTCCACAGCTTGCCCCGTCGCGGCACAGGTTTGAACGCGACGGCACCCTTTTGACCTGTGGCGGGGGGGCGGCCGCCACCGAGATGATGATTTCGGTCATCGCAGAGGACTACGGCGAAGACTTTGCCATCGCCGTATCGGACATGTGCCTGAACGGGCCGGACATTTCCAAACGCAGCGAACAGCGGTCTTCCATTGCCAAGGCCATCAGTTCCAGAAATCCCCGCGTGTTGGCGGCATTGCGGGCGATGTACGAAAACATCGAAACCCCTTTGCACCTTGAGGATCTGGCCCGCAGCGCCGGCATTTCGCGCCGTCAAATGGAACGTCAGTTCAAACAACTGCTGGACGAGGCCCCGGCCCAAACCTACCGCAACATTCGCTTGGACAGGGCGCGAACACTTTTGATGGAAACGGACCTCAGCGTCATGGAAGTCGCCATGGCCGCAGGGTTCAATTCCGACAGCGTGTTCTCGCGCCATTTCAAATCGCGCTACGGTGAAACGCCTTACGGGCATCGCGGACGCACCAAGGACAAAACCCGCCCGTAATCCTGCGCCGCTGGGCCTTCACAGCTTCGGTTCTAAAGCTCAGGCCCTGCTTTTCTTTCTTGCCATTTCAAAACGGCTTTGGCACCGATTTTGGTCAGAAATGGCGGTGGCAGAACTGTTGGCGGATCGGCATCCAAAGCGCGGCTTAACCGGTCCGAGGGCGTGTTTGTGGCAAGCTCTGCCGCAAGTATCCCCGACAATGTGCCGCGTGTGGTGCCCAGCCCGTTCTGGCAGCACGCAGCGTATAGGCCAGTGTCCACTTCACGCACAACGCTGACGTTGTTGCGGCTTAGGCACAGCCGCCCGCCCCACCGATATTCCATTTCCACACCAGCCAGCATCCCGAAGCGCGCCTTGAACGCTGCATCGTGATCACGGCCAACAGACCGGATGCGTTGCTCACCCACCTCCATAGTCGGGTCATAGGTAAAGCGATTGCGCACAACGATCCGCGGACCTTGAGCCGTTTGAATGCGCCGCACCGTGCTGCCCATCGGATCGGCAGGCGTGACAGCCCAGATAGCATGGCCGCCCAATGCCGCCGCTTCTTGTGCGGTGAGCACCCGCGTCATGGACGCATAGGTAAACACATGCATCAGTTGGTTTTCCATAAACCCGAAGCTGTTGAGATGCCCGTTCACGGCCAGAATAACTTTGGGCGCGGTCACGGACCCCGATAGCGTTGTGGCCGTCCAATTGCCGTTCCGTTCCAGCGTTGTCACCGGACTGTTTTCGAAAATTCGCACCCTGTTGGACACAAGCCCACGCGCCACGCCACGCACAAACGCCGCAGGCTGGATGATCGCGGTGCCCGCTGTGTAGAGCCCACTTTGATAGTAGCGCGTGCCGGTCATATCGGCCATCGCATCGGCATCCAGCATCTCGTGGGCTTCCCCCATCGCGGAAAGATGCCTTGCGTATTCACGATTGTGTCTGCAACCTTTGTCCGTTGCCGCGGCATTGATTTTGCCGCTGCGAACAAAAGCATCCGGACCCAAACCAAAGTCCCGCGCCATTTGCGACGCAAAATCAATGGCGTGCCGGTTGTCGGCAGTCAGAGAGATATCATGATCCAAGGCCCCGCCATAATCGGCAGACGACAAATCATGTGGCAGGTCGATCATGAAGCCCGAGTTGCGACCCGCCGGTCCCTCGGCCACACGCTTTGCCTCAAGCACCACAATGCGGTCCGTCGGGCACAGCTGTGACAGCCGTCGCGCGGCAGCCAACCCTGCAAACCCGGCGCCGATGATGATCCAATCTGCCGTTTCGGTGCCATCGACGCATTGTGCGGGCGCTGCATCGGGCAGGACCGCGTTCCATGCGGCGGGGCCGGGATCGACCGGCAATCTGCTGACGGTGATCCGGCTCATGTCACAGGTCTTGGTTCAGGGCGTCAGCGGCTGGAATTTCGCGTTCACGGCGTGCGATGTAATCCAGCAGTTCTTCGTTAACGCCTTCATCAAGCTTGGGTTCTTCATATTCGCCCAACAAGTCGTGAACACGTTTCAACGCACGTTCATTGATCTCGACTGCGCCATCCGCTTGCCATTGCTCAATGGAATTGTTGTCAAACATCTCTGGCATGAAAAACGCTTCTTGGAATTTATCAAGCGTGTGGGGGTGCCCCAGATAATGCCCGCCCGGCCCAACATCAGCCACGGCTGCAAGCGCCTGATCAAAATCATCCCATTTGATGCCGGATGCCATGCGATGGCCCATGGCGCATTGCTCTGCATCCACGACAAACTTGGCCATCGAACAGTGCATCCCTGCCTCGTTCCAGCCTGCGGAATGCCAAATGTAGTTGGCCCCGGACATCAGAACGGCCATCAACGTGGTTGCACTTTCGTAGCCGGCTTGTGCATCAAAGGTCTTGGCACCCCCCAGCGTGTTAGAGGTCCGCCATGGCACATCGTAGTGGCGCGCCATCTGGCCGATCATCATATTCATCAGGCTGATTTCCGGCGTGCCCGCCATAGGTGCGCCCGACTTCATCGACACGGTGGCAAGGTAATGTCCGTAAATCGCAGGCGTCCCTTTTCGAACGACCTGCGTATAGGCCAGCGCAGACAAGGCCTCGGCATTAAGTTGCGCGACCGTGGCTGCGGTGGACGCTGGCGTATTGGCCCCGCCCAAAACGAAGGGCGAACACAGGATAGGCTGGTTATATTTCGCAAACGCCCGCAAGGCCCCCAGCATGGTTTCGTCCCAGACCAGAGGTGAATTGCCGTTGCAATTGCCGGTCACTACCGGATGGGTCATCATGAAATCGCCGCCAAACAGGATGGCACACATGTCCATCACATCCTCGGCGTTTTTGGGGCTTGTTGTCATGCCCATGAACGTCTTGTCGCTGTGTTTCATCGAACTGTACGTGATACGCAAATGCCGCTGGCTGATCGGATGATCGTAAGGTTCGACAATATGGTGTGCAGACGAATGGATCGCGGGCAGCATATGGCTAAGCTTGTGGAAATTCGCCAAATCATCCAGCGTCGGATTGCGCCGCTTGTCTTCGAGGTCCCGCAGGAAGGGGGCGCCGGTCATCGGCACAAAAATCGAATGATCGTTGCCAAACGGCAGGTTCTTTGCGGGATTGCGGGCGTGATAGGTAAACGACGACGGGATCGAGCTGATCAATTCACGCACGAGGCCCCGATCAAGGTGCACGCGTTCACCACGCACATCCGCGCCCGCCCTTTTCCAATCCGCCAGCGCAATATCATCGCGAAACACGACGCCCACATTTTCCAGAATATCCATTGAGGCATTGTCGATCCGCACCACCTGTTCAGGCGACATCGGTTCTGTCAGGGGAATACCGCGTTTGAGGGCGGGTAGCATATTGGTGTCACGCTTTTGGCGCACTGCTTTTCGCGCACCGCGTCCACGACGTGTGGTTCCGACGGCTTCGACGCTCATCCGATGTTATCTCCGCTTTGCGGATCGATGAGGTCGATCCAGATCGTTTTGAGTTCTGTAAACTGGTCATGGGCGTGCACACCGTTGTCGCGCCCACCGAACCCCGATTGCTTATAACCGCCAAACGGAGTCGCAATATCGCCTTCGCCGTAGCAGTTGACAGTCACGGTGCCTGCGCGAATATCGCGGGCCGCACGGATGGCACGGCGTGTGTTTGCCGTGAAAACGGACGCGGCAAGACCGTAGTCCGTGTCATTGGCCAAGGCGACGGCTTCGTCGTTGCTGGCCACTTCGATGACGGACAGGACCGGGCCAAAAATCTCGTCGCTGGCCTTGGCGTCGCACGCTTTGACATGGTAAATCACGGGGGCCACGAACGGGCCCTCGCCCTGATCGTTCTTATCAAGGAAACTGCGCACCTTTTTGCAATGTTCTGCATCAATCAACGCGCCGATATGCGTGTTCGGGTCAAGCGGATCGCCTACTTTCCAATCACGCAGACGCGCTTCGATCTTTTCCATCAGGGCCGCTTTGACTGCCTTATGCACGATCAGCCGCGAGGTCGCAGAACAATTTTGCCCCGCATTCCAGAATGCCGCATTAACCACATGCTGCGCCACGTGATCGAGGTTTTCGGCATCATCAAACACCATGGCAGGGTTCTTGCCGCCACATTCCAGGACGATCTTTTTGAGATTGCTGTCCGCCGCATAGCGCAAGAACCGCTTTCCGGTTTCAGTCGAGCCCGTAAAGCTGACCATATCAACATCCATGTGCAGACCCAGCGGTGCGCCCACACAAGGCCCGTCTCCGGGTAAGACCTGCAACACACCGCGCGGAATGCCTGCCTCATGGGCAAGTTCGGCGACGCGCAGCGCGGTCAGCGATGTCTGTTCCGCCGGTTTGACGATCACGGAACAACCCGCGGCCAGTGCGGGGCCAATTTTCCAAGCCAGCATCATCAAAGGAAAATTCCACGGCAACACCGCCCCCACCACACCAATCGGTTCACGTACAATCATGGAAATTGCATCGTCTCCCGTCGGGCTGGTCTGGTCGTAAATCTTATCCACAGCCTCCGCGTGCCATTTGATACAATGGATGGTTTCAGGCACATCAATGGTTTCGCAATCAAGGATCGGCTTGCCGCTATCAAGGCTTTCCATCACCGCCAGTTCGCGACGGTTGCGGGTGATCAATTTGCACAGTTTGATCAACACATCCTTGCGGTCCGATGGGTGCATCTTCGACCAGTGACCCTGTTCGAATGCTTCGCGGGCTTTGCTGACCGCAAAGTCCACGTCGTCCGCATTGCACCCCGAAATCTCGGCCAGCGGATCGCCTGTCACGGGGTTCACAGTGGCGAATACATCACCCGATCCGGCGCGGTATTTGCCGTCGATGAAGGCGGTGCGGGGGAAATCAAGATCAGCTGCGATGGCTTGGTATTCGGCCTGTGTTAAAAGGTCGCTCATATGACTTCTCCCGTGATGGCAGACACTGCCGTGTTCATGGTGCGGATGACATCTGCCAACTGGCGTTTGTCGTCCTTGTTCAGGGGTTGCAGTGGCCGACGGGGTGGGCCCGCATCGATGCCGCGCAATGTCAGGCCGTACTTGATACACTGCACAAACTTACCGCCTTGTTCGAGAACCCCCATCAGCGGCAGCATGGCCGACATAATGGCGCGTCCTTTGGTAAAATCCCCTTCAACGGCGCAGGCCTGATAAAGTGCGATATGTGCCTCGGGGGCAAAGTTTGACCCCGCACAGACCCACGACCGCGCACCCCATGCAAAAAACTCAAGCGCCTGATCGTCCATCCCGCAAGACAGTGCGATATGGGGGTAATCGCGCGCCAGCATGTGAACACGGTTGATGTCGCCGCTGCTTTCCTTGATGGCGCAAAAGTTTGGCGAACGGCCAAGGCGGTCCAGCGTCTCTTCGTCCATGTTCACAGACATACGGCCCGGATAATTATAAAGCATCGCGGGCAGATTAGCCGCGCGATCAATCGCCAGCGCATGCAGCGCAATCTCGCGGCCCGTGGGATAGGCATAGGGTGGTGTCGCAATCAAAAGTGCGTCGGCACCGGCTTTTTTGGCCTCTTGGGCATACAAGATACTGTCCTCTGTGCGAATGGCACCGGTGCCCACAATCATCGGAACACGCCCACCAATCAGCTTTGCGCAATGGTTCATCATCCAAATGCGTTCTGCTTCGGTCTGGGCGTAGTATTCGCCAGTAGACCCCGCGACGATGATCCCGTGGACGCCCGCGGCAATCAGGTGCTCCACGGTCTGGGCAAGCGCCTTTTCGTTTAGCGAAAAGTCATCGTGATATGGGGTCACCAGCGGCGTATAAATACCTTCAAATTGCATTGCGGCGGTCTTTCATTGAAATCACATCAAGGGGAAGCGGATCAGGCCGGACATATTTTTCAAGCTGGTCGCGTGACAGGTCCCAATGCTGCAACGTCAGGTCGATGGCGACGTCGGCTTGCCCGGCTTCAATGGCTGCAATCATTGCATCGTGTTGGGCGATAGCCTTGTCCACACGGGCCGCATCCGAGGACGACTGCGGGTTGAAAAATGTCTGACTGAGGCGCGTGTGGTCGATCAACATCCGCTTGAGACCGGCAAAAAGATATGGGTTTTGCGCCATCTCGCCAATCTGCTCATGAAACTGATAATTCAAAAGCGCTGACTGCGACACGTCGCGGGCTCTGGTGGCCATTGCAAACGCCACCTGAATGTCCTTGAGCCCCGCAATCTGGCGGCTTGTTCGATTTTCCGCCGCCTGACGCGCGATCGCGCAATAGATCAACGGGGCCGTTTGGAAAAACACCCGCAGCGTTGCAAGGTCCATAGATTCAACTTTGGCGCCGCGATTTTCTTCCAGACGCACGAAACCGCCCCCCGCCAAACGGTGTAGAATTTCGCGCAACGGGGTTCGTGAAATGCCATATTCTTCCGCAAGGCGCGCTTCATCAAGGTCTGTGCCCGGCGCAATATCTTGGGTCAGAATACGCGCTTTGAGGTCTTCGCCGCAGTGTATTTTCTTATTTTTGGTCATTCGGGAATCTCCAATACAAATTGTATAATTTCAAAATACAAAATCCGTCAAACGAAAAAAGGCGCCCACTGAAACTGGATCAATAGGGATGTTTGGCAGTTCTGTCGGCACTTAACGAGGCTTGCGACCGTTCTACGATCAACTCAACCGCATCTGCCAGATGGACTTCACCAATGGCCACATCCCCTGCCGCTACGCGCAGTTTGTGCGCCTCCAGCATCACTTCAGCATGGCTTGATCCACGCGGCGGAATGAACTTGTAACAGGCAAGTTCAATCAAAAGCCCAAGCGGGTCCTTGAAATAGATGGAATCCATAAACCCGCGATCTTTCACACCGGAATGGCCAATACCCCGCGCCTCAAGGCGTCCAGGCACCTGCGAAAACATCGCCCTGTCCACTTCAAACGCCAAATGGTGCACACATCCGGCATCCGTCGGGGTGCGCCCAGGGTCCGCTGTGCGATCTTCATTGGTGAAAATCGTGATCAACCGACCGTCACCGGGATCAAAATACAAATGGCCTTCATCGGGATCATCCAGATTGGGTTGGTCGAAAATAAAAGGCATTCCCAACAGACCATCCCAAAAATCAATCGACGTCTGCCTGTCCGCCCCCATGATCGTTATGTGGTGAACACCCAACACCTGAATTTTGCGCATAATGTCCCCTATCATTTGCCGTATTAATCAACCCTATCATGGCAACTGCAGCGATCTAGCGGAAATGCGCCGAATATAGGGACAATTCCCCGCGCCAACCCCCTTTCGTCTAAAGCCGTCACAGCCTATAAGTCGGCCGGCTTGCGTGTCCCGACTCGCAGGCGATTTGGGATTATGGCAAGGCAGGCGTGGATGGCGATCTTTGATAAATTGGGTGGGCTCTTTTCGTCGGATATGGCGATTGACCTCGGCACCGCGAACACACTTGTCTATGTCAAAGGCAAAGGCGTGGTTTTATCGGAACCCTCTGTGGTGGCCTACCATATCAAAGACGGCATCAAGAAAGTTCTGGCTGTCGGCGAAGACGCCAAGTTGATGCTGGGTCGTACGCCCGGATCAATCGAAGCCATCCGGCCCATGCGTGAAGGCGTGATTGCGGATTTTGACACCGCCGAGGAAATGATCAAACACTTCATCCGCAAAGTGCACAAACGATCTACCTTTTCCAAGCCCAAGATTATCGTGTGCGTACCCCACGGCGCCACGCCTGTGGAAAAACGCGCCATTCGCCAGTCGGTTTTGTCAGCAGGCGCGCGCCGCGCTGGCCTGATCGCGGAACCCATTGCTGCGGCCATCGGTGCGGGCATGCCCATCACCGACCCCACAGGCAACATGGTTGTGGATATCGGCGGCGGGACCACCGAAGTTGCGGTTCTGTCTCTGGGCGACATCGTTTACGCGCGCTCTGTGCGTGTAGGTGGCGACCGTATGGACGAAGCCATCATCAGCTATTTGCGCCGCCAGCAGAACCTGCTTGTGGGTGAAACCACAGCCGAGCGCATCAAAACCAGCATCGGCACCGCGCGCATGCCCGACGACGGGCGCGGCACATCAATGCAAATTCGCGGACGCGACCTGCTGAATGGCGTGCCCAAGGAAATCGAAGTCACTCAGGCGCAAATCGCTGAAGCGCTGGCGGAACCCGTACAGCAAATTTGCGAAGCGGTGATGACCGCCCTGGAAACCACACCCCCCGATTTGGCCGCAGACATCGTGGACCGCGGCGTGATGCTGACCGGTGGTGGGGCATTGCTGGGTGATCTGGATTTGGCGCTGCGCGAACAAACCGGATTGGCCGTGTCGATTGCGGACGAATCCCTGAACTGCGTGGCTTTGGGCACTGGCAAGGCGCTTGAGTATGAAAAACAACTGCGTCACGCCATCGACTATGATAGTTGAGGGAACAGGCCTGGTTTTCTAAGCCTTCCCAATCCCCTACCCCAAGCAGGACACCCCCGCATTGGCCAAGGATAGATCAAACAACTACGACTATGCAGGTCCGTTGCGGCGGTTGCTTTTTGTCGTCTTATCGCTTGTTTTGATTGCGATATTTCTGGTTTGGCGCATCGACAGCCCGCGTGTGGAACGGTTTCGTTTGCATGTCACAGACCGTATCGTGCCCAACTTTGACTGGGCGATGGCGCCCGTCACCGGCACTGTCAACTTGCTGCGCGATTTCCAAAGCTACCAACGGATTGCAGAACAGAATCAGGAATTGCGCCGCGAACTGCGTAAAATGCAGTCGTGGAAAGAAGCGGCTTTGCAGCTGGAACAGGAAAACGCGCGCCTGCTGGATCTGAACAACGTCCGTCTTGATCCAAGACTGACGTTTGTGACGGGTGTCGTATTGGCGGATTCCGGATCGCCGTTCCGCCAGTCTGTGTTGCTGAATGTCGGCGTGCGTGACGGTTTGGTTGATGGGTGGGCCACCATGGACGGGATCGGTTTGGTGGGACGCATTTCGGGTGTCGCCCAAAACACCAGCCGTGTCATTTTGCTAACGGATGCCTCAAGCCGTATTCCAGCCATCGTGCAACCCTCTGGCCAGCGCGTCATTGTGGCCGGTGACAACACCGCCGCCCCCCCGATCGACTTCCTTGAAAACCCCGACTTGATCCGCCCAGGCGACCGCGTTGTCAGCTCAGGGGACGGTGGGGTCTTTCCCGCCGGATTGCTGATAGGTCAAGTCGCCGCCGATCCAGGCGGGCGCTTGCGTGTCAGACTGGCTGCGGATTATGAGCGGCTTGAATTTTTGCGCGTGTTGCGCAGCTACGGCAGCGAACCGGTGCGCGACAGTGCGGGGGTGGTGGCACCCCTGACCTTAACCGAACAGGTAGAGGGCACAGCCAGTGAATGAACTGTCCGTATCGCGGCGGTGGGTCATGGGAATGTATTTTACCGTCCTGTCTTTTGGTATCGTTTTTCTTCATCTTCTGCCTTTGGACACCCTGCCTGCACGGTGGGTCATGCCGGACTTGCTGATGGGGTTTGCCTTTGCGTGGGCCGTGCGCCGCCCTGAATATGTGCCCGTGCTGCTGTTGGCTGTTGTCTTCCTGATGGCCGATCTTTTGCTGCAACGCCCCCCCGGGCTTTGGGCGTTTTTGATGCTGCTGGCCTGTGAAAGCCTCAAAGCCCAAATTGGCAGTCTACGCGTCACCGGCTTTCCCGTTGAATGGCTGACTGTGGCGGGCATGATTCTGGGCGTGACATTGGCCTATCGGCTGATCCTCTCGATATTGTTGGTTGAAATGCCGGGCTTTGGGCTGGCATTGATGCAGATGGGCTTTACCATTCTGATCTATCCGGTGATCGCTGGGGTGACACATGCCTTTATGGGTGTGCGCAAATCCAATCCCGGTGATCTGGACACATTGGGGGACAGGGCATGAAGCGCACGCGCGCCGACATAGAGGCAAACCACCGCCTGATTTCGCGCCGCGCCGCTATTTTGGGGGGCGTACAGCTGGTGTTTATGGGCGGTTTGGCCGCGCGTATGCGTCATTTGCAAGTCAATCAAGCCGACCAGTTCCGCCTGTTGGCCGAAGAAAACCGCATCAAATTCAAGCTGATCCCCCCTGCGCGTGGCGAAGTATTTGACCGCAACGGCGTGCAATTGGCACAAAACATCCCGACCTACCAAATCAAGATCGTGCGCGAGGATGCGGGGGACGTGGAAAAAGTCCTGACCAAGCTGGCCACAGTGATGGAGTTGGACGCAGAGGTACTGGAACGCGCACTCACCGAAATAAAACGCAGCGCGCCGTTCCATCCGGTCACGATCGCTGACGATGTGGATTGGGACGACCTAAGCCGCGTGTCGGTGAACGCACCCGCCCTGCCCGGTGTCGCGCCTGAAATTGGGCTTAGCCGTGTTTATCCTTTGGGCTCTGATTTTGCACATGTTCTGGGGTATGTTGGCCCCGTCAGCGACTACGATTTAAACCGCCTTGACGATCCGGACGAGCTGCTGCGCATTCCGCGCTTTCAAATCGGAAAAGTAGGCGTCGAAGCCAAAGTTGAAACGACCCTGCGCGGTGCCGCAGGCACACGGCAGGTCGAAGTGAACGCCGCGGGTCGTGAAATGCGTGAACTGGGCCGCCGCGAAGGCCGCCCCGGATCAGACATACAGCTTAGCGTCGATGCTGAGTTGCAAAATTACGTGCAGGCCAGACTTTCGGAAGAAAGCGCCAGCGCCGTGGTGATTGACTGTGAAACCGGTGATCTGGTCGCAATTGCCTCGGCGCCCACCTATGATCCGAACTTGTTTGTGCGCGGCATCTCGGTGGCCGACTACAGTGCATTGACCGAAAACAAATACCGCCCGCTGGCATCAAAAACAGTCCAAGGCACCTATCCCCCTGGATCGACCTTCAAAATGATGACAGCAATGGCCGCACTGGAAGAAGGGTTGATTGAGCCCGAAGACACAGTGCGCTGCCCCGGCCATCTAGAAGTTGCCGATCGCAAGTTTCACTGCTGGAAACGCGCAGGCCACGGCAGTGTGAATTTGGAAAATTCGCTTAAGCAATCCTGCGACGTCTACTACTACGATCTGGCGCTGAAAGTCGGTATTGAAAAAATTTCAGCCATGGCCAACATCTTCGGGCTTGGGGTACGCCATGATGTGCCTATGTCTGCGGTCGCGCGCGGGTTGACGCCCACCAAAGCATGGAAAACCACAACGCACGGCAAAGACTGGGTGATTGGGGACACGGTCAATGCCTCTATCGGGCAGGGATATATGCTGTCGTCGCCCTTGCAGTTGGCCGTCATGACCGCCCGACTGGCCACCGGGCGCAGCGTCGAACCGCGGCTTGTGAAGTCCATCGACGGGGTGGAACAACCTTCAGGCGCAGGCCGCCCTTTGCCTTTGGACGATGATAACCTGCGCAAAATGCGACGCGCCATGTTTGCAGTGGTCAATGACCGGCGCGGCACGGCCTACGGCAGTCGCATTATCGCTGATGGTATGCGCATGGCAGGCAAGACAGGCACCAGCCAAGTGCGCAACATTTCGGCCGCCGAACGTGCACGCGGTGTCATCCGCAACTCGGACTTGCCATGGGAACGGCGTGACCACGCGCTGTTTGTGGATTTCGCACCAGCCGACAACCCCAAATATGCTGTAGCCGTTGTCGTCGAACACGGCGGCGGCGGATCAAAAGCGGCGGCACCGATTGCGCGCGACATCACGCTACAAGCATTATATGGCGGCCCTCCGCCTTTGTCGGCCTACCCGTCCAAAGACCGTGGACGCATCGGCGCACAGCAAAAGAAACTGCGCAAAATGCGCCCGACGGCCGCCTTTGATGGAAACGACCAAGCATGAGTTATCTTGAGTATTCCGTTAAATCAGTCCCCACGGGACCGCGCAAAATACTGTTCCTGAACTGGCCTTTGACAATCTTGCTGGTGGCCGTCGCAGGCGTCGGGTTCCTGATGCTCTACTCGGTCGCGGGCGGCAGCTACAGCCCATGGGCAGAGCCACAGATGAAGCGTTTTGCCATGGGTCTTGTCCTGATGGTGCTGATCGGCATGGTGCCAATCTGGTTCTGGCGCAGCGTCGCAGGATTTGCTTACGGCGTGTCGGTGATGCTGCTGCTGGGGGTCGAATTTTTCGGCTCTGTCGGCATGGGGGCGCAGCGTTGGATCGACTTAGGCTTCATGCGCTTGCAACCCTCAGAATTGATGAAGATCACTTTGGTGATGTTTCTGGCGGCCTACTATGACTGGCTACCAGCCAAGAAAAAGTCGAAACCCCTGTGGGTTATGGTGCCGATAGTAATCATCTTGGTTCCGACAGCCCTTGTGATCCAGCAACCTGATCTTGGCACGTCCATTCTGCTGCTGGCAGCCGGTGGCGGGCTGATGTTTCTGGCCGGTGTGCATTGGGCCTATTTCGCCGCCGTGATCGCCGCAGGCATCGGGTTGATTGCGGCCGTGTTCCAATCGCGCGGCGAAAGCTGGCAACTTCTGAACAACTACCAGTACCGCCGCATCGACACGTTTCTGGACCCCAGCCAAGACCCCCTTGGCGCGGGCTACCACATCACCCAGTCCAAGATCGCACTTGGGTCGGGGGGCATTTCGGGACGCGGTTTTATGCAAGGCACACAGTCGCGGCTGAACTTCCTGCCTGAAAAACACACCGATTTCATCTTTACGACGTTGGCCGAAGAATTCGGGTTTATCGGGGCAATTTCGCTTCTGAGCCTCTATTTCCTCATCATCGTTTTCTGCATTTCGTCCGCCATCGCCAACCGCGACCGCTTTTCTTCGTTGCTGATCCTGGGCATCGCTTTGAACTTCTTTTTGTTCTTTGCCGTCAACATGTCGATGGTGATGGGCATGGCACCCGTCGTCGGCGTGCCGCTGCCTTTGGTCAGCTACGGCGGGTCCGCCATGTTGGTTCTTATGGTGGCGTTCGGGTTGGTTCAAAGTGCACATATCCACCGTCCAAGGTCTTCAAATCTATGATAAACATCCTGTTCGCCGCCCGCCCTGAACGCTGGCCCGCTTACGAAGCACCCTTAAAAACGGCCATAGCGGATGCAGGCGTGTCAGCACATATCAGCCCCGACATAGCGCCCCAGAACGTAGACTATATTGTCTATGCACCGAACTCGGATCTCAAAGATTTCACGCCCTTCACCCGCGCCAAAGCGGTGATGAACCTTTGGGCAGGCGTCGAAGGCATCGTGGGCAACGAAACACTTAAAATCCCGCTCACGCGCATGGTCGATCCCGGTCTGACGCAAGGTATGATCGAGTGGGTGTTGGGGCATGCGATGCGGTTTCATCTTGGGATGGACGCCCATATTCACGCAAGCCCCGGCACGTGGGATCCTGTGCCGCCGCCCCTCACCTGGGACCGACGCGTCACCGTATTGGGGCTTGGTGAATTGGGGGCTGCCTCCGCCACGCAACTTGCGCAGGTCGGGTTCAACGTCACCGGCTGGTCACGAAGCCAGAAAGACATCGAAGGCATCACATGCCTGTCTGGTGCAGACGGGCTGACACAAGCGCTTGAACGTGCCGATATCTGTGTGCTTTTGCTGCCCGATACTGCCGCCACGACCAACACGCTCAATGCGCAAACCTTGGCCATCATGCCAAAAAACGCGTGTATCATAAATCCCGGCCGCGGACCTTTGATCGACGACGACGCGTTGTTACAGGCGCTGGAAACCGGCCACATTGGGCACGCCGTTCTTGATGTCTTCCGACAAGAGCCACTGCCCAAAGATCATCCGTACTGGACACAAAAAAACGTGCTGGTGACGCCGCATATCGCATCTGAAACGCGCGCCAAATACTCGGCGCTGACCATTGCAGAAAACATCAGACGTAGCGAAAACAATGAGCCGCTGCTGCACGTCGTGGACCGCACGCTGGGGTATTGAACCCAGTTTTTTACAAACAATCGCGTGGGAATGTGCGGGCCCCTAATTTTGGCTTTGCAGCAAAATAGGAGGTTCGCGGTACAAAGCCCTGTCTTTAAGCCGTTCGCTGCGCGTGCAATGAACGGGCAAGGCGCGGATTTGCTGCCGTTGGCTGCAACAAGAGCAATGATCGCTTTCGGCTTGGGCTAACATCGCATAGGCGAAATTGTGTTAAGTCAGGCGCGAAAACGGTGCTTAACATATCACCCGTTAGGCGAAGTTTGCCGTTTGTTGCAGGTGCCGCTTCATTCTTGAGTTGCATGAAATACTTGGCATAAGGCGGGTCTTCCCTAGAGAGTATCAAGTAAACGACCGTCTACTTGATACGCATTACTAAAAGCCCACCTTCGTTCACCTTGCAGCATCACTCACGCTAGGCTCAAGGCCGCCCTTCTCGGCGCCTCACCCAAATAGCCGCTCCGGCACTGGCGTGCTTTTTCGCCCTCTGCCGTAAGCGACCCTATGATCTTAGCCCTAAGCGGCCAAGCCACGCCCTTTCAAAAGCGCCTCAACCCCCGGCAAACGCCCGCGGAATTCAACATAAAGTTCGGCTGCATCGCGGCTGCCGCCCTTGGACAAAATGTGTTCTTCCAGGGCTTTTGCGCGCTCTGTATCAAACGCGCCGCCCGCTTCCTCGAAGGATGCAAACGCGTCCGCGTCCATAACTTCCGACCACATGTAGCTGTAATAGCCCGAAGAATATCCATCCCCCGAAAACACATGCGCAAACTGCGGTGTTGCGTGGCGCATGGCAATGGCATGGGGCATGCCCATCTCAGCAAGTATCTCGGCCTGACGGGCCATGGGATCGGCAGGCGCCGACCCATCGTGGAACTCCAGATCAACCATCGCCGACGCCACATATTCCACAGTCGAAAAGCCCATGTCATATGTCGCGGCCCCCAAAACCTTCTTTAACAGGGTGCGGGGCATGGGTTGGCCTGTTTTGGCGTGGGTTGCGAATTCAGCCAAAACTTCGGGAACCTCCAACCAGTGTTCATAAAGCTGGCTGGGCAATTCAACAAAATCACGCGCCACGGATGTGCCTGACACACTTTCATACGTCACATCCGACAACATCTGATGCAGCGCATGGCCAAATTCGTGAAACAACGTGCGTGCATCATCATAAGACAGCAGCGCCGGATCACCTTTGGCGAAGTTGCACACGTTGATAACAACGGGCGTTTGCGCCTGCGGGTACTTCGCCTGTGCGCGCATCGCGGAACACCACGCGCCCGACCGTTTCGATCCACGCGCAAAGTAATCGCCAATAAACACGGCCACATGTTCCCCATCGCGCGTCACGTCCCATGCGCGGCAATCATCGTGGTACAAAGGCACATCCAACGGCTTGAACGACAGTCCAAACAACTTGGATGCGCAATCAAATGACGCCTCTATCATGCGATCCAATTGGAAATATGGCTTCACTTCTGCCTCATCCAGATCATGCAAATCTTTGCGGCGGCGTTCTGCATAAAAGCGCCAGTCCCACGGCTCCAGATCGCCATTCACACCATCGTCCCGCATCATCTGTCCCAAAACCCATGCGTCTGCATTGGCTTGGGCTTTGGCAGGTTCCCAGACGTCGCTCAGCAATTTGCGCACCGCATCCGGAGTCTTGGCCATTTCGGTTTCCAACTTGTACTGCGCAAAATTGGAATAGCCCAAAAGCTGCGCACGTTCTTCGCGCAACGACAGCGTTTCTGCGGCGATGGTACGGTTGTCCGTGTCACCGCCATTTGCCCCACGCGCAACCCAGGCTTTGTAGGCTTGTTCGCGCAAATCACGACGCGTCGAAAATTGCAGGAACGGCACAATCACAGACCGCGACAGGGTCACAATCGGGCCATCAAGACCCTTTTCCTGCCCCGCGGCGCGTGCTGCTGCAACGGCAAAGTCCGGCAAACCCGCCAAGTCACCATCACCCAGTTCCAGATACCAATCGCGTTCATCCGCCAAAAGGTTCTGCGTGAACTGCGTGCCAAGCACTGCCAGCCGCGCCTTGATCTCTTTCATGCGCTGCTCGTCCGCCCCCGTCAGTGCCGCACCCGACCGCACAAAACCCCGATGCGTCAACATAAGAACGCGCTGCTGTTCGTCTGTCAGGTCAAGGCTGTCGCGGGCGTCCCAAACGGCTGCAACACGCGAAAACAAAGCAGAATTTGCGGAAATCTCGGAAAAATGCGCGGCAAGTTTGGGCGAAAACTCGCGCTGCAAGGCCTCACGCTTGGGGTTGCTGTCAGCACCAGCCATCGCGAAAAACGGACCCAACACACACTCAAGCTGGCCCCCCGCCGCCTCCAATGCCTCGACCGTGTTAGAGAATGACGGCGCGTCAACGGCACTGGTAATCGCGTCGATCTCACCCATATGGGACGCCAAGGCCGTGTCCAGCGCGGGCGCGAAATTGTCATCGGAAATCAGGTTGAACGGGGCAATGCCAAAGGGCGTGTCCCATGTGGAAAGCAATGGATTGGTCATGCAGGTCTCCTTTGATATGCAACCTAGGTCTGTGTGTATGAAAGAACAACGCCAATGCCCTTCGTATTCGAGATAATCGCCCGCGCCGTTTTGTTGCCTGTTCTGGTGGCGCAGGGGTTGTTTTTGCAAGCGCGTACGTTGCGGTTGCCCGAACCTGACGGACCGCGCAGCGGCACAATGGGGCAAGGTCCAGCCCTGTCCGTTCTGATCATCGGCGACAGTTCTGCGGCAGGCGTCGGCGTGGACCATCAGGACGCGGCATTGGCGGGCCATCTGACCCAGACATTGGCCCAAACCCATCTTGTGACGTGGCACTTGCATGCCAAAACCGGTGTGACCACATCAGGAGTTTTGCAAAGTCTGGACGATCTTCCCGACATTCAGTTCGATGTGGCCGTGCAGGCCTTGGGCGTCAACGACATCACGTCGGGCACATCCCTGCGGCGCTGGCTGCAGGATCAACACAGTCTTGCCCAAGCGCTACGGGACCGGCACGGCATCGAACATTTCTGGATTACGGGCGTACCACCCATGTCTGATTTTCCACTGCTGCCAAATCCCTTGCGGTGGGTGCTGGGACGTCAGGCCATGCGGTTCGATCTGGCCCAACGTGCCCGTTGTAACGCCGACGCGACCCTGCACTATGTGCCTGTGCAATCGGTACTGGATGCAACAACCATGGCGTCAGACGGGTTTCATCCCGGTCCCGCGATCTATGCAGATTGGGGGCAAGGCACCGCTGATTTGATCACATCGACGCTGAGGACCCGCAAACCGGGCAATCAGACCGTGGTTTGACCCCGATCTTGCGGCTTTCGCCGTAAAGCGCGTCATAGATCAACAACTCACCCCGCAAAACGGCCCCGGTCCCGGCGATCAGTTTCACAGCTTCAATTGCCATCATTGATCCCACCACACCGGGCAGTGGACCAACAACACCCGCGACAGAACAATTGGGGGCCAGGTCCGCAGAGGGGGCTTGCGGGAAGACACATTGGTAACAGGGCGCATCATTCGCCGGATCGAAGACGCTGATTTGGCCTTCCCATTGCGTCAAAGCCCCTGACACCAGTGGTACTTTGGCCGCAACACAAACAGCGTTCACCAGATACCGTGTCGCAAAGTTGTCGCACCCATCAATCACCAGATCATATTCCGCAATCAATTCCGGCGCGACATCCTGCGACAGGCGGCGATTGTAGGGTTTGACCACAACATAGGGATTTTGGGCAATCATCGCGGCTTCGGCCGAAAAGACCTTTGGTTTGCCGATGTCTTCATCGCGGTGAATGACCTGCCGTTGCAGGTTTGCGTTGTCGACAACATCGTCGTCGATCACACCGATTGTCCCCACACCAGCCGCCGCCAGATATTGCAAAACAGGCGCCCCCAACCCGCCGGCACCAACCACCAGAACCTTGGCTTGCTTCAGCGCCTTTTGGCCCGGACCACCCAATTCGCGCAAAACAATATGGCGGGCGTATCGGTTCAATTCTGTCTCGGTGAAGGTGCCGGGTTTGGGCGTGGGCGTGTGTTGCGCCTCTTTCAGTTGTGCCTGTCCGCGCAGGGTCTTCAAAACCCACCGGTACGCATAGACCAGCAGGCCCGCACCCCCCAAAATCAGCCAAAAGGCCCCACTTTCGCCCGTTGCCATGCGCAAAGGATGACCATCATCCAAAACCACATGTAATGACAGCACGGCAATATAGAGCAGGCCAATCATGGCCCACCGTGCGGTGTTCGGCGCCCCCATAATGCGGCCCATGCCCCAAAGCAAAGCCGCCAATCCAAACACCAAAACCATCAGCCGCGCCCCGTCGATCCAAAACCGCCCGTCCCGCGATCCGTGTCGTCCAAAGCATCGACCACGTCGAAGCTGGCCTGAACCACAGGGGCGACAACAATCTGCGCGATGCGATCGCCATGTGCCACATGGAACGGTTCCGATCCGGTGTTCAGCAAAATGACACCGACAGGGCCCCGGTAATCCGCGTCGATTGTGCCGGGGCTGTTGACCAAAGCAATGCCATGTTTCAGCGCAAGACCAGATCGCGGACGCACCTGCACTTCGAACCCTTGCGGGATCGCCATACTTAGGCCCGTGGGCACCAAAGCGCGGGCACCAGAGGCCAATGTGACGCCAACACCATCCGGAAAATTGGCGCGGATGTCTGCGCCCGCGGCCCCTGCCGTTTCATAGCTTGGCAGGGCAACATCGGCATCCGCGCCCGCCACGCGCATAATTTCTATGGCAACCGTCACGGTGCAAGTGCCTGTGCAATACGGGCGGCCAATTTGGTCGCGACATCTGTCTTGGACATTCGGGGCCAGTCTTCGATGCCTGCGTCGTCAATCACATGCACCGCATTTTCAGCCCCCCCCATAATGCCCGTTTCAGGTGACACATCATTGGCCACAATCCAGTCGCAGGCTTTGCGTTTACGCTTTGCGGTGGCATTGGCTTGCACGTCATTGGTTTCGGCGGCAAAGCCCACAACCAGCTGCGGACGTCCTGTCTTCATCTGTGCAACCGTCGCCAGAATATCGGGATTTTCGGCAAAGCTGAGTGTTGGCAGACCATCTTTGGATTTTTTCAGCTTGCGATCACTGGCCCCCTGCACACGCCAGTCTGCGACGGCAGCTGCGAATATTGCAGCATCCGCCGGCAATGCAGTTTGCACAGCCTCAAGCATCTGTTGTGCCGTTCGAACGGGCACCACTTTGACATTTTCGGGGGGCGGAACATCTGCGGGGCCCGTCACAAACGTGACCTCGGCGCCAAGCGCCGTCAACGCCTGCGCAAGGGCCGTGCCCTGAGCGCCCGACGACCGGTTGGCAATATAGCGCACAGGATCAATGGGTTCGTGGGTCGGCCCTGATGTCACCAGAATATGTTTGCCCGTCAAAGGCCCATCGCCAAGCTGTGCCTCTAGGGCCGCGACAATTTCCAATGGCTCTGCCATGCGGCCCGGTCCAAATTCACCGCAGGCCATATCGCCATCGTTCGGACCAACAAAACTGACGCCGTCGCCTTTCAGCGTTTCGATATTGCGTTGTGTTGCGGGGTGCTGCCACATCCGCACATTCATGGCCGGGGCAACCGTCACAGGTGTGTCTGTGGCCAGCAAAAGGGTCGATGCCAGATCGTTGGCAATGCCATGCGCCATCTTCGCCATCAAATCCGCAGTCGCGGGCGCCACAAGCACAATGTCTGCGCTGCGTGACAGTTGGATATGGCCCATTTCAGCTTCTTCCGTCAGATTAAACAGATCGCGATACACCTTTGACCCGCTTAACGCCGAAACCGACAAAGGCGTCACAAATTCTTCGGCCGATTTGGTCATGACAGGTGTCACAACCGCGCCGCGTTCGGACAAGCGCCGTATCAGATCAAGACTTTTATACGCCGCGATGCCGCCGCTGATGATAAGCAGAATTTTTTTGTCACGTAGCATAGGCTTGCTTTCCTGAGGGTGCTGGACCGGTCCGACCAAACATATGCTGTGTGTTTGGTTTGTGCCAGTGCCAGCTGGGGCGCTGTCCCAGACCTTGGAGTTTTTTAGGAAAAGACAGGGTTACTGAAAGGCCGCGCAGGGGTCTGCGTCGCGGACAGCTTGAGGGCTGAAGACCACTTGACTGAACACCCCTTGCGGCGCGCTGTCGTCTTCGCCTTGACCAATGCTGTGAACCCTCAACTTCGGGTCAGCCTTTTCAAGGTAGACCGGCACGCCCCAATCCATCCGCGCGTGTCCGTTCCCTGTGATCAAAACAACCGGGCTTCCGTGTGTTTCCAACGCTTTGACCACCACCCGCGCAAACACAGCGTCTTTTAGTCGCTGCGCCTCGACCATGCCGCCCATCATGTCCATCGGCATCGCGTCACAATGCGCTTTGAACTGGAGTGTCATGCGGGTTTGCAATTCTGCTTCGTTCAATTGGCTTGTCAGGCCGTATGTGACAGCATCAGGTCCAAACACTGCCGCAGCCCCCTCCGAAAACGATTGCATAATAGCGTCACGTTCGACGGCCGCCCCTATGATGACATCGCTGTTTGCCAGAACACCGGCGTAGTCCGCGATGTTGGACCAATGAAAACCCGTTGTCGCGGCCTTCATCGCAGTTTCGTTTCTGGCCACATCGCGCAAAGCCTCACCTTCGCTTGGCGTCAGCATCTCGAACACAACTGCTTTGGGGGTCAAATCCCTTATCGCGGCCTGTTGCCGCTGGTGGTGATCGTGATTGTCATGCAATTCGCCAATAATCAGCACGTTCGGTTCAACGTCCCATGTAAGACGTTCCCCAGACGCAAAAGCCGCCCCAGTCAGGGCGGCCAATGCGAATGTGATTTTCGATATCAAGTTCATAGTAGGAAGTGATGCACTTCCTTGCTTTGACTTTCCAGCGCTTTGCGCATTTTTCCAAAAGCGGCGGCTTCCAACTGGCGGACACGTTCTTTGGACAGAGACAATTCTGTGCCCAGACTTTCCAAGGTACGTGGTGTGTCCCGCAGCTTGCGTTCACGCACGATGAAGCGTTCGCGTTCGTTCAATCCGTTCATGGCATCCAGCAACCACGCGCGCAATTGTTCCGTATCGTGTTCGTGTTCAACGACCTCAGCGGCCTGGGCGCTGTCGTCTTCCAACGCATCAATCCACTCGCGGCCTTCGTCTTCAACCGATTGGGTGGCGTTCAACGAATAGTCAGAGCCGGACAACCGCCCCTCCATCATTTCAACATCGTGCAACGGCACACCAATCTCTGTCGAGATCATCTGGCGCAGCTGATGTTTGTCCAACGGCGCACCGGCCGACGCACTTTCCCGTTCCAGCCGCGCTTGAACACGGCGCATATTAAAGAACAGGGACTTTTGCGACGATGTGGATCCTGTGCGCACCATAGACCAGTTGCGCATCACGTAGTCTTGGATGGACGCTTTGATCCACCACACCGCATAGGTTGAAAACCGCACGCCCCGGTCGGGGTCGAATTTTTCAGCGGCTTTCATCAGACCAAGGCCCGCTTCCTGAATCAGGTCGTTCATGGGGGCACCGTAGCGTTTGAACTTGGACGCCATCGAAATCGCCAACCGCATGTAGGCCGTGATCAAACGATGCAGTGACTTTTCGCATCGCTCGTCGCGCCACGCATATGCCAACCGCAGTTCAGTATCCGCGTCCAAAAGTTCGGCCTTCATGGCCACCCGCGACAAGGTCATGTCTCTTGCTGTGTCTAAAGCCATCGTGGCATCCCCCTAATCAGTGCGCTTGTTCTGCGCGGTTGATAGAGGTACGCAGTCACCCACGGTTTGGTTCACCACAAAGTTGGAAAAAATGTTGCCTCCATTGTCTTTCATCATAGGCGGCGCGGCCTCGGGCAAGTCGGTCTTCGCGGAAAATCTTATCCTAAACAGTCGTTTATCCCCTGTTTACGTGGCCACATCACGCATCTGGGACGATGAGACGAAAAAGCGTGTTGATGTTCATCAAGCGCGGCGGGATGAGAGGTGGCGGACCATTGATGCCCCCTTTGATCTTGCGCCCGCGTTGCAGGATATCACCGCAGACCATTGCGTATTGATCGATTGTGCCACCATGTGGCTGACGAACCACCTGCTGGAAGAACATGATCTGGCCGACGCAGAGCACAGCCTGCGAACAGCACTGGCCGCATGTGCCGCCCCATGTCTGATTGTGTCTAACGAAGTGGGTCAGGGCATTGTGCCCGACAACGCGTTGTCGCGCCGCTTTCGAGAAGCACAGGGGCGTTTGAACATCGCTTTGGCCGCGCAAGCGTCATTGGTGGTGCAAGTGGTCGCTGGATTGCCCAATGTCCTGAAAGGAACCCTGCCATGAGCTTACTTCACACAACAACGTGGCACTGGGTCCGGCATGGGCCGACCCATCAAAAGACGTTTGTCGGATGGCGGGACGTGCCGGCAGATTTGTCTGACACGGATCAATTAAAGCGGGTGTGCGATGCGCTGCCAGAAGACGCATTGGTCATCAGTTCCGATTTGACGCGCTGCATCGATACCGCAGACGCGATGGCCGCAAATCGTCAGCGGTTGCCACATGCGGCCGGATTGCGTGAATTGCATTTCGGGTCGTGGGACGGGGTACATTTTTCAGATATTTCGGACCGGCATCCGACACTCAGCCGCACGTATTGGGAAACACCGGGTGATGCGACCCCACCCGGCGGCGAAAGCTGGAACGACGCGGCCCATAGGGTGCATACAGCCGTGCAGCACATTGCACAGCAAAATCCGGGTAGGCACATCATCGCCGTGGCGCATTTCGGGGCCATCCTGACACAAGTGCAACAGGCGATGGGCATTTCGGCCCAACAGGTGCTGGGGCATAAAATCGACAACCTGTCTGTGACCACCATCGATTGGACACGCACCGCAGACAGGGTGACACGGATCAATCACCTCTTGTGATGAAGATGCGCACAAAACGCTGTTTGCGCGATGTGCCGAGACCGGATTACGTTTTGGCCCATGACTTATGATTTGTATATCGGTGATCGCACCTTTTCATCCTGGTCGCTGCGCGGCTGGCTGATGCTCAAAAAATTCGGGCTGGATTTTAACACACATTTGGTTGGGCTGTATGCTGGCACGATGGCCGATGAAATGGCCCACCTTGCCCCTGCAAAACTGGTGCCAACTTTGCGACTGGCAGATGGAACAGTGGTTGGGGAAAGCCTTGCTATGGCGGAAACTCTGGCTGAACAGAACCCTGATGCACATATGTGGCCCAAAGATGCATCTGCACGGGCCACGGCACGTTGGATCAGCGCCGAAATGGCGTCCAGTTTCGGGGCAATCCGAGGTCAGTGTCCGATGCAGTTACAGCATGTGAATGTGGGCTTTGCGGTGGACGCCGCGTTGCAATCGGATCTGGACCGGATCGAGGTTCTATGGGCCCATGCAAGCCGTTTCAAAGGCGACGGGCCTTGGTTGTTTGGGGCCTATTCTATTGCGGATGCCATGTTCGCCCCTGTGGCCGCGCGTGTTGTGGGGTATGATTTGCCTATATCGGACGCGGCGCGCAGCTATTGCATGACCGTTTTGAACGACAGCGCCTTCAAGGCATGGCGGGCATCGGGGCAAGAGGTAACATATAACCCGTTCCCTTACGACATGGGTGTGCCCACAAAAGACTGGCCAGTATAGCACGCCGTATAACACGCCGTGTAACACTTCGGGTCGAACCCTTCGAATATGCGCCGCATGCGGCACGCGTTAACCAATCCTAAACCACCCTTCGCTAGCCGTTAACCATACGTTGCAACCGGAGGGGGCCATGGTCTCTCGCGCCTACACTGTGGCATTCCAAGGGGTCGAAGCCCGCCAAGTCGAAGTGCAATGCGCTGTCACCCCCGGCATGCCTGCTTTTTCGATCGTGGGCTTGCCAGACAAAGCTGTGTCGGAGGCCCGTGACAGGGTCCGTACCGCCCTTGGGGCAATGTCCATCGCGTTGCCTTCAAAACGGATCACTATCAATTTGTCGCCTGCGGATCTGCCCAAAGAAGGGTCGCATTTTGATCTGCCAATTGCGATGGCGCTGCTGGCAGCCTTGGACATCATTCCGCATGACATCACCGAAAGCTTTGTCGCCTTGGGCGAGTTGTCGTTGGATGGCACTCTTGTCCCTGTGGTGGGTGCGTTGCCAGCTGCTATGGCAGCGGCCGAACAAAACCGTGGTTTACTTTGCCCCAAAGCCTCCGGTCCCGAAGCCGCTTGGGTGGGCAACACGCAAGTCATCGCCGCCGCGTCTCTGGGCGATGTCACACGACATTTCACCGGACAGGCCCCCATCAGCCCCGCGCAACCGGGCGAAGTGACACAAGCCAGTTCTTTGCGTGATCTTCGCGACGTGAAAGGGCAAGAACGCGCCAAACGAGCATTGGAAATTGCCGCCGCCGGACGGCACCACATCATGTTTGTCGGCACACCCGGGTCTGGCAAATCGATGCTGGCTGCACGGTTGCCCGGCATATTGCCACCTCTTTCACCGGTGGAAGCGTTGGAAACATCCATGATCCATTCGCTGTCGGGCCTGCTGGACGCAGGGGGTATCTCAAAAGCACGACCCTTCCGCGAACCTCACCACACGGCCTCTATGGCGGCCATAATAGGCGGCGGGCGCGGGGCGAAACCCGGCGAGGTGTCTTTGGCGCACAACGGCGTGTTGTTCATGGACGAGTTTCCCGAATTCCCCCGAACCGTGCTGGAAACACTGCGACAACCGATTGAAACAGGCGAAGTGATGATCGCGCGGGCCAATGCCCATGTGAAATACCCTTGTAAATTCATGTTGGTGGCTGCGGCAAACCCGTGCAAATGCGGCTACCTGACAGATCCCGACCGGGCATGCGCCAAGGTGCCTTTGTGCGGTCAGGATTATCTGGGGCGTATCTCGGGTCCACTGATGGACCGGTTTGACATGCGGGTGGATGTGCCGCCCGTGGCCTTTACCGATCTGGATTTACCCAGCAGCGGTGACAGCTCCAAGGACGTCCGCGATCGGGTGGCCACGGCACGCGCGGTGCAACAGGAACGGTTTAAAGATGCGCCTGACATGCGCTCGAATGCCGATGCCGCAGGCGAGGCCTTGTCAGACATCGCAACACCCGACGCGGAAGGCCGCGACTTGCTGACAAAAGCCGCCGAAAGGTTCAAGCTGTCGGCGCGCGGGTATCACAGGGTTTTGCGCGTCGCACGCACCATCGCCGACCTTGACGGGTCGGAAACCGTACGCGCCAACCACCTTGCCGAAGCCGTTAGTTTCCGCCTTGCAAGCGCAACAGAGGCTTGATCCACCCCGCCAACTGTTCCAGCGTCGCCCGCCCTTCAGGCAAGATATTGTGAAACAGCGGCCAAACATGGGGCAGATCACGTTCAATGTGCATCTGAACATCAACACCTTGGCGCTGCATGGCGGACACAATCCGTCGTGTGTCGTCCAGCAAAATTTCGGTATCTCCGACGCACATCCAAACAGGGCATGCACCCGTGAAATCGGCATGAACAGGGCTGATCAAAGGATCAGACCGATCTTGAGCGTTCAAAAACATCTGCATCATATCCAACGCCCGCTCTGCCGGCAGAACCACGTCGCGGGCTGCGTTGACAGAAAAACTGGCCCCGGAATACGTCAAATCGGTCAGCGGTGAAAAAGCAAACACACCGGCTGGCAGATCGGCACCCTCTTGTACAAGCTGCGCAAGCAAAGCCAACACCAGATTGCCGCCAGCACTGTCCCCGCCCATGACAATCTGATCGGCGCGGTAGCCCTGTTCCAAAAGACCTGAATACGCTGCACGCGCAGCATTGAACGCCGCGGGAAAGGGATGTTCCGGAGACAACGGATACCGCGGCAAGACGGCTTCAACACCCACACGCGCCGCCAGTTGTGCCAGCATCGCGGCATGTGTTTGCGGGCTGCCAAACACATAGCCCCCGCCATGAAAATACAACAACACACTGCCATCAGTGACCCATGGGCCAGACAGATGCAGCGATTTTACGCCCCCACAGTCCGTCCAGTCTTTGGTGGTTCCACGCGGTCCATGAAAAAACAATCGCGCTTTGTTTTCAAAGGACCGGCGCAGTTTTTCAGGGTCCTGAACCCGTGCCATATGGGGACGTTCGGTCCAGCGCAGCCACGGGTTCAAAACTGACTTTTGCCAACTCATGGTCGCTTGGCCTCGATGGCCTCCCAAATCTTGGCGGCGATGTTCACACCATCGAAACGCTCCAGCTCTTGAATACCTGTGGGCGAGGTCACGTTGATCTCTGTCAGGTAATCTCCGATGACGTCGATACCGACAAACACCTGACCCTTTTCCTTCAAAAGTGGGCCAATGCGGGCACAAATTTCCAGATCACGGTCTGACAGGCCAATTTTCTCGGGCCGGCCCCCGACGTGCATATTTGACCTTGTTTCACCGGCAGCTGGCACGCGGTTGATGGCACCAACCGGTTCACCGTCCACCAAAATCACGCGTTTGTCGCCATTGGACACATCAGGCAGAAATTTCTGCACAATCAAAGGCTCGCGGCTGAACCCCGTAAAAAGCTCATGCAGGGAACTCAGATTGCGATCCTCCGGCGTCAGACGAAATACACCCGCGCCGCCATTGCCATAAAGCGGTTTCAGGATGACATCGCCGTGCTTGGCTTTGAACGCCTTGATGGTGTCCAGATCCCGCGCGATGGTGGTGGGCGGGGTCAGGTCGGGGAAATCCAGAACCAATAGCTTTTCGGGATAATTGCGCACCCAGAAAGGGTCATTCACAACCAGAACATCAAGGGCCAAACGATCCAGAAGATGCGTTGTCGTGATGTAATGCATATCAAATGGCGGGTCTTGGCGCAGCCAGATCACGTCAAAATCGGTCAGATCCACTTCGCGCAGCGGACCAAGATGGGCATGGTCCCCCTGCACACGCTGGACTGTGAAATCGTGACCGCGCGCTGTCATGCGACCTTCTTGATAGGCCAGTTGATCAGGCGCATAAAAGAACAACGTGTGACCACGGGCTTGCGCCTCTTCGGCCAAGCGAAAGCTGCTGTCGGCATCAATATTGACGTCGGCAATTGGATCCATCTGGAAAGCGATTTTCATGCGGCACCTTTATATTGCTAACACCTTAAATGGCGCAGCAATGGCAGCGGTGCAATGGGTCAGCCATGTCCAAAGGCATTTTCAATGATCCGCACCTCGCCTTGGCCATTCACAAGTGCGACATCAAAGCGGACATTCGTCAAAGCGCCGCGCGGCTCACCGGCCAGAAATTCTTCGGCGGCCGCATAAATGCGCTGCATTTGGCGGGGGCTGACACGTTGTACCGCCCGATCAAAAGACCGGCTTTGTTTGACTTCGATAAAGATCAGGTCATCCCCGTCGCGGGCAATCAGATCGATTTCACCAGCGGCACCCCGCCAGCGACGACGCGCGACGGGACATCCGCGGCGTTCGTAGTCAGTGGAAATGCGATCTTCTGCGGACAACCCCGCATGATAAGCCGTTTTTCCCCTGAAATGTCTGTTCAACTGTCTTTCCCCATATCCAGCGCCAACTGGTAGACCTTGCGGCGTGGCGTATCATGTGCGGCCGACACCGCATCAACGGCATCGCGCATAGACATCTGTCCCAAAGCAACACCCAAAGCTGTTTCTAGGTCTGTTTCGCTAACAATCTGTAAATCGCCCCGATCGACCAACAATACAATTTCGCCCTTAACCGACCGCCCCGAGAACTCTTGTGCCAATTCGCCCAGTGTGCCGCGGGTCACCTCTTCGAACTTTTTTGTAAGCTCACGGCACACGACGGCTTTGCGCCCGTCCCCCAGGACGCGCGCCGCATCTTTTAATGTGGCCGCCACGCGTTTGGGCGATTCGTAAAATGCCAATGTTCCGCGAATGGCTTTCAGACCTTCCAAGGCGGAACACCGCGCCCCTTTTGCGTTCGGCAAAAACCCTGCAAAGAAAAACGCATCCGTTGGCAAACCAGCCAGGGCCAAAGCCGTCAAGACTGCGGACGGGCCTGGCGCACAGGTTTGCATCACACCTGCATCCGCCGCAGCCCGGCTTAATTCAAACCCGGGATCCGCAATCAATGGCATGCCGGCCTCGGACGCATAGGCCACCGATTGCCCTTGTTTCACGGCATCAAGCAGCCCGTTCACCACCTTTTCCCCGGTGTGATCATGCAATGCGATGATGCGGCGCCCGTTCAAGGGCACACCGTGAATATCCATCAGTTTTCGCATGC
The DNA here is from genome assembly GCF_039986515.1 of Ascidiaceihabitans sp. NCBI lineage: Bacteria > Pseudomonadati > Pseudomonadota > Alphaproteobacteria > Rhodobacterales > Paracoccaceae > Ascidiaceihabitans > Ascidiaceihabitans sp. The sequence goes on along the minus strand of NZ_JBDWQO010000023.1, from coordinate 58,926 downwards.
TGCGCGTGTCTTCCGCCGCCAGCACATCCGCCGACGCCAACACATCCAAAGCCCGCAACGTGATATCTCGGGCTGAGCCAATCGGCACACCCACGAAATACAACCCCGGTGCAAGGGGAACCTTTTGAAAATTCAAAGCTGGACCCGCCTTTCATGACGTCTATTATCGACCAAAATCGCTGCGCCACAAAAGGCGCACACCTTAAGGGAGTTACTGCACCAATGTTCGCGCTTTTCCAATCCGCCCGCAAGTCAATGCTACGGGTATCTCGCGTCATCACTTTGCCAATCTTCGCTTTGGGACTGGCCGCTTGTGACGACCTGTCTCTTGGCTCTATCGGCAATTCGGGCCCCAGCGTCAAAAAAGGCGAACCTGTCGCCGTTGCGTTGTTGGTGCCACGCGGGGGCGGCTCTGCAAGTGATGATCTTTTAGCACAAAGTCTTGAAAATGCGGCCCGTTTGGCGATCCGTGATCTGGAAGGTGTGGACATCAATCTGCGTGTTTACGGCACAGCAGGCAATGCAGGCACAGCGGCAACACAAGCCAAACAAGCCGTCAGCGATGGCGCACAGATCATTCTTGGCCCCCTTTATGCCGAGGCCGCAAACGCCGTGGGCGTCGCGGTGGCAGGCAGCAACGTCAACGTATTGGCCTTTTCCAACAACCCGACAATCGCAGGCGGCAACGTCTTTGTGCTTGGGCCAACCTTCGACAACACGGCAAACCGCCTTGTCAGCTACGCAAAATCCCAAGGAAAAGACCGCATCGTGGTGGTTAGTGCGCAGGATGTTGCCGGTCAGTTGGGACGTAACGCCATCCAAAATGCGATCAGCCGCTCGGGTTCCACATTGGCGGGCAGCGTTGACTATCCGCTCAGTCAGGAAGGCGTTGTCGCGGCTATTCCACGCATCAAAGCCGCCGTGGACAATGGCGGGGCCAACGCGGTTTTCATGACCTCTAACACAGCATCCGCCTTGCCTTTGATCACTCAGCTTTTGCCCGAAGCCGGTGTGCGCCCGGCCGCAACACAATACATCGGTCTGACGCGATGGGATATTCCCGCCCAAACGCTGGCGTTGCCTGGTGTGCAAGGCGGCTGGTTCGCTTTGCCTGACCCAGCGCGTGCCAACGCCTTCCGCGCAAAATACGAAGGCGCTTATGGCAAAGCCCCTCACCCTATTGCGGGCCTTTCCTTTGACGGGATCGCGGCAGTGGGCGCTTTGGTCAGCGGATCACGGTCCAACCCGTTGGGTGCCGGTGCTTTGACCCAAGGCGCAGGGTTCCAGGGGGCCACGGGTATTTTCCGTCTGCAGTCCGATGGCACAAATGAACGCGGTTTGGCTGTGGCCAGTATTCGCGAAAACAAAGTGGTCATCCTAGACCAAGCGCCCCGCGGCTTTTCCGGCGGCGGTTCCTAAGTCGGTACATTTCTTCAGGGCAGATCATTTATGAACCCATCTACGGATTTGATCTGCCCTGCAGACACGATATTCAATCAGGCAGCGTTTCAGGCAACGCTTGGCGCGGCCCTGCAAACCAAAGACCTACGGGCCACAATGCTGGCTTGGCTGCAAGACACCCAAAAGCAGGCCCGCGTCGCCATCAAGGCTGCGTTCCAAAACAAACCCTTTGCGGCCCGTCCCCTGACCCGCAGCTACACATACCTGACGGATCAGCTTGTGGCGGCAGCCTTTGACATTGCGGGCCACATGAACCCCAACCCGAACCCGACACTGGGTGAACGCCTGTCCGTGATTGCCGTGGGCGGGTATGGACGCGGTGAAATGGCCCCGTTTTCCGACGTCGATTTGTTGTTTCTTACGCCCTACAAAATGACCGCTTGGGCAGAAACAACCATCGAAAACATGTTGTATCTGCTGTGGGACCTGAAGCTTAAAGTCGGCCATTCAAGCCGCACGATCACCGATTGCATCCGCTTGGGATCAGAAGATGCAACCATTTGCACCGCCATGCTGGAACATCGTTTTGTGATTGGGGACGCGGGTCTGGCAGACGATCTTGAAAGCAAGCTGTGGGCCGATCTGTTTACGGCGGCCGCTGGCCCAAAGTTCATCGAAGCCAAACTGGCCGAGCGCGACAAACGGCATGAAAAGCAAGGGCAGCGCTATGTCGTTGAGCCCAATGTAAAAGAAGGCAAAGGCGGTTTGCGCGATTTGCAGTCTTTGTTCTGGATCGCCAAACACATCCACGGGGTTCAGGACGCGGCCGATCTGGTGTCCAAAAACGTATTTACGCAAGACGAATTCAAAAGCTTTGTGGCCGCAGAGGATTTTCTTTGGGCGGTCCGCAGCCATCTGCATTTGCTGACCAACCGTGCCACCGAACAACTGACATTCGATATGCAGGTGATGGTCGCCGAAGCCATGGGGTACAAAGACACCGGTGGGCGGCGTGGTGTCGAAGTCTTTATGCAAGCCTTCTTTATTCATGCCACCGAAGTAGGCGATCTGACTCGCATTTTCCTGACAAAACTCGAAGCGATGCACGTCAAAGCCGAACCTCTGCTGGAACGTATTTTCAAACGCAAACCCAAGGTCAAAACCGGATACGAGGTTATTCACAACCGCTTGGCCATAGCCCGCGAAGATGAATTCTTGTCGAACAAGATCAACCTGTTGCGCATTTTTGAAGAAGCCCTGCGCACAGGTATGCTGATCCATCCTGATGCGATGAGGTTGGTAAAATCCAATCTGGACCTGATCGATGACGACATGCGCAACATGCCCGAAGCACGGCGTATTTTCCTTGATCTGATGCTGAAACACGGCAACCCCGAACGCGCATTGCGGCGCATGAACGAATTGGGCGTTCTTGCCGCTTTCATCCCGGAATTCGAACACATCGTGGCGATGATGCAGTTCAACATGTACCACAGCTACACCGTGGACGAACACACAATCCAATGCATCGCCAACCTTGCGATGATCGAACGCGGAGAGCTGGAAGAAGAGCTGCCTGTGGCCTCCTCCATCCTTGAGCAGGGCGTGAACCGCAAAGTGCTTTATGTGGCAATGCTGCTGCATGATATCGGCAAAGGACGCCCCGAAGATCATTCTATCCTGGGCGCCCAAATCGTGCGCAAAGTGGCCCCCCGCCTTGGCCTGAAACAAGAAGATGTGGACACTGTCGAATGGCTGGTGCGCTACCATCTGCTGATGTCCGATATGGCCCAAAAGCGCGACATCGCCGACCCGCGCACCGTACGTGACTTTGCCAAAGCAGTGAAAACAGTAGAACGGCTTGGGCTGCTTTGCGTGCTGACAGTCTGTGACATTCGCGGCGTTGGGCCCGACACCTGGAACAACTGGAAGGCGGTTCTGATCCGGGCGCTTTACCGCCAGACCGAAAACGCCCTTGAAAACGGGATGGAGGCCCTGAACCGCGAAAACCGCGGCGCCGAGGCCAAGAAAGCTTTGCGATCGGCGCTACACGACTGGCCCCGCAAGGATTTACAAGCCGAAACAGCACGACATTACGACCCCTATTGGCAGGGGCTGCACCTGACGGCGCATGTGGTGTTTGCAGGGCTATTGCGCAACATGACAAACGACGAGATCTTGATGGATCTGCACCCCGATGAAGACCGCGACGCAACGCGGGCTTGTTTTGTGATGCACGACCACCCCGGTATCTTTGCACGTCTGACCGGTGCTTTGGCCCTTGTGGGGGCCAATGTTGTCGATGCACGCAGTTACACAACCAAAGACGGCTTTGTAACAGATGCGTTCTGGATTCAGGATGCAGAGGGTCAACCCTATGACGCGGCCCGCCTGCCCCGCTTGCGTAAAATGATTGAACGCACTTTGGCTGGCGAAGTGGTGACACGCGACGCCATCGTGGACCGCGACAAAGTGAAAAAGCGCGAAAAGGCATTTCGCGTGCCCACGCACATCAGCTTCGACAACGAAGGGTCAGAGATTTATACAATTATCGAAGTCGACACCCGCGACCGCCCCGGATTGCTGCATGACCTGACCCGCAGTCTGGCGGCGTCAAACGTCTATATCGCCAACGCTGTGATCGCGACTTATGGCGAACAGGCGGTCGATACGTTTTACGTAAAGGACATGTTCGGGCTGAAATACCATTCCGAAAATAAACAACGCACGCTAGAAAAGCGTCTGCGCACAGCGATTGCCGAAGGTGTGGAACGCGCGGCAGAGTGATCCAAGTCGCAAACTGCATTTTTCCTGTTCAATCTGGAAGGTGCAGGTACTGTTCTTTTTATAGGAGAACAATTTTATGAAAATTACGATTCGAACTGTACCGGCATTATCCGGCACCGCATTTCTTGCCCTGTCACTGCTTTCAGGCGCGGCCTTTGCCGACTGCACCCGCCACATTTACAATAAGTCAGCCAATGTCTGGTCCTACGGCTTCACGGCCTCTGAAGACGAAGAACTGGACGACAAAGCGTTGGTGATCGTCAACGGCGAGACCGCCAAAATTGAATATGTGACAGGGGATTCGGCCCCCAAATGGCTACGGCTGGAAAAGGTGACATATACGGACGGCAAACCGCACTACAAAGAATCCTTTGCTGTCAACGGATGCTATCTTGTTCACGATGGTGTCACAGGACGCGCCGTGTTGAATGATCCTGCTGACGGCGACGTCATCTTTATCGACTGACCCAAACTGCATCAAAGGGGCGGCACAATCGTCCCTTTGGGCTTCAAGCCAGACCCAAGCCAAAGCGACACTTACCATGCAAACCTTCGCCCGTATCCAATCCCCTCGCATCATCCGCATCGGCGGCGGGGTCGTGCAGGAACTGCCAGAGGTGATGGTGCAAATGGCCGCGTCACGCCCTTTGATCGTCACGGACAAAGGGTTGGTCACACTTGGCCATGTGCAAAGGCTCTGTGACATACTTGATGCCGCAAATCTGCCGTACGGGCTGTTTGACGGGGTGATCGAGGACCCGACCGACACCTGCGTTGACGCGGGGATCGCCGCGCTGAACGCAGGCGATTACGATTGTATCATCGGGTTTGGCGGCGGCAGTCCAATGGACACAGCCAAGGCGATTTCCTTTATGTCGGTCAACCCGGGCCACGTGCGCGATTACAAAGCGCCAAGGCAAATTGACCGTTGCGGGTTGCCGGTGATTTGCGTGCCAACCACCGGCGGCACTGGATCAGAACTGACGCGGTGGTGTGTGATCACAGACACGGGCGCCCCTGAAAAGTACAACCTGTCAGGACTGGCGTGCGTGGGCACAGCGGCTTTAATCGACTGGGAATTTACCACCACCAAACCCGCACGCATCACCGCAGACACAGGCATCGACAGCCTGACCCACGCACTTGAAGCCTATGTCAGCAAACGCGCCCATGCCTACACCGATGCCTTCGCCCTATCCGCGATGCCGTTGATCGCAACCCATCTGCGCACCGCCTGCAATGACCCGACAAACGCCACTGCGCGCGAGGCGTTGATGCTGGCAGCATCACAGGCGGGCATGGCGTTTTCCAATGCCTCTGTTGCACTGGTTCATGGCATGAGCCGTCCTATCGGTGCGCATTTTCATGTGGCCCACGGGCTTAGCAACGCCATGCTTTTGCCTGTGGTGACTGCGTTTTCGGTACAGGCCGCCCCGGCCCGCTACGCCGAAGCCGCACGCGTTATGGGGTTCGCCGAAGCGGCAGATACAGACGCAGCCGCTTGCGACAAACTGGTGCGTTCCTTAAGGGCGCTGAACGCAGATTTGAAAGTGCCTTCACCCAGCCAGTTGGGCCATGAGGCAGACGATGACCTGTTGCATCTGATGGCACGCCAAGCGTTGGCGTCAGGTTCACCACGGAACAATCCGCGTGTGCCCAGCGAAGACGAAATAGTGGCCCTCTATAAAGAAATGTGGTGATGTATGCCTGCAAGATTTTGCTATCACCAGTTTCAAAGCGACTACAAACACAGCCCCTGATGCGTTCCCAAACGGGTTGTTAGCGGGGATTGTGGAGCGCCTGTGGATTGTTATAGAAGCTTTGGCGATCGTCTTTAGGGGAATGGGGTACTCACATGAAAACAGTACGCGGCGATCTTATCAAGATGGCCCAAGCAGGGGACTTTGATGTCATTGTGCATGGCTGCAATTGCTTTCACACGATGGGAGCAGGTATTGCAAAACGTATCGCAGCAACGTTCCCCGAAGCATTCGCAGCCGACAAAACAACCACTTATGGCGCACGGGATAAGCTTGGCACAGTTTCGGTGGCACACATCGACAATCTAGTTATTGTAAACGCCTACACACAGTTCCAATGGAAGGGTCGCGGGCGCAAAGCAGATTACGATGCGATCAAATCCTGCTTTGAAGACATTGCCACCCGTTTTCCAAACAGTCGCATAGGTTATCCGATGATCGGGGCCGGACTTGCGGGCGGGGATTGGGTGCTTATCGCCGAGTTGATCGAAACGGCCCTGATCGGCTGCGACCATACTCTGGTCGAGTTCGCCGGGTAAGGTGCGCGACGGTTTCCCCGCGCACCCTAGACCTTAGCTTGCAACGGCTTTCATAAAGCGGTCGCGGATCACAACGGGGTCCATGGTGATCACGGGCAGCTTGATGTTGCCGCTGTCGCATTTCACCACAATAATCGTCATTTGTTTGCTGTCGATGGCGGCCTGCAACGCTTTGCCTGCGTCCACGTCCTGCACGGTCACAACATTCTCGCAACCGCAGGCGGCCGCCACGTTTTCGAGCTTGGTTTTCTTGCCGGCATAGGTCGGTTGATCACCGGTAGAGCCATAAGATCCGTTGTCGATGATCATCAGGATGTAGTTGTCGGCCACGTTGTTGGCGATGGTTGGCAGCGTGCCAAGGTTGGTCAGGACTGACCCGTCACCGTCGATAGAGACGACGGTTTTCTCTTGGGCCAAAGCCAGACCAAGACCGATGGAAGACGACAGCCCCATGGTCCCAAGCATGTAGAAATTTTTGGCATTGTCGTCGATCATGTGGAGTTCTTGGCTGGGCAGACCGATGTTGCAAACAACCAATTGGTCACGAAGGATAGGCGCGATTTCGCGCAGGATTTCAGAACGGATCATTGGTCGCCGTAGCCTCCCCAAAAGGACGCATCCGTCAGGATCGCCACAGGTTTGTTGCACATGAAAGTATACTTCAGGATCGCATCCAATTCATCCGCATCCGATTCCTTGTGGAAGTGATACGTGGGGATGTTCATCTGGTTCAAAAGCGCCTTGGTGTGCACGGCCATTTCGACTTGGCAGGCGACAGGTTCGCGCAATTCACCGCGGTAAGAAATCAGCATCGGCAAAGGCATGCGGTAATACTGCGTCAGTGTGGCCAGCGTGTTGATGGTCACACCAATCGCGGTGTTTTGCATGATGATGGCAGGACGTTTGCCGCCCATGAAGGCCCCTGCGCAAAGCCCCATGCCCTCGTCTTCTTTGTTACTGGGTATGTGGAAAATCTCGGGGCGGGCGTCGACTTCGTCGATGACACCGGCCAACTGTTTGCACGGCACGGTCGTGACAAATTCGACGCCATTGGCGATGAAATCATCCACGATTTTGGAACTGATAGACACGTGAGTTACTCCTCGTGTGCGGGGTGAAAATGGAAGCTGGCAGGCAGAGTTTACTCTGCCGCCGTCAGGTCGAAGTTTTCGCCGGGGAAGTATTTGGCCAGACGCACATCCGCGGCGCGGGCGTGGCCTTCCATCCCCTCAAGGCGGGAAATACGGGCTGTTGCAATGGCCACGTCCTTGGTGCCTTCAGGGGTGCCGCGCTGCCAAGTGACAATCTTCATGTATTTGTGCACGGACAAGCCGCCAGTGTATTTGGCAGAGCTTGAGGTCGGCAAAACGTGGTTCGTGCCAGAGGCTTTGTCACCATAAGATACGGTGGTTTCTTCACCCAAGAACAGCGAACCGTAGCACTGCAAACGATCCAACCACCAATCGAGATCTTCGGCCTGAACGGTCAGGTGCTCGGGCGCGTAGTCATCGGAACAGGCGGCCATTTCTTCACGGTCTTCGCACAGGATAACTTCGGCATAGTCGCGCCAAGCCGCTTCTGCGTTCATGCGGTTCAACTCTGGCAAATCGGCGATCATATCTGGGACCATGCCCATCACTTTTTCGGCCAACGCGCGGTCATCCGTCACCAACCAAACTGGCGAATTGTACCCGTGTTCGGCCTGAGACACCAAATCCGTTGCCAAGATATGCGCGTCAGCTTTGGCATCTGCCAAAATCAAGCTATCAGTTGGACCCGCAACCATATCAATGCCCACACGCCCAAAGAGAAAACGCTTGGCTTCGGCCACGAATTGGTTGCCCGGGCCCACAAGGATGTCCGCCTTGGGCAGGCCAAACAATCCAAAGGTCATGGCCGCGATGCCTTGCACGCCCCCCATCGACAAAATTTGCGTGGCGCCCGCCAAATGGGCTGCGTAGATAATCGCCGGTGCGATGCCTTCATTGGGGCGGGGTGGGGAACACGCCACGATGTTTTCGCAACCCGCGACTTTGGCCGTGGTCACCGTCATAATTGCAGAGGCGATGTGGCTGTACCGCCCACCGGGCACATAACAGCCCGCCGTGCGCACCGGGATCGCCTTTTGTCCAGCAATCAAACCGGGGACGATTTCGGTTTCCACATCTGTCATGGTGGATTTTTGCAATTCCGCAAAGCGTTGCACATTGCTGTGCGCAAACGCGATGTCGTCTTTTAGCTTTTGTGGCACTTTGGCAGAAGCCGCGGCAATTTCATCAGCACTTAACACGACCGGGCCATCGTAATTGTCAAACTTGGCTGCATATTTCAATGCGGCCGCATCGCCGCCTGCCTCGATGTCCGCAAGAATATTCATGACGGTTTCGCGCACTTCGTCAGAACCCGATTGGGCCGTCATGGTGGCTTTCTTCAAATAGTCGCGGGCCATAGTCTGCTCCATGCGTTGTCAGGGTTAGGCTGGTCTTGTCACATCGGGGGGACAGGCCACAAACCATAATCCTCAAACACAGGAACTCGAAAACGCATTTTGCGTTTTCTGAAATGTAGGATCTCATCAGTTCAAAATTTTTGTCGCGTTTTGTGCAAAATAGGCTTTTCCAAACCCGATAGGTTTTCAAATTTAAAAAGACGCGCCATGCCACTCGGGGCTAAACATGTCGTTGTCCGACGCAACAGCTAAGTGCAGAACAGCTTTCAACGCCCCCTATGACGCCGTCGTTTTCTTAAAACAGCTCAACCCAGGAAAATCCGCCCTGCGTGATGGGTTTAACCGCTTCGTCTTTGGGGTATTCGTTGGCCGGGATAAGTAAATGACGCACCTTTCCGGTGGTTGGAACAAACTGCAATTTCCGCGCGTAAGGCCCACCAAGATTTTCGGCAATGCAGGGGATTCCTTCTCGGTACAGGAATTCCTTGGTGAAAATCTGGTTTTTTAGCCCAATCTGATGTGAGGAAGCACTGATATGGCTTCCTCCAAAAATCTTGGCTTCAAGTTTGAAACGATCAGCACCAAGTTTTAGCAACCCGTTGATCAACAGCTCCATTGAATACGCGCCGTATTTCATGTCCCCTGTCGCGTCTTCCAAACTGCCAGGCAGCAAGAAATGGTTCATCCCACCCACCATAGCGTCGGGTTCGTACAAACATACGGCAACGCACGACCCAAGAACCGTCGAATATTCAACAAACCGATCATTCGTGACGTAACATTCGCCCTGGATTACGCTTTGGCGCTTCATTTCATGCGAAGACATGTTCTTCACTCATTCCGTTGTAAAAATCGCTGAAGCAAAGTTTATCAGCGCACCGTTCCAGATGTGCGACATGCCGATGCAATCCCCAACGCCCCTTCATTCTTTGCGCAAGGTCGTGAAACCTTCCTTCTTCATGCTCGTGGTCGCCGGTCCTGAAATGCGTTCCGAATGGCCAATGAAAAGATAGGCACCACTGCGCATGACTTTGCATATCTGATCCCAGACGTTGGCTTGTGTCGCCTTGTCGAAATAGATCGTTACATTCCGGCAGAACACTGCATCAAACGGACCATGCATGGGTAAGGGTTCGATCAGGTTCAAGACACGGAAGGTCACCAAATCCTGCACGTTTTGTGTCACGCGCAACCCTCTTTGCGGAGGCCGTTCCTGTATCACAAACTTGTCGCGTAAATTTTTTGGCAATCCATCCATTTTGGATTCGGAATAGGTCGCACGCATGCCCGCCTGAACAACGACCGGGTCAATATCTGTTGCCAGAATTTTGAAGTCATATTTTGTGGCGTCAGGAAACATATTCAAAACAACCATTGCCATCGAAAAGGGTTCTTGTCCCGAAGAACACCCCGCTGACCACAAACGCACGCGCCCCCCCGCACGGGCCGCATCGATCAGCTGTGGGAGCACCTTGGTTTCTAAAGTGTGAAAATGATGTTCTTCACGAAAGAAATGCGTGATGTTTGTTGTCAGAACAGACAGCAATTCGTCCATCTCGGCCTTTGCGTCAGGGCCGTTCAATCGCGCCAAATACCGTGAAAACTCTGTGTATCCCAACGCCTTCATACGTTTGGCCAATCGGGAATAAATCAATGACCGCTTGGCGTCTGACAAATCCAGCCCAAATTTTGCCCTTGCCAAATCCGAAACATATTCAAAGTCGCTTTGGGTAAGCTCCCATTCAGGCCCTTGCCATTCCATCACTTTAGCCGAGCTCAAAACGCACCCCCAAAAGCCGCGCATTCGTACCGGAGCCCGCAGAAATATCTTCCAAGACAACCATATTCTTTCCGCGAACTCCGATACCGTTGCCACAAGACCTAAAGAGTGAAACTTAACATTAGATTTCCTCTGCACAGATTTGCCGTGTTATGACGGGGCAACAGACAAACACATATAAAGAAGTGCCCATGACCTTTGTCCTAACCCCACCTGTCCAAGCCAGTGTCGCCGTCGAAAACACCACCAATAGGTTCCCTGTGCGCCGCATATTTTGTGTGGGGCGCAACTATGAGGCGCACGCCCGCGAGATGGGCAATGATCCCGATCGTGAGCCACCGTTTTTCTTCACCAAACCTGCCGATGCCGTGGTCGATTGCCCCTGCGCCTTGCCCTATCCGGTGCAAACCCAAGACCTGCACCATGAAATCGAACTGGTTGTGGCGCTCGGAACAGGTGGTGCGAACATCGCCCCGCAGGACGTGCCCGCCCACATTTGGGGCGCGGCTGTCGGCATCGACTTTACCCGCCGGGATTTGCAACAATCGGCCAAAGACACGCGCCGCCCATGGGACATGTCCAAAGGCTTTGATCAGTCCGCGCCTATGTCGGCGATCCGCCCTATGGCGGACATTGCAAGCCTAACGCAAGGGCGTATCTGGTTGAATGTAAACGATGAACCACGGCAGGATGCTGATATTGCGGACATGATTTGGTCCGTGAATGACCACGTGGCTTACCTGTCGCGTTACGTGACGCTGGCACCCGGAGACCTGATCATGACAGGTACCCCTGCGGGTGTAGGTGCTGTACAAAAGGGTGATGTTTTGACGGGCGGTGTGGATGGGGTCGGCACGCTGGACGTCCAGATTACCTAAACCAGTTCGTTCCCAAAAATCGCATCTGCATGTTGATCCATGTAGATGCGCATCCATGGGGTGAACGCATCGGGATTGGCATCGATGCGGCGGCGGACTTCGTGGTGGTCGACCCATTCGGCCTCCATCACCTCGTCGGGGTTCAGCGTCATGGTGAAATCATCGCCCGCATGGGCCACAAACACATCCACAACTTCGTGTTCGATCAAATCCCCGCCTACGTCAGCGCGATATTCAAGGTTCTGGCGGAATTCGGGCGTCACGCAAGTGATCCCCAATTCCTCGTCCAGACGCCGCTGCGCGCAGGCCAAGGGCGCTTCATCCCAATCGGGGTGCGTGCAGCACGTGTTCGCCCATAGCCCCGGCGTGTGGTATTTGCCCAAGGCACGGCGCTGCAACAGCATTTCGGACCCCCGCAGCACAAACACCGACACAGCCTTATGGCGCAGCCCTTTCACATGGGCTTCCAGCTTTTCGACAGGCACCAGCGTGCCATCGACCCATGCGGGGATCATAATGCTCATACGTGGTTCGCTTTCACCAATCCGGTCAGATGCGCCATGTTCTTAATGCCAATTTTCAGATGCGCCAAGGGGTTCGCGCGCACCAGCTTCTTGTTCATGTAGGCCTCGAAGGTCAGGCGCTGCACATCAACATCGTGGCACAGGGATACAAAGCGTTCGCGGCGGTCATCGTTGCGGTAATAGGCGTTTTGCATGGACGCGAGGACGCGAAACACCATCTTGTGTTCCTTCATGAACAGCTTGCGCGCCAGTCGCAGGTCTTTCACACGACCAGACGCCAAAGTCGCAGCACAGGCCGTCGCGGCCACACGCCCCCCGACCATCGCGTAATAGATGCCTTCGCCTGATGATGGCGCCACAACGCCAGCAGCATCCCCTGCCAAGATCACATCCTTGCCATTGTCCCAACGGTCCATAGGCTTCAACGGAATGGGCGCACCTTCCTTGCGCAGCGTCTCGCAATGTTCAAGACCCGACGCCTTGCGCAATGCCGCCGTCGCATCCTTGAGGTTCACCGAGGACAGTTCCGACCCCATCCCCACACTCGCACTGTCTCCATGCGGGAAAACCCAGCCATAGAAATCCGGCGAAATCGCGCCATCATAAATCACGTCACAGCGCACCGGATCGTAGATCTCGGTCTTTTCGGGCGCTTTGATAATCTCGTGATAGGCAAAAACCAGTGGCACTTTGTCGGCGTCTTTGACCTCTGCCAGCCCCACGCGGGACTTCGCCCCATCGGCCCCAATCACCAGCTTGCAGGGCAGTTCGCGTTCTTCCTGCGTTTCCTTGTCGCGGAAAATGACCACAGGTGTGCCTTCAGGACGCTCAATGCGCACAAAAGTGCCTGTGTAATAATCTGCCCCTGCATCTACAGCGCGTTTGCGCAGGAAAGGGTCAAAATCCTTGCGATCCACCATGCCGACAAAGCCGTTCTCAATCGGGATATCCACATGGCGGCCTGTGGGCGAGATCATGCGCGCCGTGTTCACCTTGGCGACCAGTTGCGCGTCCTCGATAAAGAAATCCTGCATCAGGCGCGGTGGAATGGCCCCGCCACAGGGTTTGATGCGGCCCTCGCGGTCCAGCAGCGCGACCTTATGGCCGGAACGGACCAGATCCTCAGCGGCTGTGGCACCGGACGGCCCACCACCTACAACGACGACATCAAACATATCTCATTCTCCCGGAACCATTGTTGCATTTTTCAAATCGTCAGGCCGCGCCATGATCCGCGCCGCCATAACCGCAGCTGCCAGAAACAAGACAGCCTCAAGCGTAAAGACAGACGCATAGGCATGGGCATCGCTGGCCACAAAACGCGCCAAATCCAACATGCCTGTGGCAATCAAACCCGCCAAACCTGCGGCAACGGCTTGGGCCGCGCCAAAGACACCCATGCGCGTGCCGGTGGCGTCCTGATGCGCCGCCGCCAGCTGCATCATTGATCCGATGGCGCCGACCACAAACAACCCGTTGCCCAGACCCAGCACCACCGTCGCAGGCACCAAAGGCAGCCCTGCTGCCAAGGCCAGCAATCCTGTCGCCGAAATCAAACACCCTGCAATGGCCCAGATGCGCAATGAACCAAAGCGGAAATGCGACAACACGCCAGCCCCGATCATGCCAAGCAACGCGGCACCATCCTTGCCCCCCGACAGTTTGGTGCTGTCTTCGGGTGATAACCCGTGGATGTGGCCCGCAAACGGTTCAAGGATCAGCTCGGACAAATAGAACGCAAGGATCGACAGAAACACAAATCCAGTGAATTGCCGGGCAGCAGGGTCTGCCCATGTCTGGCGCAAAGCGTCGCGTAAAGGCGTGGCGGGGTCCATCGTTGTGGGGGGAACATGCTGTTCAACACCCAAGGTTGCCAGCAAGGCCACGACACAAGCGATCGCGCAGACGATAGAGACAATCACCAACAAGCGTTCTGCGCTGTACGGCTCCAACGCGATGCCAGTTCCAATGGATGCCGCAATCGCGCCCGCGATCAAAAACAGCCACGCCAAAGTTGCGGCTGCCCCTTTGCGCGATCCTGACGCTGCAGCCAACAATGCCAAGAACGAGGTGCCAGCCGCCCCGATCCCCATCCCGATCGCGGTGTAAGACACAATCCAGACCGCCAACGCCATCATTGGCGCACCGCTGGCGACCAGAATACCATAGGCACTGCTGATCACGCCAAGACTGACCAACACCAAACCGCCCAAAATAAACACCGTACGGCCACCCTTTACGTCAGAGCGATGCCCCCAAGCAGGCCGTGTCAGTTGCACAGCATAGTGCAAAGCCACCAACAAACCGGGCAAAAGGGCGGGCCATGACAACTCTACCGTCATCAAGCGGTTGAACAGGTTCACAGGCAGTGCCGCCAACCCGCCGATTGCCGCGTTGACCAGACACAAACGGATCAATGTGCCCCAGCCGATCATGCCATGCCCCGCAACGCGAAGGCCGCGATCATCATGCCGCTGACATAAAGCAATACGCCGGTGCCATTGTACCACGGCGCCTTGGCTTTAGGGTCTTTGAACATCACGGTCATGGCCCAGAACTGAACCAACAACACGCCCGCCACGCCAAGCGCATGTAAGGGACGATCCCACAACGCCAACAAGGCAATCACAACGACTTGCGGCACAGCCATCACAAAACAGGCAACCTTGGCAGCCTTCTCAGGACCAAGCGTCACAGGCAAGGAATTGACGCCCATCTGGCGGTCCCCTTCCAAGGCCTTGAAATCATTCAGGGTCATGATGCCATGCGCCCCAATGCCATAAAGCAACGCGATGACAACAACAGCCGCAGACGGCGCCCCCGCACTTAAAACAGCCGCACCCGTAAACCACGGCAGGCTTTCGTAGCTTAGGCCCACCAGACCCGGCCCCCACCATCCCGACCGCTTCAACCGGACGGGTTCAGCCGAATAGGCCCATGCCGCCAAAACACCAACGACGGTGGCACCAAAGCCCCAAATTCCCAACTGCCAGCCAACAACCAGCGACAAAACAGACATGGCCAAAGCGATATACAAGCCCCACCGACCCGGAATGCGGCCCGATGGAATAGGGCGGTCCGGTTCATTGATGGCGTCAACATGGCGATCACACCAGTCATTGGCGGCTTGGGACATGCCGCAGACTATGGGACCCGCCAATAAAATGCCAAGGATCACCAGATGCCATTGTCCAACTGGCGAGGCACCGGATGAGATCAAACCGCAGACATAGGCCCACATCGGTGGAAACCATGTGATAGGTTTGATCAGGCGTAGGGATGCAGCAGGCTCTGGAAAGCGGCGCATCTGTATCACATCAGTTACAGTCATGTGTAAACTATGGCTGACACTTTGAGTCGAAGCAAGAGGCAGGACACCAGACGACATGCACAACAGGGGCGGTTATTGGGTAAGGTGCACCTTGGTGCACCCCGCCGCCGGTCAATTTACGATCAGTCTTTGCTCAGAAGGTCGTATTTGCGCAACTTGACGTACAGGCTTTGGCGGGACAAACCCAACATTTCGGCGGCAGCGACCCGGTTGTTCTTAGTCAATGCAACTGCCGCTTCAATGCACATCTTCTCGACAACATCGGTGGTTTCGGCGACGATATCTTTCAAAGACGCAGAGCCAACAAGATCCACAACATTGCGGTCCGCCGCCCCCACACCGGTGCCTGCGCCACCGCGGACGGTATCCGCACGCGTGGCGTCACGCAAAATCATACCAAAGCCAACCACGTCTTCATCTTCCAACCGCGTGGCCGAAATCTCGACGGGGGTCGTGCCGCCCAATTCATTGCGCAGCTTTGTGGCATACATGCGCATCGGGCTGGCGCGTTCCGATGCATCTTTCAAAACGCCCAGATCAATCTGACCGCGTGCAAAGAAATCTGCCATAGACTTTCCGACAACGTCAGCCAGATGGGCCGCGCCAATCAAGTCCAGAAATCCCTCATTGACCGATGCAATCACACCCTTTGCATCCGTAAACACAATGGCGTCGGTGCTTTTTCGGAACAATGCAGCGGCCTGAAGGGCCGCAGTATCCGGGGTCGGTGCAGCCGCATCGACATCCGATACCTGACACATCAACATCCGCTGACCACCAGATCTAAAAATAGTAGGACGCAAACGCAACTGCGACTGGGCCCGTTTAGAGCGCACAACCACATCGCTTTGGTCATCGCCCAAAGTGGCCGTCATCAAAGCTTCCAAAGTTGCACCGGTAGATGGCTCTGTCACCAAAGAGGACAAGCCAGACCCGACCAATGCGTCAAGCTTTACACCGAACAGCGCGGCCGCGCCCGCGTTTGCATCTTCAATACGCCCCGACTGGGCCGCCACAAATACTATCGCATCAGACGTTTGCCCCATGACAACACGGTAGCGGGCGTCAAACTCACGGCGCGCCTCATACCCTTGCTCAAGCGCGATCTGTGCTTGTACCAACTGCTGTTGCGTCTCGGCAATCGGGCGCAAGTCGCGACCCAAAAGCAAAGCGGCATTTTCCTGGCCAAAGCGATGAAACGTATAACGGACGGGATATTGCCAAGCGCCGGCATCGATATGGTTCAATTCCAGCGATTTCTGCGGCACGTCACCGGCCAAATAAGACGTATGAGCAGCCCTGAACTTGGTGATGCTTTCTTCGGTCAGAAAGTCCAGAACCGAACGCCCTTCCCAATGACTAAGATCGCCGAAACTGGCTTCACTGGAATTTAGGACAACAGACAGAACCATGCCTTCGGCCGAAACAACAAGAGCAATATCAGAAGCGGCACCGATGATGCTGCCGAGGAACTCGGGCTCGATCAGCGGCACGGCGCCACTGGTCCAAAAGCTGCTGCCGTTTGTGGTCATCTGCCGGACTGCGCGTTTCGTTTGCTCGCGCAAACCTCGACCACATCTGTAATTTCGCAGGTCACAATATCTACGCCTGTTGTTTCTTTCAGACTGTCTTTTTGCGAAACAATCGGCCCGCCCAACGCAAGCACTGGCGGCATCGCGACAGTTCTAAGGATGTTTTGGACAGTTTCTGTGATGGATGCAAGCGCTGCGGCACCCGAGCAAGTAAATAGAATAACCTCTGGCCGATCGTGCAAAATGCGACTTACCACTTTAGATTGTGGCTCGCACATGGACATTTCAACGGACAGGCCCAAGCGCTCCAACTGGGACATCAAAACAGAGCCCCCCAAAAAATGTTGCTCGCTTTCAGGCAAAACGATCAGCGCCGACATGGCATCCACACCCGCAAAGGGCGCCCATGACATGGATCGCACCATGGCCTGCAAGCGCAATGCGGCAATCGTCACATCGGCAAATGACAGATCATCCTCCAGCCAGCGCACCCCCAGAACCTCGGCGGCGTGCGGGATGTAGACATCAACCGCCTCTACTTCTGTGACGCGGTGGGCCGCCAGATCTGCAAACATTTGGCGCGGATCAAAACCGGCAGACGCCACAACAGCTTCAACCAGATGATCAAGAGCATGTTGGCGCGGACCACCGGCGACAATCGGCTTCCTGTCCCGCAATGCAGCAATAACCTGTGACACAAGGCCAACCGAAGGCGCATCCGCCAGATGGCAGGCATCAATACCCATCTCAAGACCTGCATCACTGAGGCCTACACCACTGAGACCAGTGTCGAATTGAAAATGTGAATCCTCTTGGGTCATCATACAACTCGCTTGTTCGCGTGGAATTTGCGGCATCGGCCAAAGCCGCACACAAAACAGCAGCCAATGGCAAGAACTGTCAGGCTTAGACACCTCAATGTCAATTAGTTTTGACACTTTTGGCACCATACCCCGCCAATCTTCCACCGAAAGAGCCTGTTTTGGCCATGTTTCCCTGAATATATGCGCTTTTCCAAAGAAATCTGCGCATTTTCATTTACATCATTTGTGTAACTTTTAATTGACACTTTTTACTTCACGCCAGTACCATCATGGAAGAACCATGCAATCCAAGGTGCTTACACGAAATGGCGAAATCTGATGAAAATCGCGTTCGGGCAGGGCTTTACACACCCCAGCAACGCATGCGCCGCGACGCAAGCGTTTGGACGTTGGTGCAAGGCGTTTTGGCGCCTGTGCAATTCATCATATTCCTGATCTCTGCCGTCCTTGTGGTGCGCTACCTTTTGACCGGCGAAGGCTATGGGGTCGCGACATGGTCCATTCTGATCAAAACAGCTGCTTTGGCCTTGATCATGGTGACAGGGGCAATCTGGGAAAAAGTCGTTTTTGGTCAATACCTTTTCGCGCCTGCGTTCTTCTGGGAAGACGTCTTTTCCTTTGCGGTGATTGCGTTGCATGCGGCCTATGTCTGGGCGCTTTGGACGGGATTTATGACACCGGTCGAGCTGATGTTTTTAGCCCTTGCCGCTTACACCGCCTACGTCATCAACGCGGTGCAATTCATTCTGAAGCTGCGGGCAGCACGCGTTCAAGCTGCCGCAGAAACATCCCCTCAATCACATGGGCTTGATGCCCGCCAAGAGGCCACCGCATGAATGATCTGTCACCGCCTTCTTTGTCGCGCGGTTGCCGTGACGAACCGATTCTCAAACAGCGTGGCCAACACGAGGTTTTCTGTGGCCTGACGGGTATCATTTGGTTGCACCGCAAAATGCAGGACGCATTTTTCCTTGTGATTGGCAGCCGCACATGTGCGCACCTGCTGCAATCGGCCGCTGGCGTGATGATTTTTGCAGAACCCCGATTCGGCACAGCAATTCTTGAAGAAACCGATTTGGCGGGGCTGGCGGATGCCCAAACTGAATTGGACCGTGTCGCCACCGAACTGTTGGCGCGACGCCCCGACATCAAACAGCTATTTCTGGTGGGCTCCTGCCCGTCCGAGGTGATCAAACTTGATCTCGCGCGCGCGGCAGAGCGTTTGACAGAAAAGCACGCCCCTTCTGTGCGGGTTCTTAATTTCTCCGGTTCCGGGATCGAAACAACATTCACGCAAGGCGAAGATGCATGTCTTGCCTCTATGGTTCCGGTGCTGGCCAAAACCGATGCGCGCCAGCTGATGTTGGTGGGCGCACTGCCCGATGTGGTCGAAGAACAAGCGGTGTCCTTGCTCAACCAGATGGGCATCGACGGCGTGAAGGTCCTGCCTGCCCCACGCGCCGATGATGATCTCGGGGTCGGGTCGGGCACTGTGTTTGCTTTAACGCAACCCTTTCTGGGGGACACGCATGCAGCCCTTGAACGGCGCGGCGCACGCCACCTGCCCGCGCCCTTTCCCTTCGGTGAAGAAGGGACAACGGCCTGGTTGCGGACCATTGCCGATGAATTTGGAATAGACGCGGAAACATTTGACCGTGTCACCGCAGCCCCACGTGCACGCGCACGCAAAGCAATCGCGCAGGCATCAGAAGCATTGCGTGACAAATCTGTTTTCTTCTTCCCCGACAGCCAGTTGGAAATACCTTTGGCACGGTTCCTGACACGCGAATGTGGAATGGACGCGATCGAGGTCTCGGCACCCTTTATTCACAAAGGCATCGTGGGACCGGATCTGGATATGCTGGCACAAGGCCCGACACTTGCCGAAGGGCAAGACGTGGATCTTCAGCTGGAACGCTGTCGGGACGCGCGGCCCGACCTGACAGTCTGCGGGCTTGGGCTTGCCAATCCGCTGGAAGCGGAAGGTCTGGCGACAAAATGGGCCATCGAACTGGTCTTTACACCCGTGCATTTCTACGAACAGGCCGGTGATCTGGCGGGGCTCTTTTCACGCCCGATGCGCCGCGCCGAAATGCTCAAACTCGATCCTGCTTCATCTCGCGAAATAAACCTCGGGGGTGTGGGGGCTGGCCCCCGCGGGTTGCCCGCATGAAACTGACTGTCTGGACATATGAAGGCCCGCCCCACGTCGGCGCCATGCGCGTGGCCACTGGTATGACGGGGCTGCATTACGTGTTGCATGCCCCCCAAGGTGACACATACGCCGACCTTTTGTTCACTATGATCGAACGGCGCAACCATCGCCCGCCCGTGACCTACACAACATTTCAAGCCCGTGACTTGGGCAGTGACACAGCCAATTTGTTCAAAACGACGCTGCAAAACACCTATGACCGCTTCAAACCCGAAGCGATCATCGTGGGGGCGTCGTGCACCGCGGAATTGATCCAGGACGATCCGGGCGGCATGTCCGAATTGATGGGATTGCCCGTGCCCACCATCGCGCTGGAATTGCCAAGCTATCAGCGCAAAGAAAACTACGGCGCAGACGAGACATTCTACCAGATTGTAAAATCTCTTGCCAAACCGATGGACCGCACGAAACAGATCACCGCCAACCTGATCGGCCCCACAGCGCTCGGATTTCGCCACCGCGACGACATTCAAGAAGTCACAGCGTTGCTCAGCGACATGGGAATTTCCGTCAATGTTGTCGCCCCGATGACATCGTCACCGACCGACATCAAACGTATGGGGGCTGCACATTTCAATGTTCTGATGTACCCCGAAACAGCGGAAACCGCTGCACGTTGGATGGAAAAGAACTTTGACCAACCGTATACAAAAGTCGTCCCTATCGGTGTCGGCGCGACCCGTGACTTTATTGAAGAAGTATCCAAGATAACCGGAAAGCCCCCCTATCTGGACGACAGCCGTTTGCGCCTGCCGTGGTATTCGGCATCCGTGGACAGCACATATTTGACCGGCAAGCGTGTTTTCATCTTTGGCGATGGCACACATGTACGCACGGCCGCCCGCATTGCCCGCGACGAAATGGGCTTCGAGGTCGTAGGGTTAGGGTGCTACAACCGTGAAATGGCCCGCGACATTCGCAGCCTTGCCAAAGTCTATGGCGTAGATCCATTGATCACCGACGACTATCTCGAAGTCGAACGCACCATCGAAGCGTTGCAGCCCGAAATGATCCTTGGCACCCAAATGGAACGCCATATCGGCAAGCGTTTGGGCATCCACTGCGCCGTCATTTCCGCCCCTGTTCACGTGCAGGATTTTCCCGCCCGCTATTCACCTCAAATGGGCATCGAAGGGGCCAACGTGATTTTCGACACATGGGTCCATCCCCTTGTCATGGGCTTGGAAGAGCATTTGCTTCACATGTTCCGCGATGATTTTGAATTTAACGATGCGGCCGGCGCTTCGCACCATGGTGGACACTCTGCGCCTGCGGCGCGCATTGGAAGGGGGGAGCTGTCAGCGCGGCATGCCTCGCATGACGCGCCTCACCCGGCAAGTGCTCCCGAAGGAAGCACTGAGAGGGCCCCCCGTCCTTCGGACGCCCCCCGGGGTATTTCAGGCGAAAAGAAGATCGTGTCCGGTGATGTGATCTGGCTGATGGATGCTGAAAAAGAGTTGAAGAAGATTCCGTTTTTTGTGCGCGGCAAAGCCCGCCGCAACACAGAAGCCTTTGCAGCCGATCGCGGCGTGTCCGAAATCAGTATCGATACCTTATATGAGGCCAAGGCCCATTATGCGCGATGATGCAGGCATACATGGCCGGTTGCCCGGTTACCGGTTTGTGATCCTGACCCTGGACAGCCATGCGGCCGGTCCTGCCAATCGTGCCATTGAAACTTTGGCCCGTGACTATCCCTGCCTGTCTGTTTCTGTCCATGCCGCTGCCGAATGGGGTGAAAACCCCGACGCATTCGAGGCCGCTCGCCAAGCCGTGGAAACAGGCGACATCATCGTGTCCAACCTGTTGTTTCTGGAAGAACACGTCGCCCGTATTTTGCCCACCCTGGAAGCCCGCCGCGATCACTGTGATGCGATGGTGGGCGTCATTGCCGACGCCTCTATCGTCAAGCTGACCCGCATGGGCAGTCTGGATATGATGGCGCCCCAATCCGGTGCCATGAAGCTGATGAAGCGTTTGCGCGGATCCTCCAAGCCTTCTGCAAACGACGGTCAAAAGAAGATGGCGTTGCTGCGTCGTCTGCCAAAAATCCTGAAGTTCATCCCTGGAAAATCCCAGGATCTGCGCGCCTGGTTCATGACCATGCAATACTGGCTGGGCGGCTCTGACGACAATGTCGATGCAATGATCCGCAACCTTTTGAACCGCTATGCCACCAACACGGGCTGGGTCACGCAACCGCAGGCCGCGGCCCCCATCGATTACCCCGATTGCGGCTTGTATCACCCTGATCTGCCCCACCGCATCACAACCGACATCGCCGACCTTCCTGCCCCCGCAGCCCCCCTTGCCACCGTTGGCTTGCTGATGATGCGGTCCTATGTCCTAAGCTCGGACACCGCGCATTACGATGCTGTCATTCGCCAATTCGAGGCCAAAGGCATCCGCGTCATTCCAAGTTTCGCAGGCGGGTTGGATGGCCGTCCTGCCGTGGATACCTATTTTCTGAACGATCAGGGTTTGCATATTGATGCTATGGTGTCGCTGACCGGCTTCAGCCTTGTGGGTGGTCCTGCCTACAACGACAACGCGGCCGCAATCGACGTTCTGAACCGCCTCGATATTCCCTATGTGGCGGCCCATCCCCTTGAGTTTCAAACCTTGGGTCAATGGTCTGACGCCGCACAGGGTCTGGGTCCGATTGAAACCACGATGCTGGTCGCTTTGCCTGAACTTGACGGGGCCACCAACCCGACTGTCTTTGGCGGGCGCCATGGCCCTGACGGTTGCGCGGGCTGCGTTCACAAGTGCCAAACCCAGGATGAGACCAAAGCCATGGCCCCCTGCCATGAACGCATCACCAGCCTTGTTGAAAAAACCGTGCGCTTGGCGAAACTGCGCAAAGCCCGCAATGCCGACAAAAAGATAGGCATCGTGTTGTTCGGCTTTCCACCCAATGCGGGTGCTGTGGGCACAGCCGCTTATCTCAGTGTTTTTGAAAGCCTGTTTAACACGCTGACGGCAATGAAAACCCAAGGCTACACCGTTGAAGTGCCCGTTGATGTGGACGCCCTTCGCGCCGCCGTTTTGCAAGGGAATGCCACCCAATACGGCCAAGAAGCCAATGTCGCGGCCCACGTCAGCGCCGATGCAATCGTCGGCAGCAGCCCACATCTGGCCGAGGTTGAAGCCGTTTGGGGCCCCGCCCCCGGCCGCGTGCAATCAGACGGTCGTGGTGTCTTTGTGTTGGGGGCCCACTTTGGCAATATCTTTGTGGGGGTGCAGCCTGCTTTCGGGTACGAAGGCGACCCCATGCGCTTGTTGTTTGAACGCGGCTTTGCCCCGACACACGCCTTTGTCACCTTCTATCAATGGCTGCGCGACACCTATAGCGCCGACGCGATCCTGCATTTCGGAATGCACGGTGCGTTGGAATTCATGCCCGGCAAGCAATCGGGTCTTGGCGGACAGGATTGGCCGGATCGGCTGATTGGCGAAATGCCAAATATCTACCTTTATGCTTCAAACAATCCCTCTGAGGCCTCTTTGGCCAAGCGCCGGTCCGGTGCAGTCACCGTCACGCATCTGACACCGCCTTTGGCGACGGCGGGTTTGTACAAAGGACTGATTGAGCTGAAAGACAGCCTGACGCGCTGGCGCGCACTTGCCCCTGATGCAGGCGAACGTGCAGAACTTGAAGCCCTGATCGCAGAGCAAGCCGCCGCCGTGGATATGGGTAACATCGCGCCTGCCGATTTGTGGCTGACCTTGCTTGAAACCGAAGACGCGCTGATCCCCGACGGGCTGCACATTGTCGGCCAAACCCTGACCGATGCGGCGCGGGCGGAATATCTGGACTTGATGGATTTGCCTGACGCAGACGCACGGGCGCGCATTGATGCACTGTTGCAAGACGAAACCGAATTGGCCGGAATTTTGCGGGCCTTGGACGCGCGCTACACCCCGCCGGTTGCGGGTGGCGATTTGATCCGCTCCGCAGACATTCTGCCCACGGGGCGCAACATCCACGCCTTTGATCCCTTCCGGATGCCCACTGAATTTGCCTGTCGTGACGGCGCAAAACAGGCACAGCTTTTGCTGGACACCCACGACGCGATGCCGCGCACGGTGGCTTTGGTGTTGTGGGGCAGCGACAACATCAAATCTGATGGCGGACCGATTGCACAGGCTTTGGCCTTGATGGGTTGCGCCCCGCGGTTTGACAGCTTTGGCCGTTTGGCTGGCGCTGATTTGATCCCGCTTGAAACCCTGGGCCGCCCCCGCATCGACGTCATCATGACGCTGTCGGGAATTTTCCGCGATTTGCTGCCTTTGCAAACCCGCATGTTGGCGGAAGCCGCGTTAAAATGCGCTTTGGCAGACGAGCCTTTGGACCAGAATTTCATCCGTGCCCACGCTTTGGACTACGCCGACAAAATGGGCGTTGATATGGACACCGCCGCGTTGCGCGTCTTTTCCAATGCCGAAGGGGCCTACGGATCCAATGTAAATGCGCTGGTCGACAGTTCAGCCTTCGGGGACGAAGACGAATTGGCTGACGCCTATGAAGCGCGCAAAAGCTTTGCCTATGGCACCGATGGCAAGGCAGCGTCCAATCCCGCATTGCTGCAAAAGGCATTGGCGGATGTGGATCTGGCCTATCAAAATCTTGAATCCGTGGAATTGGGCGTCACAACCGTGGACCACTATTTCGATACGCTTGGTGGGATTGCGCGGGCTGTGAAACGCGCCAAGGGCACAGATGCGGCCGTATACATCGGCGACCAGACCCGCGGCAGTGGCAAGGTCCGCACCCTGAAAGATCAGGTAGCGCTTGAGACCCGCAGCCGCGCCATCAACCCCAAGTTTTTTGAAGGGCTTTTGAAACACGGGTCCGAAGGTGTGCGCCAGATCGAAGCGCATGTGACCAATACTATGGGCTGGTCGGCGACCACCGGACAGGTGGACGATTGGGTGTATCAGCGCATCTCGGAAACCTTCGTTCTGGACGAAGACATGCGCAAGCGGCTGGCCGATCTGAACCCCACAGCGTCTTCGCGTATGGCCAATCGCCTGCTGGAAGCCAACGACCGCAACTATTGGTCGCCCGACCCCGAAACTTTGGCCGCTTTGCAGGATGCCGCAGATGCCTTGGAAGACAAGCTTGAGGGGATCGCTGCAGAATGAACCGGTCCTTTGAGAATTTGGAATTGAAAGAAACAGGGGCTGTGCGCCCCCTAGCGGGGGTCAAGTGCCCCTTGGAAAGGAGGGCGATATGAGCCCACTCGATCGCAACCCCCCGAACCTGCGCGGTCAGGACGGCGAAGGCTCCGTTCAGGTCCATCAGGATGAAGATGCCAAAATCGAAGGCGCGAAGGTCTTTTCCGTCTACGGCAAAGGTGGCATCGGCAAATCGACAACATCGTCCAATCTGTCAGCGGCCTTTTCCAAACTGGGCAAGCGCGTCTTGCAAATCGGATGTGACCCAAAACACGACAGCACATTCACCCTGACAGGCACACTTGTGCCCACGGTCATCGATATCCTGAAAGAGGTGGATTTCCACCCCGAGGAACTGCGCCCCGAGGATTTTGTGTTCGAAGGCTACAATGGCGTCAAATGCGTTGAGGCCGGTGGCCCCCCTGCGGGCACAGGCTGTGGCGGGTATGTCGTGGGTCAAACCGTTAAGCTTTTGAAACAACACCACCTTTTGGAAGATACAGATGTTGTGATCTTTGATGTGTTGGGCGACGTTGTGTGCGGTGGATTTGCAGCCCCCCTGCAACACGCCGACCGCGCGTTGATCGTGACAGCCAATGATTTCGACAGCATCTACGCGATGAACCGCATTATTGCCGCCGTACAAGCCAAGTCCGCCAACTACAAAGTGCGCTTGGCCGGATGTGTCGCCAACCGGTCCCGCGAGACCGACGAAGTGGACCGGTATTGCAAGACTGTGGGCTTCAACCGCATCGCGCATATGCCTGATCTGGACGCCATTCGCCGGTCTCGCCTGAAGAAAAAGACGTTGTTTGAAATGCCCGACGACGAAGATGTTGTGCAGGTGCGCAAAGAATACATCCGTTTGGCCGAAACACTTTGGGCGGGCACGGATCCGTTGGCCCCTGCCCCGTTGCCCGACCGTGAAATCTTTGAATTGCTGGGATTTGATTGATTGGCCTATGACCAAACCCTGTCACGGGTAGAGACCTATTTCGACAAGACTGCCACCAAAACATGGGAGGCACTGACCTCTGACGCGCCTGTGTCAAAAATCCGTGAAACAGTGCGCGCAGGCCGTGACAAGATGCGTGCGCTGATGTTGTCACGCTTGCCGGTCGATCTGACAGGTCAGCGGGTGCTTGATGCAGGGTGCGGGGCCGGACAAATGACGGCGGAACTGGCCGCACGCGGCGCCACAGTTGTCGCTGTTGATATTTCGCCGTCGCTGGTTGCAATCGCGCAAAAACGCTTGCCCGACCACCACCAAGCCCAAGTCACATTTACGTCTGGCGACATGTTGTCCGACACATTGGGGCTGTTTGATCACGTCGTCGCAATGGACAGTCTGATCTACTATACCGCCGAAGAAATCGGCGCGGCCTTGGCCACTTTGGACAAGCGCACAGGCCGCAACATCGTCTTTACCGTTGCCCCGCGCACCCGTGCGTTGATGGCAATGTGGTATGCGGGCAAGCTGTTTCCACGGTCCGATCGCAGCCCGACTATGGTGCCGCATGCCACCGCCCCCTTGATCGCCGCCACCAAACGCTGCGGCGTGATGCGTCCTTTGCGTCCCGTGGATCGCGTCAAATCCGGTTTCTACTTTTCCCAAGCGATGGAGCTGCGCGGATGAGTGGACTGAAGCGCCTTACCCTGCGGGCATTGCCCTTTGCGGACGCCGCCAGCGAAGGCCTTCCTTTGGCGCAATTGCTGCGCCTTTCGCTGTTTCAGGTGTCCGTGGGCATGGCCTCTGTAATGCTTTTGGGCACATTGAACCGTGTGATGATTGTGGAACTCAGCGTGCCGGCCATGATCGTGGCCATCATGATCGCACTGCCTGTTCTGATCGCCCCGTTTCGGGCGCTGCTTGGGTTCCGCTCTGACACCCATAAGTCCGCGATTGGCTGGAAGCGCGTGCCCTACATCTGGTTCGGCTCACTTTGGCAATTTGGCGGGCTGGCTGTAATGCCCTTTGCGCTGCTGGTTCTGGGTGGCGATGTGGTCCACACCATTCCCTTCGCGGGCGAAGTGTTGGCGGCATTGGCGTTTCTGATGACGGGCCTTGGATTGCATATGACGCAAACGGCAGGATTGGCACTGGCCTCGGACCGCGCCACAGACGAAACACGACCCCGCGTTGTCGCATTGCTTTATGTGATGTTCCTTGTGGGGATGGGGGTCTCTGCGGTGATCATCGGCGGGTTGCTGACTGAATTTACGTCCCTGAAACTGATCCGCGTGGTGCAAGGGGCTGCTGTGGTTGGCGTTGTGCTGAACCTGATCGCCCTGTGGAAACAGGAAAGCGTGCGGCCCATGTCCGCGGACGAACGCGCCGCCCCGCGCCCCAAATTCAGCGATGCGTGGACAGATTTCATGGACGGCGGCCAAGCGGGCCGTTTGCTGGTTTGTGTGTTTGTCGGCACCATGGCCTTCAATATGCAAGACGTGTTGCTGGAACCCTACGGCGGTGAAATTCTCGGGCTTTCGGTGTCGGCCACAACGATGCTGACAGCGCTTTGGGCCATTGGCGCTTTGCTGGGCTTTGCGCTGGCAGGGGCGCGGCTGGCCAAAGGGTCAAACCCCTACCGTCTGGCAGGCGGCGGCATACTGGCGGGTGTCTGGGCCTTTAGTCTGGTGATTTTCGCAGCCCCCATGGCGTCAAACGCCCTGTTCTATGCCGGGGCGTTGATGATCGGCTTCGGCGGCGGCTTGTTTGCAGTCGCGACACTGACAGCGGCCATGACCATGCCTGCGACAGGCAAAGCGGGACGTGGTCTGGCGTTGGGCGCATGGGGCGCGGCACAAGCCAGCGCCGCAGGGCTTGCCATCGCCATGGGCGGCACGTTGCGTGACTGGATCAGCACCGTGGCCACATCCGGCGCATGGGGCACAGCCCTTGATACCCCCGCCACAGGATATTCATTCGTTTACCACACCGAGATTGGCCTGCTTTTCGTCACTCTTATCGTCTTGGGACCACTGGTGCGCCGCAGCGGTCCCCCCACCCCTATGGACATCAACCAACGCCCCTTGGGTCTGGCTGATTTCCCAACATAAAACCCGTCCAGGAGGACATACTATGACTGGCACATTCTTCGGCGAATTCGACATAGCATCACTGGTGCTTTGGCTGTTCTGGATCTTTTTCGCAGCGCTTATCATCTACATCCAACGCGAAAACATGCGCGAAGGCTATCCGATGGAAGACGACGAAGGAAACAAGTCCTCGAACCCGTCGATGTGGCCGATCCCCGAAGACAAAACCTTTGATCTGCCCCACGGGCGCGGGTCTATTTCCGTGCCATCAGGCCAAGCACCAGAGCGTGCCGACATCGCGTTAAAGCGTGTAGGGTCCGGCAACGGCTATCCGCTGGAGCCCACAGGCGATCCGATGATCGACGGGGTTGGTCCCGCATCCTGGGCGCCGCGCCGCGATCTGCCGGAACTGGACGGCCACGGCCACCCCAAGATCATTCCGATGTCCACCAAAGAAGCGTTCAGCGTGTCCGCGGGCCGTGATCCACGTGGGTTGCCTGTTGAATCCGGTGACTTCGAGATTGTTGGCAAAGTCACCGACATGTGGATCGACGAACCCGAACAGCTGGTGCGGTATGTCGAATACGAACTGGACGCAGCGCATGGCGGCGGCACACGTCTTGTGCCCATGACCATGGTGCGCATCAAGAAAGACCGCATGCACATCACATCCATCTATGCCGCGCAATTTGCCAATGTGCCAAAGCACAAAAGCGCCACGGAAGTGACCTGCTTGGAAGAAGACAAAATCAGCGGCTACTACGGCGGCGGCCATCTTTATGCCGATGCCAAACGTCAAGAACCGCTGATCTAAAACCACAATCGCAACCCAAAAAAGGGGACACCAGCCATGTCTCATGATGACTTCGAAATAGAGCCCGTTGAGGGGCTTCCCGAACGCCCCCCGAAAGGCGAACAGATCCTGTGGCAGGGGCGCCCTGACCCTTGGGCGCTGGCCTGCGGGGCGTTGTCATTGAAATGGGTTGCGGGATATTTCACGTTGCTGGCCGCTTGGCGTTTCACCACGGTGGTTGATCTTTTGCCGCTGGGTCAGGCCATTGGCGCGGCTGTGCCATATCTGTTGTTGGGGACCGTGGTGTGTGCGTTGCTGTGGCTTGTGGCCTATGTTCAGGCCCGCGCCACCATGTACACAATCACCGATGCCCGTGTGGTGATGCGGATCGGGGCGGCTTTGACGCTGACGATCAATCTGCCCTACACGCAGGTGGGCAACGCGATGCTGGACATGCGCAAAAACGGCACCGGCACCATCGCGCTGGACACAACCGGCGACACCCAACTTGGGTATCTGGTGTGCTGGCCCCATGCGCGTCCATGGCACTTCAAAAAGGCACAGCCTGCGCTGCGTTGCATCAAGGACGCGGAACGTGTGGCTGGCATTTTGGCCTCGGCCGCCGAAGCGCGTGTGACACGCCCCGAAGTGGCGCGCGCACCTGTGTCGCCCAATGCCGTGGCAGCGGAATAATCAGATGGCACACACAGACACCCCCCGCGTTCATGCCCCCCAAGAAGATCTGGTGCCGCGCGTCCTGATCCGTTTGGTTTGTGCCTTTGTTCTGGCCGTGGTTGCGCTGGTCGCTATTGCATCCCTGTCGGATCGTCCTTTGGACGGCACCCCCGCCCAAACCGAGATCATCGCCCAACGCGATATTCTGATCACCGGACAAGCGTCCGGGGCCGCCACAGTTTTGGACCCCAACGGGTCTGTGATTGCCGACTTTAGCGCGGACAAAGGCGGCTTTGTCGCAGGTGTCGAACGCGTGATTGCCCGCGAACGGGCCAAGATCGGGGCAGATATGTCTGCCCCCGTCCAACTGCAACTGCGTCAAGGAAACCGCCTGTCTTTGCATGATCCCGTTACCGGATGGTCTGCAGAACTGATGGGTTTCGGCGCTGACAACACCCGCACCTTCGCCAGGTTGCTGGGTACCAACTGAAACCAAAAGGGAAGCCACCTCATGGGACTACTGACAAAAGACATCGAACGTGCCCCCTGCACCGTCGAAATCAGCCATAAATTCGAAAGCCTGCACGCCCACGTCCGCTTCAACAACGGTGCCACCGTTTATCCCGGCGACGAAGTGCAAGTGCACGGGCCGGAAATTATGGCCCCCTTCGGTGAAATCGTATCCGAGGACCGCGAAGCCACAATTTACCGCGCTTCAAAACTGGAACGCCTCTGGACCCGCCTGACAGGGGACTTCGAGGTCATGGAACTGTGCGAATTTTCCTTTTCCGATGAGGTGAAGCTATGAACATGCAGCCCAAACACACCTCTGACATCACCGACGCCGAAGAAAGCCTGAAACTGCAACAGGCGCAGTCCATCACCGACAGCGACAGCGCCACGGCGCTTGCCATGCAAAACACCCTGCTGACGCCGCGCTTTTACACCACTGATTTTGATGAATTGGACGCCATCGACGTGACGCCTGTGCGCGCCGAATGGGACCGTTTGATTGCGCAGATGGTGTCAGACCCGAACAAAGGCCACTTCAAGAAAAACGCCGATTGGGACGAAGTGGATTGGGACGGGATGGAGCCTGCCCTGAAAAAGGAATTCATCGACTTTCTGGTGTCCTCATGTACCGCTGAATTTTCAGGCTGCGTCCTTTACAAGGAAATGAAGCGTCGCGGATCGAATTCCGACATCACCCAACTGTTCCAGCTGATGGCCCGCGACGAAGCACGCCATGCCGGTTTCATCAACGATGCGCTGCGCGAGGCAGGCGTGTCTGTGAACCTTGGGTTTCTGACCCAGAAAAAGAAATACACCTACTTCCGCCCCAAATTCATCTACTATGCCACCTACCTGTCGGAAAAGATCGGCTATGCGCGTTACATCACGATTTTCCGCCACCTGCAGGCGCACCCCGAACACCGCTTTCACCCGATTTTCAAATGGTTCGAGGAATGGTGCAACGATGAGTTTTCACACGGCGAGGCTTTCGCCTTGCTGATGAAAACCGACCCCAAGCTGACCAGTGGTGTGAACGTCTGGTGGATCAAATTCTTCCTGACGGCCGTGTTCGCCACGATGTATGTGCGCGATCACCAGCGCCCTGTGTTTCACAAAGCACTTGGCGTGGATCCCGATTGGTACGCCCATGAGGTCTATGTGAAAACCTCGGCCCTGACGCAGCAGATTTTCCCGATCACGCTGGATATTGACAACCCCCGCTGGCAGCGCGGTCTTGAGCGTTTGCAAAAGGCGAATGCCGATCTGGCAGAGGCGGTGGAAAACAAGCAATTCTTCCGCAAACTGGGCGCACAGGCACGGGCCGGTATGGCCTTTGTGTCGCTGTTCACGATCCCCGTCAAAAAACACAAATGCCCTGACGCGGTGCTGATGGAGCCTGCCTACTAATGACCCCCTGGATCGCCTCTATTATTGCCCTGTTTGTCTGGTGGTTCTCCACCGGGGCAATTTTGATGGCGGTCAAATACGCAGACCGCGCAGGGCAACGTGCGCGAACAACAACTGTGCTGTGTGGCTTGCCGATGATCTTGGTTGGGGCTTACGGGTTCTGGTGGTCTTTGGACAATGAAACCCTCTTCGGGGTCTATGTCGCGTTCCTTAGCGCACTTGGCATCTGGGGCTGGATCGAATTGGCCTTTCTGACAGGCACAATCACCGGCCCCAACACACATGCCTTGCCCCCGCACACGCCAGAATGGGAACGTTTTATTCGTGCTTGGGGCACGCTGGCCTACCACGAAATGCTTTTGATCGCGGCTTTGATTGCGATGTTTCTGGTGGGTACGGGACACGAAAACGGCTTTGGCATGTGGACGTTTGCGGTGCTGTTCTTTGCGCGTGTGTCCGCGAAACTGAACCTGTTTCTGGGGGTGCCCCGCATCAATGTGGATTTTCTGCCCGACGCGCTGGCGCATCTGCCAAGTCACTTTCGGGATCGCCGCATGAACTGGCTGTTTCCCATTTCAACAACAGCACTGACCTTTGCCGCAGCCTGCTGGTTGGAACGGCTGATGGCGGTAGAAACACCGGGGCAGATCACAGGTTTTGCCTTGTTAAGTGCGCTCACCGCACTCGCACTTTTGGAACACTGGGTCATGGTCCTGCCCGTTCCGGACGAAAAACTCTGGCGCTGGATGCTTCCCGCGCCCAAATCAACACCAAAAAACACGATTAAGGGGGGACATCATGGACTTTGATGCACTTTTTCAGACGCAACTGGATGATCTGAAAGGCGAAGGCAATTACCGCATATTCGCCGAACTGGAACGGATGTCGGGGTCTTTCCCCAAGGCCAAATGCCACGACGAGGACGCGCCGGATCAGGTCACCGTTTGGTGTTCCAACGACTATCTGGGGATGGGCCAACACCCCGCCGTCAGCAAGGCGATGATCGATGCCGTGACCGCTTATGGCACAGGGGCCGGCGGCACGCGCAACATCTCTGGCACCAACCACGCCCACAAAGAGTTGGAAAAAGAGCTGGCCGATTTGCACAACAAAGAAGCGGCCCTGCTGTTCACCTCTGGTTACGTGTCTAACTGGGCGGCGTTGTCCACGCTGGGCTCACGCCTGCCCAATGCGGTGATCCTGTCGGACGAGCTGAACCACGCCTCCATGATCGAAGGCATCCGCCACGCAAAATGCCCCAAGGTGATCTGGAAGCATAATGACCCGCAAGACCTTGACCGCAAACTGGCCGCCCTGCCCGCCAACGCGACCAAGATTGTGGCCTTTGAATCGGTCTATTCCATGGACGGCGACATCGCGCCCATCCGTGAAATCGTGGAAGTCTGCGAAAAACACGGCGCACTTAGCTACATCGACGAGGTCCACGCCGTTGGCATGTATGGCCCGCGCGGTGGCGGTGTGGCCGAACGCGAGGGGTTGATGGACCGGATCACCTTGATTGAAGGCACGCTCGGCAAAGCATTCGGCGTCATGGGGGGCTATATCACCGGGTCCGAGGCGATGTGCGATTTCATCCGCAGTTTTGCGTCGGGCTTCATCTTTACCACTGCCCTGCCCCCAGCCATCGCGGCGGCGGCGCAAACGTCGATCCAGCACCTGAAAAACAGCAGCTCTGAACGGATGATGCAGCAACAAAAGGTGGCCTATTTGCGCAAACGGCTGGATCAGGAAGGCATTCCGCATCTCGACAACCCCAGCCACATCATCCCTGTGATGATCGGTGATCCGGTGAAAACGCGGATGCTGGCGGACTACCTGATGCAGACCTATGGCATCTACGTGCAGCCCATCAATTATCCCACAGTGCCCAAAGGCACCGAACGGTTGCGGTTCACCCCGTCGCCCCTGCACAGCACGGATGACATCGAACATCTGGTGATGGCGTTGAAAGAGCTTTGGAAACAATGCGCAATTTCACATGCTGTGGCATAAAATCGCGTAAAATCGCGGCGATGTGACTGTTGACTCTGGTGATGATGCGCTAAGTAATAAGGCAATCATCACTGGAGAAAAAATATGTTTCGTACATTCGCAACCTTGGCTGTCCTCAGCTTGGCAGCCCCCGCATTCGCAGATGGTCATTCAACAGGTGACGCCGAAGCCGGTGAAAAGGCATTCAAAAAATGCAAAGCCTGCCACATGATTTCAGACGGTGACAACGTGATCTACAAAGGCGGCAAATCCGGCCCGAACCTGTATGGCGTCATCGGGCGTCAAGCGGGCGCTTTGGAGGGTTACAAATACAAAGACAGCATCATGGCTGCAGGCGAAGCCGGTTTGGTCTGGGACGAAGCCAATCTGGCAGAATACGTCGTCGACCCCAAGAAATTCCTGCAAACATACCTGGATGACAAAAAAGCCAAATCAGGCATGTCCTTTCGCTTGAAAAAAGGCGGTGACGACGTCGCGGCCTATCTCAAATCGGTGGGCCCTGCGATGGAAGAGGCCGAAGAAGAGACAAGCTCTGACAGCTAAGTCCACTCTCGTTTCAAGAGAAAGCCGCTGTGGGAACGCAGCGGCTTTTTTCATCTGTAACGCACCCAATGGGGATATGATATGACATCGGTTCAGGGCGGATGCCTTTGCGGCGACGTGCGCGTCATAGCCCATGGCGCACCAAAGCGGGTGGGCCTGTGTCACTGTCTCAAGTGCCGCAAACATCACGGGGCTGCGTTTTATGCGGCCGCTGTTTTTTCGATGGCTGCAGTCTCTGTAACCGGGACACCCCACGCGTATGAAGGACGGCATTTCTGTGTGCGGTGTGGTTCATCCGTGTTTGCCCAAACGGGGGATGAAATAGAAATTCACCTTGGCGCACTTGATGACCCGAACCAATTTACGCCAACCTATCAATTGTGGACAAAACGGCGCGAACATTGGCTGCCTGAAATGGACAACCTGATCTCTTATGATGAAGACCGCACAGGCGATTGATATCGTACAATCATGTGACGATGCGAATTTCTGACACGTCGCCATCAACATCCTGACAGACCCGCAAAAGCCGCGCCTCCAGATGGCTTTGCACATAAGCGGCATGAAAGCGTGACGGAGCCTTGATCGTCAGCACCCCCCCTACCCGACCGGCCCGGTCCAAACCGCTGATCCAAGACGCATAAAGTCCTGCGTCCTGCGTATGCATCAACCCCTTGGCCAAAGCCCATTCCGTGCCATCAGACACGTCAGGTGCCACAACAGTGCCTTTCACAGGCATCGGCACCACGGTGGTGTCCACTGCGTCCTGGGCCCCCATGCGCAGGGCAAAATCCGGCCCGACAGCGTCCCATTGGGACTGGGTGTCTGCGATAATCCTGTCCCAATCGACACCGTATCGCGTAACCCGTCCCCGCGCCCCTTGCAGGTGCACAACAAGCCATCCCCGCGTGCGCAAATGCGCCATCTCGCGTTTCACGGTACGCTCGTCGACGCACCACATGCGGGCGATTTCACGGCCCCCCACGCTAAGTTCATCACGCGCCCAATTGTAGCGCGCGGTTATCAAAGTCATTAGTCTTAGAACACGGCGCTGATCATGCTTGCCTTGCGATAGGGCATAAGCCCCTAATGCTGTCAGAAGATCGTATTTGCGCGCCTGTGCTCCACGTCCCACCGGTTTCGTGGAAAGCATGGCTGCCCTCATATGTTACCATCGCTTCTATGCGGATGGTGCCTCATCTATGGCCTATTGCGGCTCATTTACGCAGCTTGTCGCCGCTTTTCGTCTCTGTGTGCTGATTTGCGTCCTTTTGTACGATTCTGTCAAGACGCATGTGGATAACTTGATCCAGCTAAACCAATTTTAGAAAGAAAATTAGGTAAGATAGGTATAGGGTGACAGCCTAAGTGTCCCCTATTCAGTGCGTTGTGTCCCCCATTCCCTAGCGGATAGTCAAAAACTGTCCCCTAGGTTTTGCGTGATGTTGGTTGTGTCATGATGCGGTGGTCCGAATCATTCCAAGCGCGGATGCGCCCATATCTGGTTGGATCGTGGGCCCTCTATGAAAACCATATTCCCTTTTGCTTTTTTCTCCAAATCAGCGTAATTCATGGAAAACACAAAAATAGCGTCCCCACGGGGACAGCATATAGACACCAGCGACAGGCATACCATGTTCACACACGCAGATCTCGCCCAGTTACAGGCCCAATCCTTGAAGATGCAGGGCTTTATCCGGCAGCAGACGTTTTCACCCCAGAATGAAAAATCGCTGCGGCGGTTTTCAAGCTGGGAGGTGGCAGAGCTGATTTTTGAGGTGAACCAATCCACTATGCGCGGGCGCTTGGCCGCTGACCCCACCCTGCCCCAGGGCACAGTGGAAGAAGACGGGCGGCAACGCTGGTATAGCCTTGAGGAAATCAACGAATTGCGCCGCCGTTTGAAGGTGAACCGCAAGTCGCTGATGCCCAAACGCCCCGCTGGAAAACGGGCAATGCGGGCGGCCATTGCCAACTTTAAAGGGGGCGCAGGCAAGTCCACAGTGGCGTTGCACTTTGCCCATGCCGCAGCCCTTGATGGCTACCGCGTGCTCTGTGTCGACTTTGATCCGCAGGCTACGCTCAGTCACTCCATGGGTCTCACCGATGTGGCCGAGGAATATACCGTCTGGGGCATCATGGCGCGGGATTTGGCCGCAGAAACCAACCGCATGAACTCTGCCGCGCAAGGCGCCGAAAGCGGGGCCGCCCTGCCCCAACGACGTTTGCCCCAATCCATCGCCGACATGGGGTTGGAAGGGTTGCGGGCCGCTGATTTTATCAAGCCAACAAACTGGCCGACCATCGACATTGTACCCAGCTGTGCCAACGCGGCCTTCGTTGAATTTGCCAGCGCCCAATACCGCCACATGAACCCCGAATGGTCTTTCTTCGCAGCTGTGTCGCGGTTCCTTGATCAGCTGCCGGCGGATGCCTACGATGTGATCTTGTTCGATTGCCCCCCTGCGATCGGCTACCAATCGATGAACGCGGTGTTCGCCGCCGACATGCTTTATATCCCTTCTGGCCCCGGCTATTGGGAATACGATTCAACGACATCTTTCATCGGGCAATTGTCCGAGGCGCTTGAAGATTTGTCGCGCTTTCAGGGTCTTGTCCCCGCGGGGACAATGAACTTGCCCAAGGCGTTTCTTGATCTGCGTTTCCTGATCACACGGTTTGAGCCGAACAACGAATTGCACCGCGCAATGCAGTCTGCCTTTGGCAAAGTGTTCGGGGACAGATTGACGGAACATCCCATCGAAATGACGCGTGCCGTTGAGCAATCGGGGCGGTTTTTGTCGTCGATCTATGAAATCGACTACCGCGATATGACACGCGAAACATGGCGACGTGCGCGGGCGTCTTTTGATCAGGCCTATGCTGAATTTCGCACCAATCTGACAGATGCCTGGGACAAACTGGAGGACGAGACATGAGCAAGCGCCGCGTATTCGACATCGACTTTGAAGCAGAGCCTGCACCGGCAATATCCACAGTGGGCGAAACCCGGCGCGGGCCTATGGCGTCTGCCATTTCCGAAAACGCCGCAGCACTGACAGAACGCCAATCCGCCGAGGCTGACATTCGCGCGGAAAACGATCGTCTTGCCCATGAATATGTCGCGTTGAAAAAAGACGGCGCTATCGTGGCGCGGGTCGCGTTGACGGATATTCACACCACCAAGCTGATCCGCGACCGGGCTGCATCACGCGACCCTGAACTGGCGGAATTGAAGGCGTCCATTCAAGCTGTGGGCCTGTCCAACCCGATTCACGTGGAAGACATCGGCGGCGGCTACGAATTGATCCAAGGCTTTCGTCGTTTGTCGGCCTATCAGGAATTGTATCAAGAGACGCGCGACCCGATGTACGCGCAAATCCCAGCAACTTTGCAGGCCAGCGGTGTGCAACTGGATCATCTGTATCGCCGTATGGTGGATGAAAACCTTGTGCGGCGCGATATCTCATTTGCTGAAATGGCGCAGTTGGCATTGTCGTATTCCAAGCGTTCAGACACGACAGCCGCCCGCGATGCTGTGGACATTCTGTTCGCCTCGGCAGGACGGCAAAAGCGCAGCTACATTCGCCACTTTGCCCATCTGCTGCAAGTCCTTGGCCGTGATCTGATGCATGCCGAAGCCATTCCGCGCGCCTTGGGTTTGAAGGTGGTGAAGGCAATTGAAAGCAATCCCAAGCTGGTCACTCAGATCGCGGCGGTTCTTAGGGCGCATCCAAAACGCGATGCCTCTGAGGAATTGGGCATTCTGTCCGCAAGTCTCACAGGCCCGAAACGCGCCGCGGCACCTATTTCTGCGAAATCCAGTGCGAAGACGACGCTTAAATTGAACCGGCCTGAGGGTCAGGCAAGGTGCACCGCGACGGATGGGCGTTTCGAAGTTCAGTTGGATCGAAATTTCGGTGCAATAGATCAACGCAAACTGGAGGCTGCGGTGCGTAGCTTTTTGGATCAGCTGGCGGATTGATCAACAAAGTCGATTATGGGTCTAAACACCTGATTAGGGTCTTCTTCGTGCGCCAAGTGGCCCAACCCTTCAAGAACCATTGACCGGGCGCAGGGTAGGGCGTGGGCCGCGTTTGTGGATACAGTCGCTGGAACCGTCTTGTCTTGCGCCCCAGCCACCAGCAGCGTTTGGGTGCTGATTGAGTGTAGCCTGCCCAACAGTGCGTCCAAAGACCACTGAGACATCATCAATAGTGCCCCATCCACATGGTCACGGTCAGAGATCAAACGTGTATATAAGTCGATCTGATCGGGGGTAAGATTTGACCCTGTTCCGCCAATTAGAGACTGAACCCGC
The DNA here is from genome assembly GCF_039986515.1 of Ascidiaceihabitans sp. Classification (NCBI taxonomy): domain Bacteria; kingdom Pseudomonadati; phylum Pseudomonadota; class Alphaproteobacteria; order Rhodobacterales; family Paracoccaceae; genus Ascidiaceihabitans; species Ascidiaceihabitans sp. The sequence goes on along the minus strand of NZ_JBDWQO010000023.1, from coordinate 20,421 downwards.
GCTTGTTTGCCTGCCAATTCGGAAAACACTTTTGCGGTGAACGGAAGGGCGGCCAGCGCTTTTGCCATCGCCGGGAAAAGCACGCCTGCGATGCCTTCAAATGTGCTTAAGGCCGCGTTGATACCGATGACTTTCGGAACCTGTCCCCGCGGGGACAAAATGGTGTCGCATATTTCAAGTGCAAGGGCGCAGCCAGCTGAATGACCAATGATGATGTCTGGCTTCCAACCTTGTTTTTGGCACAGCGCCGCGATGTCTTCGGCCATGGGTGGCAGGCCGCTTCGGTGCCGTGCACCGAGCTGTGTGAAACCATGTCCAGGCAGATCGATTGCCACGACAGTGAAGCGGTCCGCCAAAAGCGGCATAAGCCCTGCAAAGCTGTGTGTGCTGCCCCCTGCCCCATGCAAAAGCAAAGCGACCGGTCCCTGCCCCATCTGTTGCCCCATGTGCTGTACGTGCCATCGGTGTGGTGGGTTAAAGATGCGCTGTGACACATCGCTGTGTGGCCAGTCTGTGGGCACAGGCCACTTCATATCAAACCTCAGCCAAGGATGCGTTGACCGCCGCGCTTAGCCGTTCGGCGTTGGCGCGTGGCAAGGCGATGTATGATCCGTCAAGGGCCGCTGACAGCTGTTTAAGCTGTGGTTCGGGTCGGTTGCTCATGTCGATGACCAATGCAGGTATCCCATTTGTGCGAATGACCCCTGCACAGGCAATGGCATCATTTGCAGCTTGGGCCCGTCCCGCCGTGCCGTCCAGTCCCACATTGGCGCGTCCATCGGTGATCAGAACGACTGTGGGGGTCAGGCCCTTGGCGCGTCCGGCCTGAGCCATCAAAGCCGCTTCCTGCAATCCGTTTGCCAAAGGCGTGCCACCTCCGCCGGGCAGGGCAGCGAGCCGTTTCTTTGTTTGTACAAGTGACTTGGTGGGGGGCAGTAAAACGTCTGCGCTTGTACCTTTGAAGGCGATCAGCGCCACATGGTCGCGTGTTGCGTAGGCTTGTGCCAGCAACAGTTCAATCGCGCCCTTTGCTTCGCCCAGGCGTGAGACGGCGGTGGATCCGGACGCGTCTACCGCAAAAACCAATAGCCTGTCAGAACGTTCCTGATAGCGTTTGACACGAATGTCAGACGGCCTGATGTGCAGGCCGTCCGCATCGGGGCGTTGCTTTGCCCGCACGGACTGCCAAGGTGCCGCTGCGCGAAGTGTTGCGACCAGATCGATGCGGTGTGTGCCGTCCAGTTTGCCGGGTTGCGAGGGCAGGGGGCGACCACGCCGGTTCGAAGTTCGCTTCAATCCTGCGCCTGACCCTGCCGCTTTGCGGGTTGTCCCCGCGGGGACAAGTGCTGCCAAAACATCCGCAGGCAGAACGGCTTTTACCGCATCGACCAACATGTCGCCGTCAGGCAGTGCATCATGGTTGGCGTTCCCGTCATCGGCGCCGTCACGTTCTGTCTGGGGCAGGGCGTCTTCGGCGGTTTCTTCTTCTGGTGGGGCAGGAAAGTGCAAGGCGCGTGGGGCAAGAACCAAGGCTGCCGCTGTGTCCAGATCCGTTTGTTCAACGGAAATTCGTCCATGTAGTGCCGCGTGGGCGCGGGCCGCTTTGATGGCTAACTGGGGGGCGCGTAAGCTTGTGATGCCCAGCTGATAGGCAAGGGCGGTCAGCGCTTCGATTTGTTCACCGGTCGAGGTCACATCCGAAACGAGACCCTGCGGTGTCCCCGCGGGGACATGTGGCGCAGCCCTTGGTATGCGATCGTCGAACGCCACATGAAAAGCGAGCCGGTCAGATAGGGCAGGAGGGCAGGCCTCATCCGCGTCTGCCCCCTCGTCCAGCGCGACAACGCAGTGGTGCGGGTGTTTGTCCAAGGTCAAAGCCAGCTTTGCGGCCAATGCAGGGCTGCAACGTTCCGCCATGGTCAGCAAAAGGGCGCAGGGCGCTGACATTATACCATTCGTTTCAACGACTTGTCCGCTTGACAGCGTGGCCGCAATGTCAATTCCGCCAAAAAGCTGTTCGTCCGAAATGTTGGGGTGAATTTTGCGCTGCGGCAATGGGATATCCGTGAGGCTCTGCATCAAAGTGTCCCGGGCTGGACCTGCGCGCATGCGGATCACAGTGCCCCCCAACCCGACCGGATCTACGGCCAACAGCGCCATTGCCAGCAGGGCGCGATGCCAATTGGCGGCGGCGTCTGTCATGCCAGAACGGTGTCGAGGGTGCGCACGACACGGGTGGCAGAACCTGCATCATCCAAGGGATCGCGCCGCAATCGGTGGGACAATGCGATGGGTGCCACTGTGCGCAAGTGGTCGCGTGTGATTGTGTCATGCCCTTTGTAGGCTGCCAAGGCGCGGGCGCTGCGCAACAAAGTCAATTCGCCCCGCAAGCCATCTGACCCAAGCGCGATGCAAAGCGCTGCGCAATCATTCAGGATGTCATCCTCTTGCGTCACTGTCGGCAACAGGGCCTTTGCCTTAACGATCGCTTTGCGGATTTTTGCATCTTGTTTGGTGTAGATTTTCAGAAATGCATCTGTGTCACGTTCAAAGGCATCGCGGCGTTTGATGACTTCGACGCGTTCCTTGACGTCCTGAGGCGAGCGGACCTCGACGGAAAGACCAAAACGGTCAAGCAATTGGGGGCGTAATTCGCCTTCTTCCGGGTTGCCCGATCCCACCAGTACAAAGCGGGCCGGGTGGCGAATGGAAAGACCTTCGCGCTCAACCACATTTTCGCCAGACTGGGCCACGTCTAACAGAAGGTCTACAATGTGATCTTCCAGCAAGTTCACTTCGTCGATGTACAAATACCCACGGTTGGCACGGGCCAGCAAACCGGGTTCAAAGGCCTTTTCCCCACGTGTTAATGCGCGTTCAATATCCAAGGCCCCCACAACCCGATCTTCGGAGGCCCCCAAGGGCAGATCAACGACGGGTGTGGGGCATGAATATGTCTCTGTTGTGCGGTTTTGGGACCATTCCGGGCATTCATCTGCCGTCTCTGCGTTGATGGGGCAATCTTTGATGGCTGTGATGGGGGGCAACAGGGCCGCCAATGCGCGCACGGCTGTAGATTTTCCAGTTCCGCGATCCCCAAACACCAAAACGCCGCCTATTCCGGGATCGATTGCGGTCAGGATCATCGCTTGTTTCATGTCGGACTGGCCCACAATGGCCGAGAAAGGAAAAGGGGTCTTCATGCGGGTCTCTCTGTTTGGGTAAGGGGACTGGAACCGCCCCACGTGCCGCGATCACCGACGATGGTGAAGCGGGCGTAAAGTTCTTCCTTGAACCAGGATTCGTCTCTAACACTACGAATTGCGCGTGCATGAGGTCCGTCACGGCGTGCAAATTCCGCCATGCTGTGGGCATCGGGCCAGACCGAAAAGGTAATCTGGTTCAACAAAGGGGCTTCCCCGATGCCGATTTTGAACATGACATTCGGGTCGTCACCGATGACAGCGCTGATGTCGGGGACACGTTTCCAAAACCGCAGGACATTGCGGGTTTTGATGGTGGCGCGTGTCAGCACGGCCAAAGGACCTGCGTGGTGTTCATCCGACACATCAAAAGGGGCAGATCCTGCCCATTGGCCACGCACGGACGTTGTGTTCAAAAACACCGTCCATGTTTCGGAAGCATGTTTGACATAGCGCTGAAAAATACCAGCCGATGAGGTGCGCGCCTGTGCGGTTTGCGCGTCAGGCCAAGTGGCCAGAATCGCAAAAACTTTTGGATTGGGGGCAACATCAAAGCCGACCCCCGCGCCAGATCCGCACAGCTTCCAGAAACCGATATCCGCCACACGTGGCAGGATTGCGCGCGCAGCAACCATCATGGACATGGCCCAAAGCCTGTCTTGCCACCTGTCAAAGCGGAAAAAGGATATACTGATCGTCTGGGTCATTCTTGCACTGTCGTTTGGCATATTCTGCGTAAAGCTAGGGTACGGCTCAGGAAAGAATTGTCAACTAAACTAGACACATGTATCGTCTGATTATGATGACACGTGTTGAGCCGCTTGATTCCTTCGTTGCAGACACTGATGCACCGGCCCGCCCGAAAGCCGTTGTGATTGGCGCGGGGCTTGGTGGTTTGGCCGCAGCGATGCGCCTTGGGGCCAAGGGCTATGCCGTCACGGTTATCGACAAGCTTGACGTGCCCGGTGGGCGGGGCAGTGCCATTTGGCAAGATGGGCACCGTTTTGATCTGGGGCCGACCATTGTGACCGTGCCGCAGTTGTACCGCGATCTATGGGCGGCGTGCGGGCGTGATTTTGATGATGATATGACGCTGAAAGCGCTTGATCCGTTCTACGAAATTCGCTGGCCTGATGGCACCAAGTTTGTGGCCCAACAAGACACCGACAAGCTGCGGGCCGAAGTTGCGAAAATCTCGCCCGACGACGTGGCAGGCTTTGACAAATTCCTGAACGACAGCGCCAAGCGGTATTGGTTCGGCTTTGAGGATCTGGGCCGCCGGTCCATGCATAAACTGTGGGATCTGGTCAAAGTGCTGCCCACGTTTGGGATGCTGCGCGCCGACCGATCCGTGTATGCCCATGCCGCCAAGCGCTTTAAAAATGAAAAGCTGCGCATGGCCTTCAGTTTTCATCCGCTGTTTATCGGTGGTGATCCTGTTCATGTGACGTCAATGTATATCCTTGTGAGCTATCTCGAAAAGGAATTCGGTGTGCATTACGCCATGGGTGGCATCGCCGAGATGGCCCGCAAAATGGCAGATGTGATCGAGGATCAGGGCGGTGCGCTGTTGATGGACACCGAAGTGGATCGCATTTTGGTCAATGACGGCAAGGCGCAGGGTGTGCGTTTGACATCCGGCTTGGATATGGCGGCTGATGTGATCGTATCCAATGCTGATGCGGGCCATACTTATGATCGCCTGATGGCCGATGTCCCAAAGCGCCGGTGGACACCGGGCAAATTGAAAAAGACCCGCTATTCGATGTCTTTGTTTGTTTGGTATTTCGGCACCAAAGGCACCCGCGATATGTGGGGCGATGTGGGCCACCACACCATTTTGAATGCACCGCGTTACACCGAATTGCTCGACGACATTTTCATGAAGGGCAAATTGGCCGACGACATGAGCCTTTATGTCCATCGCCCTTCGATCACGGATCCGACTGTGGCACCGGATGGCGACGATTCGTTTTATGTCCTCAGCCCTGTGCCGCATCTGGGCCATGGTGGCGTGGATTGGAAAACCGAAGAACCCAAGTACAAGGCGAAGATGCTGCAGGTGCTTGAGGATCAGTTGTTGCCGGGATTGGCGGATAAGATCAGCACCGAAGTTGTCTTTACGCCGGAAACCTTCCGCGACCGCTACCTTAGCCCTCATGGTGCGGGTTTTTCGATTGAACCACGCATCCTGCAAAGCGCATGGTTCCGCCCCCACAACGTGTCTGAAGAAACCAAAGGCCTGTATCTGGTTGGGGCGGGCACGCATCCCGGTGCGGGCGTGCCTGGGGTGATTTCGACAGCTGAAGTTCTGGGCAAATTGGTGCCGGATGCGGAGACAGTGAAATGATAAATCCTGACGATCTTGAACAATGTCGTGATGCAATTCGCCATGGGTCTTTGTCTTTTCATGCCGCGTCACATCTGCTGCCCAAAAAGGTCCGTGATCCTGCCTTGGCGCTTTACGCGTTTTGCCGTTTGGCTGATGACGAAGTTGATTTGAAAGCGGACAAGGTGCGTTCCGTTTTGCGTTTGCGTGATCGGTTGGATCGCGTCTACGAAGGACGGCCGGAAAACGCGGCCCCTGACCGTGCTTTTGCGGCTGTGGTTGCCGATTTTGACATGCCTCGCGCTTTGCCTGATGCCTTGTTGGAAGGATTGGCATGGGACGCGGAGGCACGCAGATATAAGACCCTAAGTGGCACAATAGACTATAGTGCACGCGTGGCGTCGGCTGTTGGTGCAATGATGTGTGTGCTGATGGGGGTCCGCGACGCGGACGCTTTGGCACGGGCGTGTGATTTGGGTGTCGCGATGCAGCTGACGAACATTGCACGCGACGTGGGCGAAGATGCACTGGAAGGGCGTTTGTACCTGCCAACCGATTGGTTTGCAGAGGCTGGTGTGGATGTTGGCGCCTTTATGGCTGATCCGCGCGCGACGAAAGATATTCGCGCCATGGTGAAGCGGTTGGTGATGGAAGCGAACCGACTGTACTATAGATCCGAAGCAGGCTTGGGGGCGTTGCCAGTGGGCTGTCGCCCGGGAATTTATGCGGCACGGTTCATCTATGCGGGGATCGCAGGCAAACTGACGCGCATGGACTACGATTCGATCACGGCGCGGGCCCGCACCTCAAAGGCCCAAAAGCTGGGGTGGTTGGCCCAGTCCGTTGGTCGCAGTGGATTAAGCATGGTGATGCCGCGATCTGCGGTGCTGTATGCCAACCCCGTTCCAGAGGTGCAGTTTCTGGTCGACGCCACAAGCGATCCTCGCGAAAGACCGCGCAGTGACAAGCTGTTCGACGTGCTTGCCGCACTGGAACATCACAGCCGCGCGGAACGCGGTGGGTTGAACCAGACACCTGCGTCGCTTAGTTAGTTTTTATGTTTTGGCTTCTCTTCACATTGTTTATGGTGGCGTGCTTCAGCGCGGGTGCAACAGGTGGTCTGTTTCCACCGGGGGCTTGGTATCGCGACTTAAATAAACCGGTTTGGACGCCGCCTGACTGGGTATTTCCGGTCACGTGGATCACGCTGTACATTTGTATGTCTGCGGCGGGGGCCCGTGTGGCACTGGCAGAAGGCAACGGAATCGCGATGGCGTTTTGGTCGATCCAGATTGCGCTGAACGCATTGTGGACGCCTGTGTTCTTCGGTTTACAGAAAATCCGGCTTGGGTTGGCTGTGATCGGGGGGCTGTGGGTCGCCGTTTTGCTTGGTATGATTGCGCTCTGGCAGGTTGATACATTGGCGGGGATGTTGTTTGCGCCCTACCTGTTGTGGGTGACGATTGCTGCGGCCTTGAATGCGTCCGTTTGGAAGCTCAACCCTGAGCAAGCCGGCTAACTTCATCTCGCTAAATAAACCTCGGGGGAGTCTGCAAGACGGGGGCTGGCCCCCTGCATCCTATCCAAATACCCAGTTCCGTCTGCGGGGCACACGCACAGCCAACATCGGTTTAAGCAAAGGGTGGCGAAAACGGGTCAGATCCAAAGCCTCGTGAACACCAACTGTCTCAACGCCGTCCAGTTTCGTCCTTACGGCGGATCGGGAATAGAACGGCGCGTCCAGCATGTTCTGGTGCTGGGTCGGAACATAGCCTGCGTCGCTGCGTGTTTCGCGTTTGACGGCCCAAAGGCTGCGCTTCATCGCGGCTTTCGGGGGCAGGGGGATTTCACGGGCGGTGCCGTCAGCGTCAAAGGCAAAGCCAGCGGCCAATTCCGAACCATCCAACCGCGTGGCGTCATAAAAACAGGTGGCACCGTTTGCGGTAGGATACCGGCCCCACGTCCAATAGCTGAAATCATCCTCCAAGGCGCGGGTGCCAAAGTTGGCGTCAAAATAGCCTTCGCCGGACCACTGCCAGCCTGGGCGGTCAATGTCGACCTCGATGCGTGACTTGGGGGCGAAGGGGCGCCAGACATGCGCACCATCCGGCGTCAAAGGCAATTCGACACCTGTTATCGCCGAAGGCGTGACACGAATTTGGCCACGCACCCGCGACACCAGAGGCGGCGATGACACTTCGTCGATGTCAATGACAAGCTGGTCGCCGATCCAACGCATGGATGACGGGCCGACCTCAAGCCGTGATGCGGTCTGGCGCAGGGCAGGGGTGCCGCGATCCGTCATGGTGAAACGTCCGCCGGGGCCATAGGTCGCCACATTGATGCAGACGTTGTTTTGCGGGTTCTTGCGGCCTGACCATTTGTACCACGGCGAAAACACCGATCCGATAAAGCCGATCACCGACACCGCGCGGGCCCCGCAATCGCTTAAGCCGTCGACATACCACCAGGCGTAGCCGTTCGGGCAGACGTCGATGTTGAAGTTAGGTCGTTCCAGATCGCCTCGGCCGCGTGCTGCGCAGAGAGCGTCGCCATCGGGACGCCCGCTCCGGGATGTGTCCCGCCCCCGGCCAGATATAACCCGTTCACAGGGGTTTGTGTCGTGGGCCTTTGGAACGCGGCCAGCATCCCGTGCGGTGTTTGGCCGTAAAGTGCGCCCAGACTTGCCGGGAACATCGCGTCGAACATCTGCGGTGTCGTTATGCTGTTCGTGTGTGGTGTCGGACTGAAAGTCAGACCGAAGCCCGCCATCGTCTGAAGTGTCGATTGGTGCCATGTTTCCAGCTCCTGTGGGTCGGTGTCGGCATGGGTCGCCGGTGCGTTTGATATGATCTCGAAGCGTTCCAGGGGGGGTGGCGCTGCGCCCTTGCCGCGGTCCATCGCACAGATGTAAAGCGTGCGGCGTTCAGGAACGCGTCCTTGGGCAAGGCTTTGGAATTCTGCCTTCGGGTCGCCGTCAAAGAACACATTGTGATGTGCAAGGTCCGGACCACGTGGCGTCGCGGCAAAGCTATGGACCCGCGCCGACAGGCTGCGTTCCAGCCGTTTTGTTTGCGGCGCAATATGTGCGACATCCGGTCCAAGCTGGCCCGTTGCAAGTGCGCGGGGATCACCGGCGAACACGGCGCAATCACATGACAGCCGTTCGCCGCTTTGAAGCTTGATGCCGGTGACAGATCCGTTGTCTGTTTCGATGCTGTGCGTGTGGCAGTTGGTGCGCAATGTGCCGCCCATGCTGGTAAAACACGCTGCAATCGCTTTGGCCAGTTTGTGCATCCCGCCTTGCACAACCCAAACCCCTGCGGCTTCGGCCTGCCAGATCAGCGACAGGATCGCAGGCGACATTTGTGGCAAACCGCCCACATAGGTGGCGTAACGTGCAAAAAGCTGCGCAAGTCTCGGATCGTCGAAATCGCGGGCAAGGCTTTTGGCCAAAGACGACAACGGGGCCATATCACGGATCAGGCTTGGGTGTTTCAAGACGTGTTTTGTAAGGTTGGCGAGCGTCGGTTTTGGGCTGCGCATCATTGGCGCGTCAAAAGCGGCATACAGCCGTTTGGCTTTGGCACAAAACGTCTCAAACTGTTGTGCGGCCTCTGGTCCGGCAAACGCATGCACGGCTGCGCTGCTTTTGTCGGGGTCACTGTGCAGATCCAGCGTGCTGCCATCGGGCCAGAAATGCCGCGCCAGCGTGGGTTGTGCAATAAGCGTCACGTGATCTTCCAGCCGTGTTCCTGCGCTTTGGAACAGATCGTCAAAGACATGTCGCATGGTCAGCACCGTTGGGCCTGCATCAATGGGGCCTGCGTCCGATGCAACCGTGCGCATTTTGCCGCCCACCCAGCTGTGCCGTTCCACAACCGTCACGTCCAATCCCTGCGCCCGCAATCGCAGTGCAGTTGCAAGCCCTGCGATGCCGGCGCCGATCACGACAGCATGGGGGGCAAGCATATGGGATGGCTTGGGCATTGGGGCTCCGGGTTGGGATGGCGTGAGCTGATTGTTGACTCGTGAACGCAATGTGTCCAGTATGATTTACACTTTAGTGTCCGAATATCGTGACACATGCATGAAAATGCGCCAGTGAGAGGAGTCCACATGGGCCTGAATACCCGCATCGAAGCCGCGATTTCCAATGCAGTTAAAGTGGGACAAGCCAAGTTTCCGGACAACGCCGGGGCTGTGCCGCCGCGATTGGCTTCGGCACTGGCCTATGCCACAGCACCGGGTGGCGCACGTATTCGCCCCACCATACTGACCTCTGTTGCGATGGCGTGTGGTGATGACAAACCGATGCTGGCCGATGCTGCGGCGTCCGCGCTTGAGCTGATCCACTGTGCGTCACTTGTGCATGACGACTTGCCTTGCTTTGACGATGCGGACACCCGCCGTGGCAAGCCAACCGTGCATCTGGCCTATTCCGAACCTTTGGCGGTGCTGACGGGCGACAGCCTGATTGTGCTGGCTTTTGAAATTCTGGCCCGTCAGTCGTCTCATGCGCCCGATCGTGTGGCGCAAATGATTGTAACATTGGCCCAACGCACAGGCATGCCAGGGGGCATTTGTGCAGGCCAAGGCTGGGAAAGCGAAGCGCAGATTGATCTAAGCGCCTATCATCAGGCCAAGACAGGCGCATTGTTTATTGCGGCCACCCAGATGGGGGCCATCGCTGCGGGCCAAGAGGCAGAGCCGTGGTTCGAACTGGGTGCGCGCATCGGCGAAGCCTTTCAGGTCGCGGACGATTTGCGGGATGCGTTGTACGATGCCGACACATTGGGCAAACCTGCAGGGCAAGATGATCTGCACGGCCGTCCCAATGCGGTGACGCTGCTGGGGGTCCAAGGCGCGATCCAGCGTTTGAAAGACATCTTGGGGGGTGCGATTTCATCCATTCCAAGTTGCCCCGGCGAAGCGCAGCTGGCTGAAATGGTGCGTATGTATGCGGAACGTCTGACCCCCGTGGTCAGTCCGCAAAGCGTGCCTGGCGAATGACGGCGGACACCCCTGATCTGGGCCAATGGAAAGGCGGTTGGATCAACCGTTTGATTGCGCGCCCGGGGTTTCAAAGCTGGGCCAGCAAGTTTCCTTTAACCCGTGGTTTTGCGCGGCGTGACGGCGCGGTGTTGTTCGATGTGGTGCAGGGATTTGTTCAAAGTCAGGTTCTGATGGCTTTGGTCGAGATGGATATTTTCAAACGCCTGCGCGCAGGGCCAATGTCGCCCGAGACTTTGGGGCAAGCTTTGAATGTGGCCCCCGACCGGATGGAAATTGCGCTGCAGGCGGGGGCGGCGTTGAAGCTGCTGACACGCAAACGCGATGGTCGTTTTGCGCTGGCACGGCGGGGTGCGGCCTTGATGGGTGTGCCGGGACTTGAGGCGATGATCCGCCACCACAAAGCGTTTTACCGTGATCTTGAGGATCCGGTGGCTTTGCTGCGCGGTCCCGACCAGACAGAGCTGTCGCAATTTTGGCCCTATGTCTTTGGCGCGGCCAGCGCAGAAGACCCCGAGGTGGCACGCACCTATTCCGACCTTATGGCGCAAAGCCAAAAGCTGGTGGCTGAAGACACGCTGCGCATGACATCTTTCAAAGGCATCGCCACCTTGCTGGACGTGGGCGGCGGCACGGGGGCATTTTTGGAAACCGTTGGGCAGGTGCATACGGGTTTTGATTTACAGTTGTTCGATTTGCCTGCAGTCGTCCCTGACGCGCAGGCACGTTTTGATGCGGCGGGGTTGGCGGACCGCGTGACGCTTCATGCGGGGTCTTTTCGGGACGACGCTTTGCCAACGGGCGCCGATGCGATTTCGTTGATCCGTGTTCTGTATGACCATTCTGACGATACGGTGCGCAGTTTATTGCACAAAGTACACGCGGCGTTGCCTGCGGGGGGGCGGCTGATTGTGTCAGAGCCGATGGGCGGCGGCGCAAAGCCTGACCGGTCTGGCGATGTGTATTTTGCCTTCTACACCATGGCGATGCAAACCGGACGCACGCGATCCCCCCAACAGATTGAGGCGCTTTGCCGTGACGCAGGCTTTGAAAACATCCAAAGCCCGACGCCCGCCCGGCCTTTCGTGACGCGTGTTTTGACCGCGCAAAAACCATTGCTGTAAAATTTACCTGACACAAAAGTGTCTAAACTAATTGACACATGGCCGTGTCCACTTAGAATGACACTTACAGAATGTCGCACCCCCTGAGTCTGTCTTGGGAAAACGTGCCGCTTCATCATCGCCTTGGGAGGCTTACTTGGAAACCACCGCCGTTCTTCTGAAAGGTCCACGTGATCTAGAGGTCGAGACCCTCGCATTGAATGCGCCGGGTGTGGGGGATTTGGTGGTGGACGTCACACATTCCGGCATTTCCACAGGCACCGAAAAACTGTTCTGGACAGGCGATATGCCGCCATTCCCGGGCATGGGGTATCCTTTGGTGCCGGGGTATGAGGCGGCTGGCGAAGTGGTCGAGGCCGGTCCCTTGACCGGCTACAAGCCGGGCGACCGCGTGTTTGTGCCGGGTGCCAATTGCTTTGACGGGGCCTTTGGATTGTTTGGCGGTGCGTCCAATCGTTTGGTCACTGATTCCGAACGTGTCACACGCATTGATCCCGCTTTGAAAGAAGAAGGGGCTTTGCTGGCCCTTGCTGCCACTGCCCGCCATGCGATGGCTGGTATGAACAAAGCCGTGCCAGACCTGATTGTGGGCCACGGTGTTCTGGGTCGTTTGCTTGCGCGCCTGACAATTGCTTCGGGTGCTCCTGCGCCAACGGTTTGGGAAATCGACGAAAGCCGTCAAGCGGGTGCAACCGGCTATGAGGTTGTGCACCCCGACGCCGACACGCGCCGCGATTATACATCTATCTATGACGCGTCTGGTCAGGCGCAACTGCTGAACGATCTGGTGGGGCGCATAGCCAAGGGCGGTGAAATCGTTTTGGCCGGGTTCTATGCCACGCCTTTGTCGTTCGCCTTTCCGCCGGCCTTCATGAAAGAGGCGCGGTTTCGCATCGCTGCCGAATGGACGCGTGACGACCTGATGGCCACCCGCGCTTTGGTTGAAAGCGGCACGCTGTCTTTGGGCGGTCTGATCACACATCAAACGAATGCGGCCCAAGCGGCGGCCGCTTATGAACAGGCGTTCACGGATCCGTCCTGCCTGAAAATGATACTGAACTGGGAGCATTGACCGTGAAAGACGAAGTACCAAATCTAAAGGATTTCGATCAGCGTTTGCGTGATGAGGCCCACGAAGATCTGGCGGACATCATCGCCGAAGAGCCAACCAGCAAAACCCAGATCATTGCGATCTATGGCAAAGGCGGCATCGGCAAATCCTTTACGCTGGCCAACCTCAGCCACATGATGGCTGAACAAGGCAAACGCGTTTTGCTGATTGGTTGTGACCCGAAATCCGACACCACGTCTTTGCTGTTTGGCGGCAAGGCCTGCCCAACCATCATCGAAACCTCGACCCGCAAGAAACTGGCGGGCGAAGAGGTCGCCATTGGCGATGTCTGCTTCAAGCGCGGTGGTGTGTTTGCGATGGAGCTTGGCGGGCCGGAAGTGGGGCGCGGCTGTGGTGGGCGCGGCATCATCCACGGATTTGAACTGCTGGAAAAGCTGGGCTTTCACGATTGGGACTTTGATTACGTTCTGCTTGATTTTCTTGGCGACGTTGTCTGTGGCGGCTTCGGTCTGCCCATCGCCCGCGACATGGCGCAAAAGGTAATCTTGGTCGCGTCCAACGATTTGCAGTCTTTGTATGTCGCCAACAACGTGTGTTCTGCTGTGGAATATTTCCGCAAGCTGGGTGGCAACGTAGGCGTGGCCGGTCTGGTCATCAACAAAGACGACGGGTCGGGTGAGGCGCAGGCATTTGCGGAATCAGTTGATATTCCGGTCTTGGCCGCGATCCCGCAAAATGATGATTTGCGCAAGAAATCCGCCAACTACCAAATCGTTGGCACCGCCGAATCCGAATGGGGCGCATTGTTTGCGGCCCTTGGGGAAAACGTCGCTGTGGCCCCGCCTGTACGTCCGACGCCTTTGGATCAGGACGCTTTGCTGGGTCTGTTTGATGCGTCCGAAACGGGCGGTGACGTGGTGCTGGAACCTGCCACTGATATGGACATGCGTGGCAAGAATGCCGAACCCAAGCCGTCCCTTGAAGTGGTTTATGACGAAGCATGAGTGATGAAGTCACATATGACGCCACCGATGCGGTCGAGGTCACGACGGGGCACCTGCGTGAAGCGGAAATGCCTGCCGTGACGGGGGCGCCTGTCGATGGTCTTGGTTGTCATTCCGGGTCCGAGATGGAAAAGGCCGCGCGTATGGCGGGCAATTCCGAGATGTTGGACAAGTTTGCGGCGGATTATCCGCAAGGCCCCCATGACAAGCCGCAGTCGATGTGTCCTGCCTTTGGGTCTTTGCGTGTGGGTTTGCGCATGCGCCGTACGGCCACTGTGTTGTCTGGTTCTGCCTGCTGCGTTTATGGTCTGACCTTTGTGTCGCATTTTTATGGCGCGCGTCGGTCCGTTGGATACGTTCCGTTTAATTCCGAGACGTTGGTGACCGGCAAACTGTTCGAGGACATCCGCGAAAGTGTGCATGATCTGGCGGACCCTGAAAAATACGACGCGATTGTTGTGACCAACCTTTGTGTTCCGACGGCGTCCGGTGTTCCTTTGCGTCTGCTGCCGCGTGAGATTGATGGCGTGCGGGTTGTGGGCATTGATGTGCCGGGCTTTGGCATTCCGACCCACGCCGAGGCCAAGGATGTTTTGGCCGGTGCGATGTTGAAATATGCCCGCGAAGAGATTGAGGCGGGGCCTGTGGCGTCGCCTGCCGCTGGCAAGTCGGACCGTCCAACTGTGGCGCTTTTGGGCGAGATGTTTCCAGCCGATCCGATGATGATTGGCGCGATGCTGGCCCCGATGGGATTGGCGGCGGGGCCTGTTGTGCCGTGCCGCGAGTGGCGTGAACTTTATTCCGCGCTTGATAGTACCGTCGTGGCGGCGATCCATCCGTTTTATACCGCCTCTGTGCGTGAGTTTCAGGCCGCTGGCCGTCCTGTTGTTGGGTCTGCGCCCGTTGGCGTTGATGGCACAGCGGCGTGGTTGAAGGGTATCGGCGAGGCGCATGGCTGTACTGCGGATCAAATCGCTGCGGCGCAAAACGCGTTCTTGCCTGCGATCAAATCGGCCCTTGAAGGGGCCAAGATTGACGGCACCATCACGCTATCGGGCTATGAAGGCTCTGAATTGCTGGTCGCGCGGTTGATGATCGAAAGCGGGGCCACTGTGCCTTATGTGGGCACCGCCTGTCCGAAGACACCTTGGAATGCGGATGATTGCGCGTGGCTTGAGGCCAAGGGTGTGAAGGTTCAATTCCGTGCATCTTTGGAAGATGATTGTGCGGCGATGGAAGCGGTGCAGCCTGATTTGGCCATTGGCACGACACCTGTTGTGCAAAAGGCGAAAGAGCTGGGCATTCCGGGTCTTTATTTCACCAACCTGATTTCTGCGCGGCCTTTGATGGGGCCAGCGGGGGCTGGGTCTTTGGCCCAAGTCGTCAATGCGGCGATTGGGAACAAAGACCGCATGGCCCACATGAAGGCGTTTTTTGAGGGTGTGGGTTCTGGTGACACGGCAGGTGTCTGGGAGGGTGCGCCGAATGTGCGGCCAGATTTCCGTGCACAGAACCAGAAAAAGATTGAACGGCAAGCGAAGGCGGCGAAGGCCGCGCAGATGATTTGATGGGTGTGTTTGCATCATATGTTTGCAGTGGGGGCCAGCCCCCACACCCCCGAGGTTTATCTGGCGAGATGAAGCAGGGGGGTGCGGTCTGATGCTTGTGATGGATCATGATCGGGCTGGTGGCTATTGGGGTGCGGTTTATGCCTTTTGTGCCGTGAAGGGTTTGCAGTGTGTCATTGATGGCCCTGTGGGGTGTGAAAACCTGCCGGTGACCTCTGTTTTGCACTACACCGATGCGTTGCCGCCCCATGAGTTGCCGATTGTGACGACGGGGTTGGGTGAGGAAGAATTGGGCCGTGATGGCACCGAGGGTGCGATGAAGCGCGCTTGGGGTACGCTTGATCCGGCGTTGCCTGCGGTTGTTGTGACGGGGTCCATTGCCGAGATGATCGGTGGCGGTGTCACGCCCATGGGCACCAACATTCAGAGATTCCTGCCACGCACCATTGATGAAGATCAGTGGGAAGCGGCGGATCGTGCCATGACTTGGATCTTTACCGAGTTTGGCATGACGAAAGGGCGCATGCCGCCTGAAAAGAAACGCGAGGACCGTGCGCGTCCTCGCGTGAATATCCTTGGTCCGATGTATGGCACGTTCAACATGCCATCCGATCTGGCCGAGATACGACGGCTGGTCGAAGGGATCGGTTGTGAGGTCAATATGGTGATGCCCTTGGGCGCCCATGTTGCCGAAATGAGAGATCTGGTAAATGCGGATGTAAACATCTGCATGTACCGCGAGTTCGGGCGTGGATTGTGTGAGCTTCTTGCCAAGCCATACTTGCAAGCCCCGATAGGGATCGAGAGCACTACCAAATTCCTGCGCGCACTGGGGGATTTGGTGGGCCTCGATCCCGAACCTTTTATCGAACGTGAAAAGCATTCCACCATCAAACCGGTTTGGGATCTTTGGCGTTCTGTCACGCAGGATTTCTTTGCCACCGCGTCCTTTGCGATTGTAGCAAATGAGACTTACACGCGCGGCATCCGACAGTTTCTTGAGGACGACATGGGGCTTCCTTGTGCTTTTGCGGTCGCCCGCACGGCTGGCAAGAAAACCAACAACGAAGAAGTCCGTGCGATGATGGGCCAGAAACGCCCGCTGATCGTGATGGGGTCTATCAACGAAAAGATGTATTTGGCTGAGCTTAAGGCAGGTTTCGGCCCAGCCCCTGCGTTTATTCCGGCGTCCTTTCCGGGGGCTGCGATCCGTCGCGCCACAGGCACGCCGTTTATGGGATATGCGGGGGCGACTTATATGGTGCAGGAAGTGTGCAACGGGCTGTTTGATGCCTTGTTCCACATCCTGCCTTTGGCGTCTGAGATGGACGCCGCCGAGGCCACCCCAACGACCCTGCGTCGCGATTTCCCATGGGACGCCGACGCCCAAGACATGCTGGACCGCATTGTGGAACAGCATCCGATCCTAACCCGAATTTCCGCGGCAAAAACCCTGCGCGATGCGGCTGAGCAAGCAGCCCTCGCGAATGGTGCGGAACGTGTGGTTTTGGAAACTGTGCGCGCATTGGACCCGTTGACCGGGTCACAACCAACTGGAGGAGAGACGACATGACTGACCTCACGTCGAATACCCCGATGGAGCAGTCCGCTGCCCCGAAACGAAATGCGCAAAAGACCGAGTTCATGGTTTATTTTGCCGTGATCTTTGTGGCGACTTTGCCGCTGGCTTGCCTGACGTGGGCGCTGGCTGCGTTCAAGTCGCGATCGTTCACGGACAAAGGGCCAATGGCCCGCGCCTGGACCCAAGCCCGCATCATAACGCCTATGATTTTTTCGCGGTGACCCGCGAGCACACTGACAGTGTGACGATGATTTTCAGCCACTAAGGCTGAGACCCATCCCCGAAATTCCCGGCTTGTGTGCGCCTGTTGGGAACACGAACTGGACGTCTGGCAACAGGCGGACAGAGCCCCGAGGGGGGAGACCCCTAAAGGACCCGGCCGCGGGGTGCGCGGCGTCAGCATAACCTCCCGGAGGAATAATTATGGCTGATAATACAAACCTGTCTTTCACAGGTCTCACAGACGAACAGGCGCAAGAATTGCATTCTGTCTACATGAGCGGGCTCTGGCTGTTTACAGCAGTTGCCGTGGTTGCTCACTTGGCAGTCTTCATTTGGCGCCCGTGGTTCTAAGGAGGGATTGATAAATGGCAAAGTTCTACAAAGTCTGGCTCATTTTTGATCCACGCCGTGTGTTTGTCGCACAAGGCGTTTTCCTGTTCCTGCTGGCAGCGATGATTCACCTCGTCCTGCTGAGCACCGAGCACTTCAACTGGTTCGAACTGGCGGCGCAAAACGCGCAGTAAGTTCAAAAGGCGTGCCTTTCGGGGCATGCGTTTGAACCAGTGATCCAAGGAAAGCCAAAGTAAAGCTGCGGGCGAGGCGCATGTCGCGACGCCCGCAGCAAACCAATCACTTGTTATGACGGCAGCCGTCCCATTCGGGGCACAAGCCACCAATTGCGGAGACATGAAGATGGCGTTGCTCAGCTTCGAAAGAAAATATCGCGTCCGCGGAGGGACGTTGGTCGGCGGTGATCTGTTCGACTTTTGGGTAGGTCCATTTTATGTCGGCTTCTTTGGGGTCACGACTGCCTTTTTCGCCTTGTTAGGCACCATTTTGATCTTTTGGGGCGCCTCGCAGCAGGGCACCTTTAATCCGTGGCTGATCAACATTGCGCCACCAGACCTAAGCTATGGTTTGGGCATGGCGCCCTTGTTGGAAGGCGGCCTTTGGCAGATCATCACCTTCTGCGCCACCGGTGCTTTCATCAGCTGGGCGCTGCGCGAGGTCGAAATCTGCCGCAAGCTGGGCATGGGCTATCACGTGCCTGCCGGCTTCGCCTTTGCCATTCTGGCCTATGTCACGCTGGTCATTTTCCGCCCTCTTCTGATGGGCGCATGGGGCCACGGTTTCCCTTACGGGATTTTCAGCCACCTCGATTGGGTCAGCAACACCGGCTACGCCTATTTGCATTTCCATTATAACCCGGCCCACATGCTGGCGGTGACCTTGTTCTTCACCACCACATTGGCGCTGGCTTTGCATGGCGCGTTGATCTTGTCTGCGGCGAACCCCGAAGAGGGCGAAGAGGCCAAGACCCCCGATCACGAAGACACGTTTTTCCGCGACTATATCGGCTATTCTATCGGCACCCTAGGCATCCACCGGGTTGGTTATCTGTTGGCTTTGAACGCTGTGTTCTTTTCTGCCGTGTGCATCATCATCTCTGGTCCCGTCTGGACCGCTGGCTGGCCCGAGTGGTGGAACTGGTGGTTGGACATGCCAATCTGGGGCGCGGACCCCATGCCTGTAGGAGGACTGTGATCCATGTTTAATACCTATCAAAACATCTTCAATCAGGTGCTGGTTCAGGGCAATCCCGAATGGGGCATGGATGACAGCGGCGAGTTGATGAAGGAACGCACGCTTAAGCCTTTCTTCTCACGCCTTGCGGGCTTCATCGGCAACGCCCAAATCGGGCCGGTCAATGCCAACATGTACGGGATCATTTCCTGCGTGTGCTTCATGATCTGGTTCAATATCGTGGGCTTTTCCTTTTTGGTTCAGGTGGACTGGTCTGTGCCTGAACTTCTGCGCCAGTTGTTCTGGCTGGCGTTGGAACCCCCCGGTCCCGAATACGGGCTGAGCATGCCACCATTGAACGACGGCGGTGCGTTTATCATTGCCGGCATGTTCTTTCTGGTGGGTTGCGTCACATGGTGGTTGCGCACCTATCAATTGGCGCAACAGCACAAGATGGGCAAACATGTGGCCTGGGCCTTTGCGGCTTTGCTGTTCCTGATCCTTGTGCTTGGTTTGATCCGGCCCGTGCTGATGGGCAGCTGGTCCGAGGCCGTGCCTTATGGCATCTTCCCGCACCTTGACTGGACGACCGCGTTCTCGATCCGCTATGGCAACCTTTATTACAACCCGTTCCACTGTCTTTCGATTGTGTTCCTTTATGGGTCGGTTCTGTTGTTTGCGATGCACGGCGGCACCATTCTGGCCGTCACGCGTTACGGCGGCGACCGCGAGTTGGAACAGATCTATGACCGTGGCACCGCCACCGAACGCGCCGCTTTGTTCTGGCGCTGGACCATGGGCTTTAACGCCACCATGGAAGGCATCCACCGCTGGGCTTGGTGGTTCGCGGTTCTGACCCCGATCACGGGCGGCATCGGCATCCTGCTGACAGGCACCGTCGTCGACAACTGGTTCATCTGGGCGCAAGAACACAACTTTGCACCAATGTATGACGGCTCATATGGCTACGAGGACTACGGATCTTACGAAGCCTTCATCGGGAAGGAGAACTAAGCGATGTTTCCCAAGTGGTTTGACAAATGGAACGCTGACAACCCCGTCAACATCTTTGGCCCTGCCATTGCTGTTGGCGCGGTGGGCAGCGCGATCTTTGCAGCAGCGTTGATCGTGACCTGGGGCAACCCGGCCCAAACAAGCAGCATGCAAACGGGGCCACGCGGCACGGGCATGTCGGTGCCGGAATTCAACGTGGCTTTGGCCAAAGCTGATCCCGATATCGCAAACTTCGACACGGCAGATGAGCCGTGGATTCCCGAAGGCGACGAAGATCTGGCCAAAGACATCTATCAAAACGTGCAGGTTCTGGGCGATTTGACAGAAGACAACTTCAACCGGGTCATGGCCGCCATGACGCAGTGGATCGCGCCGGAAGAAGGCTGCGCCTATTGCCATGGCGATGCGGACCTTGAGGACTATGGCAACGACGATCTGTACACCAAAGTTGTTTCGCGCCGGATGATCGAGATGACGCAAGCCATCAACGAAGAATGGGATGGTCACGTCAACGCCAACAAAGAGGTCGGTGTGACATGCTATACATGCCACCGTGGCGAACATGTGCCTTCCAACATCTGGTTCCGTATCAACCCTGTGAATGCCAAAACCGCAGGCTGGTCTGCCAACCAGAACCGCGCCACGTCGCTTAGCCAATCGACGTCATTGCCGTCGGACGCTTTGGAAAAATACCTGCTTGAGGAAGAAACCATTGCCGTGCACAGCCTTGAAAGCCGTGAAGCGGGTGTGCCGGGTCAGGATGATT
>NZ_JBDWQO010000022.1:0-34149 GCF_039986515.1 Ascidiaceihabitans sp. | reverse complement strand
GATTTGCTTTCATCGACGCCTGGAAAGAAGAATGGTCTGTCGAGTTTCTCTGCCAGATTATGCGGGTCACATCGCGGGGGGGGCGTGCTTGGCAGGTGCGCCCGATGAGCCAACGTTAGCATGATGATATGGTGCTTTTGGTCCATATCCGTGAGCAGTACCGCCTCAGCCTGGAAAGCTATGGGCGGCCGCGTATGACCGAAGAGTTACAAGAATTGAGCTTGAATGTCGGTCACCGTCGCGTTGGTCGTTTGATGCGTGAGAATGGCATCAAAATCGTCAGAACCCAGAAATACAAGGCGACGACCATTGCCCGGCAGGCGATTGCAAAGCAATCTGCCGAGAGGGGGACAGCAATCACACGTTCAACATTGCGCCCAATTTGCTGGATCAGGACTTCTCAGCTGATGGTCCCAACCACAAATGGGCTGGAGACATCAGCTACATCTGGACCAGCGAAGCTTGGCTGTATTTAGCCGTTAACCTTGATTTGTATTCTCGCCGCGTCATCGGTTGGGCCGTTAGTAACCGCATGAAGCGGGATCTGGCGATCCGGGCGTTGGACATGGCGGTGGCCCTGTGACAGCCGCCCAAGGACTGCATTCATCATACGGATCGCGGGTCGCAGTATTGTTCCAACGAGTATCAAAAACGTCTGAAAAAGCACGGCTTCAAGGTATCAATGAGCGGCAAAGGTAATTGTTACGACAATTCCATGGTTGAAACGTTCTTTAAAACCCCTTCTCGGGACATTGCTACGCAATACCCTGAGGTATCTCGCCTGTGCAATTGATCGTATGCCGCTTTGGACAACGCTAAATCCGTACGAAGTTAAAGGACGCCCGGCCCCAACGCGATTTGTAAAAAACAACCGGATGGTCCAAGGAAAACTCAAGCCATCCAGCGCGATCTAAATCTCAACCACATTGGTCAATTCAAATTTCGTGACATCGACAAGCCCAAGATCACTGATCCGCAATTCAGGAATGACAACGAGTGCCAGCAGAGAATGTTGCATATAGGCATTGTTCATTGTGCAACCGCAGACGGCCATCGCCTCGATCATCTTTTTGGCTTGGGCTGCGACCTCGGCGGCGGGTTTGTCGGACATCAGTCCCGCAATCGGCAGTTCGATGAGCGCAAGTTCTCTGCCGTCTTTGAAAACGGTCACACCGCCGCCGACGTCACCCAACCGGTTTGCCGCAAGCGCCATGTTGGCGCGCGATGTGCCGACAACAATCATGTGGTGACTGTCGTGCGCCACGGTCGAGGCGATGGCCATGTCGCCGGTATATCCAAAACCAGATACAAAGCCGTTTGACACATGGCCCGTTCCGCGATGGCGTTCAACAAGTGCGATTTGACAGACTTCGCCCGTAGCCTGCACCCGGCCTTCGGTGACGGGAAGTTCAAAGGTCAGCGCTTTGGTTGGAGCTTGATTTTCAACCACTCCAATCACTTTGGCGGTGACGGCGTTCGCGCCTTCGGGGGCTGGAATATCAAAATCCGCCTCGTCCAGTGTTTTGCCCATATGCACGGTTTGGCGTGCGGTGTCTGGCCAGTTGAAATGCGGACATTCAACGGTGATCTGCCCATTGATCGCGACGGTCTTGCCGCGCGCAATTACCTGTTCGATCGGCAGTGATTTCAGATCAGAGGTGACAATCACATCCGCGCGACGGCCCGGTGCAATGCTGCCCAACTCGCGTTCAAGCCCGAAATGGGTCGCCGTGTTGATCGTCGCCATTTGCAAGGCCACCAGCGGGTCACAACCACACTCAATCGCATGACGGACAACGCGGTTCATGTGCCCGTCGTTCACAAGTGTTTCGGCCATGCAATCATCGGTACACAGGATGAAATTGCGGGGATCAAGACCGCGTTCTGTCACGGCGGTAATCTGGCTTTCGACGTCGTACCACGCTGATCCCAGTCGCATCATGGAGCGCATGCCGTTGCGCACCCGCGCCAGCGCGTCCGTCTCTGCTGTGCCCTCGTGATCGTCCGCTGCGCCCCCCGCCACATAAGCCGAAAACGCGGCCCCCTTATCGGGCGACGCATAGTGCCCGCCAACGGTTTTACCAGCGTTCATCGTCGCGGCCATCTCTGCCAACATCTGGGGATCACCATTAATGACACCGGGGAAATTCATCATTTCGCCCAAACCAATAATCCCCGGCCAACCCATGGCTTCGGCCACATCTTCGGCGCTGATCTCAAACCCTGTTGTCTCCAATCCGGGCGCAGAGGGCGCACAAGACGGCATCTGGGTGAAGATATTGACCGGCTGCATTAGGGCTTCGTCATGCATCATGCGCACGCCTTCAAGCCCAAGCACATTGGCAATCTCATGGGGGTCGGTAAACATTGTCGTGGTCCCGTGCGGGATCACTGCGGCGGCAAATTCAGCGGGCGTCAGCATGCCGCTTTCGATGTGCATATGCCCGTCACACAGCCCCGGGATCAGATAACGGCCAGTGGCGTCGATCGTTTGGGTATCTGGGCCAATGCAATGGGACGCATCAGGCCCGACATAGGCAAACCGCCCTTCCGCAATAGCCACCTGCCAGCCCTCCAACACCTCACGTGTCTGGACATTCACCAGTTTACCGCCCGTGATCACAAGATCGGCGGCATCCCGTCCCGCAGCTACAGCGATAAGACGCGGGGCAACATCGGCCCAAGATTGAAGATTCTGGGTCATAGGTTTTAGTCCAACTGTCTTTGAAAGGGTTAGGGCAACGTCGCCATGGTAGTTTTATAACGGTTCAGGACGGCGGGGATATCGACGTCCATGCAGATCTTGCACACCCGTTCTGAGAAAGCATGCGGTACCATTTCCCCGATGTTTTCGCCTTCGGTGATCACTTGAAGCCTGACGTCTCGCATGGTGAACAGTTCCGGTGCTTCGCAGGCGATAAGCGCTGCGGGGTCGTGCAAATAGCCCTGATATTTCCCAGTCACCGTCTCATAGAACCGCATGTAGAACTCACCGATGTCCTTAAGGAACCCTCCCGCTTTGGGAGACTTTTCCGCCATGTCATCGTAATCGCTTTGGAAAAACGAAATCTGGGTCGTCACATCCAGCCCCACGATGATGACGGTGCCAGTACCGGGGGCGGTCAGCACTTTGTTGGCGGCATGGGGGTCATTCCAGAAATTCGCCTCGGCGTGGGGGGTGACGTTTCCGCCCGCCTCAAGAGACCCGCCCATGATGACAAGTTGGCGCAGGTTGGCGATAAAGTTGGGATCGATATCCAACGCCAGTGCGATATTGGTCAGCGGGCCGATGGCGCAGACGGTCAATTCGCCCGGCTTACGCGCGGCCTCAGCCGCCAAAAACGCCGCCGCGCTTTCGGCTTCGGCAGTGGTTGAAATGGTGCGGTCGATCATGTCGCCAAAGCCGTGTTTGCCGTGAACATGGGCGCTGGGGGTGTTTGGCGTGATCTTAAGCGGGGTTTGCGCGCCACCATAGACGGGGGTTTGTGTCTGTACACTTTCCGCTAGCCACAGCGCGTTTTGCGTCGCGTCTTCGACCGTGACATTACCGAAAATGGTGGTCATCGCCACCAGGTCCGTTTGTGCAGAAGCATGCGCATAATAGAACGTCATTGCGTCATCGACGCCGGGATCTGTATCAAGAATTGTCTTCATTTGGGTATCCTTTCAGGACTTCTTGGACGTCTTGCAACGTCGGAATGGAATGTGCAGCACCATAGGTCTGGATCGACAGGGCTGCGGCCGCGTTCGCCATGCGCAAAGCGTCTATATCGGACAGGCCTGCCAACACAGCGCAAAGGAAAAAGCCGAAAAACGTATCCCCCGCCGCCGTGGTGTCGATGGGTTTCACCGGAAGGCTTGCGATATGAAGCGGCATTCCATCACGATAAAGAGTCGCGCCGTCCGCGCCTTTTGTGACGACAACGAGGGGGATGCCGATCTTGGCAATTGTCGTGGCCAGTGCCTGTTCCAACTGCGCAGCCTCGATCTCGTTCAACACGAGCAAATTAAGATGCTGTGAAAGTGACCGCACCAATTCGGCGTCAAAAGGGGCTGCGACAAGCCCAATTTTCATGCCCTTCGCACGGGCCTTTTCGACGGCGTAGTGCTGGTTGTTGGTTTCGTTCTGAAGAACCAGCCAATCTTCAGGTTTGGCTGTGACAAGACATTGATCGATATGGTTTCGCGAAATTTCGGTATTGGCACCTGCGCATAAGATGATAGCGTTTTCGCGGTCATCGTCTAGCAACACATAGGCTTCGCCTGTTGCATGATCCGCGCGTTCAATCGCCTCAGTCTTGAGCCCAAATCGTTCGATTTCACCTAGCGTATCAGCGTCGTCCTTATGAACTGCGCCGATATGGGTGACGAGCTGTCCCGCACGGTGCAGCGCAAGGGATATGTTCAACCCCTTTCCGCCCAAACACGTCGAGGCCTCGTGCCCAGCGAGGGTTTCACCGGGGCAGGGGAAACGCCGCACTTTAATAGTTTTGTCCCGATTGATCGAGCCGAGGTTAAATACAGTCGCCGACATCCTATTGCCCTTTCACATAAGGTTCGCCAGCGGCACGCGGCGGGATCGCCCGCCCGATCAGCCCGGCTAGAATAAGGATCGTCAGCAGATAGGGAAGTACGTCAAGCAATTGCCCCTGCACTCGGATTGTCGCGATCCGTTCGACCACATCAGGTCGCAGTGAAAGCGCTTGCAAATACCCGAACAGCACGGTCGCCCCAAGTGCATGCCATGGTCGCCATTTCGCAAAGATAAGGGCTGCAAGGGCGATATAGCCCCGCCCCGCCGTCATATCGCGCGTAAAGCCCGCCTGAAGGGATGTCGCCAGATAAGCCCCTGCGACGCCACATAAAATGCCACAGATAATCACAGCGCTATAGCGCAACCTTACGACCGAAATGCCGGCGGTGTCGACAGCCGCAGGGTTTTCACCAACCGCCCGCAACCGCAGCCCGAACCGTGTTCGGTACAAAATCCACCATGTCGCCGGCACCGTCAAAACAGCCAGATAGGTGATGATCGAATGGCCTGAGATCAGTTCAGAATAGATGCGCATGACCAAAGGTGCATCGTTAATCTCTCGGATCTTTGTCAACGCGCCGGGCCAATTTAGGGTCTCAAAACGGGCGGCCCCAGACAGCTGCGGCGTGCGCCCGCCTTGTGCAAACCAGCTTTGGGCGGCAACGACTGTTACACCTGCCCCGAAAAAATTGATCGCCACGCCAGAAATCAGCTGGTTCCCGCGAAAGGTGATCGACGCCAGCCCATGCAACAGCGACAGCGCAACGGCCCCTGCGACCCCGGCCAGCATCCCAACCCAAGCACTGCCTGTGACATAAGCCGCCGACGCAGACATGAACGCCGCCATCAGCATCTTGCCTTCCAGCCCGATGTCCACAACACCTGCGCGTTCTGAAAACAGGCCCGCCAAACACGCCAACAAAAGCGGAACTGCAAATCGAATGGCACCGTCAAGCACGGCAAGATCAAATAAGGCTGTTATATCCATCTTAGTCTTTAGTCCCTCTGGTTTGTGGGCCACGCAGCATGAACCATGCAAACTCAACAGGGGCACGCATCATGTTATTCAGCGCACCTGTGAAAATGATCACCAAGGCCTGAATGACGATGATCATGTCGCGCGGGATATTTGACTGCAGCGCAAGTTCGGCCCCACCTTGATAAAGGGCCCCGAACAGAACGGCGGCAAGCACGACGCCCATGGGATGGCTACGCCCCATCAAGGCGACAGCAATCCCAATAAAGCCCGCCCCCTCGACGGCATTCAAGACCAAGCTTTCGGCCTCTCCCATCACATTATTGATCGCCATCAGGCCTGCCAAACCGCCCGATATCATCATTGCTACAATGGTGATTTTCGACGCACTTATTCCGGCGTATTGGGCTGCGCGCACCGATTGGCCAAAGCATCGGATTTCATACCCCAGCCGGGTTTTCCAGATCAAAACCCAGACCGAAAATGCAGAGACAAGCGCGACGAGGAAGGTAATGTTCACCGGGGATTGTGCCGAAAACGGAATGCCAATGGGGGCCAGCAAATCGGCCAGCGACGGCAGGCTTGTTGTTTCGGGAAACTTGGCGGTTGCGGGGGCCATCCCTTCACCCTTGATGGGGCCGATCAACAGATAATTCAAAAGGCCCGCGGCCACAAAGTTCGTCATGATCGTGGTGATCACAATGTGGCTGCCACGTTTTGCCTGCAAATACGCAGGCCCCAGCGCCCAAAGCGCACCAAAGGCAGCCGCGCCGATGCTTGAGACCACCAGCGCCAGCGACCAATGCGGCCATGGAATATAAAGGCAGACCAAAGCAACCCCCAAACCACCCAACATCGCCTGACCTTCGCCACCGATGTTGAAGATCCGCGCCTGAAACGCGACGGCCACGGCAAGGCCCGTGAAAATGAAATTCGTTGTATAATAAAGCGTATAACCCCACGCGTAACTGGATCCGAACGCGCCGTTTACCATCACTTTGGCAGCCAGCCACGGGTTTTCCCCAATGGCCGCCACAAACAACGCTGAAATCACCGCCGCAGACAACAAAGATAGCATTGGGACAAAGACGATGTCCGCCCATTTAGGAAGCGCGAACATCACGCGGCCTCCTGACGCATACCGGCCATCAACAGGCCAAGTTCATTGGCATTGGTTTGCGCCGTCTGCCGCTCCCCCATGATTTCGCCATCAAACATGACGATAACCCGGTCAGTCAGGGCAAGAATTTCGTCCAGTTCGACCGACACTAATAGAATGGCTTTGCCCTGATCGCGCAACGCGATGATCTGCTGGTGAATGAATTCGATCGCCCCGATATCGACGCCGCGTGTGGGTTGGCCGACAAGCAGAAGATCTGGGTTATTCTCAATCTCGCGGGCGACCACCAGTTTTTGCTGGTTGCCACCGGAAAAATTCTTGGCTGCAAGGTAGGGATCGCGGGGACGCACGTCAAAGCGCTCCATCTTGGCGGCGGTATCCGCCTGAATGGCCGCGTCGTTCATCAACATCCCATGGCGGCGAAATTTCGGGCTGCGATGATAGCCAAAGGCGATGTTTTCCCATGCGGTATGGTTCATGATCAGCGCATCGCGGTGCCTGTCTTCGGGGATGTGACCGATACCCGCCACGCGACGACTGGCGGCATCAGATCCACGGCCCTTCAATGGCAAGGCGTCGCCGTTCAGTGTGATGTCGCCCTGTGCCGCCGAACATCCACCAAGCACTTCAAGTACTTCGGATTGACCATTGCCGCTGACACCAGCAATGCCCAATATTTCGCCCGCTTTCACGTCAAACGAAATGCTTTTGACCCGCTGCACGCCACGCTCGTCTGTCACGCTCAAACCCTTGACCTGCAACACAGCTGGGCCTGGTTTGGCCACGGCTTTGTCCACTTGCATCATGACTTTGCGCCCCACCATAAGCTCTGCCAGCTTTTGCGGTGTGCAGCCTGACGTCGGCAATGTGTCGATGATTTCACCACGTCGCATGACGCTGACCGTGTCGGTGATGTCCATAATTTCGCGCAGTTTGTGCGTGATCAGTATCGTGGTTTTTCCTTCGCCACGCAGGCGTTTGAGAATCGCAAAAAGCTGGTCTGCTTCTTTGGGGGTCAACACACCCGTTGGTTCATCAAGGATCAGGATTTCGGCGTTCCGGTACAGCGCCTTAAGGATTTCGACACGCTGCTGCATGCCGACGCCAATATCGGACACCAAGGCATCTTGATCGATTTCAAGCCCATAGTCCCGCGACAAAGCCTCAAGCGATGTGCGCGCATCCGCCATCGCACCACGCAAAACCCTGCCCCCTTCTGCACCAAGCAGGACATTTTCCAGCACGGTAAAGGTGTCGATCAGTTTGAAATGCTGGAACACCATGCCAATGCCCGCCGCGATAGCCGCTTGGCTGTTGGCAATCTGAACCGGTTGGCCGTTGATCGCGATGTCGCCTGTGTCAGCCCTGTAATAGCCGTATAAAATCGACATCAGCGTCGATTTTCCCGCACCGTTTTCACCAATGATCCCGTGAATTGTGCCGGGCATAACATCGAAGGTGATGTTTTTGTTAGCAACGATAGGGCCAAAGGATTTTGAGACATCCCGAATGGAAATCGCAGGGCAATCTTGGGGCATATTGATCCTCATGAAAGACAGGTTCTTCGTCGGCCGAACCGCGAACAGCCCGACCGACAGGGAGAACACCGACGTTAGAACTGCACGAAGGGGCAGCTTTCGTTTGACATGTAGTCGTGCACGACCAACGCACCTGACGTGATTGCGGCCTCGGCCTCGACCAGCGCTGTGCGCATGTCGTCTGACACAATTGCGTCGTTGAATTCGTCCAACGTGTAACCGACACCACCATTGGCAACGCCCATGACATTGATGCCTTCTGCGATCAGGCCATCCCCTTTGAGCGCGCTGAACACAGCATTGTCGACCCGCTTGACCATGGAGGTCAGCACCTGCCCGGGGTGGAGATAGTTCTGATTGGAATCAACGCCAATTGACAAGATATCCTGATCCGTGGCGGTTTGCAGAACACCCACGCCGGTGCCGCCCGCCGCTGCGAAAACCACATCGGCATTTTGACTGATTTGCGCCAACGTCAGCTCGGATCCTTTGATCGGGTCGTTCCACGCCGACGGCGTTGTGCCGACCATGTTCGTGATGACAGTGGCGTCCACATTGGCCGCCAGAACCCCTTCGGCGTAACCACAGCCAAATTTGCGGATCAGCGGAATATCCATGCCGCCGATAAAGCCGACAACATCTGTTTCAGACGCCATGCCAGCCATCAAGCCGACAAGATAGGACCCCTCATGTTCGTTGAACACGACAGAGCGGACGTTGGGCTGGTCCACCACCATGTCGATGATGACAAAATCGGTATCCGGGTAGACAGGCGCCACAGTATCCAAGGCCGCGGCCCATGCAAAGCCGGCGACAACAATCGGGCTTTTGCCAGTTTCAGCAAACCGGCGGATCGCTTGTTCGCGCTGCGCGTCTGAACTGATCTCAAAGTTGGCATAAGTTCCGCCCGTCTCGGACGCCCAGCGTTCTGCCCCTGTATAGGCGGCCTCGTTGAACGATTTGTCGAATTTACCACCAAGGTCAAAGACAACTGCGGGTTCCGCAATGCTCATCCCTGCAAAGCCCATAGCGGATGCGATGAGTGTCGATGTGAAAAGTGAATGTTTCATGTTTTGATTCCCCCCAGCGAATTGGATAGCGCCAGAAAAACGTTTGCGCAAACGTTTTTTTCCGTTAACGTCCAACCACTTTGAATACCTGTGATGCCGCAGAGCGCCTCAGGCTCACCAACAACGGAGTTAGAAATGTCATCTAAATTGAAGCTATCCACGGTCCTGGCATCGGGGTTTCTGGCCACAACAGCCGCTGCCGACACCACGTTGCACGTCATTCATATCAACGACCTTCACAGCCGGATTCAGCCAATCAGCCGGTTTGACGGCACATGCAGCGTTGAAGACAACACCGAGGGCAAGTGCTTTGGCGGCGTGGCCCGCGTGGCAACTGTCATCAACCAGTTGCGGGCAGACCTGGCAGGCGAAAATGTGATCGTTTTGGATGCGGGCGATCAGTACCAAGGGTCGCTGATGTACGCGACATACAAGGGCGATGCCGAAATCGAATTCATGAACACGATCGGATTCGATGCCATGGCTGTGGGCAACCACGAATTTGATGATGGCGATGAAGGTTTGGCCAAACTTGCCAACGGTGTGGATTTTCCTGTGATCTCTGGCAACATCGACGTCAGCCAATCAAATCTTTTGGCGGGAATCGTGGACAATCACGTGGTGCTTGAGGTTGGCGGTCAGCGCATTGGGATCATTTCGGCACTTGCGGCGGATACACCCGAAACGTCATCACCGTCTGACTCGGTTATTTTTACCAATGAGATCGAAAGCCTTCAGGCTGATGTCGATGCGTTGACGGATGATGGTGTGAATATGATCATCGCGTTGAACCACGTCGGCGTGAACATGGACATGGCGATTGCCGAAGCCGTGGATGGGATCGACGCCGTTGTTGGCGGACATTCCCACACCTTGATGTCCAACACAGACGAAGACGCGATGTCCTATCCGACGATGGTCGGCAATGTACCGGTCGTGCAGGCCTATGCCTATTCCAAATACGTCGGGCACCTGACGTTGGTTTTTGATGACGCGGGCAATGTGACATCAGCGACCGGCGACACGATCTTGCTGGATGCCTCTGTGGCCGAAGACGAAGCCATTGCAACGCGCGTCACCGAACTGGCCGGCCCTATTGATGATCTGATGGTGCAGGTTGTGTCGCAAAGCACCGCCGTCATCGAAGGATCGCGCGAGGTCTGCCGCGCGATGGAATGCGCCATGGGCAATCTTGTGGCCGATGCCATGCTGGATCGCACGGCGGACCAAGGCGTCGTTGGGGTGATCCAGAACGGCGGCGGCATTCGCGCCACGATTGACAGCGGTGAAGTGACCATGGGCGAGATCATTACGGTTTTGCCGTTCCAAAACACGCTGGCAACGTTCGAAGCCACAGGTGCCGACATTTTGGCCGCATTGGAAAATGGCGTCAGCGAAATGGAAGATGGTGCAGGGCGTTTTCCGCAGGTCGCGGGCATCACCTTTACTGTTGATCTGAACAATGCCCCTTTTGCGCGTGTGTCGGATGTGACCATCGCAGGTTCGCCAGTTGACGAAGCAGCGACCTACCTGTTGGCCACCAACAATTACATGCGCAACGGCGGTGATGGGTATGCGATGTTCGAAGACGCCACCAACGCCTATGATTTCGGTCCGGGTCTTGAGCGTGTCGTCGCCGACTACCTCGTCGAGAATGGGCCCTACACGCCCTACACCGATGGCCGCATCACAGTGATCGACGCAGAATAAACAAATCGGTTGTAAGCCCGCATCCTGATCGGGATGCGGGGTTACATTGTTTGAGAGCAGGCCAAAATTTGCGCTCTCTTGCGATAGTGTTCATCTTGCTCAGAACGTGTCACAACGCATGCACGCGCACCCCTTTCCAAGACGAGACACCGCATGGCAAAGATAAAAGAAGTTGCACAGCTCGCCAACGTTTCGATCTCTACCGTATCTCACGTTGTCAACGGCACGCGCTATGTCAGCCCCAAGACCAAAGAACAGGTGCAAGCCGCGATTGCGACCTTGGGGTACAAGGCAAATTCAGCGGCACGGGCTCTCAAGGCGGGGTCGTTCCAAACGATTGCAATGTTGGTCGAGCGATCCACAAATCCGTTCTTTTCCGAGGTCGTGCAAGCGTTCGAAGAGGTCTGTTTCAACGAGGGATTTCTTCTGACGATTTCCATTTGTGACGGGCAGGAAGAACGGCAAGTCGAGCAGATGAAGTTCCTCCAAGCCCGCGGCGCCGACGGCTATGCCATTCTTCTCGAAAGCATATCAGGCGGGCTCGCCAAACTGCTGCGTAACGAAAACCAGACTCCCACAATTGCCCTTGATTCAGGCGAATACGAAGACATCCCGTCCTTCAAGGATAACTCCTTCCTCGGGGGCCAAATCGCTGCCAGACACTTTGCCGAATTGGGTCGACGCCGCATTCTTGTGCTGGCAGGGCCCGAACGCCATTCCAGGATGATGGATCGACTTTCAGGGTTCCAACAGGAATGGTCCATGAATGGGTTCGATGTAGACGACGTCCGAATTGTTCACAGCCCATTGACGTTCTCGGCTGGTTTCAAGGCAACAATGGATGCTGGCACCAAGCTGGCCAAGGTTGATGGGGTCATGGCTCTGTGTGACGCGCTTGCCATCGGCTCCATGGCCGCGATCTCCCAACTTGGGCGACAGGTCCCCGAAGAAATAGCCGTTATAGGCTATGACAATATTGAAATGTCGAAATACACGTCGCCGACCTTAACGACCGTATCCCAGAGCGCCAGTCGATTTGGCCGCGCCGCTGCAGAGGCGATCATTTCAAATATCAAAGGCGAAAATACCGAAACAAGTGACCAACTGGTTCAACCGCGCCTTTTAAAACGCGGATCGACCGCGACATAAATAAATCAGACACCAAAACAAAGCCACCTGCCGGCGCGAGGCGTTGTTATGTCCGAACCTTTGCTTAGGGCGCTGTTCAAACCACATGTGCTTGCGCTTTCTTTGGGCAACCGTCTCGACAAGACAGTCCGCGACATATGTGTTCTTGCACCCTGCGATGACTGGTCAGATTGAGATCCAGCATGGTTGAGCCGTTTAAACGGCAGTTTTGGTGACAAATGCTGCGCCAGCAATAGCCGCGCGAGCAAAAGGCTGGAAAGTCCGCATAGCCGACCTTAACTGCGCCGAACCGTTGATTTTTGGTTGCCGCACTGCCGCAAGTCCGGTTTGAGCCCGAACTTACTGATGCTGCGGTGCGTTTTAATGTCTGCTCCCCAAGCGTTTGGGAAACAGACACAATAACAAGCGGTTCGTTATAATCCCAAGTCACTTAGGATGTGGCGGGTGATCGTATCATGTACTGCCGCCCGATCGGTGCCTGCCGGATCAGTACAAACCGGATCATCTTGTTCTTCTTGAAGGATCGCTTCGGCCATCGGCTTGCACAGCGGAAGCGCTGTGAAGTGCATCGCTGGTGCGATCGTATCGATTTGCGCTGTTGGCAGTAATGTATCAAATCCGCTTTGTACGAAATCGACCGCAAATAACCGATCCTCACCTTGGCCCAAGCCAATCAGACGAACGTTGTCTATGACATCTGTTGTTGCAGCACCATCCAGCCCCCAAATCAAACCGGGATCAATCGCAGTGACGTGCGTGACGCGCGGGTCGGCAAAAGACGCGTTCCATGCTGTTTCGCTTATGTCCTCAACGGAGACGCCGATTTGTGCGAGGCCTGCGCAGTGACTGGACTGAGCCTCATATGTCTCGCAGTGATCCACATATCCTGCATGGTCACCGCGCACGCCACCCATAGAAAGAGCGGTCCAGCCACCGTACGAAAAACCAGCCGCCATAATCCTGTTCGGATCAACATGCGTCGCAAATTTTGGATCATCTAAGAGTGTGTCCAGTGCAAGGCTTAGATCTTGCACCCGTGTCCAATGTTGCAAACCAAGACGCATATCAAAATCGCCCCAGGTCGAGTTCGGGTGATTAACGGAAACCACGATTGCGCCTTGTTCAGCCAATTGCGTTGCAAGCCAAGTCAACGACCGGATGTTGCCACCCATCCCATGGCTAAGAAGCACAACGGGGTGTTGCCCATCCTGCAAAGTGGCCTCTTCGACAACTGTGACACCGTGAAAGACTGCGCTGTCCGCGAAATCAAAGGCGCGTCCATCGCCCATGGATGGATACCAGATTGCGCCAATCATGCCTCTTTGATGGTGGGGGGCTTCGACGCTAAACGGGGCGTACCCCGCAGGTTCGGCTGAGATTGTTGTTGCGACTGTGCAAAGGGCTGCGGTGATTGTGAGGGCCAATTTCATGGGTCATGCTCCTATTAAGTTGCGATGACGCTATTTGGCCCAAACTCGTTGTTTCGTGCGTCCTAAAACCGGTTTAAGGTCGCCAAGATCCCGTCTTAGGTCGTAAACACAAAAAATATAAAAGCGACGGATCGAATAATGCCAAGCCTTCCTATACCTTTGATAAGCTCGCTATTTCTCGGGGCGTTGTTGATCCGTATTTGGTTCATTGACCGCAAGCATGGACCACTGGGCATTTTGCTAGGGGTATGCGCGCTTCAAGGTGTGATCATCTCACTTGCGCAGCACTATGGTGTTTGCGGATTTTCGTTACTTCAACCCGTGACAGCCACATTTATTGCACCAATGGCCTGGGTTGCATTTCAAACATCAGCAGTACGCCATCGCTTGCCTGTCGATTACCTTAATTTGCTTGGCCCTTTATGCGCTGCTGTCAGCCTTGGCGTTGCCCCTGATTTTCTTGATGTATTGATCCCCGCCTTGTCTGTTGGATACGGGGGGGCAATTTTGTGGGTAAGTCTGCAAGGACCTGACGCAATGCCACGGATGCGGCTGGAGGCGGGCGATTTGCCTGGTTATATCTGGCAGATCATTGGTGGGGCATTAATAGCGGCGGCGCTTACAGATGTGTTGATTGTAGGCGCACAGCTTTTTGGGGCAGGTTACTTACAACCATGGATCATCAGTATCTACTCCAGCGTCATGTTGTTGATCGTCGGAGGGTTGAGCCTTTCAACAGCGCTTGAGACCGAAAATACCGACGCGGGGGATGATGATGCCCAACCGCTTGTTTCGGATCAAGATGCAGAGATCATCGCAAAGCTTGATGCGCTCATGGCACAGCAAAACCTCTATCTGAATCCAGAGCTTACTTTGTCTTTGTTATCGCGCCGACTGCTTGTTCCTGCCAAACAATTATCTGCTGCAATCAACAGAACAACCGGGGGTAATGTCTCACGCTACATCAACGCAGCGCGGATAAAGGCAGCCCAAGCAAAGCTTGTGTCAGGTGACAACATCACCAATGCGATGCTTTCTTCAGGCTTTAATACCAAATCGAACTTCAACCGAGAATTTCTGCGGATAACGGGCAAAAACCCAAGCGAATGGCTCGCCCAGCAAAAGGCAGCAGACAACATGTAAGACTGACACTGATGCTCACACTGAGACGCTTTGATCACAGACGATAATGAACGTGTCGATCTATCTATTTTTCTGAAAGCAGTCATATGTGCAAGCGCAGCGAAAGCACATTTCGTCCGCTCTCTATGAGTTCGTGTACTGCGCAGAGAATGACCGGAATTGCAGATCCTATCGGGCAGGCGACATCTTGCTCCAGAAGGACGTTTTTCGGTCATGGCGGGACTCTAACGCTCGGAGATAGCTCTGATGCGTTGGGAAAAGCCCGTAATCTTCAATCTGGGCATCTGCCAATCCGCAATCCTTCAGATGATCTGCAGCGTGGCCGTAGCGCGTTGCACGGCCTTGACCTAACGCGTAATTGATCATGGCTCGCCATATGAGAACGGACGCCAATGGGTGGCGATCGCGCAAAGCTTCTGCCGCAGGCGTGAGGATCTCGTAGTGGTTGCCGTCGAGTTCATCGATGCGTTCTTGTATCAGTGCCGCGGCGCTAACATGGTCAGGCCATTCCAACAGGAAGCGCAAAGCCGTCATCGCATCCGGGAATTGCAGCGCGTGGGTCCTTGCACGATCCTCGGCCTCGATATCCTCAAAGTCGGGCAGGGCTTTCAAGTAGGCACGCAGATAGTTGGCGTTCAAAGTCTCGCAAAACCGCTTCCAGCGATGGGCTTGTGCATCGTTCACTCGGTCAAGTGCTATTAGGCAAACGATCAATACATCGTCCCATTTTTCTTGCCGAAATGCCCAACCCTCCAGATCGGCAGCTTCTAGCAACGCCAGCGCCTCTTGCGATTTACCTTCGGCCAGCAGCAGTTGCGCAACTTCGGCCGCGATGCCCGGACGGGTCAGATCGTCTTGGGAATACTGCGCGATATAAGCGCCTGTATCATCTTCGGCTATGGCGATATCTTGCAAGACCATCTTGATCAGCGCCGCCTTTTGTTCGGCGAGGTAATTGCCATTGCTGCTGCGCAGTTCGCGTAGAAAGTGGATTGCCTCATGTTCGTCATCCACGTCGTCAAGCGGCGCATCAGCATATGCCGCGACCAATGATTTGAGGTGAATAAATCCCGCCTCGCCGAGCGCAGGTGCGACCAGCCCGATGATCCCGTCGAATTCGCCATAGCCGTTGTCAGAAACGGCATCCCAGACTCGACTGGCAAGAATTGTCGGATCAAGCAGTGCGCGCTCGGCGATGTCGTCAAAGGCAAGGATTGCCCCCCGAAACACATCGCCGATATCGCCGCGACTGTCGTCCGTGCGTTCATAGATAGACGGTGCAAGTTCCAAAAACTGCCATAGCAGGTCAAAGGCTAGGGTAGGATCTGTAGGCCCGATTTTGCCAATGATCATATCGACTTGGGTCTGCAAATCCTTGATGAGTGCTTTGCGTTTGCGCCACCCAACAAAGCTTGTCGATCGACGCAAGGCTACAAGCCGTTTGCGCACATCGCGGCCCAATTCTGCGGGGCCAAGATCGTGGCTCAGCTCAAGACGCAGCCGACGCTTGATATCCGCACTGCCGGTGCTGACCTCCATTAACAGGTCCGCGAGACGATCTGACCCGAGGGCGCTAAGGTTCGCGTGATTCAGTGTTTTCTTAGACATGCCGCCAGTTTCGCATCAGTGCGAAGTGAAGGAAAGAGTGTGGTATTGGCCGCGGCACAGATAGAAAATGTAAGGTTGCTTTGGTAAAATGGAGTGCAGCACACCTGCAAGGGAGATGACGAAAATGGGCCGCTAACGGATCGTGGGGCCCAAGAAACATGCTCTCTTGTCGTTCTAGATCCTAACATGGGCATCCCAGCCTAGCGAATTGGATCTCGGCTTATCAATATGTTGTATCGCTTATTGGCAATACCCATACATGCTGATCCCGCTCCCATTAGTTTCTATATACCGAGTCGAACAAAGATGGAGGACGTGATGCTGCAGTCGTCATCAGTAGAAACCGACAAGAGTTCTCAAAATATTCAGTCGAACGACTATCATCAGATGCCTGTGACCGGGAAACAGTTGAGTTTCGCGCGTCAAATCTCCCAAAGAACTGGCCAGGTGTTGCCATGGGAAACGCACCAAGACCGCCAAGCACTGTCGCGTTGGATCGACAGCAATAGGTGACTTGGGTGAGTGGAAGCCTAAGCGTTCCCGTTTTGTTTTTATCCTATAATCTATATTATGGTAAATAGTATAGTAAATTTTCAATCAACACAGCTTCAAGAAATGAAGTGACGAAGTTGTCTTCTTTATGATCCATTGTTTCAAGATGGGACTGTTCCATTGACGTTCTAAGCTCAGATTTTCACCATAACAGATTGTTTTCATACAGCCAAATCAAATAGCCGGCGAACAAAGGCGACCTCTCCTTGTACTCCCGGTTGTCTGTTCTGAATGTGTCCGTTTTTAATCGTTCTGATGGTTTCCATTCCTTGCAGTGACGCCTTCGCGCACCTCAATGACCTGAAGCTTTGCCGATAACCTAGCAACCTTTTGAGGGCAGCGTGATCACTTTCAACTCGGTTGTTTCGATACTTTTTGTCGATATGCGGATCATAACGTTGATTTATATCTCGTTTGACTTTGCGATATGTCGGTGTTTTGTCCGTACATATAGAGACTGGCCTGTGGAGCCAGACACGTTCTATCGCTTTGTTGAGAAAGGCTTTGGCAGCCTTTGCATCTCTCCGCGCAGTCAGCTTAAAGTCCACTAGTTGACCGTCCGCATCAATGGCGCGCTCTAAGAAGAGAGCGACACCATTGTCTGGCGGAGGCTTAGAACATGCCGTTTTCGTGCGCAAATTCACTGGGCACTTCTTGCACGACATCCCAATGTTCGACGATCACACCGTTATCAACACGCCACAAATCATAAAATGCAGTTGGATTACCATCATAGATGCCTCGGATTGGACAAAGACAAAATCGCCCTCGGCGACGACATTGTGGATTTCCGAATAGTAGAATTCGATGTTTTGTTCGCCGATGTAGCTGATGAAACCTTTCAGCCCGTCCAGCGTGTCTGGCACGAACGGAGTATGCTGCATGTATTCCGGCGCAAGATAGGTTTCCAATGTCTCCAATTTGCCCTGCATCAACACATCGGTCACGAAATTCGTAACCAACGCCTTGTTGGCCTCCGTTTCGGCAAGATCGGTGATGTCAGTCGGACCATCTGTCATTGATCTGCCAGATGCTGTGTCATCGACCCAAAGCTGCATCGCATCCCAATATTCAACCAGTTGACCGTCTTCAAAACGCAGCAAGTCAAAGGATACTTTCGGGCCAACGAAGTCGACCTTGCGCTGGATCACGACAAGGTCGCCTTCAGCAAGAACGCGGACAACGTTTGATGGAACTGGGGCGTCCAATGTAGTGAGAAAATCTACGTAGGCCAGTACGCCGTCCCGGCCTGGTCCGGCGCTTGGGTTATGGGGAATGATATTTTCGGCGACGTGCGTTTCGATGAGAGATCTGTCTCCGGCGATGATGCCGTTATGGATATTCTCGACAGCGATGGTGCGGGTGTCGGCGACAACAGGTGCGGCGGCCATGAGACTGATGCCCGTAGCAGAAAAAAGAGTTTTGAGGGCGTGGTTCATTTTGATCTCCATATGTAATTGGCGCCCTCTTAATGAGAGTGAGTTACTTTAAGGAAGTAAAATTGCAGCATGGAAGCACGCACGTTTAGTAGCTGGAAAATAAATGAAACTAAGTGAACAAACGGACGAAGAGTTGGGTCACAACATGTGCCCAATCCGAACAGTTCTTGGGCAAATTTGTGATAAATGGAGCCTGTTGGTCATCTTATTGTTGCGTGGGGGCGAATACAGGTTCTCGGCGATCAACCGGGCCATTCCAGACATTTCTCAACGGATGTTAACGCAGACTTTGCGCAAACGAGAGCGTGACGGATTTGGTTGGCAACAACACGCCTGTTTTCTTTCTGCGCGACCCGATGAAATTCCCCGACCTCAATCACGCCGTCAAACGCGACCCGCGCACCAATATGCGCAGTGCGGACAACAACTGGGATTTCTGGACTAACCTACCCGAGGCTTTGCATCAGGTGACCATCGTAATGTCGGATCGTGGCCTACCTGCCAGTTATCGGCACATGGATGGTTTTGGCAGCCATACGTTCAGCTTCATCAATGCCCAGAATGAACGGTTCTGGGTCAAGTTCCACTTCAAGACGCAGCAGGGCATCAAGAACCTGACCAACGAAGAAGCAGCGCAGATCGTAGCCGGGGATCGCGAAAGCCATCAGCGTGATCTGTTCGACAGTATCGAATCGGGGGATTTCCCCAAGTGGACCCTTTCCGTGCAGATCATGCCAGAAAGGGACGCAGGATCCTATCATCTGAACCCGTTCGAACTGACCAAAGTTTGGCCCCATGCCGATTATCCGCTGATCGAAGTCGGAGAGCTAGAGCTGAACCGCACCCCCGACAATTACCATGCTGATGAGGTAGAGCAGTCCGCCTTTGCTCCTTCCACTGTCGTGCCCAGCATCGGGTTTTCACCTGACAAGATGTTGCAGGGTAATTTGTTTTCCTATGGCGACACGCAGCGCTATCGCCTTGGAGTGAACCACGCGCAGATCCCTGTGAACGCGCCGCGCTGTCCCTACCATTCCTATCATCGTGATGGCGCCATGCGGGTCGACAGTAACGCAGGTTCGCGCATCGGCTATGAACCCAATATGTTTGGTGAATGGCAGGAACAACCGGATTTCACGGAACCACCGCTGAGCGTTGAGGGGGCAGCAGATCAGTGGAATCACCGCGAAGATGACGATTACTTTTCCCAGCCGGGCAATCTGTTTCGTCTGATGTCGGCAGCGCAGAAGCAGGCTCTGTTCGAAAACACCGCCCGCGCGATTGGGCCTGCGCGGCTGGAAATTCAGCACCGCCATATTCGCAATTGCTCAAAGGCAGACCCGGCTTATGGTGCGGGCGTGCCGAATGCGCTTGGCATTGAACTTGAAACGATCGCGGCTGAGTAATGCGATTGAACGCGTCCGCGCTGGTCTAAACTAGCGCGGGCGACAGGATTTTGACATCTGCGCGCACATAGGCAACTCCATGATAGAACTGGCTCTTTTGCCGAGGGGTGAACAAAAGAACTGCGATTCTATGTAGGGTCGAATCTTGCGTTACTCATAAATTTTACGCATTCAAACTATTGCTAATTCTTATCACTCTAAAAATCTTGCTTGAGGCCCTGTTCGCCGCCACCGTAAGGCCAGCAAAATCTCTGAGCCACAATGGAACCAAAACAGGTTCCTGACATCGCACCCATGCTGTTGCCGGGTTTCCGGTGGCCCCGAGACGTTTTGCCTCGAAACCGGGAGGACCACATGAAACTGATCTCAAAATTCACCAATCGCAAGGGGCACGCATTGCCCAATGCGCTGAACGAAACCGCAGAAGCTGCCAAATCGGGCACAGAAGTGGATCGCCGCGAATTTCTTGCCATGGCCAGCGCCTTTGGGGCGACGGCCACAACTGCCTATGCCATGCTGGGCATGGCCACACCTGCGAATGCGGCGACCCCGACGCGCGGCGGCACCATGCGTCTGGAAGTTGGCGTACATGCGTTCAAAGACACACGAACTCTCGACTTTGCTGCCATGGCGATGGTCGCCTCCAACTGGCTGGAATATCTGGTTGAGTATAATAACGACGGCACGTTCAAACCGCGCCTGCTGGAAGACTGGTCCGTCAATGACGATGCTACCGTCTATACATTGAACATCCGCAAGGGCGTGACATGGAACGATGGTACAACCTTTACCGCCCAGGACGTCGCGCGCAATCTTGAACGCTGGTGTGACGCAGAGGTCGAAGGCAACTCAATGGCGTCTCGTCTGAAGACACTTGTCGACAGCGCCACAAACAAAGCCGCAGATGGCGCTATCAAGGTAATTGATGACCACACCGTGCAGCTGACCTGCGTGTCTTCTGACATCACCATCATCCCAAGCCTTGCAGATTATCCTGCGCTGGTTGTGCCAGAAAGCTACACGCCGGAAACCATGTTGACCAATCCGGTTGGCACAGGCCCCTACAAGCCCGTCGAATTTGAGGTTGGCGTGCGTGCAGCTGTTGAACGCAACACAGACCACACATGGTGGGGCGAAGGCACCGGCGCTTGGGTCGATCGGTTTGAATTCCTTGACTATGGCACCGACACCTCTGCCGTTCTTGGCGCGGTCGAAGCCGAAGAAGTCGACGTCACATACAACCCGCCCAGCGAACATCTGGAACTGATGGAAGCCTTGGGCTGGCAGGTTCAATCCATCGACACCGGTTCGACAGTTGTCATTCGTCCAAACCAGAAAGCCGAAGTTGGCGGTACAAAACCTTATGCGGACGTCCGGGTACGCAAGGCTTTGCAGATGGCTGTCAGCAACGAACTGACGCTTGAGCTTGGGTTTAACAACAAAGGGAGCGCGGCTGAAAACCACCATGTTGCCCCTGCACATCCGGAATATGCCGACATCGGCAAGCCAGTGCATGATCCCGCGGGCGCCAAGGCGCTGATGGCCGAAGCAGGCATGGCCGACTTTGAACATGAGCTGATCTCGATTGATGGGGGTTTCCGCAAGGACACTGCCGATGCGGTTGCCATTCAGCTGCGCGACGCAGGCATCAACGTCAAACGTACCGTGATGCCCGGATCAACATTCTGGAATGACTGGACAAAATATCCGTTCAGCATCACAGACTGGAACCACCGTCCCTTGGGTGTTCAGCTTTATGGCATCTGCTACCAAAGCACCGCCAAATGGAACGAAGCAGGGTATTCGAACGCTGAATTTGATGCCCTTTTGGAAAAAGCAGTGGCCCTTGCAGATGCGGATCAACGCCGCGAAGTTATGGTCAAGCTGGAACAGATCATGGTTGACGATGCTGTCATCATTCAACCCTACTGGCGGTCCTTGTTCCGTACATCCAAACCGGATGTAATCGGTGCGGAACCCCATATTTCGTTCCTCCCGCAGCTCTATAAATGGGGCTGGGCGAACGCTTAACCGCGTTACGCCAAAAGGTACCGGCCTTCGGGCCGGTACCATTCTCTTTCGACAGGTAGCACCATGGCTCATTTTATACTGCGTCGCCTCGGGGTGATGCTGCTGACGACCGTTTGTCTGACGTTCATCGTCTTTTTCCTGACAAACCTGACGCCAAACCTTGAAAAGCTCGCCAAATCCGAAGCAAACGCCCGGATGAGCGACGCTGAAGTAACGCGCTGGTTGGCAGAACATGGTTACGATCAGAACGTTGTAACCCGTTATGGCCAATGGCTGGGCATTGTGCCGTCGCCCAAGTTGACCGATCCCGATGGTGTAACCTACACCCGTTGCGCGCGCCCCGAACGTCCCGCTGAAATTGCCCCGGAATTCTGTGGCATTCTGCAAGGCGAACTTGGGTTTTCCAGCGTTTTCAAGATCGAAGTCACCGACGCCATTGCCAACCGGTTGGGCAAAACCGGCTATCTGATGTTGGCCGTTATGTGTGTGATGGTGCCACTGGCCCTGTTGATCGGCATCCTGTCAGGCATGCGCGAAGGATCTTTGATGGACCGCGTTTTGTCCGCCTTTGCGATCATCACAACCTCCACCCCTGAATATGTGTCTGCGATTATCCTCATTGCGGTTTTTGCTTCCAAGAACTCCGGCATTTCGCCGCATTTTGTGGAATGGGGCCTGATCGAAGGGCCTACCCTATTCAAAGCCTCTGCTGCGACCGCGCTAAGGGACATCACCTTTTCGAACTTCACCTTACCGGTGACGGCACTGACACTGTACGGCATGGGCTACATTGCGCGCATGACACGGGCCTCGATGGCCGAAGTGATGACCCAGCAATACATCCGCACCGCCCGCCTGAAAGGTGTGCCATTTCGCGCCATCGTCCTGAAACATGCGTTGCGGAATGCGATGATCACCCCCTTCACCATTATCATGCTGCAATTTCCGTGGCTGCTGACGGGCGTTGTGATCGTCGAGACGATCTTTAACTACAAAGGCTTTGGCTGGTCACTGGTTCAGGCCGCAGGCAACAACGACATCGAGCTGTTGATGGGCATCTCTATCGTGGCTGTGGTTGTCGTGCTGCTGACGCAACTGATCTCTGACATTGGCTATGTCTACCTGAACCCCCGTATTCGGGTATCATAAAGGGCTGCACTCATGGAAAATCTTGCTGGTCTCGACCACCTGTTGAAAATTACGATACGTTTCTGGCCGGTCTGGGTGGCTATGGCGATTGTCATGATCCCGTCCTTTTCGACCCGTCGCAATACTGGTCTTTACGGCCAGATCTTTGAAAGTCGTATCGGGGTGATTGGCTTCTCCCTTGTCAGCTTTTGGGTCTTCACGGCGATCTTTGCCGATGTGATCATGACCCATGATCCCTATGCGACTTGGGGTGGTCTCAAGAATGCGCTCCCAGGATCTGCGCTGCGCGCCCCTGCCGAAGGGATCTATCCGCACGCCCTGCTGGGCGGCGACAATCTGGCCCGCGATGTGTTTTCGCGCGTGGTCGAAGGGTCGCGGATCGTGTTGACGATCTCACCGATCGCGACGCTCTTTGCCTTTATGGTTGGTATCACGCTGGGGCTGCCTGCCGGATACTTCGGGGGCCGTATGGATACCGCGCTGACCTTTATATCAAACCTGATCATCGCCTTTCCTGTGATCTTGTTGTTCTATCTGCTTGTGACACCGGAAATCCGGTCCGGAGGACCCGCATTCAGCTTTGGCGGTGACCATGTCTGGCGCGCCTCGGTGCCTAACATTCTGGCAGCACTGATCTTTATCTTCCCCACTATCTTCTTTTGTACACTTTGGCAGTCGCGGTTCTATGTACGGCCCAAACTTCGCAATATCCTGATCGCGGTGACCTTGGTTATTGGCATCTGGGGCTATCTGGGAACGGCATTTGACTATGATCCAACCGGCCTGTTGCTGATTGAGCCGGGGTTG
Organism: Ascidiaceihabitans sp.; assembly: GCF_039986515.1. NCBI lineage: Bacteria > Pseudomonadati > Pseudomonadota > Alphaproteobacteria > Rhodobacterales > Paracoccaceae > Ascidiaceihabitans > Ascidiaceihabitans sp. The sequence goes on along the minus strand of NZ_JBDWQO010000022.1, from coordinate 10,487 downwards.
AAAAACATCTTTGCCATCGTTGCCATTGTTGGCGCCCCTGCCAAGTTTCGCATCGTCCGTGGCCTGACGCTGGACATCAAGACCCGTGACTATGTGGCCGCCGCCCAAACCCGAGGTGAACGTCCGTGGTACATTATGCTTTGGGAAATCCTGCCCAATGCGCGTGGCCCACTGATTGTCGATTTCTGCCTGCGCATTGGCTACACGGCCATCCTTCTGGGCGCGCTTGGCTTCTTTGGCCTAGGCCTGACACCGGAAAGTGCGGACTGGGGATCTACCATCAACGAAGCCCGTCGCTTGCTGGCGCTTTATTCCCACCCCGCTTTGTATCCCGCTTTGGCCCTTATGACGCTTGTGCTGGGTTTGAATTTGCTGGGCGACAGCCTGCGTGAAGCTTCTCAAAAGGACTAGGTTCGATGACCAATACCCCTCCAGTTCTGGAAATTGACAAGCTGTCGATCAGTTTTCTGACCAGATTGCGCCAGATCGATGCCGTGATGGATTTTTCTGTCACCGTGAACCCCGGCGAGGCCGTGGGCCTTGTCGGCGAAAGCGGGTGTGGCAAATCCACTGTGGCGCTTGGTGTCATGCGTGATCTGGGCGGCAATGGCAAAATCATCGGTGGCAGCATCAAGTTCAAAGGCCGTGAAATGGCCGATATGAACGACGATGAATTGCGGCAGGTCCGCGGTCGCGACATCGCGATGATTTACCAAGAACCGATGGCCAGCCTGAACCCTGCGATGACCATCGGCGCACAATTGATGGAAGTCCCCCAATATCACGAACAAATCTCTGTCGCCGAGGCCCGTGCCCGCGCGCTAGAGGTGGTGCGGGATGTCAAACTGCCTGACCCTGAACGCGTTCTGAACGCCTATCCCCACCAACTTTCCGGTGGTCAGCAACAACGCATTGTCATCGCCATGGCGCTAATGGCCAAGCCGTCGTTATTGATTTTGGACGAACCCACGACGGCGCTTGATGTCACGGTTGAGGCCGCGGTGATCAAACTGGTCAAAGAGCTTGGCCAAAAATACGGCACTTCCATGCTGTTCATCAGCCATAACCTTGGGTTGGTGATGGAAACCTGCGACCGTATTTGCGTGATGTATTCCGGTGAGGCGGTGGAACGTGGCCCCATCAAGGACGTGTTCGAAAACATGCACCACCCCTACACGCAGGCCCTGTTCCGCGCGATTCCGGTGCCGGGTGCGGATAAGAACGCGCAGCCCCTGATCGCCATTCCCGGAAATTTCCCCCTACCCCACCAGCGGCCAAACGGGTGTAACTTTGGGCCACGCTGCAATTACTTTGAGGCAGGCACCTGCGACGCGAACCCCATTGAGATGGCAACGCTGCCGGACAACCCGCGCCACCAGACTCGCTGCAACCGGTTTGCCGATATCGACTGGAACGCACCGATTGAAGCCAAGGTCGCGCCTGCGGTGGCAGTGTCAGACAAGGTCACCCTGCGCGTTGAAGGCCTGCGAAAATACTATGACGTGGCCGCCAATGCCCTGTTTGGAGGGCGTTCTACCAAAGTGGTCAAAGCCAACGAAACCCTGTCCTTTGATGCCCATGCTGGTGAAACCTTGGCGATTGTCGGGGAATCCGGCTGTGGCAAATCCACGCTCGCCAAAGTCCTGATGGGATTGGAAACAGCCACCGAAGGCAACGTATCCCTCAACGGCAAAGCACTGGCTAACGTGCCGATCCAAGACCGTGATGCCGCAACAGTGGGCGGCGTGCAGATGGTGTTTCAAAACCCGTTTGATACGCTGAACCCCTCGATGACCGTTGGCCGTCAGATCATGCGCGCGCTGGAAGTGTTCGGCATTGGCGACAGCGAAGTCGCCCGCAAAAACCGCATGTTCGAATTGCTCGATCTGGTGAAACTGCCGCGCGCCTTTGCCGACCGCAGCCCCCGCCAATTGTCAGGCGGACAGAAACAGCGGGTCGGAATCGCACGTGCCTTTGCCGGCAATGCGCAGCTGGTGGTAGCGGATGAACCCGTGTCCGCGCTTGATGTGTCCGTGCAAGCGGCAGTCACTGAGTTGTTGATGGATATCCAACGCAAGAACAAAACAACATTGCTGTTCATCAGCCACGATTTGTCCATCGTGCGTTATTTGTCGGACCGCATTCTGGTGATGTATTTGGGCCATGTGGTTGAAATGGGCACAACGGAACAGGTGTTCCAGCCCCCCTATCACCCCTACACAGAGGCCCTTCTGGCCGCTGCCCCGATCGCGGATACCCGCGTTGACAAGCGTGAGGTGGTGCTCGAGGGCGATATCCCTTCTGCAATGAACCCGCCTTCTGGCTGCCCCTTCCAGACTCGTTGCAAATGGAAGCCCAAGGTTGAGGGTGCGCTTTGTGAACGAGAAGTGCCACCAATTCAGATCCTTGCCGATGGGCACCAGATCAAATGCCATCTTGACGCGGATACGCTGAATGACATGGCGCCTGTATTTTCAATCGCCGCAGAATAAATCACCGAGGCCCCTCTATGACCCATATCCTTATCGTTGAATCCAGTTCTCCTCCGGTGGCTGAGCTGCGCCGTTCTCATCATCGGTCCGCGCCTCAGAACTTTACGCGCGTCTTTCAGTCAGTTGATCCAGACGTTCGGGTTACGACGCGCGAACCTTATATCAATCCACTGCGCCCCAGCGATCTGGATGGCGTCGACGGTGTTGTATTGACAGGTCAAGGTGACCCTTGGGCCGCAGACGACCTAAAAGCCGAACCGATCCGGCAGGCTTGCCAAATCGTCTTTGACCACACCAAACCCAGCATCGGCGTATGTTTTGGACTACAGATCGCTACCGTTGTTTTGGGCGGAAAGATTATGGCAAGCCCAAACGGGTTCGAAACCGGCATTGCAAAACAAATTCACCTAACGGACGACGGCAAAAGGCATCCCATGATGCAACATCGCCAATGCGGGTTCTCTGTTGCCTGTGGCCACCGCGACGAGGTGAGCGAAATGCCAAAAGGCGCGGTTTTGCTGGCCTCAAACAACCATACACAAGTGCAGGCGATGTCATATACAAATGGCCCGATTGATTTCTGGGGCATCCAGTACCACCCCGAAGTGGCGCCCAGCACCATCGCCGCGGCCTTTCGCGAAGGCAAAAGCATGTTCTCCAGTTCTGCCCCGCCACTCGAGGATCTGGCACGCGTCGAACATGATGCTCAGGCGGCTGCACGACTGGGGTGTAGTGTAGATGATTTTGTCCTGTCCACCCGCACGCGAGAACTGACCAACTGGCTTGCTTATGTACAACGCGAAGTGGGTTAAAGCGGATCACTGTCAAGAAAAATTGTCGGATTCACCGCGCGCATCATCTGGGCGCATTGCCCGGACAATCCGCTCCATGGCCCGTCAACAAGCTGCCGATAAACATCACGCATGATGCCAACGGTGTTTTTTGACAATTCCTCCAAAACATCCGCCCGGCTGATCAACATCAAAACGCGGATGTCCTGATCGCTCAGGCTGCGCACATGGATGTCTTTGAACGATGTCTGACTTTGATACAGACATAGCGCCGAGGTGATCGCCCAACCATAACCTATCTGAACGAACCGAATTACCGATTGGCTGGAATCAAAATTGAATTTCGGGTTTTGCTTCACGCCGAGCGCGCGGGCAATGCCCGCTGCGCGTTGCCCGAATTTGGTGGTCTGCGCATGGGCCACCTGCGGCAGATTGCAGAGGATCTCTTCTGTAGACTCCTCCGCATGTTTTGCCGGGCAAATCAGAACGTACGGGTCGGTAAAGATCTCGCGCGGGTGATAAAACTCTTTGGGGTCATAAGGTGGGCTGTCGACCAGAAAATCGATCTGCAAAGCACGAAACACATCCTGTTCCCATGGAACGATGCCCGCGCATAGTTCGACTGAATCCGCCAATCCCCCCGCCAAAGACACGAATTCAGCGCCCATCGAGCAGGACATGCTGTCAGGCATTGCGATCCGTATCCGCTGAAGCTGGGCGCCAAATTGCGATTGCAGCGCGTCCACAACACTGCCCAGTTTGCCAAGGATTTCGGGCAACTGATCGGCGAGCGTTTCCCCTTCGGGTGTCAGCATCAAAGGGCGTTTGGCACGTTCAACCAACCGCATGCCCAACTTGTTCTCCAGTCTTTGTAGGTGCTGCGACACAACCGGTTGCGAACGGCCAGATAGCAGCGCGGCCTTAGTCACGCTGCGCGTTTCAGCAATCGCCCCAAAGCTTTGCAGCAGGGCGATTTCAGGCAGGTCTCGGAATTCGACAGATGAGGGCAAATTTATAACCAGTATTAAATTTCGTTATACCAGCCTTACAAACTCGCTCGTCGCTTGTCGATGCCTTGTCCCGACTATGCTGCTTCCAATTGGAAACGGGCAGTGCTTTGGTCGCAAAGGTAGCGTTGCGTATAGCGCTCTGAGGTGCGCGCCAATTCGTCCACACTATCAATGATAAACCGGGCTTTTTCGTCGCTCAGCAGAACCGAGAAATTCAGCCGGGTCCAGCCAGGTTTTTCCATCTCTTCCCCTTTGGCGATGGCACTGCGGATATGCGCAGATTGTGCGGCATCGATGCCCATCAAACGGTGGGCATAGGGTCCGGCGCAGGCGCAACCGCCGCGTGCCTGAATGCCGTAAACATCCGACAGCATGCGTGTGAACAACTGTTGATGAACGTATCCTTCACCCTTTGTCGCCTTGATCCTCATCGAGAAGATGGGAAGGCGATCCGTCGCCGTGGGGTTACCCAGAATTTCGATGAACGGGTTTGCGCCCCACCGTTCCTTGGCGGCGGTAAAGAACTGGCTCTGTCGATCTGCCATGACTTCCTCACCAATCGCGGCTTTGACAATGAAGGCACAGGCCGCACGAATATCGCCGACAATATTGGGTGTGCCTGCTTCCTCGCGGGCGATGACACTATCTGAATAATCATGCCCCCAGGGGGAGACAAATTTCACTGTCCCGCCGCCCGTCAGTGTCGGCGTGGCAGTTATGACAGCGGTTGTTTTCACAATCAGTACGCCAGAGGCCCCCGGTCCGCCCAGAAACTTATGCGGCGAAATGACAACCGCATCCATCGCGTAATCTTTATCCGCGAACAGATTGATCGGGACATAGGGCCCCGCCCCTGCAAAATCCCACACAGCCAGCGCACCGTATTGTTTCAGGAGGCGTGTGACGGCTTTGGTATCGGTTTGAATACCGGTCACATTGGATGCCGCGCCAAAGGCACCGATGACCATGCGCCCGCTGGCAGCTATCAGTTGTGATTTCAGCGCCGCCATATCAGGGCCACCCGTGGCACATTCTGTAATTTCGACCACTTCCGCGCCGCTTTCGCGCCAGGGCAGGATGTTGGAATGATGTTCATAAGGACCAACCAGGACCAAAGGGTTACGCCCTTGCTTTGCCGCTTGGCGCACCCCGAACAGATGCACAATCCGGTTCAGCCCTGATGTCGCGCCAGAGCCGGAGAAAATCACCGCATGTTCAGACCCCGCGCCGCAAGCCTTTGCGATAACGCCCCGCGCCTCTGCTCGCAAAGCAGAGATATGGGCGCCGCAATAAGAGGCCTCCGTATGGCTGTTGGAATAATATGGCAGTACATTATGCAGCACAAATTCCTCAATTTGCGACAGCGCCCGGCCAGAGGCGACATAATCCGCATAAACCAGTTTGTTGGTGCCATTCAGCCCCGGAATGTCGATGCCATCGCCAATCAGCCCGTGCCGCAAATCGCCAATCGTGTCAGCGGTTGTCAGAGAACTAGCGAAATTTTCAAGCGCGGTCAGGGACATTGGGATGGCTCCTATGGTCAGAAATGGTGTTGATCGCAGAATGACCCAAGCCTCTTGGAGAATTTTCGCAATTCTCTAGGCTATGAACCATTTAGTTGGGTCAAACTGTCGAGTATACTGAGTTTCGTGGGTCAAAGCGTAAGGCATCAAACATGCGGCTCGATGAAATCGACAACAAGATACTGAATGTGTTGCAAAAGGACTCGTCCTTGTCCCAACGCGAACTGGCCGATCAGGTTGGGCTGTCGCAAAATGCGTGCTGGCGGCGGATCAAGTTGATGAAGGATGCAGGCATCATCCTTGGAGAAAGCGTGCGCCTTGACCCTGAGCGGCTGGGACTTGGGTTGACTGTGTTTGTGATGCTCAAGACCCGACAGCATTCCAATGCCTGGCTAGGCGATTTTCGCCGCCGGGTGCTGGCCATTGCGCAGGTGGTCGATTTCTTTCGGATCGCAGGAGAATACGACTACATGCTCAAAGTCGTCGCCGAAGACATGAACGACTTTGATCGCGTCTATCAGCGTCTGATCAAAGAGGACGGGTTGGAATCTGTCACCTCGCTGATCACGATGGAAGCAATTGCCAACAACCGCGCCCTGCCCTTGTGACAGGACGCGATAGGATTAAATGTCGCCTGCGATAATCTGCGCATAGACGTTCGGGTCCGTTATGCCCTCTGACCCGATAAGAAGCACGCGAGATTGCGCGTTCAGACCCATTTTTGCACGCAAGTCAGGCTGTACCGCCGCTGCTACGGCACCGCACAATCCGGCAACACCGCTTTCGCCCGCCTCAAAGGGCGCATCACCTGCACCACCATTGGCCAGCATCCGAACCATCGGTCCGACAGTGCTTTCTGGGATTGTCAGGTAATCTTGCGCCGCATCCGCCAGCACAGCCCACGCCAGTTCGGATGGCTCGCCACATGACAGGCCCGCCATGACAGTTTCTTCCTCGATCGTAACGCTGGTGGCTGCGTTGGCCTGAGCGCTGGCAAACAGACAAGGGGCCAATTCAGGTTCAACGATCACCACACGCGGAGCGTCCTTGCCCCAGTGCTGATAAAATACGGCCGTTACCGCGGCGGCCAGCCCCCCGACCCCGCCTTGCAAAAACACATGAGTTGGCGGTGTATGAAGGGTTTGCGTGATTTCGCGGGCCATCACACCGTAACCAGCCATCACGTCCAGTGGCGGCTGTATGTAACCAGGCCATGACGTGTCCGACACGATCAGCCAGCCGTTTTCTTGCGCATCTACGCGGGTTCGGGCGACCGTGGCGTCATAATCCCCGTCGACCCGGATCACCTCGGCCCCCAATTGGCGCATGGCCTCGGCGCGAAATTCACTGACCTCGGCGTGAATATAGATACGGCAGTTGGTATGGAACTGTGCCGCCCCCCAAGCAACCGAACGACCATGATTGCCATCCGTGGCCGAAATCACCGTCAGGTCCTTGGACCGCGCAGCATAGGTCCCAGCGCGAATGTCTGCCGGGTCAACGGCATGACCGCAGACCTTTCTAAGCTCTCGTTGCAGCACCTTCAAAACAGCATAAGCGCCCCCAAGCGCCTTAAAGCTGCCCAACCCAAACCGAGGGCCTTCGTGTTTGTAATGGATATTCCCAAGATCAAGATGTCGGGCCAACCCGGTAAGTGGGATCAGAGGCGTCGGATCATACCCTTCCCAACTGGAAATTTCAATCTCTGCTGCGTCAAATCCCGGGACGCTCAGCCGCTCTGTCACAGCACCACTGAACGTTGGTGAACCCGCATGATGTCGCAAGGCGGCGTTTTCGAATGGGGTGAACATATCTTCTCCTTTTCAGTTTGAAGAAAGAATAGTTCAATTGCGTTTAGTTTTCTGCTCTAACATGGCGGCAATTATGATTAAATCTTGCATAGAGGGCCTGGTACGTTGAAAAATGATACAGAAGCACTGGATGAGTTTGACCTGGCGATTCTTCGAATTTTGCAAAAGGACAACACGTTGCCCCATCGATTGATCGGGGAACAAGTGAACCTGTCCCCGCCGTCTGTTCAAAGACGCATCAAACGACTTGTTGCGGCGGGCATCATCACTAATCAATCCGCGATTGTCGATCCTGCCAGGTTGGGTCGCCCCCTGACCATCATCGTCGAGGTTGAACTCAAGGCCGAAACCGGCGGCGCAATTGATTTGGTGAAACAAAGTTTTGCGGACGCCCCCGAAGTGCAGCAATGCTATTATGTTACAGGTGAGACGGATTTTATCCTGATCATCGTGGTGCGCGACATGTCAAAATACGAAGCGCTGACTCAGCGGCTTTTCTTTTCCAACGACACGATCCGAAAATTCAAAACATTTGTCACGATGGACCGCACAAAAGTCAGCTTATCGGTCGACATCTGATGCCAGTTGCGGGGTGTCATCTGCATCCGTCAAAGCGCTTGTCAGACTACGCAGCAGGCCAACCATTTGCGTCAGATCCGACCCGGACAGTTTCGTCTGCGCCACCATGCAGTCCGTTATCGCCGGGGCTTGCGCGATAGCTTGCTGTCCTGCAGCGGTCAGGCTGACAACAACCTTGCGCTCGTCGTTCGGGTCACGCTGACGTGTGACAAAACCCAGAGCTTCCAAACGTTTCAAGAGCGGCGTTGTGGTACTGCTCGTCATGCACAGTGCAGCGCCGATGTCACCAACACTGGCTGGGCCTCGCTCCTGCAGAATCAACAGCGTAATGTACTGCGGATAGGTCAGTCCAAGCTTTCGCAGCATCGGGGTGTAGCGCTGGTTGATCACATGAGTAGCAGCATAAGCAGCAAGGCAGAACATGTCGCTGACCTGCATGTTGTCGAGCGGTTTGGTCACGGCTGGGTCCATTTATATCGTCCACGATATAAATGCCTTGACAGCGGGCGTTCGTCAAGCTTGATATATATCGTACACGATATAATCGCTCACAATCTAAAGCAATACTAGGAAACACTATGCCAACGTCCCAAGCCACGACTTTAATTGATGCCCTTAACGACACCTTTGGCAGCCACAGCGGTGTGCGCGCATCCCATGCAAAGGGGATCAATGTACGCGGTTCTTTTAGCCCGGCTGTTGAAACTGGCGAGATTGTCGTTCCCGCCTTGCAACACCCGCAGCCCCTGACTGCTCGCTTTTCCATCGGCGGCGGCAAGCCTGGTATCAGTGACAAAAGCCCGACCGTGCGCGGGATGGGCCTTAGCATCGGTACAGATAAGTGCAGCTGGCGATTGGCGATGATCTCTGCCCCCGTGTTCTTTGCCAATTCCGCCGAACAGTTCCGTGCCTTTTTGGCGGCCCGCAAGCCTGATCCTGACATCGGTGGCCCCGATCCTGAGCGGGTCAAAGCCTTCAACGCCAACAATCCAAACACTCTGCCACATCAAAAGCATCTGGCCGAGACCGCGCCCTGCCGGTGTTACACAACCGAAAGGTATCATTCGGGACATGCCTATAGGTTTGGCGCAAAGGCAGCGGTGTTTGCGCGACTTTTGCTGGAGCCTGTGTCTGGTCGTCACGGATTGACCCAGGCAGAAATGGATGCCAGATCCGACAGCTTTTTAGCGGATCAGCTTGAACAAACTCTTGGCATGGGTGCGGCCTGCTGGGATTTGAAACTGATCCACGCCAATGCGCAGGACAACACGCAGGACCCGACGGAGCCATGGTCGAGCCCTCATTCGGAAACCCTTCTCGGAACAATCGCAATTGAGGCTGTGTCGGTGAGCGGCGATGATATGGTCTATGATCCAGCTGTCTTGCCCGAAGGCGTTTCTGCACCGACTGACGCGGTTTTTACCCTGCGCAGTCCGGCCTATTCGGAGTCATATCACCGCCGCGCGGCAAGCTAGGGTCAGGACCCATTGATTTCAGAAGGGTGCCGTGAGTCACGGTGGAGAACCCAGTGGTGAACATATTTGATCTCTTCTGGTTGTCTGACACGCAGATGGCGCGTCTTGAGCCATTCTTTCCAAAGTCCCATGGCGAGCCTCGCGTGGACGACCGGAGTGTCGTCTGTGGCATTATCTTCATCAATCGCAATGGCTGGCGTTGGCTAGATGCGCCCAAGGCATCTGAGGCAAGATCTGCCTCGTCTTCAATGCCCGCCTAGGGCAGATTTTAATGAATCGTTGGCACTGTGTTTTTCGCGTGAATTATTATAGGCCCGATGTATTGGAGATGCGAAAGCAACATAAGCGGGTGTGGATGCCCCGTGGCTGAATTTGGCGTCGGTAAGTCTTGGAACGACTGATCAGGGCAGTCAGGTGTCCGGCCTCGTAGTTGCCGCGACACATGGCGGCGGGCCTTTATGGAGATACGCGATCCGGGTCCCAATCACTTATGCGGCCTCACTATGGCCACGCGCATATTCTGGGTATTCCAGTTCAATCTCTTGATCCGTGTTCCGTAACTGTCCTTCGCCTCTTCAGTCCTGCCGGTATCCGGCGCCGTGACCTTACACAGCAGCTCGAATTTCGTAATTCTTCTCTGTTACCATCATGGCCCACAATTGACGGGCCATCCTATTTGCAAGTGCCACAGCGGCAACCAAGCGTGGCTTCTTTTTCAGCATATTCGCAAGCCAAGGATCATCGCAACGACCTTTTCGCTCCGATGCACTGATCACCGACATGGCGCCGGTGACGAGTAACCGGCG
>NZ_JBDWQO010000021.1:0-12705 GCF_039986515.1 Ascidiaceihabitans sp. | reverse complement strand
TGTTCACCGCCCGGCAATGCGCAAAATCTATGCCCAGGTTTTCAGTGATCATGGTTTGGATGCGATCGTCTTTCCCACTACGCCACTGACGGCGCGGCCCATCGGGCAGGACGAAACGGTTGAGTTGAACGGCGCACAAGTTCCCACCTTTCCGACTTATATCCGCAACACCGATCTTGGCTCAAACGTCGGCGCACCGGGCATTTCCTTGCCGTGCCCCGTCACGTCCGGATTGCCCGTCGGCATCGAATTTGACGCATTACCCGGCCAGGACCGCGCCCTATTGGCGCTGGCGCTGGCTGCAGAAAAAGCGATGGCGCAGTAGACGCCGAAACCAACCAGGGAGAAGACACATGTTAAACAAGACACTGCGCCTTTTGGCGAGCACCTCTATCGCGGCCGTGATGATTGGCGGCACGGCATTGGCCGATATCAAAGTCGGCGTACTGGTGCCTGATTCAGGCCCCGCCGGGCTTTTCGGTCCCTCGACGCGCAATGCTGCTGAACTGGCTGCGCAAAAGATCAATGCAGGCGGCGGTATTAACGGCGAACAGATCGAACTGGTGTTTGCGGACGTAGGTGTCCCACCAGCGGAAGCGGCACAGGCCGCGTTACGGCTGTGGAAAGGTGAAGGCGTGCAAGCCTTCATCGGTATGCACGATTCCGCTGTGCGCGAGGCATTGGTGGGGCGGTTCAATGGCGAGGTGCCTTACGTCTACACCCCCGTCTATGAAGGCGGTGCCTGTGCCAATGGTCTTTACGTGACGGGTGAGACCCCAAGCCAGCAATTGGCCCCTGTGATCCCGTATTTGATGGACGCTGAGAAGATTTCAAAATGGTACCTCATCGGGCATGACTATAACTGGCCGCGCGACACAAACGCGCTGGCAAAGGGCTACATTGCCGATGCGGGTGGCGAAGTGGTGGGCGAAGAATACCTGCCATTCTCCGTCGCCGAATTTGACAGCTCGCTTCAGCGGATCAAGGAAAGCGGCGCAGATGCGGTTCTGATCACGCTTGTGGGCGGTGGTTCAGTTGGGTTCAACGTCAGCTTTGCGGGCTTCGGGATGGACGATCAGGCCATCCGGCTTGGCACGTTGATCGAGGAAAACACCCTTGCGGGGATCGGCGCGGACAACGTCAATCGCTTGTTCTCGACATCCGGGTATTTCACTTCGATCAAGGGCGAAGCGGCCGCATCTTTTACGTCTGATTATGCTGCAGCGTTCGGCGCGGATGCACCTGCGCTCAATACGCTGGGTCAATCATCTTATGAGGGCTTAATGCTGCTGGATGCTCTGGCTGAGAAAGCAGGCAGCCTTGATGTGGCGGCGATGGATGCCGCGGCAGAAGGGCTGACTTGGACCACACCGCGCGGGGACAATACTCTGACGGGTCACCATATGGCGCAGACGATTTATCTGGCAGATGGCTCAAGCGGAGCGTTCGAGGTTGTCACATCATTTGATAGCGTCGCTTCATCCGAAGCTTGCGCCAACTAAGCGGCAGCACAGGTGACCATTCTAATCCTCAATCTGATCTGGCAAATCAGCACACTGGCGTTGATTGCGCTGGGGCTTGCCATTGTCTTTGGCAAGCTGCGGATCATGAACATGGCACACGGAGAGTTTGTGATGATCGGGGCCTATGCGCCGGTCATCACCTCCAGCCTCGGGTTACCCACATGGTTGCAAGTGCCGGTTTGCCTCGTAACTGTGGCGCTGGTCGCATTGTTTCTGGAACGGACGATTATTCGGCATCTTTACGGACGCATGTTCGACAGTCTGCTTGCAACATGGGGCATCGCCATTTTGTTGCGTGAAGTCATCGAATTGATGTTTGGACGTGGCTATCAATCGGTCAGTGTGCCCATTGCGGGTACTGTCGAGATTTTTGGTGCGCAGTACCCTCTCTACCGCATTGCTGTCGTGGGCCTAATTTGCGTTGGTTTTGGCGCGTTGGCGTGGTGGAACCGCAGATCAAAGGTGGCCACACAGATCAAAGCGATGGTCGGCAATCCCGAGCTTGCCCAAGCCGTCGGGATCAACACAAGCCGACTGTCCGCAGCCGCTTTCGTCTTTGGATGCTGCACGGCAGGACTGGCGGGATTGTTGTTGGCCCCCACCATCCGCATTGAGCCAATGATGGGCATCGACTATCTGATCCGCTCGTTTTTCGCGCTGGTTGTGGGCGGCTTGGGCAGCCTCGAAGGTCTGGGCCTTGGCGTCACGCTGATTGCGGGCACCCAATCGGTGATCGGAGCATTGGCCAGCCAGACATATGGGTATCTCGCGGTGCTCACCCTTTCAATTTTATTCCTGTGGTTGAAGCCTGATGGCATCCGTTCTTCTTCCCGTTAGTCTGCTGTTGGCAGCCTTGTTGCTCATTCCCGAGATGTTCGGGGATTTCATGGCGTACCAGATCGGGCTTTATCTGATCTATGGCATCGCCGCGCAGGGTATCGGATACCTCTGGGGCAAAACAGGGATCCTGCCTTTGGGTCAGGCGCTGTTTTTTGGCGTCGCGGCCTATGCCACGGCTTCGACACTGCGAAATGTCGACAGCTTGCCTGCACAATTAGGGCTGGCAGTGGTCGCAATGTTGGTGATCGGTCTGCTGGCCTATGGCCTCGCCGTGTTGATCTTCAAAGGGCGCAGCGAAAGCGGGCCATATTTCTCGCTTATCACACTGGCGCTTGTTATGATTGCCGAACAAGTTGCTAACACTGCCTCCGGCTTGACGGGGGGCTTCAACGGTCTGTCCGGTTACAGCAGTCTTGGTGGCCTCGATCCCTACGGGAATTTCTATTATCTGGTGGTCGGTGCGACGGTTGTGGTTTCTGCCGGGCTACTGGTCCTTAACCGATTGCCCGTCAATCTGGTTGTCAAAGGCGTGGCGGACAATGAGCCGCGTTTGCAGCTTTTGGGCTTTGCGACCCACAGGATCAAGGGATGTGCCTTTGCGGTTTCCGCTGTCATTGCTGCGTTAGCGGGCGGCTTATTCGCCTCTCACCAAGGCATTGTAACGCCAACGGCAACCGGATTCGGCCTGTCTGCCGAGCTGGTCATTCTTGCCGCAATCGGCGGTCGTTTTCATGTTTTGGGTCCCCTCATCGGCGCGGTTCTCGTGGGCTGGGCGTCGGCAGAACTGCGCGACAGCTTTCCCTACTGGGAGATCGTCATGGCGCTGGGTTTCATTCTCGTCGTGCTGAAAGCGCCCGGCGGAATAGCCGAACTGGGTGCCGCGATCATGGCCCGAATTTGGCGATCTGGTGGGACGTCGGGGATCAGCCCTTCCGTAGCGCCTCTCTCGCAAGCGACCCAAGTTCCTGCTCCTGTGATATTTGACGACGTCAGGCTGCAAATTGGTGTCGTGCGTATTCTCAATGGCGTCTCGTTTGAAACACCCAGCAAAGGAATTGTTAGCATCATTGGCCCAAATGGTGCCGGTAAAACCAGTGCATTGAACACGATTACTGGCAATCTCGGCGTCAGCAGTGGTCAAATTAGTTTTGGCGATAAATCTGTTGAGAACCGCGCACCGCACACGGCGTTGGGCAACGGGATCGGGCGTAAACTTCAGGTGCCTTCCGTCTTTTTCTCGATGAGCGTCGCTGAGAACCTGACTCTTTCAATGTTGGCGGCGCGCGCGCGGTGGCGCGACCTTTTCCGGCCTTCTGCGTTTGGATGGCAATCAGCAGCATTGGCTCGCGTCATGGGTAACGCTGATTTGTCACTTGCGCGCGACCTGTCAAAAACTGCAGGCAGCCTACCCCAAGGGCATCGCCAGTTTCTTGAATTTGCCATGACCACGGCCGCAGAACCCGCGTTGCTGCTACTGGACGAGCCGTGCGCGGGTCTGTCGCCGGATGAAACCGCACTGATGACGCGATTGGTCCAAGAATATCAGGATCAAAGCGGTGGATTGGTGATCGTGATTGAGCATGACATGAGCATTGTCGAGGCCATTTCAGACAAGGTGCTTGTGCTGCATCAGGGGCAGGTTCTCGCCTTTGACAGCTACGAATCCGTCCGAGCCAACCGCCAAGTGCAGGCGGTTTATGCAGGAGCGTCCAAATGACGGTACTATTGGAAGTCGACAAGCTGACAGGTGGCTATGGCGACACGAACGTCATCTTTGACGTGTCTGCCCAAATTTCTGCGGGTCAGGTGCTTGGCGTCTTCGGACGCAACGGTGTTGGCAAAACAACTTTGGCGAGGTTGTTACAAGGCAATCTGAAGCCAGCAGCTGGCCGGCTCGTTCTCAATGGCGAAGATATTTCTGGCCTCAAAGCACATCAACGCCGCGCAAAAGGCATCGGATATATGCCGCAAACGGATATGGTCTTTAACGACCTCACGGTTTGGGAGAACCTTCAGGTAGGCCAGACCGCCCATCCTCTTGAGCCGTATTTTGACTTATTCCCCCGCCTTGCCGAACGCCGTGATCAACCTGCTGGAACAATGTCCGGTGGCGAGCGTAAGATCCTCGCGTTTGTGCGTACGATGATTGAAGGCACTAACGTGATCATCCTAGATGAACCATCCGAAGGCGTGCAGCCTGAAAACATCGAACTAATGGCGGAGTGCGTAAGAAAACGTGTAACTGCCGGAGCCGGCGTGTTTTTATGCGAACAGAATTTGAATTTTCTGACCAGTATTTCTGACCATTATCTTGGTATTGATACAGGAAATATCATCATCAATCGGCCTGCCACTGATATAAAATCAGATGACGTGCGTTCGGCATTATCACTGTGACGCCGCAATATTTCTATAACCAGAGTGTCCGCTTTTGCTGCCTTCCCGGACTTTGATTTTTAATAATAGAACGGCAGCTTCGTCCCGCAGACTGTGAATTCGCTTGTGCTGAGATTTTGCAATCGCAGCGAATGGCCGGTTCAACGGGCCGCACCGCAGTATATGATACGTTAGGCACCGCGCAGTTGCAGTGTTACGGTCACCGCTTCATCGTCACGGTTGCGCCAGAACCAGCCATGGTCTCCTGCGAAGGGGGTTTCAAAGCTACCCTCGCCAGACGTTTGGCCGCGACCTTTCTCATACGTGACGTTCTCGCCGTCCGCATGGGCGTGAAGGTCAAAGTTGACCCGCCCACCTGTTGAGGTCCACGCATAATTCAGTGTGGCACCTTCTTCCATCGTGGCTTTGATCTCTGTGGACTCACTCGGCGCGAGGGTGAAAGTGATCTCGTCCTGCCATGATTCTTCTGCGTGAGCAGTGGAGACAAACAGTCCGAAGATGTCATTCATCAAGGATGAGGATTCATCCCCTCCGTGTAGCGCCTCGTCTGCGGCGGCTTCGGCGGCAAGCTGCTGCTTGATCTCGCCCATCTCGGTCAGGCCAAGGATGCTGCCTACGCCCGTCGGGTCCGTCCCGTATTCTGCGGGCAGATAGACACAGACCCCGATGAATACGGGACGGACCCGATACCAGCGATGATCGAGGAACGGCGCAGTTGTGCCTTGGTTGGCAGGTCTTCGATGTTGGGTTGCGGTGCGTTGTGCATTATTCTCTCCAATTCTATGTGCGGGCGATGTAGCCTGCGATTTGCTGGTATGTGAGCAAAACGCCGAGGCCGACCATGATGATGTTCGCGACAGATGCCTGACGCATGAAGTTGGGGCTGCGACGCCAGTAGCCCATGACGATCAGGATCACGAAGAGCGCCAGTAGTTGCCCGACCTCTACCCCGACGTTGAAGGCCAAAAGGTTGGCCAAAAGCCCGTCCTCGGCGATCTGGTATTCGAGGATTTTGGAGGCAAGCCCTGTGCCGTGGAACAGACCGAAGATCAGAGTAGCGGCTTTGGTGTTGGGCTGGAAACCGAACCACTTCTGGAAGGTGCCAAGGTTGTCGAGTGCCTTGTAGACGACTGACAGGCCGATGATCGCGTCGATGATATAGGCGTTGATGCCCCAGCCAAACCACACGCCCAAAAGCATAGTGACCGAGTGGCCGATGGCGAACAGGCTAACGTAAATCGCCACGTCTTTCATATGATAAAGGAAGAACACGACGCCGAGCAAAAACAGGATGTGGTCATATCCCGTCATCATGTGCTTTGCGCCCAGATAGATGAACGAGATGATATGCACCCCGAAAATCTCCTGGATGTAGCCCGCATCGCCGGGGGTCACGTCATGGGCATAGGCAGAGGTCGCGAATGCCATAAGCATCAAGATGACCGTGGTGAAGATGGTCAGAGGCTGGCGCATAGGATGCGACTGCTGCCCCGACCGATAGGATCGGTTTGGTAACATTTGGATTTTCCGTTTGTTGAATGTGAAGTTTTGGGACGCCCTGTTGGGCGCAGCATCACACGCGTGGCGGTCGATCTAATCCGTAGTCTCTGCGGTCAGGCATAGCGCTGTGCGCCATCGCCCAACTTGAGCTGGTCGGCCTTATGGAACCTGAAGGTTCACGTGGCGGTAGAAACGCAATGTTGTGGTCATGATCTGCGATCTCATGGCTGTGACCATGATAGGCATGCATCAGGTCAATGATGTCTTCGTGAGCGTGGCCGTGTTCTTCGATCTCAGCATGATGCTCAGCGACGATCTTTGCCAGTTCAGTGAAGTCATGGGTGACCGAGCGGGAGTTCGCGGACAGGAGCATACCAACCGCCAAAGCGATGGTCAGCAGTCCTCTCAGGTATCCCCTGATTGCCCGTTTCATTCCACCTGCTCTCGTGGGTCTTGGCCCACTTGCCCGATCCCCCCTAGGGGGTTAGTTAACTCATATGACAAAACACACGACCCATGCAAGTCACCCCGCCATCGTCAAACGGCTGAAACGTGCCAACGGGCATTTGGCCAGCGTCATCAAGATGATTGAGGACGAGCAGCCCTGCGTGGACATCGCACAGCAGCTTCACGCGGTGGAGAAGGCCGTGCAGCAGGCCAAACGCACATTGATCCAAGATCATATCGACCATTGCCTAGACGATGCACTGGTCGGAACAGGTGAATCTTCCGTCACTGCCAATTTCAAGGCCATCACCAAGTATCTGTAAGGAACACCCATGCTCTCCGTCCTCGCTGACCGCACTTACCGCCATCTGTTCTTGGCACAGTTAGTGGCGCTGCTGGGGACAGGCTTGGCAACCATCGCACTTGGGCTGCTGGCCTATGATCTTTCAGGCGAACGGGCTGGCCTCGTCCTCGGCACGATCTTCACGATCAAGATGGTGGCCTATGTGGGCATCGCCCCGATTACAGGGGCCTTCGCCAACCGCTGGCCCCGCCGCACCATGCTGGTCAGCCTCGATCTTGTCCGTGCCGTGGTGGCCCTTTGTCTGCCGTTCGTGAGCGAGGTCTGGCAGGTCTACGTCCTGATCTTCGTGCTACAATCCGCATCCGCCGCGTTTACACCGACGTTCCAAGCCACGATCCCCGACATCCTGCCAGAGGAAGACCGCTACACCCGTGCGCTGTCGCTATCGCGTCTGGCCTACGATTTGGAGAACATAATCAGCCCACTGCTGGCCGCGATCCTGCTGACCTTCGTCAGCTTCAACGCCTTGTTCTTTGGCACGGTCATCGGCTTCGCTGGTTCCGCTCTGTTAGTCGTCTCCGTCCTGTTGCCAAGCCCAAAACCAACGGAGCCAAGGGGCATATACGACCGCACCACACGGGGGATGCGCATATACCTCGCCACGCCTCGCCTTCGTGGGTTGTTGTCGCTCAACTTCGCCGCCGCCGCAGCGGGGGCAATGGTGTTGGTGAATACAGTCGTTCTCGTCCGCTCTGACCTTGGCCTTGGGGACACGCAGGTTGTCATTGCCCTCGGAGTCTTCGGTGGTGGATCAATGCTGGCCGCACTGGTCTTACCAAGGCTGCTGGAGAACCAGCCCGATCGCCCAGTGATGATCTGCGGCGCACTGGTGTTAGTAACTGCGCTGTTGGCACTGTCTCTGATGGCATTGGTTTATGAGACGCAATGGATACCGCTGCTGGCAGGTTGGTTCATCATCGGGATTGGCTATTCCGCCATTCTCACGCCCTCTGGACGCTTGCTCAAACGCTCCGCCCACGCAGAGGATCGTCCCGCCGTATACGCCGCCCAGTTCGCCCTATCCCATGTCTGCTGGCTGGTGACCTACCCGCTCGCAGGGTGGCTGATTACTGTTTCCGGTCCAACGGTGACCTTCGCTGTCTTGGCCGTGCTTGCGGGTGCCGGTGTGGTCTGCGGGATTGCTCTCTGGCCGCAGGAAAGCGGCGGACCGGTGACACATTCCCACGATGACCTCCCGAAAGATCATCCGCATGTGCAGGATGGGCAAACGCACAGTCATCCAATCGTCATTGATGACTATCATCCGCATTGGCCACGGATGCGCGAAGTGGATAGTAGAATTGGATAGACACTATGGTCATTGCGTCTAAACGGCCCTGAGCCGCTATGCTCTCCGGCGGGCCAATTCACGATACAGAGCCGGAGGCGAGACGCCGATCTGGTCGGCTACGGTAATCCATTTGCCTTTTAGTGGTTCACCATACAAATCGATCCATGCGTCCAGCCGATCTGCGACGCGGCGCAATCGCAAGATCTCGATCCGCATCCGCTGCGCCTGAACTTCTTTTGCATGGGTCTCAATAAGGCTAAGCGCCGCGTCAGGCCGATCCCCGAGAGCAAAAAGGAATTTGGACCTCGGCAGAACCGCGACTGTTGTGACTGATCGCGCAACGGCATCGTAATGATAGGTTTTGGCGAACAGGGATGCTTCGGCCACAGCCGCGCCTGTGGTCGCGATATGAAGCGTCAGCGGCGCACCGTCTGCCAGCGAACGTTCCAAGGCAATTGAACCGGATTGGACCAGATACATCGACTTCACGGGGTCTTCCCGACGAAACAGAAGCGTCCCTTTTGCAATCTCACGCAAGGGTGCGTCATCAAAGATTTGTATCCAGTGCGACATGATAGAAATCATATATTGCATGACCCGGATCCGATAGGGTGCAATGAAATTACAAGGAAATTGAGGATGCGGTTCAAAATCTATCTTACAGTTGCGGGCCTTATAGGCGCAGCCGCAGTTGCCGTCGCGCAGACCCATGGTTCAGAACACGGGGATGGCATGGATCACACGATGCACGGTCAACGTGGCGAGATAAATGACACTGTTCTCACTGAACCCGGTCAGGGAGCGTTCGCGGCGCTTTCCGAAGTGGTGCGTGTGCTGGAAACCGATCCAGACACCGATTGGGGTCAAGTGAATCTGGCAGGCCTTCGGGCACATCTTGTGGATATGGACAGACTGATTTCGGATGCCGTGGTAGCAGAAACGGACCTTCCTAGTGGCATTGTCGCAACGGTCACAGGCGAAGAGGACACTGTGGCGACGCTCCGGGGTATGGTGCCTGCGCATGCTGCTCAGCTGGCGCGTGATGATAGATGGACTGTGGCCGCTTCACTGTCGGCGACGGGTGTGGAGCTGCGCGTGACCAGCAATGATCCCGCTGTCGTTGCCCGCATTCAGGGCCTTGGTTTCTTTGGGCTGATGGCCAGTCAGGATCATCACCGGGCACATCACCTGATGATGGCGCGGGGTGAAAACGCCCACGGCGAACACTGACGCCGCGACAGCATCTCACGGGTCGTTGACTTGCAATTCGGCATATAGCGCAGGTACGATTGCGCCATGGTCCTAATTCGATGCCTTCTCATTGTGATGCTGATGCTTTCCGCAACGTTTTCTGTGGCGATGGAGGCCGGACATGCAGCCAATTTCGACAGTGAACGTACTGTCGCGGAAACGATGTCAGACGACATGCCTGCGTGTTGTGATGACAGTACCGAACGCGGGCAAACCTGTCACGTACTGCTTGCCTTGCTGCCGGGCGCAGAAGGTTACAGCATGGGGCCAATCACTGGTGAAGATGTGTTTGCGGCAGCCGGTCTTTTGCTGAGCGGCATTGAACCGTCCGGCCCGCTCGATCCGCCGCGCGTGATGTGATCCAGCCTGCGCCATTCCAGCGCAGCCCCCTGAAATCACATCCAAAGCGGGCTTTGCTCGCGCGCTTACTTATCGAGAGGACATCTCATGAAACTCATCAAAGCACTTCTCAGCCTTGCCCCTGCGGCGGCACTGACCCTTGGCCTTGCAACACTTGGCGTGACCGGCATGGCTCATGCAGAAAACCATGCGGACATGGCCGATCACGGCAAAATGCATGTCACGAAAAGCCCGACCTGTGGCTGTTGCGGGGCATGGGTCGCGCTGGCCCGGGAAGAAGGTTACGACATCACAGTGACGGATACCGATGACATAACAAACGCAAAACTGGACGCGGGCGTGCCCGGTAATATGTGGGCCTGCCACACGGCCATGATCGATGGCTATGTTGTCGAGGGCCACGTGCCATTTGCCGCGCTGACCAAACTGCTGGAAGAACGTCCCGACATAGCCGGGATCGCCGTGCCGGGGATGCCCGCCGGATCACCTGGAATGGGGAATGACCCTGACGCCCGCTATGACGTAATCGCTTTTGGTGGTGCGGCGGGCGCAGGCGCGGTCTTTTATCAGGCTGGTTTGTGAAACGACCTCTTTTGATCGCAGTCGCGGGAGCGGCCCTATTGGGGGTCGCTCTCTATGCTCTTGTCCCGTTCTCTGCGGACGTGGGCAGCGTGGTCTTACGCGATGACGACCGCGACATGGTCGCACGAGGCGCTGGGATATATCAGGAGAACTGCGCTTCCTGCCACGGGGCCAATCTCGAAGGCCAGCCAAACTGGCGTGTGGCTGGTGCGGACGGGCGGCTTCCGGCACCTCCTCACGATGCCAGCGGTCATACGTGGCACCACAACGGCGACACCTTGTTCCGCCTGACAAAGTACGGAACCGGGGCGCTAATTGGCGATCCTGACTATGCATCCAACATGCCGATCTATGACGGTGTGCTGACGGATGATGAAATCATCGCCGTCCTCAGCTACATTAAATCAACCTGGCCGGAAGACATCCGCGCGCGTCATGACGAAATGGAAAACAGATGATGAAACAAAGTATTCTGGCAGGCCTGATGATGGCCGTACTGGCGACAGGCGCGATTGCGCACTCGAAGGCCGAAGACACGACGCCAGCGAATGAAGCGATCGTGACCACGGTTGAAGCGATTGAAATGCGCTTTGATGATCCGATGCGCGTGACCGCAATCACAGTGACCGGGCCGGACGGCGACGTGGCGATTGAGCGTGAAACCGGTATGGATGCTGTCACCGAGTTCCGCGCGATACCGCCCGCCGACCTGCCTGCAGGGGCATACACCGTCGATTGGCGGGGGCTCGCGTCTGACGGCCACCCGATGCAAGGCACGTTTGGCTTTACGATCACCAACTGACACATGGAGGGGCTGGCGCAGATCGATGGATGGACGGTAGCTGCCATTCTGGCGAAGGCACTGGGCTATGGTGCTGCACTGCTCGCAATGGGTGGGCCGCTTTTTGTGGCGGCTTTCCCGTTGGCTGCGCCGGACGTCCGACGGTTTGCCATCCGTATCGCGGTCGTTGCGGCTGTCCTTCTTATCGCGGTTCTGGCACTGCGGTTCGGCATTCGGGCCGCACGTATATCAGGCATGGGCCTGCCGGGGATGGTCGATCCGATGATGCTTGCCTTTGTGTGGGACAGCCCGCTTGGCACCGCCGCACCTTGGCGCGGTGCAGGTGTGGTTTTGGTACTGGGCTTGCTGGTACCGGGCCTATTTGGCCGAGTGACGGCTCTTTTCGGGCCGCTTCTGATCGCCATATCGTACACATCCGTAGGACATTCTCTTGGTGAGCCGCGTTGGCTACTGGCCGCGTTACTGGTCCTGCATTTGCTTGCAGCGGCGTTCTGGGTCGGAGCGCTTGCACCACTTCACCATGCGGCGGTTGGCGCAGAGGGCGCGGCGCTGTTGCATAGGTTTGGAAAAGCTGCCGCTATGACAGTCCCTCTGCTCATCATCGTCGGCAGTATCTTTGCTTGGATAATGACAGGATCGCTGTCAGCCCTCTTTGCCACAGCTTACGGCTGGACCCTGATCGCTAAACTGACATTTGTTTCGGGTTTGCTTGGCCTCGCAGGTTTAAACAAGTGGCGGCTTGTCCCTGCTCTGGCAGACGATCGTGTAGGAGCGAGCGACAGCCTGCGGCGCTCAATCGTTTTCGAGGCTACAGCTGTCTTTCTGATCCTACTAACGACCGCCACTCTCACCACCGTAACAACCCCGCCCATTAACTTGTAGCGAAGTTCAACTTGCGCCCGTATTTGTTGCTGCGTTGGTAGAAACTACACGTCCGAAGGTTTGGTTTGCTCGGCAACTCGTAAATATGTGGCGACCATTTTCTGTTTCTTGTTTGAATGGCAGGTTCTTGCGCCGCACCGCGGCGCAGATAATTCTGCAAACGCAGAAATTTCCGTTCTGCGTGCGCGCGCAACGTGAAATCTGAATTTACAGGTTGGGCTCACACTCAGTATTCGCTGCAATCAACATCAATGGCCGCTTTGGTCGCTCGGTCGTGTGATTCACTACCGAGATGAGCATGCAGAATGATTTGCTGAAGGAGGCCTTGGAAAAAAGCGCTAAGGCCGTCTCAGAGGCGAGAGATGGCCATGAACGCGGTCGCAGGGCATGGCGTCAGTATCGCTTTGGCGTGCCGTGCGTTCGATATCAGCGAGACCTGCTATAGATACAGCCCTGTTTTGAGCGA
>NZ_JBDWQO010000020.1:0-9387 GCF_039986515.1 Ascidiaceihabitans sp. | reverse complement strand
GATTTGCTTTCATCGACGCCTGGAAAGAAGAATGGTCTGTCGAGTTTCTCTGCCAGATTATGCGGGTCACATCGCGGGGGGGGCGTGCTTGGCAGGTGCGCCCGATGAGCCAACGTTAGCATGATGATATGGTGCTTTTGGCCCATATGTGCTGCTTCGTGCTGATATCGATGGTGAGGGCGTTGCGGATATGCAGATCAAACTTGATGATCTACAATCAATCTCAGTCACAGATTTCATTTTGTAGACAAATGAACTGTTACTTTTCGGTCACCCATTCTGGGTGGCCGATTTCATCCAAACACTCCACGATTTCATTGTGAAATTCCGGCTTATAGCGGCCCAATACATCGCTGGTATTTCGCTTGGTCGTACGCGCCTTGAAGGTGATGGGATCCAACCCCAAGTGCTCAACAATCTTGTAAATCCCGTCTGTCATCAGCCCTTCATACGGGATTTCAAGATATCCATGTTTGCATTTCTTGTCGTACCAATTGAACAGCCATGACCGCGTTTCGACATACTCAAGGAATGCCTCTCGATCAAAGTCGATTTGCGGACGGGGCAGTCCATCCGCAAACAAATGTCGGGCTGATTGTTTTAAGCGCACCAGCTCAAAAGATGACAAACACGCCAGATGGTTTTTGCGATTGAGTACGATTTTTTTTATGCTCGGGTCCTTTGTCATCAAGGAGATTGCGCGCAACGAAGACCTGATTTGACCTGGCCAAGCTTTGAGGCCAACACATTTTGGTCCCGGCGTGAAATTGAGAATATCATACATGTAACCGCCGGGATCTGTCTCTAGTTTGGACAAATCAAGCCCGTTCTGAACTTCGTCCAGCAGTGCCAGCTGGTTCTTTTTACCCCTAAAAAATGGCGAGCCGTGGCAATAAATATCGGGATGGGTGTTCAGTGTTGTCGTCAAAGCCGTGCTGCCCGAACGGGCCGCTGCAAGAACGACAAATCGCGTTTCGACCTTCACAAGCGATACCCCAAAAGCGTGTATTTCTGGCTATCTACCGCTAAGTCGGTGAGCGCACAAGAATGATCGACTATCAAAAATCAATTCATCTTTTTTCATAATTTAGCTTGTAGGCTCTCGATGGCTCGCTCTAAATCGGAGAACTTCGGCATAGCAATCCCCTTAAGCTCACCGTTCGCATAACGCTTGTCTTGATTTGCTGCCAAAGCTTCAAAAATTAACGCGTTCACCGAGAATTGTGACCGCTCTATTCGTTCAATGATGGCGGTAACGCCCAAATCAACGGTCGCTTTAGCGCAAGGCACGCGCCAGGTCCTGCATTGCGCCACGTTCCCCAAGGTCCAAAGCGCGCGGCAAGTGGGCTGTCACCGGCAAAGGTGTTGCAGGTTTTCAAGAATAACCGGGTTGGATTTGACTGCATTGGATAATCGGTCGCGCACGCGTTTGCGGTGGCTGCGGATGATGGCGCTGCCACCAGAGAACCCCATGCGATACAACGCATCGAATTCCTGCAACAGGTACTTCCAACTCGGGCAATCTTGCAGACGTGTAGGATCAACTGGGATATCGGCCGAAAACGCGGTCTCTTTGAAAGGTGTTCTAGATTTCTATAGGCCCAAGATCATATCAGCCGCCTTTTCCGCAATCATGATTGTGGGTGAATTTGTGTTGCCTGACGTGATTGTCGGCATGACAGAGGCGTCAACCACCCGAAGGTTCTCGATCCCGTTCACGCGCAAGTCGGGCCCAACGACAGCGGCATCATCCGGCCCCATACGGCACGTACCGACAGGGTGAAAAATCGTGGTACCGATGTCGCCAGCCATATGGGCCAAATCTGCATCCGACTGATACGCCGCACCGGGGCTGATTTCAGAGGGCTTGTATTTGGCCATCACAGCCTGATCTGCGATTTTACGGGCAAGGCGGATGGCACGCACCGCAACCTGACGATCCCCTTCGGTGCTCAGGTAGTTGGGGTCAATCGATGGATGGGACTTCGGGTCTTTTGACGTGATATGCACCGAACCGCGGCTTTGCGGCCGGACAGGCACGACACTGGCCGTAAAGGCCGGGAACGGATGCAAAGGATCGCCGAATTTATCAAGCGACAATGGCTGGACGTGAAATTCGAGGTCGGCGGTTTCGACCTCGGGCCCGGACTTTGCAAAGATACCCAACTGGCTGGGGGCCATCGACATCGGCCCTGACCGTTTCAAGGCATATTCAAGCCCAATCCCCATGCGTCCCCAAAGCGAGCCTGCGCGTTGGTTCAACGTTTTCACGCCTTCCACGCGGAACGCAGTACGCAGTTGCAGATGATCTTGCAGGTTCTCACCAACCGCATCGATTTGATGAACGACCTCAATCCCCTGTGCGCCAAGAACCTTTGGATTGCCAATTCCCGACAGCTCCAGCAATTGCGGCGACCCGATTGCACCTGCGGACAAGATCACCTCGCCGCGCGCTTTGTAGGTGGTTTTCACGCCACGCACATCCACGTCCAAACCCGTCGCGCGTTTGCCCTCAAACAAGACCTTCTGGACTTGCGCTTGGGTGACGACCTTGAGGTTCTCACGAGACTTCACAGGACGCAGGAAGCCTTTGGATGTGTTCCAGCGCCAGCCACCCCGCTGGTTAACCCGAAAGTAGGCCGAACCTTCGTTGTCGCCGCGATTGAAATCCTCGACCTTCGCAATCCCGGCCTGTTCGGCGGCATCACGGTAGGCGTCCAAAATCTCCCATGTCAGGCGTTGTTCCTCAACCCGCCATTCGCCACCGGCCCCATGCATTTCGTCTTCGCCTGCATAGTAATCCTCGGACTTTTTGAAGTAGGGCAAGACATCGTCCCAGCCCCAGCCAGGGTTCCCCATCTGGCGCCAGCCATCATAGTCACGCGCCTGGCCGCGCATATAGATCATGCCATTGATCGACGAACACCCCCCAAGCACGCGCCCGCGCGGATAGTTCAGCGCACGACCATTCAGCCCGTGTTGATCCTTGGTCTTAAACCCCCAATCCGTCCGAGGGTTGCCCATACAATACAGGTATCCGACAGGGATATGGATCCAGATATAATTGTCTTTGCCGCCTGCTTCTAATAGCAGAACACGGTTCTTGGGATCCTCAGATAGGCGATTGGCAAGAACGCAACCTGCCGATCCGCCACCCACGATGATATAGTCAAACTCTTGAGAATTTCCGGTCATGATACGACTTTCATGTTTGCGTTAAGACAGGTGTTGATTGCCAGCAGGGTGCGTGGTCTTTGTCGACCAACACAGCCCGGACTCCTTCGGCCAGATCGGGATGGCGGATGGCGCGCTGCATGGCTTCAAATTCACGCGCAAGGCAGTCTTTGAGCGACGCGTCCCGCCCGCGTCGCAGCAACCGCATGGTTTCTTGCAGGCTGCGCGGTGAGACTTTATCAAGCGTCTTACGCGCGGATTCTGATCCTACCGCAGTGCGTTTTGACAAACAGTCTTTGATGCTGCAAAGCGTCGATTGATCAAAACACATGGTATTGGCCGCAAGGCTTAACATGCTGCTTTGATAGCCGGGGACCGCGCAAAAACTTTCTAGGACAGTGTCCAACGCTGCCTCAGGCACGCCAAGCGCGCTCTCAAATCCATTTACATCGTCCTGGGGCAACATGTGGGTTGAAATGCCCAACGTTTGTGCATCAAAGCCCGCAACGTGCGCGCCGGTCAGGCCCATCCAAAAGCCGCCAAAATGCGGCATGCGGGGCAGGAAATAGCTGCCGCCGACGTCGGGGAAAAACCCAATTGCGGTTTCGGGCATGGCAAACCGGGCACGATCCGTCGCAACGCGGACATCGCATTGCATGACAAGACCTAAGCCCCCGCCCATGCAGACCCCGTCAACCAAAGCGATGATGGTTTTTGCATAGCCGGACATGCGTTGGATCAGGCTGTATTCTTCTTGGAAGAACTGTTCGGCGTCTGCGAAATTTTGCGCCAATGATAGGGTGCGGATCCGGCGCATATCACCACCCGCACAAAACGCGCGATCCGTGTCGGATCTCAGAAGCACGCGATCAATGGTCGGGTCGTCCTCAAACCGGTCCAATGCCCGATCAATGTCGCGCACCATGTCGAGCGTAAGCGCATTCATGGCCTGCAGGCGGTTAAGGCCAATGATCCCGATCCGGCCAGCTTGCGCCACTGTGATATGCGATTGATCCGACATGGTGTACATAGGGGCCCGACTGATTACCGGTTGCGGAAGACGGGCGCGCGTTTGGCAACAAATGCGGCCATACCTTCTTTCTGGCCGTCAGTGGCAAAGGCTGCCTGAAACAAGCGACGTTCGTGCATCACACCCTCGGACAGATTGGATTGGAACGCATAGTTCACGGCCTCTTTGGCCATTGCTACAGCAGGAGCGTTCAGTCCGGCGATCTGATGGGCGGCCTCAAGGGCGGTTTGCAAAAGCTCGTGGCCCGGGACGACACGTGCCACGATGCCAGAGGCTTTGGCCTCGACTGCGTCCACTGTGCGGCCCGTCAGGATCATGTCCATCGCCAGCGATTTCCCGATGGATTTCGACAGCCGCTGCGAGCCACCAATGCCGGGCAAGATGCCGAGCTTGATTTCGGGCAAACCGAACTGTGCATCCTCTGACGCGATGATAAAATCGCACAGCATCGCCAGCTCAAACCCGCCACCAAGGGCAAAGCCGCTGACGGCAGCAATCACGGGCTTCTGAATGAAACGCATCTGGTCCCAATCGGCAAAAATATCGTTGCTCAACAATTCTACCAGCGTCTTTTCCGCCATTTCTTCGATGTCGGCCCCCGCAGCAAAGGCGCGCGGGCTGCCGGTGATGACGACAGCGCCGATACGGTTATCCGCATCGAAAGCCTTTAACGTGGCCATGACCTCGGCCGCCAATTGCAGGTTCAGGGCGTTCAACTGCTTGGGGCGGTTCAACGTGATCAAACCGACATGTTCGCGCCGCTCGACAATGATTTCCTCAAGCGTTGTGCGTTCGATGGTTTTTTCGGCGGATTTTTCAGCTTTTGATTTTGCTGTCTTGGCTGTCATTGGTTTTTCTCCCACGTCTGGTGTCAGCGCTTTAGCCCGAAAGACGCCCAGCCAAAGTCTTCGGCATCGGTTTGTGCGTGTTTCTTGGCTGTTTGGTTTTGGTCATAGGCCTCTGCGTCGGCCATAACTTCGGCGAGGATGTCCTCGCGGTGCTGGTTCAGCGCCGGAGCCACCTGTGCGGTTGCCGGATCTATGTCTTTATAGGCTGACAACTTTACCGGATTGCCCGCAGTGCGGAATGGCTTGGCGCTTTTGCCTTCGACCTGCACAATCATATTACGCGACAAAAGCTGCGGATGATCGAGGATCCGGTCGATCGTATTGATGGGGCCGCAGGGCACGCCGACCTCGTTCAGTTCGTCCAACCAGTGCTGCACCGGCATTTTGGATGTCACGGCATCGATGGCTGCGACCATCTTGGGCCGGTTGCGCACCCGCAGATCATTGGACGAAAAATCAGGGTCCATCGCCAAATCCGGCGCGCCAATCGCGTCGGCCATCAGCAGGAACAGCTGGTCGTTGCCTGCCGCGATCACAAAGCGTTCGTCTTTGGCCTGAAACGTCTCAAACGGCGCCAAGGACGGGTGGCAATCACCAGTGCGCGTAGGCACTTTGCCTTCTACGTCAAACCGAGCAAGAGCGGTTTCCATCAAAGCGGCCTGACAATCGAGCATGCCGATATCAACACGCTCGCCCTGTGCGTTCTGTGTGCGCCGATAAAGGGCTGCCAAAATGCCGATAACGCCGAACAAAGCCGCGCCTAAATCACCAAAGCTGGTGCCGACACGGGCCGGGCGTTCACCGGGCCAGCCGGTCAAGCTCATCACGCCCCCCATGGCTTGGACAACCATGTCATAGCCCGGCAGATCAGACATCGGGCCAGAATGGCCAAAGCCGGAAATAGACGAATAGATCAGATGCGGATGGGTCTTGGCCAAACGCTCAGCGCCATAACCGAGGCGGTCCATCACGCCCGGGCGGAAATTCTCAACCAGCACGTCGGATGTGTCCAACAATCGTTCCAGCAATTCCCGATCACGGGGCGATTTGATGTCCAGAACGATGCTTTCTTTGCCGCGATTAAAGCACATGAAATATGCGCTTTCAGCGTCAACGAAGGGCGGGAACGCCCGTGTGTCATCACCGGTGCCGAACTTTTCGACCTTGATGACCCGCGCGCCCAGATCGGCCAGCACCATGGTACAATATGGCCCTGCCAGAACCCGCGAAAAATCAAGGACTGTGATCCCACTAAGCGGGCCGCCATCAAGTTTTTCGTCTTTTGAATTTTGCATGGTCTGCCTCCTCCCAAAGTGACGCGGTTACTGGGCGACCGGCATCGCAAACTCAGCACCCTTCGAAATGCTTTCCGGCCAGCGTTGCATGATCGATTTCTGTTTTGTGTAGAACCGCACGCCTTCTTCGCCGTAGGCATGGGTGTCGCCGAACAGGCTTTTCTTCCAGCCACCGAACCCATGCCACGCCATTGGCACCGGGATCGGCACGTTGACGCCAACCATGCCAACTTGGATCTTGCGGCCAAATTCACGCGCAGCATTGCCATCGCGGGTGAACAGGCTGACACCGTTGCCAAATTCATGGGCATTGATCAGATCGACACCTTCCGCGAAATCCTTGACGCGAACGCAGGCCAATACAGGGCCGAAAATCTCTTCGCGGTAGATGGTCATATCGGGGGTCACATTGTCGAACAAAGTGCCGCCCAACCAATAGCCGTCCTCAAAGCCCTCGACCGTGAAATCGCGCCCGTCCACAATAAGGTCAGCGCCTTCGGCGGCACCTTTTTCGATGTAACCTTTGATGCGATCATGGGCTGCTTTGGTCACGACCGGACCCATCTCTGCATCCAGCTCCAGCCCGTTCTTGATCTTTAGATCGCGGGCCCTCTCGGCCAGCATTGGCACGATCTTGTCGCCAACATCCCCCACAAGGGTCGCGACTGAAATCGCCATGCAACGCTCTCCTGCCGAACCGTAGGCCGCACCGATCAGCGCATCGACGGCCTTTTCCAGATCTGCATCAGGCATCACCAACATGTGGTTTTTTGCGCCACCCAAGGCCTGCACCCGCTTGCCGTTGCGCGCTCCGGTCTCGTAGATGTAATTTGCAATTGGCGTAGAGCCAACGAAGGACACGGCCTTCACATCGTCATGGGCCAATAGGGCATCAACAGCGACTTTATCGCCCTGCACCACATTAAACACGCCATCGGGGAAGCCTGCCTCTTTCATCAACTCCGCATACATCAGGGCGGGCGTCGGATCCGTGGGCGACGGTTTTAGAACAAAGGTATTCCCAGCGGCGATTGCGACAGGGAACATCCACATCGGCACCATGACCGGAAAGTTGAACGGGGTCACACCAGCAACAACGCCCAGCGGTTGGCGCAGGGTCCAGTTGTCGATCCCCGTAGACACCTGGTCGGTGAAATCACCCTTAAGCAGTTGCGGGATTCCGCAGGCAAATTCAACAATATCAATGCCGCGCTCAACCTCGCCACGAGCATCGGTGAAAACCTTGCCATGCTCGAGCGTGATCGCGCGGGCCAGGTCATCCTTGTTCTCATTCAGCAGGTTCAGAAAGCGGTTCATCAACCTTGCGCGCCGGATCGGTGGCATATCGGCCCACGCCGGAAACGCCTTTTGAGACGCGGCAACAGCCATGTCCACATCCTCGACCCGTGCAAGATCAACGATCCCAGTTTGGGCACCTGTTGCCGGGTTAAACACGGCTTGGGTTGCAGCATTCGCACCAGCGTATGATTTGCCGTTGATATAATGTCCGATCGGGTGAATAGTCATAGAACGCTCCGATATTGAGTTCTTTGGCAATATGTCGACTTTGAACATCACAATCCAATGAATATTGGCACCCTACATTATAAGGAGTACTTATATTGAGATCCGTTCAAGACATCCGCGTGCTTGATGCGTTCATCACTGTGGCCCGCGAAGGAAACGTGTCGCGAGCAGCCGAAAAATTGCACCTGACGCAGCCCGCTGTCAGCCTGCAACTGAAGCGTTTGGCGCAAGATACAGGCCTGACGTTGTTCACACGCACGTCCAAAGGGCTGGAACTGACACGGGACGGAACAGCACTGATCGCGAAGGCTGAAAAGGTGCGCGCCGCATTGACCGAATTCGGCCAAACCGCGCGCAGGGTCAGCGGCGATGTGCGCGGCACTTTGCGTATCGGCACCATTGTCGATCCAGGGTTCATCCGCTTGGGCCAGTTTTTGTCGTTGTTGGTGGAAGGGT
Source organism: Ascidiaceihabitans sp. (assembly GCF_039986515.1). Lineage (NCBI taxonomy): Bacteria > Pseudomonadati > Pseudomonadota > Alphaproteobacteria > Rhodobacterales > Paracoccaceae > Ascidiaceihabitans > Ascidiaceihabitans sp. The sequence goes on along the minus strand of NZ_JBDWQO010000020.1, from coordinate 1,057 downwards.
TCCCTGATTTGCGGACGAAACTTACGCACGGTATGAGCGGCGAGGTGATCAACCGTATCATTGCTGACCACATCGATGTTGGATTCTATCTTGGAAGTCTGGCCCCTTACGAACCCGCGATTGATCCCGACCAACTCGACGGAGCGTCCCTTTTCCATGAACGAGAGCTGACAACATTCACCTACCAAGTTCTGGCTCCGAAAGGATGGGAGGATCGCGTTATTGGCAAAGACTGGCAGGCGCTGGCCGATCTGCCATGGATCGGCACGCCTCAAGACTCGGTCCATTGCCGGCTTTTGGATGCCGAGCTGTCCGAGGACGGCATCACACCCAACTACGTTTGTTCGGTGGACCAAGAACCGTCCATGTTAGCGATGGTGCGCTCTGGGGTTGGACTTAGCCTTTGTCGGGAATCTATTGCGCTAGATGAAATGCAAACGCGCGGTCTTGTTGTCGCCGATCAGGTGTCGATCCAAACATCGCTCCGCTTTATCACTCTGAAGTCCCGCGCCAAAGATCCAAACGTCAAAGCGGCGTTCGAGGTTCTTGCCTCAGCATGGGACTAGCAACCCAAAAAATGGGCGTCGTGTGATTTGAAACGAGCTCGCCAGTTTTCCGCAGCAAGTTTGTCTCGATGAGACAATAGCTGACGTTCATGCAGATCGCAGCATTTGCGACTATGGGCCTATTTCGTTGGTGAAGTCTCTGTTGCTTTGCGGCAGGTCCTTTGCTTCTCTCGTTATTGTAGGGTGAGTGGGGATTTGATGATGATGGGTGTTCAAGAAGCTCTGGGGCGGTTGTTTTACGACTTTGATATAGAGGCACATGTCCCTGCTAATCACATATTGCGTGAGGTCTCTGGACCTGTCGCGGTTTGATGCCGTTCTTTTGATAGCATTTATTGCAACAAAGGCGATGAACTATGCCCCGCCCGGCAGGGTTATGCGAAGCATGATCCCGAGAGGGGACTGAAACGGACGGACGAATTCCGGCAAGATGCGGTGCGTATCGCGCTGACAAGTGGGCTTACGCGCAAGCAGGTGGCTAACGATCTGGG
>NZ_JBDWQO010000019.1:0-269560 GCF_039986515.1 Ascidiaceihabitans sp. | reverse complement strand
CGCAGGCCATCCAGCACGATCCTGATCTTCTCTTCGGATGAATAATGCTTGCGCGTCGCGCGCTTGATGTCTTTGACGATCTTCTCGCCAGGGCTCTTCGTTGTCTTTCTCATCATCCACTCCTCAGTGGCTACGATGAGCAACAAACACTCTCTTAGCAATTGACCCTATTTGGACCCACAAGCGCTGACGTCAGACAACATGAATGTTCAATGGTGAGAGCCATCTCCCCGCCTTGCCGTCTCCTTTTAGTTCAGCCTGTCGGGCTTCAAAACATCCTTGCACTGCATCATGAAAACTCAAACGTTTAGTATGCAAACGCTGTTTCTCACGTTCAATGATTGGGTCACGCCCAGCACGGACTACCTTGCGTGCTTGCGCGGCTTGTTCACGTGCCTCGGCAATACTAACATCAGGCCAGCGCCCCAGACCCATTTCACGTCGTTTACCGTACACCACGATACGCAACATCCAACGGCCCGCCCTTTTGTTGTGCTTAACCAACCACAGACCTTCACCATCTGCGAACTTGCCCTGATTAAGTTTACGAACCTTAAGTGCACTTAAAGCAAATCGTTTCACAGCCAACCACCTTCCTAACCACCCTTTGAGGTGTGCTTGGAGGTGTATCAGTGTTCACCCATATTGTCACTATGGCTATATAAATATGGGCTATTATGGCTTGTGAGAAGGTATGAGAAGCTATGATGTTGGTGCGGGGTTATCCCCACCCGCACCACTTTTCTGGACCTGACGCTTGTGACGGTTTTGGTTATCCAGCAAAGACGGTGATCCGCCTAGTAGTCTTTTTCAAAGAAAACACCGACTGAACTGTCACCGTTGGACTTGATTTGCCCTCGCGCTGTGACGGATTTGGACAGGTCGATATTGACAGAAACACCCGCTGTGTTGGTGTTTCCGATTGTGACGTCTGTGTAGATGTTGTCGCTGATGTACTTTCCCAACCGTAATCCGGTTTCGCCCTGCGCGTTGGTCGTCACGTCCAGATCATCCAGACCAAAGCCGCGCCGGAATTTGGAAATAAGCCCTTCGCCGCCTTTACCTGCCAAGGTTCCAACGGCTTGCGCCAATTGCAAAGCTTGAAATGCAGAGAGGTTGCCAGCACTTCCGTTGAAAAAAATCTGCGCCAACACTTCGTCTTCGGGGGCCGCCGGTGTCGAGGTAAATGACACCTCTGGTTGCGATGCAGGTCCTTCGATGATGATGCTTGCCGTGCCAAGTGTGGTGCGCGTGGTGGCTACGAACCGCAGTATGGGATCCAGACTGCCCTGCAGTGCTATGCTGCCTTCGTCCAGTGCAAACCGTTTGCCCAATATGTCCAAACGTCCGCGAATAAGATTAAACCGACCTGACGAGATAACCTGATCGGTGCGCCCGCTTAAATTTAACGCGCCGCCCAGTTCCGCATTCAATCCGCGGCCGCGTACGAACACCCGCGACAGCGCATTCACCTGAATATTCAGCCCCAAAGCTGTGGGGTCGTTTCCCTTTGGGGCGTCGGTGCCGTCTGTTTTGTTCAACCCAGCCCGTTGGATGGTGCGACGTACCGCCTGTGAAGGACTGCGATGTGATATCTGCGGAACGATGGCAAAACCGTTGCCAACAGATGTAGGCACTTGAATATTTGTCTCACCTACGTCGATGCGACCCGAAATGACACCACCCCCCGTCAGCGGGCCGCGTAAATTGAGGGCACCGTTGACGGTTGTGTCGTACAACGAGGGATCGGTCAGCCGTACGGCATCCAACGATATGGCCAGGTCAGCGGGAAGGTTGCCTGTCAAGGTAAGCGGTCCGCGTATTGTCAGGCGCCCTCCCGAAGATACATCCGCCGAGACGTCGATCTGTGCACGCCCCCGGTTGAAGGCGATTTGTGACTGGATACCTGTCAGGGATATATTTTGTGTGGGCACAGACAGTTGCGCCCCTGTCGTGGACAAGCGGCCCGACAAAGATGTCAGTGCGGCAGGACCTTGCATCGCAAGATCAAAGTTCGCCAATCCCTGCACGTTGCGTGGTGCCAAAAAGGGGTTTGCCAAGGCCAGAGGGGCCAATCCTTTGGCTGTCACGTTCATGTCGCCGCCTGCGCCAACACGGCCTGACACATCTGCGCGCAGCCCACTCAACCCGCGCAATGCGGTTTCAATTTGCCAAGCCGCACCTTGCTGTGCGGCGGTGCCTTCCACGTTAAGGGGGCCGTTGATCAACGCGCCGACGGCAGCCACATTCGGAATGCTCAGGCTGTAGCTGACCTTTGGGGTGGGCCCTGTCACGGTGCCAGCCACGTCGCCGGAAATGCCGTAAGGGGCCGTTAACTTCGTATCAATATCCCAGACACCGGCTGTGCGTTTGGCCGTGCCAGACATAGTCGCAGCACCGCGGAATTGACTGGCGATGCGTTGAACCTGTGGCAAATACAGCTTGAAGTCCAAAGCAGGTGCAGGCCCGGTTGTGCGACCCTTCAAGGTGGTTTCGGCGTCAAACGGGCCACTTAGGGCCGTGTCGATGCGCCAACCCTGTGTGTCTTGAACGGCTTGGCCGGACAAGGCAATCGCACCTTTCAGGCGTGCATCAATCGCCGAACTGTCGGCAATGCGCAGTGTGACGTCAGCCGTAGAGGCATTTGTTTTCAAAACCGCAGAACCGCTGGACTGAAAGGCATCATTGCGAAGCTCGAAACGGGGAAGCCGCGTGCCAGACGCGTCGCGTATCACGTCTATGGACATGCGGGTGACACCGGCCAAGGCATTGTCAGCTTGTTCTATGCCCGTTTCAAAGTCAGTGGTTTTGCCGTCCAATGTCAGATCGAATGATCCGCCCAAATCCAACGTTCCAGCGATTGCTGCCTCGGCTTGCCCCGCCAATTCCAATCCTGCCAGCTTTGAAAAACGTGAAAGATTTTGGGCGTCCAAAAACAAGGCCAGTTCGGTTTCAAACGCATCTGAAAGACCTGCGGTGACGACTGTTCCGCCGAGCTGATACTGCGATCCTGCGACGTTTATCTGGTCCAGTCGCAAGGCGCCGTTGGTCTGATAGCTGATCCCGAAAGCGCCAGAGATTTGATCGCCCACGGCGTCTTGCATTGCGGCGTCATCAAAGGCAACACCGCGTGTGGAAAAGGTAACATCGGCTTGCAAGTTCTTTTGTGCAGATGCGCTGTTTTCCAAAGCTCCGTTAATTTGCAACCGGGTTTCACGTAGGGTTGCTTCGGATGTGACAAGGTTGCTGAGATCAAACCGGGCATCGATGTCCGGACTTTGCGCCGCATCATAGTCGACTTGCAGTTTGGCACGATCAATGCGTGTTGATCCATTTGCAAAGGGCAAAACCACGGGGCCGTTTTCCACGGGTTCAATCTGCCCGATGACAGCGATCTGTGTGGGCCAATAACTTGGGTCCAGGGCGATTTTCCCCTGCAAGGCCAAAACCCCTGATCGCAGGTCTAGATCAGACAGGGTCAGCGCACCGCTTTCGTCTTGGTTTCCAATGGCCTGTACCGTGGTGCTGTCGCCAAAAAAGGCGCGGTAGGTTTCGGGCAAAAGCGGGGATAAATCACCCTGGACATCTAGTGCAAAATCACGGCCGGTGTCAGTGTCGCCTTGCAACGTAATCTGTCCTGCAAGCCGTTTGGCACCGCCCGTTTCCAACGAAATGTCCGTTACCAGATCGTCCAGTTGCCCCTCACCGGCGATTTGTAGTCGCAATGCAGGACGGTCAGGGATGTTCAAAAGTCGGGCTACGATGCCATCCTTGGCCTCTTTTAGGTCAAAGTTGATGGCTGCGGTTTGGCTGGCGGCTGCGTAACTGGCGTCGATAACAAACTGGCCATCTTGCCCGTCAATGCGCGCCGCGTTTAGCGTGACGTTGCCCGAACCACCGGACAACTGCGCTGCGGCCTCCATGGTCAGTTCCGCTTTTTCCCCCAGAATGGAAGGCCCCAAGGTGATCCGGTCCAGTTTTAACAGATCAATTTCGACAGAAACGGGCAAATCAGGTAAGGCGAACCCGCCTGCTTCTGCGGCTGGCGTATCGTCGGTGTCCTGAGACGCGGGCAAGCGGGTAAGTTCTAGCGTCTTGGCGCTGAGTTGCTGGACTTCGATGCGCCCTCGCAGCAACGCGGACCGTGTCCATTCCAATTGAATGTCATCAAGGGCCAACCAAACACCATCATCATCCGCGAAGGTGATCTGTTCGATGGTTGCCACACTGCTTAGCGCACCCGCGAACCCGTCCACGCGGACACGGCGGCCTTCGCCCCCAAGGGCGTCTTCAAGCAGGCCAACGATGAACCCGCGATCTTCCTGTGACGTTTCTGCGTCAGTGGCGCCGGTGTCTTGCCCGAAGGCCGGAATGCTAAGCAGGATTGCCCAAACGGCAATAGCCCAAATGGCCGGTATCACGTGCATGTAACGCCCCATCAAAACGATTGTCCGATCCCGATATACAACGCAGCCCCACCAGATGTGTCAGGACCGCTGACAGGGACACCAACGTCCAATCGCACCGGGCCTATGCCGGTGTCGTAGCGAATGCCAAGGCCTGCGCCGGTTTGCCAATCCCCGGAAGACGCGTCAGGGAATTCTTCGGATCCAATATAGCCCGCATCGTAAAACCCCACGATGCTTAGTTTGTCGCCGGTTTTGACCCGGATTTCGCCCGACAGCCCCAAAAACGAGCGTCCGCCAACCGTGTTCCCGCCGCCAATATCGACACCAAGCGATTGAAAATCATGCCCGCGTACCGTGCCGCCACCGCCCGAGTAGAACAGAAAATCTGTTGGCGCTTCGGACAGGGATGGACCGACCAAAAACCCAAGCTGCCCACGCAACGCAAAGGTGACGCGTTTGGCTTTGCCGAAACTGTGGTAGGTGCGGGCGTCCAGAGATCCACGTAAGCCATTCGCGCTGCCTTGCAGGTTCAGAAACGGGGTCAGGGTTGCGTTGGCATAGTACCCATCCTTCGCATTTAAGCTGTCGTCGCGGTAGTCGAATTCGGCGCCAAGCGGCAAGGTCAGAATGCTGTAAGATCTGCGGCCAAAGGCGTCTGTGGTGTCCGCAATATCCAGACCGATGCCCAGCGTGTATTCGCGTTGTGCCGACGCATAGCGGTGTATTCCGGCCTCAAGAGAAAAGCGGTCCAGCGCAAAATTTGGTTCTTCCAGATTGGACAGCTGTCCATCGACATAGAAATCGGTGTCTTCATTAAACGTCGCGGGACGTCGGAACGCGACGGTCAGATCAAAGTCCTCGCCGCCCGTGTCGCCCCCGATGCCCGAGATGTCGGCCCCGATGCGCAAACGCTCTGCGCCGCCAAGCAAGTTACGGTGCAACCAAAATGCGCTTAGGCTTAGCCCGTCCTGGGTTGAAAGCTCGGCTCCAAATCCAAACCTGCGCGGTTTGTTTTCGGCGAATTGCGCGATGATATCCAACTGGTCCCCGCCTGTTACCGTGTCTGCCTCTGACAGCGCGACAACCGAAAACACACCAGTGCGGCGCAGACGGGTGGCGACCAAATCCAGTTTAGCGGGATCGTAAACTGTGCCTGTTTGCAGACCGGCAATGTCGATGATGCGCTGTGTGCGCATGCGTTCATTGCCAGTGATTTGTAAATCACCAAACCGAAGACGAGGCCCGGGTGCAAGCGTTACATCGACGTCCAGCCGCCCGGTATCATGATGTGCTGTGATAGATTGCGATTGGACATTTGCCTTGGCGTGCCCTGCATTTCGCCAAGCCTGCGTGCCTTCAGTGGCCGCAGATTGCAGGGTGCCTGTTGATGCGGTTTGACCGGTTGCAAAACCTTCCGGCAATTGTGTGCCTTGTGGCAACGGGGCAATTCTTGCAGTGCCGAACACAAACGGCCGCCCAGTCGTGACGCGCAGTTCAACGGTGCCGATTTGGCGCGGGGGTTGCACAGGCGACAGTGTCGCCGCTTCACGTCCATCGATAAGGATGGAAACCGTCGGCGCGAAGTATCCGCGGTCATACAACACAGCCACAAGACGTGCATAGTCGGCTTGTGCTGCGGCGATCACATCTTGTGCGGCGGGGGCGCCTTCTTCTGCTTCTGCAAGCGGGGTCAAAAGTGAATTTTGGCGCAACGCGTCTGTCAGCGCGTTCGTTGTGATGCGAAATTCAAATGCAATCCCGATTGTTGGAAGCAGTGCAAACGCCAGAGCAATCGCAAGATGTTTCATTTGGATGGAGCGCCCCGTGACTGGATTGGCGTGAATGGATTGGCATAACAGGCAGTATGACACTAACGCGCTTATGGCACCAATGGTTCAGAGCTTATACCAGTCGGGCGATAAAAATTTGTTGATGGGCGGAATCCGGACCCTGCAGACGGGCACGATCAGGGGCATTGATTTTGAGCCTCCAGCATTCGGATGCGTGATCAACGAAAAAAGGTCGATGCCTGAACATCGACCTTTCCCTGGCACGTCTCGGGACGTTGTGATCAGCTGACGGGAGGCCAACCCAAAGCGCGGGAAAATGGCAAATCACCGCCGCGAATGACGGAATTGCTGCGCGGCTTTTTGGACAGCAAAGCCATCGGCCAGAAAGCACGTGACATATACCGCCCGCCACTGATCACCGAAGATGAACGGCTTTTCTTGGACAGAAGCGGCATGGGCCAGAACCAACGGGACCGCGCCCCCGATTTGCCCTTGGCAGATGTTTTGGTTTTGCGTTCGCTGAGCAGCCGAAATCCGAGGCCGACGGTCACGGGACCACCCGCATATCCGGTGCGGCTGCTTCGTACGGTCAGAAAGTGGGGGTGTTCCTTCAAAACACTTGAAGCACGTTGCGGGCCGTCTGGCATGTAGTAATCATCAACCACACCATCGACAGCGATGGCATTGCGCTGGGCCATCATGTCGCGCACGATCGTCGCAGCTGTCAACGGCTTGTATGTGGCACGCACCACAACCAAGGCGCGCCCGTCCTTGATCTGTTTTGCATATGCGTCTTGCGCCGATGGATGCACCAGTGCGGCGTCCATTTTTGCATGTAGATCAGGAGTGTCCGCCGAAATTACAGATGTTGCACGACTGGGCACGCCACGAAAGATTACTCTTTCGGCGACGTCCTGTGCTGTTGCTTCGTCTTGAAACAAACGTGTTATGATTGTTGTCATGATACCTCCACCGGGTTTGTGTGTGTGTTCGAGACGTCAGAACCGGGTGCGCACTGGTTTGGCTGATCCAAGCGACGCTGCATGAAAAGCAGTGTCACCAAGACAGCCAGGACTAGGAATATTATCTCGATCGTGAAAACTACGTTATAGGGCGCTTCAACGCTTAATCCAGTCGCGCTGTGTGTGCCCACGATGATGTCGCGTACAATACCTGCCGCTGCGATGCCCAATCCGGCGCAACTGGCTTGCACAGCCCCCCATGCACCCAAAGCAAGTCCGGTTTGGTCCTGCGTGGCTGCACGTAAGGTGGCTGTTAAGGTCGCATGCCCGAACAGTCCTGCCCCCAATCCTGTCGCGAAAGTTCCGATGAGGAACAAGGGGATGCCAGCCCCCAAAGAGGACGCAATGATAGCCGCAAACCCCGGTATTCCGATGGTCGCACCGATCAATGTATAGCGGGTGGGCGTGCCGCCTTGGCTTAATCCTTGTGATGCCAATGCGAAGCCGATCAAAGTGCCAGTTGCGAATAAGGCTGTCAGCTTGGTGGTGGCCGCGACAGACAGCCCCAAAGCTTGGCCACCGTAAGGTTCTAGCAAAACATCGGCCATCCCGAAACCAAAGGTGCCAAGACCTATCACAACAAGCAACGCCATCATTCCGGGGGCTTGCATCAAAAGCGCCCAGGCTTGTCTGAACTGCATGGGACGCGCAGCCTTCATGGCTTGGGCGCGTATCCGGTCACGGGTTTCCTGTTTCCACATGGCGCATAGGTTCAGGGACACAGTGACGACTGCCGCCCCTTGAATGACCTGAACCAAGCGGCCCGGGGTATAGTTTTCCAAAAGTGTCCCAAACACGAGCGCACTGGCAACCATCCCGACCAAAAGCATCACATACATCAAACCGACAACTTTTGGCTGATCTTCCTGTTTGACCAGATCGGTTGCCAGCGCAAGCCCCACGGTCTGAACCATGTGAACACCAGCGCCAACCAGTAAGAATGAAAGAGCCGCAGAGGAGTATCCAAGCCAACGTGGCGCATCAAAACTGTCACCGTATCCAGACAAAACCAACAGTGAAAAGGGCATAATGGCAAAGCCGCCAAACTGGTACAGCGTCCCTTTCCAGATGTAGGGAAGACGACGCAAGCCCAAGGCGGATACATGTACATCGGATTTGAAACCGATCAACGTTCTGAAAGGCGCAAAGATAAGCGGAAGCGCCAGCATGACCGCAACAAGCGACGTTGGCACACCGAGTTCGACAATCATGACACGGTTCAACGTGCCGACGATCAGAACCAGCGCCATGCCAACCGTAATCTGAAACAAAGAAAGCCGCAGCAATTGCGACAAGGGGACCTCGTCCGTGGCAACATCCGCGAATGGCAAATACTTCGGCCCGAGGGACGATAATTTTTGAGCAACAAGAGAGCGGTAGTTGAACATCGGCTTCAAGCAGGTCCTGCACAGGCTGCGCCAATCGCGATAATGCTGGCGAAACAAATGCGTAAAAGCTGAAAAGGGGCAAAGCCCGCAGCGGTTGGCTGCAGGCTTAAAGTTTTACTCTGTGATTTTCAAAGAGGCGTGTATTTCCGGCCCTTTAAGCGTCGCCTGAACCGGCGTGCCGTCAGGCATGATGATAGTCACATCGCGTGATCCATCTGCGGCCGGAATGACATAAGCCGCTTTGGCCGTGTCAGGGTCCGCCAGCATGGCCGCTGATGCTTCCATATCACCTGCGCCCAGCTCTTTGCCGGACAAGAAATCAGATACCCAAGATGTGTTGCTCAAGACCGCAACATGTACGGCAAAAGAGCCGACTGCCACAGCGCTGAGGAACAGGGGAACACCAACTGTTGGTTTTACGACCAACCACATTTTTGCATTGTTCATGAGTTAGCCTCCCTTATCCGAGCCAAGGGGTCGCAACCGCGACCAGAATGTGAGCGAGCAAGGCAATCGCGCCGAAAACGCGTGTCCCATCGATGAGGTAGCTATGCACTTCCTCAGCCTCATCCAGTGTTAGGCCTGTTGGCCATACTTTGTCGTCATTTGCCACGTTTGGATCCTCCGTAAATTTGACGCAAGCATCAGTGGCTGCCGCAAACGCAGACGATGGCCACTATAGGTTAAAAGACGCACACTGTATCATCCATACTGTACTCAAAGTTTTACATTTTCAAGTGTAAATAAAAAATGACACTTTTGGACGCGCTGCCAAGTTTGTGTATTTTGCTGATTTGGCCGTCTTTGCAAACGCAAGGTCCTAAAGCATTCGGGCCTATGTGCCATTGAAAAACTCATGACGGATTTCTTGTGTATGTGTTGAAGTGAAAATCCGGCTCTTCGAGAAAATCAGCTACAAAATGCTGTACCAGTTCAGCGTTTTGCTGATCAAAACCAATTCCTGCTGACTGATTGGCCGCGGCTTTGCACCCAGCGGCAATCGCGTCTTGTACAGATGCGCTTTCCAGTGCTTTTAAGACTGCGTGTTCGACGGCATTTTGAAAATCTTTGGATCCGAAAGGATTGAAATACCGTCGGGTATCTTTTCGTGCCATGACGGTTGTCATGACGTGGTTCAAAGCCTCCGTGGACAGTTCATTTTTGTTTAGAAAGTCGCTACAGCCCTGCCGAAAAGCCGATACCGCCAGCGCAGTTTGATCCTGGCCAGAAATCATAATAACAGCCGCATTTTTGTTGTTTTTATTGTTTTGGATCATATTGAGCGCATCCAACCCGTCGCCTTCTGACAGGTTGTAGTCGACCATAATGACGTCAAAGGATGATTCGCCTATAAGGTCCGCCATAACGGACAAAGTCGGAGCCTCTTCAATGGTCACGTCCAGATTGGAACGCTCTGTGAACCGCCGAATAAGCTTTCTATCAGTCGCGTCATCGTCCAACACCAACGCTTTGATTGGTGCTGTTGTCGGTTGGCTGTCGCCGATTTGAAATTGCATTGTATTTTGCCCCACTACCTAACCCATGAACAAGGATGGGGGAGAACCAATGCGGATATCTTAACCCATGTTCAAATTCTGATACCAATTTGAAGAGCATTTGAAATTTGGTTTCAGCACGTTTTGTGAAAGGGCGGTTTGGCGTAGACTTTGGTGTGCTTTTAACTCTGGATGCGAATAAGTCGCCCAGAAAAATCAGCTTGCCAGCGGCAGGTGAATTTCAACAAGGGCTGCCTGGGTTGAGGCTGAATCTTCAACATCCCGCCAGGTTATTGAACCTTGGTAAATCGCTGCGATTTTTTGCAAAATGGCTAATCCCATGCCGCTGCCCTCAATAGCGTCGCGCGATTGCAAAGTTGACATGGGTTCCAAAACTTTGCCGCGATGCGCGAAGGGAATGCCGTGACCTGCATCCGCGACATGGATGACACAACACCCATCGGCCTCGTACACTTGGACCTCAAAGGGTGGTGCACCGTGTTTTTGTGCATTTGACAAAAGAATATCAAATATTCTTCGAGCATCATCTGGTCCACATCTAATCTTCGAAAGCTCGATGCGCGTCGTCGTGGTGCCGTTTGTGCCCATTCCGAGCTTTTGCAAGCTTTTCTCGACAACTGTGGCGATCGAAATAGTTTCGATGTTCTGAAGTCTACCGACCCGTGAAAACTCCAAGAGATCAACCAACATTCGGTCCAAGCGAACGCTTTGGGTTTTCATCATCGTGATGTTTTCCGACATCAATGGCATCAATTCTGGTGCATGTGACACAACATCTTCTTCAATCCAGGTGGGAAGGACGCTCAAGGCGCGTGCACATGCCCTTAGATCGTGCCCTAAGATGTGCACAAATCGTTCAAAATCGTCCGCATCGCATACAGTTGCCGTTTGATCAGATGGGTCGGTCAACTCTTTGTCCCTTGTTTGCTGCAAAACGATCACGCCAAGCATCAAAAGTGTAAAATGAGTAAAGCTTGGTAAGTTTAATCGCAGGTTAAAACCGAAAGCGGGAGGCGCATAAAAGCGTCGAATGAGTTTCCCAGATAGTAAAAATTTTAGGAATTAGGTTTGCAATTCGAAGATGCATTTAACCATTGATTTGCGCTTTTTGAGCATTGTCCCTGTCAAGCACCAACACGCAACCGAGGAATAGAACCATGCTGTCTTCCAGTTATATTGAAACTGAAAATGATGTTTTTTTCGGGTCGGCCAACTCTGCGAGTGTCTTGATTATCGACGACAGCGAGTTTGATAGAAAACGCATCCGTCGGTTGTTTCGCGATGCCGGACTGAATGTGTTCCTGGATGAAGTTGATACAATCAGCAACTTGCAAGAGATGTTAAATGAAACCAGCTATGATATTGTTATAATAGATTATAATCTTTCGGAAGGCACGGGTATAGATGCCGTTACACTGTTGCATAGCCATCCGGAACACGCAGACACAAAAGCGATCATGATCACTGGTGATGATCAATCCAATGTTGCCGTTCAGGCCATGAAAATGGGTTGCGAGGATTATATCTCAAAAGCGCAGATGACGGCGGAACGGCTGAAACAGGCTGTGGTTACCTCTATCAGAAAACGCGCGGCGGCTCAAAATTCTTCGGCGAAAATGGAGCTGATGGTTCAAGATCTGGCCAAAGATGTTCTAAGTGACCTGTCGGGTATTCTTCAGCCAAAACTCGCAAACATGCTGCGCGACTTACGCGCTTTGAAGCGTCAGTTAAGTCAGCCCGATACCAATATCCCCGAACGGTTGGAAAACATCGATAGAAACTGTATCGAGATGTGGAATGCGTTGGCCAAAGCCCCAAATTTATGTGCGGAACTCAAAACGGACAAGAAATTGCACTAAGGTTTAAAGACGGATCTGGGGCGATACAACAGGCCGGGAAAACGACGATCAGACTAGGGTTTGCATCCACCCCAAAGATGCATCTGTGTCGTTCGCTGGTTTATATTCAGCCCCCAACGGTGCTGACCACCCCAGTTTGGAAATCGCATCAAATATGGCCAGATAGTTGATCTCGCCTTCATCTGGGCGGCCACGGCTTGGAACGCCTGCAAATTGGATATGTCCAATATTGGAATGCAAGTTTTGAAGTCGGGTGGTCACGTCACCTTCGGTGCGTGCAACGTGATAACAATCGAACATCAACTTTATGTTGGGGCATTTGCAGTCTTCAATTATTTCAATGGCTTGCGATGTCGTTTGTAGAAAGTATCCCGGCGCATCATGCGGGTTCAAAGGTTCAATCAACAGGGTCAGGTCTGGTGCCGCTGAAGCTGCGAAGACCAGGTTTTCGACAAAGGTGCGATGGGCTTCCGGGCCTGATGCAAAACCGGCCATAATGTGGACAGCTTTTGCACCGATCGTGCGTGCGTAGCTGATTGCCGTTTCAATCGCAGCGCGTGCGTCCGCTTGACGACCGGGCAACGCACTTAACCCATTTTCGCCATTTTCGGTGTTGCCACGGGAGGTGTTCAAGCCAAGCATCGTCAGACCTGTCTCGGACAAAGCCGCCAAGGTGTCTTCGGCAGGCACGGCGTATGGCCAATGGCATTCCACGGCATCAAACCCGGCAGCTTTCGCCGCGCGTATCGCATCAGGCAAAGGCCTGTCTTGCCAAAGAAAACCAAGGTTTGCAGAAAATTTTGTCACTGGTCCCACTCCACATCGAATTTTGTCACGACCGCATGGATTTGATCATCTGTCAGCGCACGCGCACCCATATGGCGGGTCATCAAAGCAAGGCGTGCGGTGTCCTCTAATTCTTCGATTGCATTGCACGCGGCTTCTACGTCTTTGCCCGCCACAACAGGCCCGTGATTTGCCAACATCACCGCGCTGCGTTTTCCCGCTAGACCGCGCACAGCCTCTCCCATGGCTGGGTCGCCAGGTAAAAAGAAGGGCAATAATTTGACTTTGCCCAGCTTCATCAAACCGTAAGGCGTGAGCGGTGGCAGGAAACTGTCTGCGTCTAAATCTGGCAAAAGCGACAAGGCCACGGCATGACAACTGTGCAAATGAACCACCGCCCCTGCGCTGGATCGTGTGTCGTAAAAGGCTGTGTGCAGTGGCATTTCCTTGGTCGGAGCATCCCCGGATTTCAGTTGACCTGACGCATCGAAGTGACTGAGCCGGCTGGGATCTAGCCGTCCGAAACTGGTGCCTGTTGGCGAGACCAAAAGGCCGCCATCATCCGTCCGCGCGGATATGTTACCTGTGCTGCCGTGGGTTAAACCGCGGTCAAACAGGGATTTTGCCAATTCACAGATTTGGTCACGCAAGCGCGTTTCGGTGCTCATGGCTGTCCCAACTGTTGCGCGGCTTTCTCAAAGAAATCCACGGCGCCAAAGTTACCGGATTTCAGAGCGACTACAAGATTTGGGCTTGCCCGTAAGGCGGGAGCGCCGGGGTCGATCTCGGGCCCTATTTCAAGCGTGTGCAAATCAAGACCTTCCACAACCGCGCCGGACGTTTCGCCGCCCGCTGTGATCAGTCGTGTGACACCGCCCGCCGTCAGCCGCCCCGCGACATCCGCCATAAAGGCTTCGATGGCTGAGGATGCGCGTTGGGCGCCGAATGTGTCCTGTACTGCACGTACCACGTCCGGATCCGCAGAACTGTATGCGATGGGAACACCTTTTTGCGACAGCATCCAATCCGCCAGATCCTGTGCCGTCAATGTACCGTCGATGACGTCCTCTGCGATAATCTCGCGACCCGGATTGTGCGCGATATGATGGGCCACTTGATTGCGCGTCGCTATGGAACACGATCCCGACAACACGGCCGCGGGCCCGTTTTGTAAAGTCCATGGGACCGGGGCAACGGTGCACCCGAAATTGGCAGGCAATCCAAGGGCCACGCCAGAGCCACCAGTGACCAAGGGTAAATCCTTTGCTGCTTTGCCGATTTCGAACAAATCTTCGTCTCGAATGGCATCCACGACGATATGGCGTTTGCCTTTGCGTGTTTCCGCTTCGAGAGCTTTTGAAATAGCGACAGCCCCCATGAAGACGTCTTGCGTCGCAACATGGCCCACACCGTTTGGCGTTTGGTGCGCCAACCATCTGCGCAAATCCGCGTCTGTCATAGGGGTCAAAGGATGATTTTGCATGCCGCTTTCGTTCAGCAACACGTCCTTCACAAAGAGGTGCCCCTGATACACAGATCGTCCGGTACCGGGAAACGCGGGGCATACGATGACGCTGTGCGCGTCCAGCGCGTCGGCCAAAGCATCCGCGACAGGACCGATGTTGCCCCCTGCGGTGCTGTCAAAAGTAGAGCAATATTTGAAAAAGATCTGTGTGCAGCCCTGTGCCAACAGCCAGTCCAAAGCCTCCAAAGACTTCGCTATGGCGTCACTTGCCGGTATTGACCGCGACTTCAAGGCTACAACGCCCGCTTGAACGTCTTGCGGGGCGGGGCCGTTTGGCACACCTGAATATTGTGTCACCCGCATACCGCCTTTGGCAAGCGTGTTGGCCAAATCACTTGATCCGGTGAAATCGTCCCCGATGCACCCCAAAAGCATTAGGCGTCTCCCTTCAGTGTCAGACCGGCTTGTTTTGCATAGACTTTGGCCACAGCAGCGTCATCTTCTGCCCCCAACCCCATGTGTTTGGCCGCGTCGAACTGGGCCAGTGCGGCTGTGGTGATTGGCGCCTCAAAGCCCGCAGCCTGTGCCACGTCCAGCACAATACCAAGGTCTTTCGGCCAGATGTTCACAGACGAATGCGGGGTATAGTCGCCTTCTACAATATGAGGCGCACGATTTTCCAGCATCCACGATGTCCCGGCGCATTTGCTGATCACTTCGAGGAATTTTTCAGGGGTGACGCCTTGGGTCATTCCAAACGTCAGGGCCTCTGCCATGGTTGCGATGTGAACGCCGGCTAACAATTGGTTCACGGCCTTCATCGCTGATCCGGGGCCTGCTTTGGCACCCAGTTCAAATACGGTTTGTGCGGTGGCGTCCAAAACGGGTTTGGCCGCGGCGAAGGCTTCGGAACATCCGGATGCCATGATGGACAACTGCCCAAGGCCAGCTTTTACCGAACCGCCAGAAATGGGTGCATCCAGATACAACACGTTTTGCGCAGCACAGCGCGTTTCCATCTCAACAGCAAATTGTGGGGGAACCGTGGCACATGAAACAACCACGCCACCCGGATGAAGCCGCGCCACGATACCATCCGCCCCAAACAGAACATCTTCTGTTTGCGCCGCATTCAGAACCACCACTACAGCTGCATCAAAAACCACCCCGTCGTCTGTGGCGCCTCCGGCGGCATGGAAATTTTGCACCAAAGTCTCGCTGACATCTAATCCAACGACAGTGTGACCCGCCCGAAGCAATGAGGTCGCGATGCCGTATCCCATTGATCCAAGCCCAACGACAGCGATTCTATTTGATGATTTCATGTTTTGCCGTCCATTTTAATGTATACATTAAGCGCCCTAAACCACAGATCACACTTTAGCGCTACCTTTTTTGCCTACATCATTCGTTGCGCGCATGGCCAGCTGCGGTTCTGGCAATATGCCGGATCTCTTGCAGCTGCGCACGCAGCGGATTGGTTTTGCGCCATACGATTCCCACGGTGCGTTGTGGTTGTGGGCCATCCAGCTTTGCGACACACACAGCAGCGGCACCTGTTTCGACACTGACAGCCATCTCAGGTATCAGCGTCACGCCAAGTCCGGCACCCACCATTTGCACCAAAGTCGAGAGTGCGCTGCCGTCCAACCCGTCGCGGGGCATGGCGGAGGGCATATTGCAAAACGACAGTGCCTGATCCCGAAAGCAGTGCCCTTCCTCCAGTAAAAGCATCCGCATTTGTGTGAGTTCCGCGCGTGATGGCACGGGGATCGCGGCGTCTGTTGCGGGACGCACCAGCACAAGGCTTTCGTCGAACAGTGGCAATTCAGTCAGCCCCGGATCGCCAATGGGCAACGCCACAATCGCGGCATCAATGCGCCCTTCAAACAATTCTTCCACAAGGCGCGCCGTCATTGTTTCGCGTAAATGAACATCGAGATCGGGATAGGCACGTGTCAGTTGACCGATCAGTTTGGGCAACAAATAAGGTGCGATGGTTGGAATAACGCCCAGCCGCAACCGCGCCATTGTCCCATCCTGCGCCGCGCGGGCGACATCGGCAAGATCGTCCACAGACTGCAGAATTTGACGAACATGACCCGCAAGGTCTTCTCCGATGGACGTCAGGCGAACGTGTCGGGCGGCCCGTTCAAACAATGGCGCACCCAGTTCGGTTTCCATGTCTTTGATTTGCACAGACAGCGCAGGCTGCGAAATGGCACAGGTGTCGGCGGCGCGTCCAAAATGCCCGTGACGGGCCAAAGCCTCGAAATATCTGAGCTGTTTCAATGTGATATTTGTCATAACTTGAAGTTATCGTGACCATCGGAAAATACAACTTATATATATGGCAGTGACTTGGTACACCTGCGGCAAGGACGCATGACCCCGAGTCGCACTGCGGCCAGAGCCACGAAAATTACACCGGAGAGACATCATGGACGGAAACGACATCCCAACAGGCGGCGGCTGCCCCGTAATGCACCACGCGATCAACCCGACAAGCAACAAAGTGCGCTCGAACCGTGACTGGTGGCCAAACCAGTTGAACATGAAAATTTTGCATCAGCAGTCCAATCTGTCCAACCCGATGGGTGACGATTTTGACTATGCCGAAGCCTTCAAAAGCCTGGATTTGGAAGCTGTAAAAGCTGATTTGACAGCTTTGATGACAGACAGCCAAGATTGGTGGCCTGCCGACTACGGTCACTACGGACCATTTTTTGTGCGCATGGCGTGGCACTCTGCCGGGACATACCGGACGGCGGACGGGCGCGGTGGGGCAGGGGCTGGCCAACAGCGCTTTGCGCCGCTGAACAGCTGGCCAGACAATGGCAACCTCGACAAAGCGCGTCGTTTGCTATGGCCCATCAAACAAAAATACGGTGCGTCTTTGTCTTGGGCTGACTTGATGGTTCTAACGGGCAACATCGCCATGGAAACCATGGGCTTTAAAACCTTCGGGTTTGCAGGCGGTCGTGCGGATGTGTGGGAACCTGAAGAAGATGTATACTGGGGCGCAGAGGCCGAATGGCTTGCCGCGTCGGGCGGCGAAGGATCACGATATCAAGGCGAACGCGAGCTGGAAAACCCGCTGGCCGCTGTGCAGATGGGTCTGATCTACGTCAATCCCGAAGGCCCGGATGGCAACCCTGATCCAAATCTGTCTGCCCATGACATCCGCGAAACCTTTGCGCGTATGGCCATGAACGACGAAGAAACAGTGGCGTTGGTTGCGGGTGGTCACACCTTTGGCAAAGCGCATGGTGCAGGGGATGCGAACCTTGTTGGCGTTGAGCCTGAAGGCGAAGGTCTTGCGGCGCAGGGTCTGGGCTGGACCAGCACACATAAATCAGGCCGTGGTGTCGATGCAATCACCTCTGGCGTTGAAGGTCCTTGGACAGCCAACCCGATCCAATGGGACATGGGGTACTTCGATGTGTTGTTCGGCTATGACTGGGAATTGACGAAATCCCCAGCCGGCGCGCACATTTGGCACGCAAAAGGTCTTGAGGCTGACGACCACGCGCCACAGGTTGATGGGTCTGCAGAAACCGTTCCGTTGATGATGACGACAGCGGACATGGCCATGCGCATGGACCCCGCCTATGAAAAAATCGCGCGACGTTTCCACGCCAACCCCGATGAATTTGCGGACGCTTATGCACGTGCATGGTACAAGCTGACACACCGCGACATGGGGCCACGCGATCTGTATTTGGGACCAGACGTTCCGGAAGAAGTGTTGATTTGGCAGGATCCCATCCCACAAGGCACAACATTGTCGGATGCGGATATTGATGCCCTGAAAGCCAAGATTGCCGCGTCAGACCTGACGGTGCAGGAAATGGTGACAACGGCTTGGGGTGCTGCGGTGACATTCCGCGGTTCGGACAAGCGCGGCGGTGCCAATGGCGCGCGTATCCGTCTTGCACCTCAGAACGGCTGGGAGGTGAACAACCCCGATCAGCTGAACAAGGTGATGTCCACGCTTGAAGCAATCCAAGCAGATCACGGGTCGGTTTCACTGGCAGATTTGATCGTGCTGGCGGGCAACGTCGGTGTGGAAACAGCGGCCAAAGCGGCGGGTCACGATGTGACGGTTCCCTTCGCATCCGGTCGCGGAGACGCAACAGCGGACATGACAGACGAGCAATCGGTGTCCATGTTGGAGCCACAAGCCGATGCGTTCCGCAACTATACAAAAGCGAAATTCAACATCTCTGCGGAAGAGCTGATGGTGGATCGCGCCCAGTTGCTGACTTTGACAGCGCCAGAAATGACAGTTCTGATGGGCGGTATGCGCGCTATGGATGCCAACTTTGACGGCTCATCCCATGGTGTGTTCACTGACACTCCGGGTGCATTGACCAACGATTTCTTTGTGAATTTGTTGGACATGGGCACTGTCTGGGCACCCGTGTCCGAAGACGAAGACTTGTTCGAGGGCACAGACCGCGCGACAGGCGACAAGAAGTGGACAGGCACACGTGTGGATTTGGTCTTCGGATCGAATTCAATCTTGCGCGCCGTGTCCGAGGTATATGCCGCGCAGGACGCAAAAGGGCGTTTTGTGAACGACTTTGTCGAGGCATGGGTCAAAGTGATGAACGCAGACCGTTTCGACCTGGCGTAAACGCTGCATCAATGAACTGGAAATCGGCGTCCCATACGGGGCGCCGTTTTTCGTTACAAGCTCTGTTGCGTAAACTGTGCGCCTTCTGGCACGATATCAGGCCGTTCGTTTGTGTCTGAAATTCCAGTGCCTGCGATACGTTTGTAGAAAGCAGCATGTTGCGCCATTTCCTCTTCCGAAATAACGTCGTGGATATGCTCGAAATACCCGTCACACCGGTCTTCGACAGTGTTCAAAATCTCGTCCGGCCCAGCCCCGCGATTGGTCAGCACCATGCGGTTGGTCAAAGGGCGCATTTCGTCTTCGAAAGTCTGCAAGGCTGTAGTCGAAAGACCATGTTTCAAGAATGCCGCGACCAGTTTGCGTGCATCAATAATGCCCGCGCCTGCGCCGTTTGATCCAACGGGATAAGCTGCATGCGCGGCATCCCCCATCAGTGTCATGCGCCCATGGGTCCAGCGATCAAGAGGATCGCGGTCAACCATCGGATATTCAAAAACCTCTTCTGCCCCTGCGATCAATGACGGGCAGTCCAGCCAGTCGAATTTGAAGTCTTTGAAATGATGCGCAAATTTTTCCAGCGGCACATTCTGCGCATAGTTGCCTTTGTCGAAGGCCGTATCGGTGCCAAAATTCAGTTCTGCGATCCAGTTGATGGTCGATAGGCCCGTTTCAGGGTCTGCTTGGGAAATAGGATAGGTGACAAACCTGCGCGAGGCATGGCCGATCAACGCCATTGAAGCACCGCTTAAAGGTGCTTTTGCCAGTGTTGTGCCGCGGTACAAAACAGCCCCTTCCCAGCAGGGTGCGCCTTCGAATGGGGCAATTTGTTTGCGCAAAGCAGAGTGGATGCCATCGGCCCCGATTAACACGGACCCTTCAACGCTTTGTGTGTGCATTTGCCCATCCACCAGATGCAAAATCACGCGATCGTCTTGTGTGTCAAATCCTGTGGCCTTCCAGCCGGTGCGCACCGCATCCGGTCCTGCACGGCGCAGAACCTCATTGTAGAGCATCATGTGGAACTTGCCACGGTGCACCGAATATTGCGGCCAGTGGTATCCCGCATGCAGGCCGCGTGCTTCAGTCCAGATGTGCAATCCGCGTTTGGTGTACATCCCAAAGTCACGCGTTTGTATGCCGACGTCGTCCAGCTGATCCTGCACCCCAAGCGCGTATAGTTCGCGAACGGCCGAAGGTTGCAAGTTAATCCCGACGCCCAATGGATTTAGCATTGGGGTTGCTTCAAAGACCTGAAACGGGATGTTGGCCTGATGGCAAGACAGGGCAAGTGCCAGACCAGAGATGCCACCCCCCGCAATTAACACCGTCATTCCACTGCATCCCAATTGCTTGCGTTGGCTTGTGTCTTCACCTGCATTTACAGATGTGGTCAACCGCCGTGTTTCTTGATCAACGCTTTGGCCTGCTCGATCAATGCTGCGCCATCAAAACCTTTGTCATCCATTTCACGGATCCAGCGTTGGATCACAGGCTGTGCAGCGGCTTTCCAGCGGGCGACTTCAGTGGCGTCCAAAAGGGTGATGTCGTTTCCAAGGTTTTGCGCAATGGCCCGACCCGGCGCGTCGCGATCTTCCATGATCTGCGATGCAAACGCTGACAATTTCATGCCGGTTTCTGCGTCCAGAATAGCGCGCAAATCGTCAGGCATTGCTGCATATGCGTCTTTGTTCATGACCATCACAATTGTGGCTGTATAGAGTGCCTCGTCCCCCGAAAACTCTGTGTGTTTTGTGACAAGCTCGCTTAGTTTGATGGCGGGCGAGACCTCCCATGGGATGACGGTGCCGTCGATTGCACCCTTGGACAAGGCCTCGGGAATAGCGGGCAAGGGCATCCCCACTGGCGTCGCCCCCAGCTCTTTCAACATATCGACAATCACACGGGTTGGGCCGCGCAGTTTTTTGCCTGACATATCTTCCAAAGCGCTGACCCCGGTGCGGGTGTGAATGACCCCAGGCCCATGAACCCAGGCGCCTAACACTTTGACGTCCTTGTATTCTTCCGCTTGAAGATCGGTTTCAACCATGTCCATGAACGCCATCGATGTGGCGATAGGATCAGTCATCATAAAGGGCAATTCGAACACTTCTGTTTTGGGGAAACGGCCCGGAGTGTAGCCGACGACGGTCATGATAATATCGGCCACACCGTCAACGGCCTGATCCATCAATTCGGGGGGGCGGCCACCCAGGGCCATGCCGTCAAAATGTTCGATTTTCAAACGCCCGTCTGACTTTTGGGCCAGATCATCCGCCCAGGGTTTCAACACAAGCTTCGGAACAGTTGCGGGTGCCGGTAGGAACTGGTGCAGTCGCAAGGTGACGTCTTGGGCGAATGCGCCAATAGGCAAAGCGGCAAAAACTGCGGTCGCCAAAGCGGTCAAAAAAGCGCGTTTTTTCATGTGTTGTCTCCCCGGTTCGCTGATCAGAGTGCGAACAGTTTGTGGCACTGTCAATTCAAAGCGCGAGGTTCGGTGTGAAACAGGGGATTTGAAACGGTATATTACGCGTTGATGAAAATGGCGGTGTTCAAATGATTATGAGATGTATAAGTATTTGTTTTAAATGTGATTTTGGAAACTTTCATCTGACCTGTTTCTTAGTTACACTGCCTCGCAATTTGGGATGCAACTCTGCATTGCCCTTATGACGCGAATTTTTCCATTGACTCACCCCCTCTGATCGCCTTCCCTAAGGGAAATTATTTTACCGACCATGCCGTTTACAATTGGCAGCAAATTTTTTGAGAGGGCACAATGTCGAATATTGCCGGCAAAGCGTATGCGATGAATATCGTGACGCCAAGCAAACCTACGAAAACATGGCTTAACCGTCTGGTCTTTATGGCGGCACGAGGGTTGCCTGCAAATCTGATGGGCCTGTTGGGACTGTCGATCATCCATTTCGCGCGTTGGGTCATTATCAAACCCGAAGACTGGCCTGATCTGGGGCAGGGTAAGCAAAATTTGAACAACGACTACATGCTGTTTTGTTCCAATTTTAACGGCACGTGGGACCAATATATTGATGCGTTTTCGGACGGTATTCCAAACGGGCTGAACCTGTTTTGGTACTCGGCAACGAAGTATCCGGGTTCTATCCCTGTGACCCCGTTCAAGGAGTACATCACCTACAACCAGCTTTCCAACGACTACTACTACAACGCCACGCCGGGGTCCGCGCAGCGCGACGTAAAGTCTGCCATTCAAGTGTACCAGCAGGTTCTGGCGCTGTCGGGCGATCACGCAAACACCAGTGCAGAAGACTTTGCGCGTGCTTACAAAACCGCCATTTTGCAGGTGCAGGACGACCTTGGCGATCCGGGCTTTGGCCCCGTGGCCAGCCTTGATACGGAACGCGCCGATGTGAACCGTACGGCCTATGTGAATGCCGCGCAGAAACAGTTCCACTTGTTGCGTAAAAAGAAGGCTTGAACCCATGGCAGATCTCGACACAGGTCACGTTTTTCTGACCACACTTGCACCCATCAAAACCGGCACGCCTTTGGATCCCGACAGCACGTCATACGACCAACGCGTGCGGATTGCGCTGGCCGAATTGCCGACCGCACGTCAATCCCCCGCGACAGAGCGCGCGAAGTACAACAGCCCCTTTGCACGCAACTTGCGCAACCATTTTGTACGCATGTTTGTCATCGACGATGTGATCTACAATGGGCGCATCGGTGAAAACGCCTTGAAAGAAACGATCCAAAAAACCAACACGATCATTCCGCAACCTGTTGACCGTTTGAACTGTTCGTATCTGGTGTTTAACGCTGACATCGACGCGATCACCAAAGACGGTGATCCATTGCCCACCGATTTGTCGCCCAAGCAGCAAAAAGCCGTCCGGCGTGCCTATGCGTTGGAAATCTGGGACAGCATGGAAGAGGAAATCGTCGAAATTTATCGCAACTGCGTGGGCTTTGACGGGATTTCGACGGGTGATGGCTTTGCTGATTATCTCGAAAAATGCCACGTCGAAACGACGATGCCGTTTCATGACTATTACATGAAGCTGCCGGATTTTCACACTTTGCCCACAAAGCCGCTTTTGGCGGTTGTGGCGATCCCGGCCCTTGTTGGGGTGCTTGCGTTGGTCTTGTGGCTTGTCGGCGTGGGCAGTGTGATGGGCATGGCGACGTTCTGGACAAGCATTATTGCGCTTGTCTTGGCGTTTATCGCCGCCAAACTGGCGATCGGCTACACCATACGCAACGGGGCCAAACCGCTGGCACCTGCCGAATTTGATGATCTGCCGTCCGTGTTGAAGTCCATTTATATTCAACAAAAATTTGCCGATTTTGTGGTGGAACACCAAGGCGCGTCCGACGCGGATCTGCATGCTGCATTTGGCGCATTTATGGCTGAACACAGGCCCGACGACCGCACAGGCCCGATGCAAAAACCGGGCGTGATTTCATCGTCCCGTCCCGACAACATTATAAACGCTTGAGGGCACAATTATGACCCGCGAACTGAATTTGAACGACATTCAAGGCAATGTCACACGCGCTTATGGCCGCTTTTCCTTTCCCTTTGCCCGCTATTACTTTTTCCACATCGACAACGCTGCGGCTGGTCGGAAATTCATTGATGAAGTGCGCAAACTGGTCACCACGGCCGAGCGCTGGGCACCCGAGCCTGCAAAAGGCGAAGACCATGTGCCGGGGGTCAATTACAAACCCAAAGTCACAACCAACATGGCGTTTACGTTTCTTGGTCTTTGGGCGCTGGAATTGCCTGTGCGCACCTTGCAAGGCATGCCGGATGTGTTTGCCGAAGGCATGAAGGCGCGTGCCTTTGTCTTGGGCGATCGTGACCAAACGCTAACGGAAGAGGAAGCGGCCAAAGACAACTGGTGCGCCCACTGGGATCCAATCTGGCAGAAAAACCGCGTTCCGGGGGCAGGGGGCAAAGACGACGTGCACATCTGGCTGTCCTTGAACGCGCAATGCGTGCCCGGCACCGTGCAGCCTGTGCCCGAGCTGGAGCACCGTGTGAACCAGATCAAAGCCCTGCTTGGCAATGGTGTCCGCCTGATGGAAGGCAACAGCCAGACCGGACCGGGCGAATGTCAGGAAGCTTCCGCTGTTTTTGAAGACTTTGGCGGGCTGAAAGTGCCATCGCCCAAAGAACACTTTGGCTTCACGGATGGCATTGGTGATCCGGTATTCGAAGGCCAATACAACGACGCGCAAATGAAGACCGCTGTGATCGGACGCGGTAAAATGATGGGCAACGGTTGGGAACCTTTAGCAACCGGCGAGTTCATTTTGGGCCATCCCGACGAAAGCCAGGAATTGCCGCCGACGTCGCGCCCCGCCGAATTTATGCACAACGGCACTTACATGGCGTACCGCAAATTGCACGAAAACGTCGGCACCTTCTGGGACGTCGTGGACGCGGAAGTTGCGCAGTATTGCAAAGTCATGGACGTGGATGAGGACGAAGGCCGCGAGACCCTGCTTGCCAAAATGTGTGGTCGCTGGACCGACGGGGTGCCCTTGTCTGTGGTGCCGACTTACGCAGAGTGGCAAGCGTTCCGCGCCAAAATGAACTTTGTGCCTACGCCTCAAAAAGACATTGATGCGGGAAAAGTCAGCAAAGAAGACGCGGTATCGCCCTTTGACGCCTATATGAACCAGATCAAATACATCAAATCCCCGGAAGCGTCCGATTTTCGCTATGCCGATGATATGGCCGGGCTGAAATGCCCAGTGGGTGCGCATATGCGGCGTGTGAACACCCGCGACTACATGGACCCGATGAACAAATTCGGGGTGGACGCGGATGGCACGCAGCCTGAAAATCCGGATGCCAGCACCGCGCTGAACAAACGCCGCCGTGTGTTGCGGCGCGGTCTGCCGTATGGCCCGCCGAATTTTGACAGCAAAGACGACGACACCGAACAGGGCGTGGCCATGATGCTTTTGGGCACCAGCTTGTTCCGGCAGTTCGAATTTGTGCAACAGCAATGGATCCAATACGGGCTTGATTTTCATCAAGGCAACAACACCGATCCCCTGTTGGGCAACCACGATCACCACAAGCGGCACACAATCCCGTCTTGTCCGATGACTGGCAAACCACCCTATGTGATGAGCAAGCTGAAGACGTTTGTGGAATGTCGCGGTGGGGACTACTTTTTCATCCCCTCCATGACGGCACTTCGGATGCTTGGCATGGGCATCGTCGATCCGACTTAACCGGTCTCAAATTTAAAGGAGACCAGCCATGGTCGCAGTATTCACGAACGTCTTCACAACAGCGTTTCGGATTATTCAAGTCGTGCTCGAAGCCTTTTTGGCGTTGGGCTGGTTGATCCTGAACGGGGCGAAAGCCGCCATGGCGGGTGGCATCGCAGCGTTTGCCACGTCGGCTGCGGCCCAACGCAGGGTCTTTGCAATCCTGCGGGCCTTTGTGCCCAATTTCACGCTGAACAAAGTGCTGATGAAAGCCTATGACAACACGGGCACCGCCGTGGTGTCGCGCCGCGTCGATGTGCTGGATGTGCTGAACCGCAACGATGATTTCGAGGTGGTGTATGGCACCCGTATGCGCAAGCTGACCGAAGGGGAAAACTTCTTTCTGGGGATGCAACCGGGGTGGGACTACACGCGTGATACATCCGCGATGCGACTTGCCGCGCGGATGGACGATGTGCCCAATATTGTACTGCCGCGTGCCACTGAACGGGCCGGCGACATCGTCAAGGCCTCGGGTGGCAAGATCGACATTGTCCCTGCGCTAACGCTTGAAGTGCCTTGGGACATGACTGCGACCTATTTCGGTGCAGGCGGCGAACGTGAAGCGATGCAGGAATGGACGACCGACTTGTTTTGGTACTTGTTTGAAGACCTGCCTGCGGACCCTGAGCTGGATGCCAAAGCGATGAAATTCGCAGGCGCGTTGCGCAGTTACCTCGATACGTTGATCCAGGATCGCAAAGCCAACCCAACAGATGCCGAAGACATCCTGAACCGCTGCCTTGCCTTGCAAAGCGCGGACACACCGGGGATGAGCGACCTTGGCATTCGCAACAATATGCTGGGTATTCTGATCGGGGCGATCCCGACCATTTCCAAGGCGTGCTGCCTTGCGCTGGACGAATTGCTGAACCGTCCCGATGCACTGGCCACAGCCCACAAAGCGGCGCTTGCGGGCGATGATGCCCTGCTTGCGATGCACATCTGGGAAGCGTTGCGGTTCAATCCGCACAACCCTGTCATTTACCGCCGTGCCACACGGGACGCCGTTGTTGGGCGTTCAACCCTGCGCCAGCGCACCATCAAAAAAGGCCAGATTGTTTTTGCGGGCACCGCATCTGCGCAATTCGACCGCTATGACATTCCCACGCCAAACCAGTTCCGCACCGATCGCCCGTTCGAGGATTATATCATCTGGGGATACGGCATGCACAATTGTTTCGGGGCCGCGATCAATGCCGCCGTTATTCCGGCAATTCTGAAACCCCTTCTGGCGCAGAAAAACCTGCGCCGTGCAGCGGGGGCTGCTGGCCAGATCGATGGCGGTGGCACGCCACATCCGCAACATTTCCACGTGGAGTTTGACACATGAGCAAACCACTTCTGATCACACTGTTGCCGTCTTCAGGCGTCGATACATCCCGTTGGGTGCTGGCCCATTATGACTACGCCTACACAGAGCGTCCCCACGCCCCGATATTTCATGTCTTGGCGTTGAAATCCTGGGGGCTGACCAAAGATCAATACCCCGGGCTGGTGGTTGACGGCAAAGTCGCGGCCTATGGATCGAAAGGCATCACGCTGCATCTAGATCCGCAAATGCCGGAAGAAAAGCGCTTGATGCCTGATGATGAGGCTGGACAGGCAAAAGTGCTTGAGATGGCAAATTACGCAGGCAACATTGTCGGCGGGGCTGTGGTCAATTGGTCTTATTGGAACTTGTTGAAATACAAGTCGGTCGTCTGGTCTTCGGTGACGACCTCGGTGCCGTGGTACGAGAAATTGACACTTCGTGTCGCGTTTCCGCTGATCCGTTGGGCCATGTACAAGGGGTTGGAACTGGATCAGGCCGTGGCCGATGAAGCGTTGAAAACCATCTATGAAGGTTTTGACAAAATCGACGCGCTGTTGGCTGATGGACGTACCTTTATGTACGGTGATAGGCTGACATATGCTGATCTGATCACCGCTGCATGTTTAGGGCCGATGATTTTGGCGCAAGGGTATCACGGGATGTTGCCCAACCACGCTTTGTGTCCCGTGTTCATGCAAAAAGTTTATGCTGAACTGCGCCAACGGCCCACGGGGCTTTATATTCAACGTATGTATGACCTGCACAGACCTGCGCAATTACTGCAGGTTTAAACTATTTTTCAACGACTTGGCGGATTTCCGTCACCTAATTTTATCGAATGAGTTCTAAGGGAGAGTGACATTGACTGACGTCCAGGACACCACAATCGTATCTGCGGCCATCTATCCCCCCATCGGTGTGTGCCGGGTGGGCAACAGCCCGTCCGAATACTACATCGGACCCGAGGTGAACGAACCGGCCCCCTTGCCACCGGGCAGCTACCGCGATGACAGCGGCCGCATTAAACGTGAAGCTGCACGATTTCGCATCTATGGATTGAACGCAGCCGGGCAGGCCGTGGCCGAGTTGACGGCCGATACTGCTGACATCGAATGGCAGGTCGCCTTGGCCAACCAAAAGTCCAGCTGGTACGAATTTCAACTGGCACAAGATGTGCCCGAAGCCGCGCAGGCCGACCCCAGTGTCAAACGCAATCTTGCAGTGGCCGACCGCGACAGCCTGACAATTGCGCCTTCCCCGCAATCGGTTTCAGGCACGAACCACAAGGGGGACAGCACCAAGTTTGACGATGGCACCTGCTTTGGCCAACGGGTCTATCTGGGGGAACTGCATACCGATGACGCCGGACGACTGATCGTGCTTGGCGGGCATGGCAAATCAGCCTCCAACGATGACAGCCCCGCGATCACATTTGCCAACAACGAAGGTTGGTATGACGATACATCGGACGGGCCTGTGACCGCGACGGTGACACTGGACGGCGTCCAGTTGGATGTGGCCCCCGCGTGGGTCATTTGTGCGCCGCCAAATTATGGCCCGCAGATCAAATCGGTGCGGACGATGTGGGACTTGATGCGCGACACAGCCGTCAGTGCTAAGATGCTGGATCGCCCTGCGAAACCATCGTTCCAAGACGACATTCGCCCGATTTTTGAACGGATGACCGAATTGCAATGGGTCAATGCGGGCTTCGCTGCGGCCTTTGGCTTTGAGGGGCCTTTCGACTTTTCGTCGCCTGAATGGTTGGCACGATTGAATGATGCCACGGACACAGGCGCAGAAACGCGGCGTGTGCTTTACAACAATTTCCGTGTGTTTGATCGCGACAGCAAATCGCCCGTGCCGTGGCCTTGGCTGTATGGTGATGCGATGAATGTGCCACCAGCAGACACGCCGCGCCAACATACCACGCTGTCGGATTTGCAGATGGGTTTTCTTGCGCAATGGGTCGAGGGCGATTTCATCGCCGACTACGATCCGAACGCCTGCCCACCTGCATCCATTGACGCTGTGCCGGTGGCAGACCAGCCCGACATGCTGACGCGTGCGGCGATGGAGTTTTGTTTGGCCGACGCGTTTCACCCCGGTTGCGAAATGACTTGGCCGATGCGGCAAGCCGGTATGTACGCCAGCGCGTTTCGCCTTAAGACACGAGACGGGGCGGAACCGGATTATGGTCAGGAATTGACGCCAATTTGGGATGCACCGGGCGGGCCTGTCAACGGGGGCCAATCGCCGGGCTCTATCACACGATGGATGGCTGTGCCCTGGCAGACAGATACTGCATCTTGCCGGTCAGGATATACCAAAGCCTACGACCCCTATGTGCCTACGTTCTGGCCCGCACGGGTCCCCAACGAAGTGGTCAGCACCGAAGCGTATGGTGTGATCACCGACACGTCTGCATCCATGCAAGATCGCATTGCAGCCTTCACAAACCGCGCCGACTGGCTGGAGCCGTTGGGGCCTGACAAATATTATCAACATCAGATCAACCATATGATCCACCACTTCGATCAGATGGGCATTGTCGAAGTACACCCGGGCCCCGAAGGCAGCAGTGATGCCTTTCCGGCCACGATCCAAGTGTCTGATCAACCACAAAAGACGCGTTTGATGGCGATGGCAAAAGGCGCTGCACCGCAAGGGCACTCGGATCTTTCGCATATCGACAAAGTCCAACGGTTGCCCGTGAAAGGCAGATAGTCTGAGGCACGATTGCGATATCGCGATTGTTGGTGCGGGCCCTGCGGGGTCCGCATTGGCATGTCTTCTGGCGTCTCGATATTCTGTGGTGATCGTTGAAAAACAAAGCCAGCCTGCGCCGCGCATTGGTGAAAGCCTAATCCCGGGGGCACGGCGCCTGTTGCGGGATATGGGGCTGTTGGAGGCGATTGAGGCACGCGGCTACCCTGCGTATCTTGGCAACCAATCGGTGTGGGGCAGCGACCAGTTGGAAAACACCGATTTCATTCGGGACCCTGACGGTCCGGGATGGCATTTGGACCGCGCTGACTTTGAAAGAACCCTACGTGATGTCGCGGGCAATCGCGGTGCTTCGGTTTTGACGTCTCAAGCTGTTTCAAGTTGCGAAAGGGACGCGGCAGGTTGGGGGTTGGGCTGTGTGTCGGGCGCCCGGATCCATGCAAGAATTGTGGTGGATGCGACCGGACGCAAAGCCTCGATTGCGCGTATGATCGGCCAGCGCCCTGTGGTTCTAAGTAAAACCGTGGCGGTCTGGATGCGGTTGCCGAATGCTGCAACGCGCCCGCTACATAAAAGCCTGCTGCACAAAGGTGTGTCGACGATTGCCAGCTGTGCGACAGGATGGTGGTACACTGCCCCTGTGCGCGACGGACGCGTTGTGTCCTTGCACACGGACTCCGATCTTGTGACAGAAAACCTGCGTCGCAGTGACGGGTTTGTCGAAGCCGCACGGCGAAACGCGGTTGTTGGCGCAGCCTTGGCGCAAACTTGTGCAAATGACAGTGCCCACCCCCGTATTTCCGCCGCCAACACGTCCCTTTTGCCTGTTCCTGCGGGTAAGGGGTGGCTGGCGGTCGGGGACGCAGCGCTGGCGTTGGATCCGTTGTCATCGCGCGGTGTGTTCCAATCGCTTTACACCGGGTTGGCCGCGGCTGCTGAAATTGATGCGGCCCTGCAAAACAAAACTGGTATGGATTTTGCCGTGTACGCGGCGCATCTTCAGGATATCGCCGCGACGTACCGTGGGCATCTGGATCTGTTTTATAGAACAGAACGACGTTGGCAGGACGCCCCGTTCTGGAAGCGGCGGCAGGGATGAACGGGTTCTGGTGGGTTCAGAGGTTTTTAGACCATCGTCGGTTGCAACTGCCGTAAACAGTGTGGCACGGTTAGATATAAGTGGACTGGCCGGATCACAGCTATAGATTGCGAAAATGACACAAAAAATGTTGGATTATCACGTCGATGCAGGGGTGACCCCGCTGACGGACCCTGAGTTTGGTGAAGAGCGCGTGTTTGTGCCCGAGTGCCTGCAGACGCGGCTTTTTCCTGATGTTCCCAAAGGCAGTGCGCCCCAGTTTCTGTATGCATTGCTTGATGCGGGCAAAATTCCGTTTCTTTTGGATCGTTTGGGTCAGGCCGAACTGGATCACGTTTGCTTGTATGACTTTGATGATTTCGATGACGATACACAACAGGTTGCCCCTTGGCTGGTGCGTTTGACAGCAGACAGCGACATCACGCGGCAGTTTTTCTCGTTCGACGCGGACGACGACAATCCCTTCCATATGTTGGTGCATGGGGGGGGTATTTTGCTGCGCAGCCATGCGGACATCGCAGCTTTGCGCGGCCATCTGCGCCACTACACTGTGCTGCCGGATGAAGGCGGGGTGCGGATGGTATTTCGCATGCAGGAACCGGGATATCTGGATGCGTTCCTGGCGGTGTCCAGTGACGCCGAAATCGCGACATTCTTTTCGCATGTTCTGGAACTGACGTATCTTTTGCCCTCGCTGGAAGATGGAAAGTGGGATGCAATCAGCGTCAGGGCCCCCACTGTGACGGCGCAAAACGCACAAGGCTTGCATGCACGCCCCAAACTGGACAAAGCACGGCGTAATAATCTGCGCCACATGCGCAATCTTATTCAGGCGCGGGCTTTGGCGGTAAAAACAGGCGCTGATCTGGCAGATCGCGAAGCGCGTGCAGACACCTATTACAAAATCCTGATGACGGGCTATGACAACGAACCCACCGTCATCAAGACCCACGACCTGTTGCGGCGCGTGCCTGAGGGTGCGTTGCAACCCTATTGGGATGCGGTGCGCAGCGGTGACCATTCGTTGGGGTACCTGAACCACCGGTTGGCCGCCCATTACGGCCTTGAGGACTTAGTACAATGAGTGTTTGCGTTGAGTGTGGCGATTTTGAACTGTTTTACGTGCCGTCTTGCGGAGACGCTGCCGTTGGCGACAGCGACGTGTTGTTGTTTGCGGGGGATGAGCTGCTTGGTGTGAATGCCGAAATCCGTGAAATGGACGGGCTTTTCGGGGATCTGGATCAAGCCAACAACACAGAAGACGTTGAATTGATCGTTCAAGCGCAAGCAGCCTTGGCCAAAACCCTCGACAGCTACGTCAAACCCGGTGTGCATCTGCCCGACAAGCATCTGGTGCAGATGTATTCGCTGAAAGGCAAACGCTGGACGCGGGTGCGCAGCGACAAGATGGCCAACCACTGGCGCCGCTACCGCATCGGCAAGGACATGTTGCAGCCTTCGGGGGATCAGCTGCCCAAGTCGCGTCTGGTAGAGGCCTTCAAAGAGGTCGGCAATAAGGTCAAGGACGACCTGCAAGGCGGCATCACCTTCCGCAACCAAATCGCCAAGGGCAGCGTCAGCGCGGGTATTCTGGAGCTTTTTGACGAAAGCTGGGCGAAGTGGATTGATGCGGTCAACGAAAGCATGACCTATTCCCATGCCGAGCCAACGTTTGATCTGTCGGCAGGCGCACAGCTTTTGCGGGCCTATGCAGGGTTTGGTGTGAACCTGGGCTACAACCCGAAAAAGAAAAGCGCTGGCATGTCGGGCCACGCAGAGGCACGCGCCATTCTGGCCGAGGCCAAAGCGACCTTTAATTACTATGCCCCACACCGCGATGGCTGGCATGCGCTGATCCCGTATGGCGCACCACAAGCATCAGAAGACGGGCGCCAAAAAGAACTGAATTTCGGCTATTTCCGTGGCCACTTTACCTTTGCAACCCATGCCATGTTGGGGGCCAGCATCTTTGCCACGGCAGGGGTAGAATACAAGGCCGAACCCGATGGCTCTATCTTGGCCAAACCCTCAATGGCTGGCGTTAAAGGCGAAGCCGCACTTGGGGCTTTTGCAGGGGTAGAAGCGGGCGGCAGCGTCAAAGGGGCGCTGGAATGGCTGAACCCCGGTTTGATCGTGGACGGGCAGCCCGTCACCAACAAGGAATGGGGTGCGATCATCGAAGTCGGTGCGTCATTGGCGGGCAATTTCGGCGTTGGCGCACAGATCGATTTCAAGATCACTTATGACGGTGGCAAATTGATCTTCAAATGTAAGGCGCAATTGGTTGTGGGGCTTGGGGCCAAAGGCAGCCTATCGGGCACCATTGGGTTCGACAAGATGTACGAATTCATCATGTATTTGTACAACCAGCTGAAAGATAACGATTTTAGCTATCTGGAATTTATCGACGAAGGGGCGTTCAACTTTGTCATTGCAGCCGTTTTATACGCCATCGAAAAAGGCGTTGATCTGGCCCGTCTTGGTGCCTTTGCGGTCAGCGAAGTGTTGTCTTCAACCGCCAAACTGTTCTCGGAACCGCAAGCAGCGGAAGACTATGCGAAAAAGATCAAAGCCCGCCCAAGTGCTTTGATTTTTGCGCCACCAGAAGCAAAAGGCGCCATCTTGTACCGCCTGTCGGAAACCTACACCTTCTCGTTCGAAGAACATCAAGAAGCGGCCATTCTGACGGTTGTCGGCACAGTGCAATCCAAAGCGGAGTGGGATAAAATCGTGGAACGCATCACTCCGGCAGGCAGCAAGTCTTCAGCCTCTGCAGGATTGGCACGTCTGAACTACATCATGGACGGCGGATCGCAGCGTAAATTCACGACTTTGATCGCGGCCATCAATAGCCTGCCGCCCACAACGCTTTATGCAGGATCGCCTGTGCGCGTGCAGACCATCGCATGACGCGTGGTATTATCATCGCAGGGGCGGCAGCTTTGGTTGCAGCAGCTATCGGGGCCGTTGCTTTGCCGGGGTTGATGCAGGGCCGTGCCGTGGAGGCTTTGAAAACCCGCACCCTTGCAGAGCTGGTCTTTGTGCAAGGCGGGGATTTTCGAAACGGCACCTACAGTGTGACATGGCAAAAGCCGGATGGTAGCCGGATTGACCTGCCGGTGCGCGATGCGTCCCAAAGCCAGACAAGCACGGATGTCACGCTGCCTTCGTATTATTTGCAGGCCCATGAAGCGGACAACGCAGACTTTGACATGTTTCTTGCGGCCACAGGACGGCCCGAGCAGTATAAGTCGCCCCAAACCTCACGTGGGACAGCAGGTGTTGCAGCGGAAATGACATGGTCAGAAGCGCGGGATTTCTGCGACTGGCTGGGGGATGTTGCCGGTTTGAACATGCGTCTGCCCACAGAAAACGAATGGGAATTCGCGGCCCGCGCCCGCGGTGGCACACCGCCCTATGCCACAGACAACGGTCAGTTTCTGGAAGGCAAAAACACCCATGATACGGTCATAGGCAACAATCCAGCCACACGCGGCGTGTTTGGGCCAAGCCCTATGGGGTTCTACAATATGGCAGACGGTTTGTATGAATGGGTCGGTGACATGGGCCGCGTGCGGATCGCCAAGGGCGGCAGCAACGTGTCCAGCGCAGCCTATGAAACGATCCCAAGCCGCGCGGTGATTGAAGGGTTTGCAAAGACGGCCGACACCGTAACTTTGTCTGACAACGCGGCCCGATACGGCGCCATCAAAACCGACACATTGTATTTGTTCAACGCGACGGCACGCTGCGTCGCGGACGTGACACAGGCCCCTGCACAAAGCGGATTTGGCACAGCGCCCGATCTGGACGCGATTGGCTTTCCAACGATTTACGTCTGGCCGTTTTAGCCGTGTAGGGCGGCCACGGTTTTCAGGGTGGAAAAGCCGTAAAGTGCCTCAAACCCTTTTTCGCGTCCGTGACCCGATAGGCCGACGCCGCCAAAGGGCAGCTCAACGCCACCCGCGGCGCCGTAGTTGTTCAAGAACACTTGACCTGCGCGAAGCCGTTTGGCCAACCGCATTTGACGCGCACCCGATAGGGTCCAAACAGATGCGACCAACCCAAAGTCCGTGCCATTCGCGATACGCACAGCATCGTCTTCGGTGTCGAAAGGGATAATCACCTGAACAGGGCCGAATATTTCTTCCTGCGCAAGCACATGATCCGGCGGGACATCTGCGAATAGGGTCGGGGCCACATAAGCGCCGCCTTCAGGGGCGTTGGATGCAATGGACGCTTGGGCGACAAGCCGCAAGTCATGGCCCTTGGCGATGTACCCGTCCACGACGTCCTTTTGGCGGTTTGAAATCAGCGGGCCTACGTTCAGATCATCTGATGCCGGACCGACGCTCAGCGCCTTATAGGTGTCTCCCATGCGCTGGACGACGGCATCGTAGACACCGCGTTGCACCAGAATGCGCGAGGAGGCGGAACAGGTTTGGCCTGCGTTTTGCAGCCCCGCATTGACCAAAAACGGCAGAGCCGCATCCAAATCGGCATCGTCAAACACCAGTTGCGGGGATTTGCCCCCCAGTTCCAACGTGACAGGGACTGCGTTGGCGGCAGAGGTTTCTTGGATGATTTTACCAACACCCACAGAGCCCGTGAAGGACATGTGATGCACGCCTTTGTGCGCGGTCAATGCGGCACCTGCCTCAGCCCCAAGACCCGGCACCACGTTCAACGCCCCGTCAGGCAGTCCGGCGTCCTTGCAAATTTGTGCAAACGCCAGCGCCGTTAAGCAGGCTTCTTCGGCGGGTTTCAGAACGCAAGCATTGCCCATCGCCAAAGCCGCCCCGACAGAGCGCCCGATGATCTGCATGGGATAGTTCCACGGCACGATATGTCCTGTCACGCCATGTGGTTCGCGGAGGGTGTAAACGGTGTAACCGTCCTGAAACGGGATGGTCTCGCCGTGGATTTTGTCGGCAGCACCCGCATAGAATTCCATGTAGCGGGCCAAAGCCACCACATCGTTGCGCGCTTGGGTCAAGGGCTTGCCAACATCCATCGATTCCAACTGTGTGAGATGGTCGATGTTTTTCAGAACCTCTTCCCCGATCCGCGCCAG
This sequence comes from Ascidiaceihabitans sp., assembly GCF_039986515.1. Taxonomy (NCBI): domain Bacteria; kingdom Pseudomonadati; phylum Pseudomonadota; class Alphaproteobacteria; order Rhodobacterales; family Paracoccaceae; genus Ascidiaceihabitans; species Ascidiaceihabitans sp. The sequence continues at coordinate 234,197 of NZ_JBDWQO010000019.1, read as the reverse complement.
AACGCGGCCCCGTTCAAAGGCTGGCAGTCTGCCCCATGTACCGTCAAGCGCCGTTTGCGCGGCTTGAACGGCTGCATCGATATCTTCGGCTGACCCCCGCGCGATGTTGCAAAGGGCTGCGCCATCGGACGGGTTGATCAAAGGCAACGTCTGGCCGCTGCGTGAGGGGCCCCACGCGCCGCCGATAAAGCACAGCGTGGGGCCGATGTTCATAGGTTTGACTGTCATGGCGCGACCTTAGTTCGCGTAGGCCACCGCTGGCAACCATGTCACCAGCCAAGGAAATTCAAACACGATAAACAAGCCAAACAACTGCAACAGCACGAAGGGGATCACGCCTTTGTAGATATGCCCCAGCGTGACGCCGGGGGGGCACACACCTTTCAGATAAAACAGTGCAAACCCAACAGGTGGCGTCAGGAACGACGTCTGCAAAGTGACCGCCACCAGAATAGCAAACCACACGATCTGCGGATCATCCACAACACCAAAGCCATCCACAGCCAGATCAAGGCCCAGAACAACTGGCAACACCAGTGGCATGATGATCAAGGTGATTTCGATCCAATCCAGCAGGAAGCCGAGTAGAAAGACGATAAACAGAATAAAGATCACGATCATATACGGGTTGTCGAAAGACCCCGCGATCATGTGTTTGATCGTTTCGTCCCCACCATACAGCCGCAACACATAGGCAAAGAAGTTGGCAGCGATGAAAATACCAACGATGTAGCCTGAGGTGTTCAGCGTCTGGCGCATCACGTCGCGAAACACGGTGTAGGTCAGTTTGCGGTTCAAAATCGCCAACACCATTGCGCCTAATGCGCCCAGGCCCGAGGCTTCGGTTGGGGTGGCGAACCCGAAAAAGATCGACCCCAAAACCACCAAAATCAGTGCCATCGGCGGCATCACGGACAAGGCGACCTCGGCAATCACTTTACCTGTCACGGGTTCACGGTTTTCAGGCACTGGCATCGCGGACGGTCGCAGCACGCCGTAAATCACGATGAAGGTGATATAGAGTGCGCCAAGCAATAGGCCTGGGAACAGCGCCCCCATAAACAAATCGCCCAAGCTGATGGACAGCTGATCCGACATAATCACCAGCATGATGGATGGCGGGATCAAAATGCCAAGCGTACCGGATGCGGCGATGGTGCCTGTGGCGATGGATTTGGAATAGTTTTGTTCCATCATCGCGGGCAGGCCCATGACCCCCAGCAACACAACGGACGCGCCGATCACACCGGTAGATGCCGCCAGAATGATACCGATCAGCATCACCGACAGGGCCAACCCGCCGCGCAACGCGCCAAACAGCACCTGCATCGACCGCATCATGCGCTGGGCAACGCCGGATTGATCCAACATAAGCCCCATGAAAATGAACATCGGCAAAGCGACCAGAACAGGGTTTTTGATAACCCCGCCAAAGAATCGACCCGCTGCGGCCCCCATCTTTTTGTAGCTGATGCGTGTGTCGTCATATTCGATATATTCGCGGATACCGGTTTTGTTTGGGTCCAGCACAAAAATGGCCAGCACGATAAAGATCAGGGACACACCGACCAACGCGTAAGCCACGGGGATGCCCCGAAACAGCATGGCAATGAACGTCAGGAAAATGATCAGAACGAACCATTCGTTCAGGGTCAGAAAGTCGATAAGGGACAACAGCTGCATGTGATTTAACCCTTAGCCTGAACAGAACGATTGCGGATAAATCCGACAAGATAAAGCACCGCCAGCAAGACGATAGCGACCCAAAGTGCGTACTCGAACATCGGTTCGCGCAAGATACGACGCGGCTTGATGTCGGCGTTTGTGAGATAGACAAACCAGTACATGACATAAACCACGACGCGCCACGCGACGAAGATCGCCATAGGCAACATACCCACGATCACAGTGCACAGATTGACGGGTTTGATGACGCGCAAATTGCGGATCATGACCGCGTAGGCCGCCAAAATGCACACGCCAAACAATAGGGGCAGGGAGGCTTTCAACAAATACAGTCGGTGCAGGCCGTTGGGGCTGTCCGACCCTTCACCTGCGACGATCGACGCGATGGCGTAGTGGAACAGCGTATCGAACATGATGCCCAGAAACGGCATCAACAACCATCCAAGTGCAAAGACTTCGATGCGGGCCTTCTTTTCGGGGGTGTAATGTTCGTGGAAAATATCAACCCGCACGTGGCTGGATGTTGTGATCGCATAGCCAAAGGCGGTCAGCATGGCAAAGCCGTAGATCCACCATTGGGCGTCGTCCAACCAGGCTTGGTTGAAGCCGTTGCCGCGCAAAACGACCTGAGAGACGATGGCCAACATCAAAAGTGGAAACGCCCAGGCCACCACGTTGCCCACATTGATCATCAAACGATCAAAGACACCGTGCTGGTCGCGGTCGACCTCGCCGGGATCGCTGATGGCCAAGACGGCATCAACTGTTAGCTCTTCTTGGGGGTCTGTTTTCTGTGTCATGCTCTCACTCCTCAAACCGGCCAGTGGCGACGGGTCTTTTTTTGTTCAAAAGGCGGCACCCGAAAGTGCCGCCTTTCAATTGTTCAAGCATCGCAATTACTTGCGTGGCAGGTAGATGTTGTTGGACCAGATTTTGTAGCCTTCGCGGTAGTCGGCCAGATCAGCCCAGACTTTTGCAAAGTACTCGTCTTCCGCTGCCAGCTCAGCCGCAACTTCGTTCCATGTGCTTTCAAACAGTTCCAGCATTTCTGGGGACCACTGCTTAATTTGAACGCCGTTCGTTTCGGAGTTCTCGACCATCGCCGCATAGTTGGTGGCTTCGCCTTCGGCCAAAGATGTCGTCACGTTGGCCAAGCAAGCTGTCTCGATCTGGTTTTGTGCAATCTCGGACAGGTCTTCCCAGACGTCGATGTTCACAATCAGCTCAAACAACGTGGACGGCTGGTGCCAGCCAGGGAAGTAGTTGTATTTGGCGATTTTGTGAAAGCCCAAACGCGCATCGATGCGCGGCATGGAAAATTCTGTGGCGTCAATCGCACCGCGTTCCAGCGCCGGGAAGATGTCGCCCGCACCCAACAGGGACGTGGACACGCCCAAACGCTGCATAACTTCCGCACCAAGGCCGAAGAAGCGCATGTTCAGGCCTTCAAGGTCAGCCACACCGTTGATTTCGTTCTTGAACCAGCCGGATGTTTCTGGCGCGATGATACCGCAAGGCATGACTTTGACGTCGTAACCCGCTTGGTCGTACATGCCCTGCCAAAGCTCTGCGCCATCGTCATACAGGATCCAGCCCATGAATTCGCCAGCTTCGGGGCCAAAAGGCACAGCCGCGAAAAGGGATGCAGATTTGATTTTGCCCTGCCAGTAGCCGGATGTCGCAAAAGCCGCATCAACAGAACCGTTGGACACGGCGTCCAGTGCTTCAAGTGTCGGAACCAGTTTGCCGGGATCGAAGTGTTCGATTTGGACATCAGTCGAGATCGAGTTCAGGCGATCCTTGAAGTCCACGGAAGCTGTGCCAAGAATGGGCAGGCTTGACGGGAATGACGATGTCATTTCCAGCGTGTCTTGGGCCATAGCGCCGGTTGCGGCAACCGTGGCCGCGACAGCGGCTGCGATAAAGTTGGTTTTCATTTGGTATTCCTCCCTAGGTGACCATTTTGGCCGATGATGTCGTTGGGTCAGTGACCTCTTTGATTTGGGTCAGTTCGCAATGAATACGCTAACGTATACATTAAAGAGCTGTCTATAAACTTCTCCCCCGTCGCACGGGTTAAGTTTTTGGCGACAGCAGGGGTCTTGGCAAGGGGTATGAAACGGCCCAATTCGCACAGAACATGCCAAAATATACATCAGGTCTTTGAATTTAAACGTAAATTGCCAAAAGTGGGTTGGAATATTAAACGCCTATTTTGGTAAAAAGATTTGGCCAAAGTGGGGATGTGTTAACTTTTGGCTGCAAATCGCAAGATCATTAGTTTGGGTGAGTCGGGCCAATTGCCCCGACTTTCCCCTATAGGTGGTGGGCTTGATGCACGATCAAGCGCTTTCAATCGGGCCGCCTGCGTCTTTCCAGCCCGAGATGCCGCCGATGTTGGTGACATTCGTGTACCCCATGTCAGTCAGCGTTTTGCCAGCCAAGGCTGCTTGCCCGCCTGCCGCGCAAATCAGGTAAATGGGGGCGTCTTTTGTCAGGGCAGGATTATAGGCACCTGTTGCAGGGTCGGCGATGAATTCCAACATACCGCGCGGGATGTGATGTGCACCTGCGATTGTGCCGGTTTGCGCAATGGCCGCGCTGTCACGGACGTCCACAAAGACGCAGGCTGTATCACCATGTTTGGCAACGGCATCAGCAGAATCGATCCGTGGCACAACCGCGTTGGCATCTTCCATATAGTCTTTTGAGGTTTTCATGTTGGACAGTCCTGTCGTTTGATCAAGAAGCAAAATGGGCGACCTATCGGGGGCGCCGCATCCTTTGCGCATTAAAAAGGAAGACTTATGTGCCTGCCAGAATCATTTTTGCACAGTTCTCGCCGATCATGATGGCCGGTGCATTGGTATTGCCGGACACGATTTCGGGCATTATCGAACAATCCGCCACGCGCAGGCCCTTAACCCCGTGCACGCGAAGCTTGTCATCCACGACTGCGTCACTGCCTGATCCCATTTTGCAGGTTCCGGTGGGATGATAGATCGACGCGGTGTTGTTGCGTGCCCAATCCAGTGTTGCATCGTAGTCGTTGATATCCAGATCAGGATCGGGTCGGAATTCCGTTGAGATTTTCTGATCCAGTGGTGCATGCCGCGCAATGGTTCGCGCAATATTGACCCCCGCCACAACAGTGCGGCAATCGGTTTCGGTGGACAGATAGTTGGGGATGATTTTGGGGTAGACCTTCCCATCAGCGCTTTGCAGGCGAATTTCACCGCGGCTTTCCGGACGCAATTGGCACACGGACATGGTGAAGGCCGAAAACTTGTCCGCGCCTTTGCCCGGGTTTTCTGCCGACAACGGCTGCACGTGAAACTGGACATCGGGCGTTTCAAGGTCTTCGCGGGTTTTCATAAAGCCAGTCGCAAGGCTGGCGGCCATAGCCATGGGGCCCGTGCGTGACGTGGCATACTTTAACGCAATGCGGGCTTGGCCCAAAAGACTGGACACTTCATCGTTCAAAGTGGGTTCCTTGCACTTGTAGACAAGGCGCGCTTGCAAGTGGTCCTGCATTGCTTTGCCCACCCCGTGAAGGTCTCTTTTGACTTCTATGCCGTGCTCTTGCAGTTGTGCGGCTTCGCCAACACCGGACAGCATCAGGATTTGTGGTGAATTGATGGCTCCGCCACTTAGAATGACTTCTCGGTTGGCTTTTATGGTGTGTTCCACGCCGCCTTTGTCCGTGTAGGTGACGCCGGTGCATACGCCGTTCTCGATGTTGACCTTTTGAACAAGGGCGCGGGTGATGATGCGTAGGTTGTCGCGGGATTTCACTGGATTAAGGAAGGCCACTGCCGACGAACACCGGCGCCCGTTACGCGCAGTGAGCTGGAAAAAGCCGACACCCTCTTGCGATTTGCCGTTGTAATCGGGATTGAATTTGTAGCCTGCAGCCTGCGCTGCTGCGACCCATGCGTCAGTGATCGGGCGTTGAATGCGCATATTCGACACCGACAATCCGCCTTTGTCGCCGTGATATTCATCGGCACCACGTTCGTTGTTTTCGCTTTTCTTGAACAACGGCAACACGTCGTCCCAAGACCATCCGCTATTGCCCATTTGTGCCCAGCGGTCGTAGTCTTGTGGTTGTCCACGTACGTAAAGCAAACCATTCAATGAAGAAGACCCACCCAGGACCTTCCCACGGGGCCATTCGATGGAACGGCCATTCAGACCGGGATCAGGTTCTGTTTTGTAACACCAGTCTACGTTGGGGTTATGTATCGTTTTGAAGTATCCGACGGGGATATGGATCCACGGATTGATGTCACGGCCACCGGCTTCCAGCAACACGACTTTGTTGGCCGGATTGGCACTGAGGCGGTTCGCTAAAACGCATCCCGCAGAGCCTGCGCCTACTACAATATAGTCCGCTTCCACAAAATATCCTCCCTTGGTTCGAATTAACCCTATACAGATTGGTTTTGTCATACTACAGTTTTTTGAAACTAAAAGTCTCAATAATTGACAAATGGGAGGAAATTGTCATGTCTACGGGAAATAAGTTAGCGGGTATCTCGCGCCGAGATCTGTTCCGTGTTGCAGGTCGCTACGGCATGAGCTCGACGCTTATGGCGGCAGGTGGCTTCGGTGGGGCGATGAGCCTTGCAAACTTGGCGTCTGCGGCAGAATCCACATATGAGAAACGCTTCGCAAAAGAACCAAAGCACACGCTGAAATTTGGCGCGGCTGGCTTCAACGCACGCAACCTTTTGATCGAACGTGCGGGCGCGTTGGAATTTGCGCGTGACCTCGAATCACGCACAGACGGTGAGATTCGCGTTGAGTTCATCGGCGACAACCAGATCTGTGGTCAGGTGTCTTGCGTAGAGAAATGCCAGCAGGGCATCATCGACATCTATGCGGCGTCTACACAGAACTCGGCGGGCGGTGCGCCTTACCTGAACGTTCTGGACTACGCCTACATGTTCCGTAACCGTGCGGACCAATACCATTTCTTGTACTCTCCTAAGTCCCAGGCGCTTTTGCGTGAGCCTTATGAGCGTCGCCATGGTCTGAAATTCCTGTTCTCCCACGCTGAATTGCGCGGCATCCAGTTGGGTCTGGCATGGGAAGGCAAAGAAACAGTCACATCCATCGACCAACTCGCAGGCACAAAAAACCGTGTCACAGGCACTCAGCTGGGTCGCATCGCGATGACGGCTTTGAACCTGAACCCGGTTCCGGTTGCATGGGAAGAAACACTTGATGGTCTGAAGCAAGGTCTGATTGATGGCGCGGAAACATGGGCTTCGGCCGTGGCATATGCCAACATGTCCCCTGTTGTATCTCAGTCTGTTCACCTCGACTTCTTCTGCGGCACAGAGCACACAGCGATGAACGCAGGCGTCTTCGACGGTCTGTCTGGCGAATTGCAAGACGAAGTGATGGAATCCTCTTACTGGGCCCAAACACACGTTCAAGCGGCGAATGAGGCGGCACTGGTTAAAACTGTTGGTCAATCCGATCCACAGCTTCCAGGCACGATCTTCGCGCAAAACAACGTGCGTAACGCATTCTTGTCTGTCGAAGAGAAGAAGAAAGCCGAAGAAATGTGCTCACCCGAATTCCAACCGCAGCTGTGGGAAGAATGGCGCGAGCGCATCAACGGCTGGCAGGGTGGTGCGGATACCTACCAAGAAATCTACGACGAAGTGCGTACAATCGATGGCGACACACTGCCAGAGAACGTGGAACCACGTCGCTGGTGGAAAGCCTAAATACCGGCTTCACGTCTAAAATCAGCCGGTCCGAGATTTCGGGCCGGTTTTTTTGTCCCAAAGATCGCATTTAAGCGGCTTGGTGGGCGCAACGAAATCATAGGGAGGGACGCCAGATGTCGATCTGGTCAGACATGGTCACCATCGTCACCGCGACGTTGAGTGGCGATATTAATTTCAAGGTTACACAAGCGTATCGATCAGATGCAGCGTGGCTGGTTTTCGGCCCGCTCACTGTTATTGGCGCGATTGCTGTGCACTATTTGTACAAGGCGTTTCCGTTTCTGGACCGTCACCTTGAGCGCACTGTGGCTGTAACGGCTTACATTCTTATTGCGCTTATCATTTTTGTCGGTGTGATCCAGCGCTTTGTCTTTTCCAGTCAGGTGCCGTGGTCCACAACCATCCCGCCGCTGATCTTCATGATCATGTCGTGGTACGGGTGTTCGTATAATGTGAAACTGCGCACGCACCTCAGCTTTAGCGAATTTCGCACCAAATTCAGCCACAAGGGCCAATACTACAGCCTGTTGATGGACAATGTGCTTTGGTTCATCTTCTGCATCATCTGCGTGACAACCATGTCGCGGATCACAATCAACACCTATGATAACTTCCAGATTGTTCTGGGCACCGACGGCGTGATGCGCTGGTGGTTCATCATAACGATGCCTTTGTGTTTCATCATGATGGCGGGCCGCGTTCTGAGCAACGCGTTGATTGATCTTGGCCGTTTCCGCAACAACGAAACGCTGATCGAACAAGCGGTAATCGGGGGAGAAGCGTAGTGACCGATGGAACGTGGATTACATTTATTTCTCTGGCTGTAACGGTCTTGTTTATGTTGGGGACACCGGTTTTGCTGGTGATCTTTTACTGGTCGGTGGGCTGTAGCCTTGTGATTGGCCTGACCTTGGACAACGCAGGAAACGAATTGCTGAACGTGTTCAAAGACGGCTTTGCGCTGCTTGCGATGCCTTTGTTCATTCTGACAGGGGATCTGATCAATAAATCAGGGATCGCCAAAAGATTATCGGACTTTGCCTATGCCTGCCTTGGTTGGCTGCGCGGTGGTCTGGCGATGGCGGCCATCGGGGCTTGCGGCTTGTTTGCGGCGATCTCGGGCTCAAACTCTGCCACAACGGCCACAATCGGTTCGATGTTGCACCCCGAAATGACCAACGGTGGCTACGATGAACGCTTTTCTGCGGCAACGGCTGCGGCGGGCGGGACTGTTGGGATCATCATCCCACCGTCGATCATTTTCATCGTTTATGGCTTCTTGATGAACTTGCCGATCTCGGATCTGTTCATTGCGGGGATCATCCCCGGATCGTTGATGGTCTTTGCGATGATGGCAATGTGCTTCATCGTGTCCACCATCAACAAGTGGGGCATCCTGATCGCTTTGTCACCGTTTCGGGTGTTCAAAACGGCTGTCGGCGCTTGGCTTGGCTTCTTTGCCATCGGATTGGTGCTTTGGGGCATCTACACGGGCAAGTTTTCACCGACTGAAGCGGCAGGGGTTACTGTTGGCTTCGGGATCATCGTCGGTGTGATCAGCTACCCGCTGAACAAACTGATGGGGGTGGACCAATCTGCGCCGGTTGATGAAAAACCCTTTGGGGCGATGGTTGTTGTCGAAGGTTTCAGGTTGCGTGATGTGCCAGCGGTTGTTGTGCGGTCTGCACAAATTGCGGGCATCCTGACGCCGTTGATCGCGGTGTCTATCGTGATGCAACAGGTCCTTGGGGCGCTTGGTGCGTCCGAAGTCATCGGAGAGCTGTTGCGCGGTATGGGCGGTTACTATCCGGTGCTGTTTGCATCCATGGCGATTGTGTTTGTGTCGGGGATGATCCTTGAATCCCTGCCTGTCACAATCATCCTTGCACCGATCCTGGCACCGATTGCGGCCAGCGTTGGCGTTGATCCGATCCACTTCTCGGTTGTGTTCCTTGTGGGGGCATCGATCGGCTTTATCACGCCGCCTTACGGTCTGAACCTTTACGTGGCGTCTGGTGTGACCGGGGTTCCTTACTTCCGGCTTCTGCGGTACTCGACGATGTATCTGGTTTCGCTGATTGCGGTCTGGCTGTTTGTTGCCTTGGTGCCTGAACTTGCAACTTGGTTGCCTGCACAGATGGCACGATAGACACATGACGTGAGTGACCTATAAAGAACGCACTGGCCGGTTTTGCTGGCCAGTGTTCTGACAAAGTGGGAAGCGTGAATGACTGCTGAAGATACCTCTGGAAAGCCGGGGCAAATTCCGACAAACCTGAGACTGCTGTTGCTTCTAGAAGAGGTTGCAAAGGCCGGTGTTCCGGTCACCCCTGCCGATCTTGTCGAAGCACTCGGGTTGCCGAAACCCACAGTTCATCGCCTTTTCCACACCGCTGAATCCGAAGGCTTTTTGCAACGCGACATTGATGGCCGCAGTTACGGTCCGGGCCCGCGTTTGCGTCGGTTGTCTGTCAACACACTTAGCTCGCAACGGCTGCGCACCGTGCGTTTGGCGATCCTGAATTCGGTTGTGGAAAGCGTCGAAGAGACCTGCAACATCGCCGTTCCTGATCGCGATGGCATGATCTACCTTGACCGCATCGAAACAAAATGGCCGCTGCGCATCCAGTTGCCCATCGGCACCCAGGTGCCTTTCCACTGCACGGCATCCGGCAAAATGTACCTCAGTTCATTGAACCCGCGCTACATTGACCGCTTTTTGAACGCGCAGGTTCTTGAAGCGCGAACAGCAAGAACCATCACAAACCCAAGTGCTTTAAAGGCAGAGCTAAGTGCGACTCGCAAACGGGGCTACGCCACGGACAACGAAGAATTTATGGAAGGCATGGTCGCCGTCGCAGTGCCCATTCTGGACGATCAGGGGCGACTGGTCTCAACCCTGTCTGCGCACACCCCGATGCAGCGGTTGTCGCTTGAGCAAATTCAACAGCACCTGCCGACGCTTCGGGAAGGCGCTGAAAAACTGTCTGAATTGCTACTGAATTAAGCCGGATGTCTTGACAATGCGGGCCGCGACTGGCCTTGATCGTGCCCAATAACATACCGTTTTTGGGAGAGAACTGATGATGCGCACCCGTGCTGCTGTTGCCGTTGCCGCTGGCAAGCCACTTGAAATTATGGAAGTGAATCTGGACGGACCGCGCAAAGGCGAAGTGTTGGTAGAGATCAAAGCCACAGGTCTGTGCCACACCGACGAATTTACCCGTTCCGGTGATGACCCCGAAGGCATTTTTCCGGCCATTCTGGGCCATGAGGGCGCGGGCGTTGTGATCGAAGTCGGGGAAGGCGTCACGACGCTGGAAGTTGGCGATCACGTGATCCCGCTTTACACGCCGGAATGCCGCGAATGCGAATACTGCCTGAACCCCAAAACCAACCTGTGCCAAAAGGTGCGCGCCACCCAAGGCCAAGGCTTGTTGCCCGATGGCTCCACCCGCTTTTCCATGTTGGATGGCACCCCGATCCACCACTACATGGGCTGCTCGACCTTCGCCAACCACACGGTTGTGCCCGAAATCGCACTGGCCAAGGTGCGCAAAGACGCACCGTTTGACAAAATCTGCTACATCGGGTGCGGCGTGACCACGGGCATCGGCGCTGTCATCAACACAGCCAAAGTTGAAATCGGCAGCCGCGCGATCGTTTTTGGGCTGGGCGGCATTGGTCTAAACGTGATTCAGGGCTTGAAACTGGCCGGCGCCGACCAGATCGTGGGTGTGGATTTGAACGACGACAAAGTCACCATGGGCGAACATTTCGGCATGACCGACTTCGTGAACCCTTCCAAAGTCGAGGGCGATTTGGTGGCCCATCTGGTGGAGCTGACAGGTGGCGGTGCTGATTATACATTTGATGCCACAGGCAACGTCAACGTGATGCGCACAGCGCTTGAGGCGTCGCATAAGGGTTGGGGCGAAAGCATCATCATCGGCGTGGCCCCTGCCGGTGCTGAAATCTCGACCCGTCCGTTCCAATTGGTCACAGGCCGTTCATGGCGCGGCACAGCTTTTGGCGGGGCCAAGGGCCGCACGGACGTTCCAAAAATCGTCGATTGGTACATGGACGGAAAAATTGAAATCGATCCGATGATCACGCACAAATTGACGTTGGACGAGATCAACCACGGCTTTGACCTGATGCATCAGGGTAAATCCATCCGCGCGGTTGTCGAATTCTAAAGAACGCCATACTGCGCACATGAAAAACGCCGCTTGCACTGCGCAGGCGGCGTTTTTTATTGGGGGTTTTGGAACAGGGGCACTGTCGATACGGACATCTTGGCAGAGCCGTTTTGCACCTCTCGGGCGTGCGCGAGATAGATCAGCGTTTGATTGGATTCATCAAAGATCCGACGTACGCGCAAAGACTTCCAAACAATAGACCGTCGTTCGGAAAAGACGTTCTCACCATCGTCTGACCGGTCGATCACGCCGCGCTCAAAGTAAGCGACATGGCACGTCACGCCTTCAACGTCGCGTTCTGCAAGTCCATTGGCGTGAAATGCAGGTTTTTCTTAATCGCTGGTGCCTTATGTATAAATCAACAACATTCAGGAGGGGCACAAATGCAACTTACGGTCAACGGAACCAATCACGATGTGGATGTCGAAGACGACATGCCCCTGCTTTGGGTCTTGCGCGATGAGCTTGGGATCACAGGCGTTAAATACGGGTGTGGCGTCGCGCAGTGTGGTGCATGCACAGTGCATATTGACGGTGAAGCCGTGAAATCCTGCCAGATCAGTGCCGCGGATGTGGAAAGCCCGATCACAACCATCGAAGGGTTGGGCAATCCGGATGCGTTGCACTCTGTGCAAGAGGCATGGATCGAACATCAAGTTGCCCAATGCGGCTATTGCCAGTCAGGCCAGATCATGGCGGCAGCCGCTTTTCTGGCCCAGACCCCGAACCCGACGGACGCTGATATTGATGACGCCATGTCGTCCAATTTGTGCCGATGCGGCACGTACCCCCGTATTCGCGCCGCAGTGAAATCGGCTGCAGCGAAAATGGAAAGGGCATAAGACCATGAGTAAAATTGGAAAAATTGCCCGTCGTACATTTTTGATCGGATCGGCCGCAATCGTGGGCGGCGTTGCGTTCGGTTACTACGCCTACAAAAAGCCTGTTGCGAACCCGCTTTTGAAGGGGCTGGCGGAGGGCGAAACCGCACTGACGGCTTACGTCAAAATTGATGCGGACGGGATCACGTTGATCACACCGCGTGTGGACAGCGGGCAGGGGGCCTATTCGGTTCAGGCAATTATGATTGCCGAAGAGCTGGATGTGGAGCTGGATCAAATCAAGGTCGATCCGGGGGTTCCATCACGGGCCTACTACAACACGGCTTTGGCGCAAGAAGCAGCCCCCTTCCCATCGACCAATGACAGTTTCACAGCCAACTCCATGCGCGGTGTCATGGATGCAATGATGAAGTTTCTCGGGATGGACATCACGGGCGGCTCTACGACGGTCCCCGACGGGTTTACCAAATTGCGTGTTGCCGGTGCAGTTGCCCGCGAAACACTAAAGGCCGCTGCCGCGCAGAAAACCGGTGTGGCCCTCACCGATCTGCGGACCTCCAAAGGTGCTGTTATTTTGCCCGATGGCACGTCGCTGCCTTATACGGAACTGGCGGCGATTGCGGGCACTTTGGACCCTGTCGATGAAGTGCAATTGCGCGACCCTTCCACATGGCGGTTGATGGGCAAGGCAACGCAACGGCTTGATATCGTGTCAAAGTCCACAGGGACGCAAGATTATGGCATCGACTTTGCGCTTGATGGCATGGTTCATGCCACAGTACGCACCAATCCGCGCCGTGGCGGCGCGATGCAGAAATTCGATGCATCGGACGCAAAAGCGATGCGCGGTGTCAGTCAGGTGTTTGAAATCAGCACAGGCGTGGCCGTGATCGCAGACAACACATGGCGCGCGATCCAAGCTGCAAATTCAATTGAAATCGAATGGGATGCAGCACCTTATCCTGCGGAAATGGACGCTCACTGGCAAACCTTGTCCGACAGCTTTGTCGCGGACCGTGTGGACAGCACCATGAAAGACGAAGGCGACGTTCAGGCGGCTTTGGAGGCTGGCGATGTCATCGCGGCAGAATACCGAGCCCCCTATCTGGCCCACGCTCCGCTAGAACCATTGTCGGCGACAGTGCTGGTGCAAGACAATCGTGCCGACGTTTGGACAGGCACCCAAATTCCCAGCTTTTTGCGCGGAAACGTAGCTGATATCACGGGCTTGGACAAAGACGACGTCCACATTCACATGTTGATGATGGGCGGAAGCTTTGGCCACCGGCTGGAAGCGCGTATTGTTCAGGAAGCCGCGGAAATCGCGGTGAAAATGAAAGGCACGCCTGTAAAGTTGACCTACAGCCGCGAAGAAGACATGACGCACAATGACACCCGTCAAATCGCTATGGCGCGAGGGCGCGGGACGGTCAAAAACGGTCAGGTGGAAAGCTTTGATTTGGGCATAGCTATGCCATCGGTGATCGCAAGCCAGATGGGCCGCCAAGGGTTAAGCGTGCCGGGACCCGATACGCAGATTGTGGCGGGGGCTTGGGAACAGCCGATGCGCATTCCCAACTACCGGGTGACAGGCTACCGTGCGCCTGAGCTTGCTCCGATTTCCAGCTGGCGGTCGGTTGGCGCGTCATCAAACGGTTTTTTCCACGATGTGTTTTTGGATGAATTGATCCAGGCCGCAGGTGCTGATCCTATGGCAGAGCGCTTGCGTCTTTGCTGGCATGATCCGTCCCGCAAGGTGTTGGAAAAGGTTGCTGACATGTCCAACTGGGGCGCTCCTTTGGCCCCCAACCAAGGGCGCGGCGTGGCGTTCTGCATGTCCTTTGGCGTGCCCACCGCAGAGGTGGTGGAGGTGACCGCGACCGAGGATGGCATCCGACTTGATAACGTCTGGGTCGCAGCCGACGTCGGAACAGTGGTTGATCCTGTAAACTTCGAAAACATGGTGCAAGGTGGGGTCGTTTGGGGCCTTGGCCACGCCATTCTGTCAGAAATTACCTATTCCGATGGAATGGTCGAACAGGACAACTACGACAGCTTTGAAGCCATGCGCATGTATCAGGTTCCCAACATCGAAGTTGCCGGACTGGAAAATGCAGATCAGGTGCGCGGCATGGGCGAACCCATGGTACCTCCGGCTGCTGCAGCCTTGTCCAATGCGATCTTCGCGGCAACGGGGCAACGCATCCGCGAGATGCCAATGAACAAGTTCATCGACTTCGTATGAAGTTAGGGGCGGGCTGCAATGGCCCGCCTCCATTCTTGGCCGTCTACTGCATATTTGAAAAATTACTTGACCGAAGTCGCTTCTGGCAGTCTTTGGGGGCATGGATATTTTGCTAAACACCCCCCGCCGTTCTGTTTCTGGTCTGGATGCTATTCCGACGCCCAGCACAGACGTTGAAGCCGTGCAAAGCCTTCTGGGTAAATGCCCGCATGCCGCACAGACACCACTGCTGGACGCGCATGAACTGGCAGCTCAAGCAGGCGTACAAAACCTGTGGCTGAAAGACGAACGGGGCCGCATGGGGTTGGGCAGCTTCAAGGCGTTGGGGGCTGCATATGTCATTGCGCATGATGCAGCGGGGGCGGATGTGTCCAATAACACCTACGTCACAGCAAGTGCTGGCAACCACGGGATGTCAGTGGCCGCAGGGGCAGACGCCTTTGGGGCCAATGCTGTGGTTTATATTGCACAATCAGTACCTGAAAGCTTCGCGGAAAGACTGCGGTCGATCGGGGCTGAAGTCCGCCGTGAAGGCGACATCTATGAAGACAGCATGGCTGCAGCGGCGAAAGCTGCAAAGGACAATGACTGGATCTTGTTGTCCGACAGCTCTTGGCCCGGCTACACGGATCGGCCTTTCCGCCTGATGGAAGGGTACCTCGTTTTGATGGCTGAAGCGATTGCGCAAATGCCGCAAGCGCCCACACATATTTTCTTGCAAGCTGGCGTTGGCGGCCTTGCTGGAGCCTGTGCGGCAATGGCGCGCAAAACATGGGGGGAGGATCCTGTGATTGTTGTGGTCGAACCTGATCAAGCGCCTGCATTGGTGGCGTCGATCAAAGCTGGCGCTTTTGTCGTCACCCAAGGTGGTGTGTCCGACATGGGGCGTTTGGATTGCAAAGAAGCGTCTTTGATTGCGCTGAAAGGGCTTTCACGTGACGCAGATGCGTTCGTGACATTGACAGAACAAGAAGGGGCCGAAGGCGCACAAGCAACTGTGCAAAATGATATTGCGGCCAGTGCGTCCGGGGCTGCGGGGATCGCCGCGTTGTTGCAGGCGGATGCGCACCGCGACGCCTTAAAACTGGATGCCGCGTCGCGGGTGTTCTGCATTCTAAGCGAAGGGCCCGCATGACCCGCTACACCTACACCCTTGCGCAGGATGATGCCGCCCCGTTGGGGCTGGTCGTTTTGCAAACCGATGAAACGATTGAAAGGGACATGCGGCGTCTGCTGGGCGATCGTGCCCCTTACGTCAGTCGCGTTCAAAGCGGGCTCAATGTAACGCCGGAAACGCTGCAAGCGATGGCAGGACATGTTACGCAGTCCGCGGCCCTTTTGCCTGCGGCGTTGCGGTATGGTGCAATCGGATATGGGTGTACATCCGCTACCGCCCAAATCGGGGCTGGGCGCATTGCCGAATTGGTTGGGGCAGGGGCGGATACCGGCGCTGTCACGGACCCGCTAAGTGCATTGCTTGCGGCTTGTCGCGCGTTGAAGGTGAAGAAACTCGCGTTTTTATCGCCTTATGTGGCCGACGTATCGGCCAGATTACGGGACACACTGAACCAAAATGGTATCGAGACGCCGATATTCGGCAGTTTCGACGAAGATGAAGAAGCAAAAGTTGTCCGAATAGATGCGGCGTCAATCGAAGCGGCGGCTGTCGATCTGTGTCAGGGCCAATCTGTCGATGCGGTGTTTTTGTCCTGCACCAATTTGCGCACCTTGGATGTCATAGCACCGCTAGAGACCGCGTTAGGCATTCCAGTCCTAAGCAGTAACTTGGTGCTGGCATGGCATATGGCGCAGCTTGGCCACGCCCAAATTATCGGGCCCGGACAATTGATTGCAGCATATCCAGCGGGTTAGCCGCTGGTTCTGCATTTGCAGCTATTGGCGTTTTATCACCAAGCAGCGTTTGTCATGATCATGCGGGCCACGTCGGTGCGCTTCATGCCACGATCTGCAAATTCGGCGTCGTTGAAGCCGTGAACAGCCATGTGCGTTTGCAAGCTGGACGGTGTTGCAAAGCGGGTGCGCAGGGCTTTGAGGATACGTGTCATTGTCAATCTCGTTTTATCATTTTACGTTGATTGGCAGATAGTGCTGCAGTGCAGCGTGGAAAAGTGCCGCAAGAGCAAAGCCGTCTTGCGTTGACTGCAATCCTCGGGATGTCAGACAATGCGGAACACACTGTTTTTGGTGCGTTCTGGTTGTGAAGGGATCGCGCCAACAACGTGTGTCACGATCCACCTATAAACGTGACATGTGCACAGTTCTTGCCCTTACAGGTCTTGACGGTTCCAAGGGGATGGCTTACCTGCACCAACAGCGCGGGCGTTGTGTAGTGGTAAGACCTTAGCCTTCCAAGCTAATGACGCGGGTTCGATTCCCGCCGCCCGCTCCAAATAAAATCCCCTACACCCGAAACAGTGCGAACGCCTTCTTCTGACCAATCAGAACAGCGTGATTTGTGATCGCGCAGACGCCACATCACGGGCCAACTGATTGGTGGCGCTCATGTGCCAATCAAGACCTGTTTGCCCCTGCGCTGTCGCGTGCTCAAGGTTCTTTGTTGCGGCTTTGGCTTGGGCGGCAGTCATCGTTAGGGCTTCGACTAATTTTTGACGTTCTGCGCGCACTTGATTCAGGCGTTCATCATACGCATCGGCGCTGATGTTGCCTTTTGCTTTCTCGCGGGCCAAATCGGCCAATTCGATGTCTTGGGCGGCCAGACTGCGCGGCAAATCGATTGTGATGGTTTCCATCTGGTCATTGGTTTTGCGGATACTTTTGGTCAAAGCGTTGGCTGAAACCAATTCAACACGGCGTGCCACATCGCGCTTTCCTGCGGCGTGGCCCATGATGCCACCCGTTGCGCCACCAACCAAAGCGCCCGCGACGCAGTTTTGGGCGTTGCTTGCGGATAAGACAGTCAAACCGCAACCGACGGCGGCCCCCATTGCGATGCCTTTGCGTGTCGATTTCCGCACGACGTCCTGCATAAGAACGTCCAGATGCGCGGTCTGATCTGTCAGGGCGACCACATCGTAATGTGCAACCTGTGTCTCGAACCCTGTGTTCTGTCGTGCGACAAAGCCAAAGCCATCTGTTTGGCTTTGTGTGCACCCGGCTATTGCAAAAATGACAAAGACGGAAACGGAACGAGTGAGGCGAGACATGATAAAATCCAGTATTCAGAGGGCGTTAAGTGCCTGTTGATTTTGGATCTATCGAAACAATATGACCCAATTGGGGCAATTGGTGACAATTTTGAATAAATCTGGCGGCGATTTGTGGGTGAGTCACAGCGACGACATGAGGCTTTTTGCCGCTTGGTTGCCGGGCACTCGGGCGGAACTGTCCGCTTGACCTGACATCTCTGCAAGGCCATGAACCTATGAACGTCAAGAGAGTGCGCATGTCTGATCAAACGACCCAAGCCCCGCCCCCAGCCGCTGCGGGCAACGAAGAACGCGAAAAATCCAAAGAGATAGGCGCACTGCGCGCGTTGTGGCCCTTCATGGCCCCGTACCGTGTTTTGATGATGATGGCGATTGCAGCCCTTGTCGCCACGGCCGTGATTTCTTTGACCTTGCCTTTGGCCGTGCGCCGCGTTGTCGATAATTTCCGGACCGAAGATACCGCGATTTTGGATCAGTACTTTCTGGCGGCTTTAGGCATTGCCGGACTTCTCGCCATAGGCACGGGGTTGCGTTACGCCTTGGTCACACGCTTGGGGGAACGGGTGGTGGCAGACATCCGCAAGGCTGTGTTTGACCGTGTTATTGGCATGTCGCCCGCCTTCTATGAAAAAATCATGACTGGCGAAGTCTTAAGCCGCATCACGACGGACACCACATTGATCCTAAGTGTGATTGGATCGTCCGTGTCGATTGCCTTGCGCAACTTGCTGATATTTGTGGGTGGCTTGGCATTGATGTTTTTAACGTCGGTGAAGCTGGCGGCTTTGGTGCTGTTGATTGTGCCTGCCGTCGTGGTGCCGATCCTTGTGTTGGGGCGCCGTCTGCGTGTGATCAGCCGCGAAAACCAGGACTGGATTGCGGCATCATCCGGCAACGCGTCCGAAGCGCTAAGCGCGGTGCAGACTGTTCAGGCCTTTACGCATGAACATGCAAGCCGCAGTCAATTCGCCGATGTCACTGAACTTAGCTATGGTGCGGCGCTGCGCCGTATCACAACACGGGCCGCTATGACGGTCATTGTGATCTTTTTGGTGTTCACCGGCATCGTGGGCGTTTTGTGGATTGGGGCCAATGATGTGCGCGCGGGTGTGATGACCCAAGGGGCTTTGATCCAGTTCGTGATCTATGCGGTTATGGTGGCAGGTGGGGTTGCAGCCTTGTCCGAGATTTGGGGCGAATTGCAACGCGCTGCGGGCGCTACAGAGCGACTTGTCGAGCTGCTGCAAACCATCGATAGCGTTCAGGATGCGGATGCGCCGGACGCCTTGGCGTCTCCTGTGCGGGGACAAATTGCCTTTGAAAACTTGGGGTTTGCCTATCCCGCGCGTCCTAATGTGCAAGCGTTGGATGAGGTTTCGCTGGATATCGCACCGGGTGAAACCGTGGCTTTTGTCGGCCCGTCGGGGGCCGGAAAAACCACCATTATCCAGCTGCTTTTGCGGTTCTATGACCCTCAAAAGGGGCGTATTTTGCTGGACGGCGTGAATTTGGCGGCGATGGAGCGGTCCGAATTTCGCAAGCATATCGCGCTGGTGCCGCAAGACCCGACCATCTTTGCCACGTCCGCGCGTGAAAATATTCGCTTTGGGCGACCGGATGCCAGTGATGCGGATATTGAAGCCGCAGCACAAGCGGCGGCGGCGCATGACTTTATCGCGGGTTTGCCGCAAGGCTACGACAGCCCCTTGGGGGAACGTGGTGTTATGCTGTCGGGTGGACAAAAGCAGCGTATCGCAATTGCACGTGCCATTTTGCGCGATGCGCCGGTCTTGCTGTTGGACGAAGCCACATCGGCTTTGGACGCGGAAAGCGAACGGGCGGTGCAAGCGGCTGTCGATCAACTGAGCGCGGACCGCACAACGTTGATCGTGGCGCACCGATTGGCCACTGTTAAAAAAGCAGACCGTATTGTTGTTCTGGATGCAGGGCGCATCATCGCCACCGGCACACATGAGGCGTTGGTGGCCGAGGACGGGCTGTACGCCCGCTTGGCGCGCCTGCAATTCACCGATGGGATGGCTGCAGAATAATTCCCCTTTCCACCTGACGCGGATCGGGGATAGGCTTTGACAACACAAAAATAATGGGAGTGTTGATTATGGGTCTTTGGAGCTTTGTAAAAGACAGCGGCAAAAGCTTGTTCGGGGGCGGCGGTGACGCCGAAGTCGATGGTGCGGCGTTGCAAGATGAAATCAAAGAACTGGGCTTGGATGCGTCCGGCATGGAAATCACTGTCGAAGGCGACAAGGTCAAGGTGTCCGGCGAAGCCGTTAGCCAGGAAATGAAAGAAAAAGTCATTTTGGCTGTGGGCAATGTGGAAGGCGTAGCTGCCGTTGAAGACAGTGTGCCAAGTGCTGGCGAACCTGTTTTCCACACGGTCGAAAAAGGCGACACGCTTTGGGCTATTTCGTCAAAAACTCTGGGCAATGGCGCACGCTACGAGGAAATCTTCGAAGCCAACAAGCCAATGCTTAGCCATCCAGACAAGATTTATCCGGGCCAGATGCTGCGTATCCCGCAAGCCTAAGGTTAACCCTGTCAAAATTTTAGAAGGTCGCATTGCTGTATGCGGCCTTTTTTCGTGATTGCACCCATTTGGGGGCTCTGCCCCCGGTGCTGCGCACCTCCCCCGGGATATTTTTGGCGAAAAGAAGGGTTAATCCCGCTGTTGACCTTTGGTCAGCTGCTTTGACGCGGCGTCTCATTTGCCTTGTTTTTCCGGTAAACCTTGCGAATTCCAGTATTCCGCCGCATCTTGTCTTTTAGGGAAATTAACGCTCGCAAAGACGGGCCAAAAGGGAGGACGCCGCATGGCTTATGAAGGCATGGAAGACCGCAATCGCATTGAAGCGGAAATGACATGGGAAGAGCGCGACGTGCCCGTCACGCTTTATGGCCTTCTGAGCCGTACCACGGCGAAATTCCCCAACCACAATGCCTTGAGCTATCAAATTTTTTCTGGACCCAACGACAAAAAAGAGACCTTTAACTGGCAACAGCTCAAGGACAAGACAACACAAGCCGCAAACCTGTTCCGGTCTTTGGGTGTTGGTTCCAAGGATGTCGTGGCCTACATCTTGCCCAACTGCAACGAGACTGTGTTGACCCTTTGGGGCGCTGGCGTCGCGGGTATTGCCGCCCCCATCAATCCGCTTTTGGAACCCGAACAAATCGCATCGATCCTGCGCGAGACCGGTGCAAAAGTTGTCGTCACATTGCGTCCGTTTCCAAAGACCGATGTTGCTGAAAAGACCGCCAAAGCTGTGGCATTGGCCCCTGATGTGCACACGGTCCTTGAGGTTGACTTACTGCGCTATGTCACTCCGCCCAAAAGCTGGATCATTCCGCTGATCCGCCCAAAGATGAAGCCGCCCGCCGGAAAGACCTATAAGAATTTCAACGCGGAACTGAACAAACAAAGCACGTCGTTGCAGTTTGAAGATGTTCAAGAAGATCGCGTTGCATTCTACTTCCACACTGGCGGCACAACTGGCATGCCCAAGGTTGCGCAACACCTGTACTCGGGCACCATCTACAACGGCTGGCTTGGCGCAGAGATGTTGCTGGATGAGAACGACGTGTTGTTGTGCCCGCTGCCATTGTTCCATGTGATGGCGTGTCAGGTGATGATGATGGGCGCTATGGCTTCTGGTGCCCATGTCGTCTTTCCGACGCCGCAGGGATACCGTGGCGAAGGTGTCTTTGACAACATCTGGAAGCTTGTTGAGCGCTATAAGGTGACGTTTGTTGTCTCTGTTCCAACAGCTTTGGCAGCCACCATGCAGCGTGCCGTTGATGCGGATATTTCGTCGGTGAAGACCGCGTTTTCTGGATCCGCCCCTTTGCCGTTGGAATTGTTCAAGCGATTTGAAGAAGCGACAAACATGACCATCGTTGAGGGCTACGGCATGACCGAAGCCACGTGCCTTGTGTCGGGCAACCCCGTGGATGGTCTCAAAAAAGTAGGATCTATCGGCATTCCCTTTCCCTACACCGATATCAAGATTGTCAAAGGGTCAGCGAACGGCGACGTGGAAGCTGGTGTCGATGAAATCGGCGAGATTTGCGTATCCAATCCGGGCGTCTACGTCGGAAACACCTATACCGAGACCGAAAAGAACGCGGGCCTGTATTACAACGACAGTCATTTGCGCACAGGCGATCTGGGGCGTGTCGACAGCGACGGGTATCTGTGGATCACGGGCCGTGCCAAAGACCTGATCATTCGCGGGGGCCACAACATCGACCCTGCCGAAATCGAAGAAGCCTTGCTGGCGCATCCGGCTGTTGGATTTGCAGGCGCCATTGGTCAACCCGATGCGCATGCTGGTGAAATCCCCTGTGCCTTTGTCGAACTTGTTGACGGTGCCACAGTCACCGCAGACGAATTGATCGCTTTTTGCAAAGAACATGTTCAGGAACGCGCGGCCCAGCCCAAGCACATCACCGTTATGGACGAGTTGCCCAAAACCGCTGTTGGAAAAATCTTTAAGCCTGACCTGCGCAAAGACGCCATCACACGTATCTACAACGAGGCCCTGAAAGAGGCCGATGTGCCTGCGCGTGTTGTCAGTGTCACGGAAGACAAAAAGCGCGGTTTGGTGGCGCAGGTTGATGCTAATGGGACGTCGGACACAGCGTTGCAGACGGTTCTTGGTGACTTCATCAACCCATGGGAACATGCAGGCGCTGTCGCCACTGCCGCTGAATGATGCAGGACTATCAAGCCCTTCTGGATGATGAAATCTGGGCGTTTTTGGATAAAACCGCCCAGTTTTACCCGCCGGATGCGGTGGATTTGACGGTTCAGGAACAACGCGCGGTCTATGACCGGATGTGCGTTGCTTTTGACTTTGGTCGGCCTGATGGTTTGCGGGTGTCTGATGTTCCCTTTGGGGGCGTGCCATGTCGCATCTATGAAAACGCGGAAGACAGTGCGACGACCGTGTTTTTCTGCCATGGGGGCGGCTTTGTTGTCGGTGGGTTGGACAGCCACGACAGTGTGTGTGCGGATATCTGCACCCAAACAGGGTTTAAGGTGGTGGCGGTGGATTACCGGATGTCGCCAGAGCATCCGCACCCTGACGACTTCAATGACGCATGGGCCGCTTTCGAAGCCGTTGCCGCATCAACGCAGGGGCCTATCGTATTATGCGGTGACAGTGCGGGGGGCAATCTGGTTGCGGCTGTGGCCCATCATGCCCGCGGCAGCATAGAGGGGCGCATCACCGGGCAATTGCTGATCTATCCCGGCTTGGGCGGGGATATGACCAAGGGCAGCTACATTGATCACCCCGAGGCACCTGGCCTGACCACAAAGGACATGGCCTTTTATTCCGCCATTCGTGCAGGCGGGGCCGATAAAACGGGTGATGCGACGTGGGCCCCGTTGCATGACAGTGACTTTTCCGGTCTTCCGGCGACGGTGGTTTTGACGGCGCAATGTGATCCGCTGTCCAGCGACGGCGCAGCCTACCGTGACGCTGTGACCGCTCAGGGTGGCAAAGCCGTTTGGTTGGAAGAGAAAGGCCTTGTGCACGGACATTTGCGTGCGCGGCGGATGTCTGCCAAAGCCGCGCTTAGTTTTGACCGCTCCATTGCGTCTTTAAAGGCGTTGTCTTTGGGGCAATTACCCCAGCTGTAGTGTCATTTGGTTCGCAGGCTTTGCTGGGTCCGGTCAAAAACGTCAGGTCAAAAACGATTTGGCCTTCATTGTGTCCGGAATCTCTGCGCCCAATCTGGACAAAATCGTAGGGGCCAGTTGCAGCTGGTTGATGACGTCATCCGGGGCAGGGCCGTCCGCATCGCCAAAATAGTACAAGGCGGCTTCTTGTTGCAACGCGCTGCGCCCACCGTGATGGCCGCGTTCATCCTGACCGTGATCTGCCGTTACAATCACCTCATATCCTGCTGCACGCCACCGCGGGATGAACGGTGCCAGCATTTCATCCATCACATGACAGGCGTGGTCCATTTCCTGACAGTCATGGAAAAAACGGTGCCCCATGCTGTCGAGGGTGCAGGTGTGCAGCATCCCGTAGTTCAACCCGAACCGCAGGCACAGGTTTGTCAGCGTCCCAAACAGGTCCACATCAGACGGGGTCATCTGATTGGCGTGGCCGTACCCTGTCATCGAATGGAACCGGCCATGATTGATGCTGGTGCTTTCGGGTTCGTCATATTCGATGTCACGCACGTAATCGAAAGGGTGGCGATTGAAGAACTCTGACCAGAAGCTGTGTGCGACGGCCCCCGTAATCCCCCCCGCTTTACGTGTTTGGGAAAAGACGTCCGGATGGGACAGTTTGAACACGTTGCCATTGCCTGTGCACCCGTGTTCGGCCGGTGCAACCCCTGTGTGGATTGAGGCGTAGCAGGATGCCGAAATCGACGGCAGCACAGACCGCATTTTCCATACCCGCGCGTCGCCGCTGTCGACCCACCCTTCAAGGTTGCCAAACAGGCGGCGCCAGTTGCGGTAGGGAACGCCGTCCAAAATGATCAAAAGCAGTTTGCGGTCCATGGGTTAGGCTCCTGTTGTTGTTTGTGCGTCGATGGCGATTTGGGCCAGCACCTGCATCGCTTCATCTGCTTTGTCCTCGGGTACAAAGACATGATCGTGGAAAAATCCGGCAACTGGATTAACGCCCATGTCGTGTGCCGCCAGTTTTGTGGCAATCACAGCCATGAACCCGACAGCTTCCAATGCCGAATGCACATCCAATGTGATCATGCGACAGGCAAAGGCGTGATCAAGCCCGTGTTTTTCGGCATCTTTTTGAAGCATGATCAGGGTTGGACCTTTGGCTTCATGAAAGACCATACGCGCAGGTAGGTGATCTGTAGGGCTTCCGGGGGGCCGTGTGACAAAAACATAAACGCCATCCACCAAGGTGGCTTTCAGCGTCTTCAACAACGTGGAAAGTTCCAGTTCGCCGGTTTCAATTCCGGGTGTTTCGGTCGTCATTTTGCTGTTCCAAGTCCCTGTGCTGCCATCACTTTGGGTTCAATCGGATTTGCATGCAAGGCGTCCCCCGCGTAAGTCTGCGGGCATTGTTTGAAAAATCCGGTCAGAGCCAATGAACCAAACCGATATCCCGATTTTCTATTCGTTCCGTCGTTGCCCTTACGCGATACGGGCGCGATTGGCGTTGGCTGTGGCGCGGGTGCAGGTGGATCTGCGTGAAGTTGTTCTGCGTGACAAGCCAGACGCATTTTTGCAAACCTCGCCCAGCGGAACGGTGCCGTGTTTGCAACATGCCGAGGGGGTGATCGACGAAAGCCTTGATGTGATGATCTGGGCGTTGCAACAGCACGATCCCCAAGGTTGGCTGGATATGCCCGCCGAAGGCTGGGACTGGATCGCGCGCTGTGATGGTGCGTTCAAAACCGCATTGGACCGCACCAAATACGCGACGCGATACCCTGACGTTGATCCGCAGGCGGAACGCGCCAAGGCGATGGCCTTTCTGCAGGATTTGGATCAGCAGATTAACGGATGGGTGTTTGCACAGCCCACCATCGCCGACTACGCGATACTGCCGTTTGTGCGCCAGTTCGCCTTCATTGATAAGGCGCAGTTTGATCGCGAAGCCATACCGCAGGTGCAGGCGTGGTTGGCAGGTTTTTTAGGCACACAAGCGTTTGCTGATGTCATGGGCAAATACCCGCAGTGGATCGCGGGCAGTGACGGTATCGTCTTTCCTGGCACCCTTTGAAGTCACGGTGACGTGATGCGGCGTGTGATTGGTGTGAATGGCATCAAAGCGGGTGGCACGGGTAGGGTTGCGCCTATTGCACCAAGGAGTTGATTTATGAAACAGACCCGCAAAACCCGCCAAGCCGCGGCACGGCAGAAAAAGTCGCAACCATCTGGTGCTGCGCAACCGTCACGGCGCAATGTGCTGAAACTGTTGCGCAATGGCGCGATTGGCGGGGTTGTTTTGGCGGGGGGCGGTTACGTTGCGCGTGGGTCGTTTCAAGCACATGCGGCGGAACATGATCTAAGCCGTCTTGGGCAGGGCAAACCGGTTGTGGTGCAAATCCACGACCCGCAGTGTCCGACCTGTACGTCTTTGCAACGCGAAACGCGCAAGGCCCTGAAAGAGTTCGGGGAGTGCGACATCGTTTATCTGGTGGCAGATATCATGACCGAAAAAGGTGCCGCCTTTGCCGCAAAATACGGTGTGCCGCATGTGACGCTGCTGTTGTTTGACGGGGCAGGGGACTTGCAACAGACTTTGCAGGGCATGCGCCAGCGAGACGAGCTGCAACAGGTGTTCACATCCCACCACGCGGCCTCAACTTAGCGATTAATTAGAAGTACGGGATCGCGTTCCTTGAGTGAATACGATCCCGTATGTGTTGGCATGCCAATGGGGCGCTTAGTTTCCGGCGCTCACCATTTTTCGACCTGCAATCACTTTTTCCAACCACCCCAGTTCCATTTCTGGAACAGAAGATAGCAGCAGGTCTGTGTAGTCATCAAAGGGCGGTGCCAGCACGTCGGACTTGCTGCCGTAGCGCACGACTTCGCCTTGATACATGACCGCAATGCTGTCTGCGATGGCTTTGACAGTGGCCAGATCGTGGGTGATGAACAGATACGACACGTCTTCGATCTTCTGCAGCTTCAAAAGCAGCTTCAGGATGCCATCCGCAACAAGTGGATCAAGGGCCGACGTAACTTCGTCGCAGATGATCAGCTTAGGCTTGGCAGCCAAGGCGCGCGCAATACAGACACGCTGCTTTTGGCCGCCCGAAAGTTCGGCCGGATAGCGGTCCTGAAACCCGTCGCCCAGTTCGATTTCATCCAAAAGCTCCTGGATACGCTTTTGTTTTTCCGCACCTTTCAGGCCGAAATAAAATTCCAGCGGCCTGCCGATGATCGTGCCAACTGTTTGGCGGGGATTCATCGCTGTGTCGGCCATCTGGTAAATCATCTGCAATTCACGCAGGTCTTCAAGTTTTCGGCTTGCAAGATCAGCTGACAGATCGCGCCCGTCGAAATGGATGCGACCTTGTGATTGTGGCAAAAGCCCTGTGATGACGCGCGCCAGCGTGGATTTGCCGGACCCGGATTCCCCGACCACGGCCAGGGTTTGCCCGGGATGCAAATCGACGTTGATGTTTTTCAACACGTCAAAATTGGTGCCCTTGTAGCGTGCGGTGACGTTTTCAACTGTCAACAAAGGTCGGTCTGTGGGCGTCTTTTCCTCGTGATCGATCGATCGGACCGACACAAGGGCTTGCGTATATTCTTCACGTGGTGCGTTGATGATCTGGTCTACGTCGCCGTATTCCACCATCTCGCCTTGGCGCAACACCATGATGTGGTCGCTGACCTGTGCCACAACGGCCAAATCGTGAGTGATGTACAGGGCTGCAACGCCGGTGTCTGCGATGGCTTCCTTGATCGCTTTCAACACGTCAATTTGGGTGGTTACGTCCAACGCAGTTGTGGGTTCGTCAAAGACCACCAGATCGGGCTGTGGGCACAAGGCCAGCGCGGTCATGCAGCGCTGTAGCTGCCCGCCCGAGACCTGATGCGGAAACCGTGATCCGATGTTTTCGGGATCAGGCAGGTCGAGTTTGCGAAACAGCTCCACGGCGCGGGCTTCGGCGTCCGATTTGGAGAATTTGCCTTGCTGGATCGCGGCCTCAGTCACCTGTTCCATGATCTTTTTCGCAGGGTTAAAAGAGGCGGCGGCAGATTGCGACACATAGGTTACTTCCGCGCCGCGCAGTTTGCGGATGTCACCGCGCCCCGATTGCAAAACATCACGGCCGTTGACCCAGACTTCGCCGCCCGTCAGCTTCACACCGCCGCGCCCATAGGCCATGGCGGCAAGACCGATGGTGGATTTGCCCGCACCGGATTCCCCGATCAGCCCAAGCACTTTGCCCGGCATCACGTCAAAATCGACGCCATGTACGATTTCGATGTCGTGGGGTTTGGCGTCAGGTGGGTAGATTGTGGCCCCGATTTTCAGGCCACGGACTTTGAGAAGTGGTTCTGTCATTGTGTCACCTGCGTGGGGGCTCTGCCCCCACACCCCCGAGGTTTATTTGGCGAGATGAAAGGGATGAAGATCATTATCCGCGCCCCCCTTTGAGAGATGTGGTGCGGTTCAAAACCCAGTCCGCCACGAGGTTCACAGAGATCGCCAGCGTACAGATGGCCACAGCCGGGTAAAGAGCGGCCCCGATGCCAAAGTTGATGCCGTCTTTGTTTTCCTTCACGATCCCGCCCCAGTCGGCCAGCGGTGGTTGCACACCAATGCCAAGGAAGGACAGTGTCGAAATGAAGAGAACCATAAAGATGAACCGCAGCCCCATTTCAGCCACCAAAGGTGACAAGGCATTGGGTAGAATTTCACGGAAGATGATCCAGAAGATCTTTTCGCCGCGCAACCGTGCGGCTTCGACGTATTCCATCACGGAAATATCCACGGCAACAGCCCGCGCCAATCGGAACACACGGGTGCTGTCCAACAACCCCATGAGCACAATCAGTGTCAGCACTGTCACATCAATGGCGGACAAGATCACAAGGGCCAGGATCAGCGAAGGAATGGACATCATCAAGTCCACAAACCGCGACAGGACCTGATCCAACCAACCACCGGACACAGCCGCAATAAAGCCCAGAATAGAGCCCGTTGAAAAGCTGAGGATGGTTGCGGCAGTGGCGATGAAAATAGTGGTTTGCCCGCCGTAAATCATACGCGTCAGCAGGTCCCGCCCGATTTGGTCGGTGCCCAGCCAATGCGCGGCCGAGGAGGGCTCCCACACGTCGCCTACGGCTTCGGCCATGCCATACGGGGCGATCCAGGATGCAAAAATTGCGGCGAAAAAATACAGGCCCGTCAAGGTCAGGCCAATCATAGCGGATAGGGGGATACGCATCAGAATGCTCCCGAAGTTTGATACAAGGCAGGGCGTGCGGTGATTTGTGGGTCAAAAATCACTTTGGATGCCTCAATCTTGGGTTTGACAGAATGGATACAACGTCGGCGATCATGTTCAGCACAATGTAAACGGCTGCAAAAATGACACCGGACGTCAGCACCACAGGCACGTCGCGTTTTACCACGGCATCCACCAGATATTGTCCCATGCCCGGATAGGCAAAAACGGCTTCGACCACGACAACACCAACCACCAGATAGGCAAGGTTCAGCATGACGACATTGACGATGGGCGCGATTGCGTTTGGGAAAGCGTGTTTGCGGATCACCTCAAACGTGGTCAAGCCTTTCAGCTCTGCGGTTTCGATATAAGCGGACTGCATCACGTTCAAAATGGCCGCCCGGGTCATGCGCATCATGTGCGCAAGAACCACCAGCGTCAGGACGGTCACGGGCAGCGAAATGGCATGCAACTTGTCCAGCAAGGGCATGTCAGGCGACACATTTGCGAATGACGGGGCCCACTGCAACTTAACGCCAATCACAAAAATCAGGATATAGGCCAGCATGAATTCCGGCAAAGAAATGAACGTGAGCGTAGAGCCCGAAATCACTTTGTCAGGCCAGCGGTTTTGGTAACGCACGGCAATCAGGCCCAGAAGAATAGCCAAAGGAACAGAAATCAAGGCAGCCCAGCTGGCCAGGAAAATAGTCGCCCCAAGGCGTTTGCCGATTTGTTCACTGATGGAGAGTTTGTTGGACAGGGCATTGCCCATATCGCCTGTCATCATGCCACCGATCCATTCGGTGTAGCGCGTCAGGGCAGGGCGGTTCAGCCCCATTTCCTCGCGCAGGTTGGCAAGGCTTTCAGGGGTGGCGGCTTGGCCCAATTGGGCTTGTGCTGCGTCGCCGGGCAGGATTTCGGTCAAGCCAAAGATAAGTGCAGAGGCGGCGAAGAGCAGAATGATGCCCAGCGTTAAACGCTGGGCAACAAGTTTAAGGATGGGATGCATAAGGTGTCCTTACGCCTTCCATGTCTTGGCGAAAGCAGTCCAGTACATTTGTGGACCCGACGGGTTGGTTTCCCAGCCCTGAACGTCTGAGGACACAGCATCCACAAAGTCGTTGAACATCGGCACCATGACGCCGCCTTCTTCGTTCAACAAGCGACCCATTTTGGAATAGATCTCTTTGCGTGCGCCTTCGTCCAGCTCTGCGCGGGCCTCCAACAGCATCGCGTCGAAATCCTCGCGCTTCCAGCGGGTGTCGTTCCAGTCTGCTGTAGACAGATAGGCCGTGGTATACATCTGGTCCTGGACCGGACGACCACCCCAATAGGATGCGCAATATGGCTGCACGTTCCAGACTTCGGACCAGTAACCATCGTTTGGTTCACGCTTGATTTCCAGTGGAATGCCTGCCGCTTCGCAAGATTGCTGGAACAAGGCTGCCGCATCAACCGCACCCGGGAACGCACCATCTGCAACGCGCAGGATGATAGGCGATCCGTCATGGCCGGACTTTTTGTAATGCTCTGCCGCCTTTTCAAGATCGAACGCGCGCTGCGGGATCGATTCATCAAACAGCGGGTAGGCTTCGTTGATGGGCATGTCGTTGCCGACCGATCCAAAGCCTTGCAGGATTTTGTCGACCATTTCCTGACGGTTCAACGCATACTTCAACGCAAGGCGCAGATCGTTGTTGTCGAAAGGTGCTGTGTCGACGTGGGCGATAAACACATAGTGGCCACGGCCCGATGTTGTGCGCACATCGATGTTTGGTGCACGACCCAACAGTTTCGCGATCTTTGGTTCAACACGGTTGATTGTGTCGACCTGACCGGATTGCAACGCAGCAGTCCGCGCTGTTGCATCGTTCAAAACGATCACTTCAACAGCGTCATAGTGGCCCATTTCGTCTGCAGCCCAGTGGTTGGGGTTCTTTTTGAACGTCATACGCACGCCCGGCTCATCGGTTTCCAGCGTGTAAAGGCCGGTGCCGATGGCGGCAGCCACGTCATCAAAGCCACCGTTGGGCTGAATGATCAAGTGGTAGTCTGCCATCAGATACGGCAAGTCGGCGTTGCCGATGGCCAGCGTCAATTCAAACACGTCGCCGTCGGCGCGCATAGATTCGATGCCCTTCATGATGCCCAAAGCACCGGACTTGGAATCCTCGTTCGAGTGGCGCTGCATCGTTGCCAGAACGTCTTCGGCTGTTACCGCGGCACCGTTAGAGAATGTGATCCCCTGACGGACTTTGAAACGCCATGTTTTAGCATCTGAAGAGCCTTCCCAGCTTTCCGCAACACGTGGTTCCAGACCATTCGGACCCGCATAGGCCAAGGTCTCACCCCAGCAGAAGCCACCGGCGATTGGCACATCAGAGGCCCATGTCGCAGGGTCTTGGCTGTTTGTTGATTCGCCACCCTGCACGCCCATTTTGAACGTGCCGCCTTTGACGGGCGTTGCCGCATAGGCTGCATCCGCAAGGAAAGATGTGGCAACAGCTGCGGACACACCAAGTGCTGCAGCTTTGCTCATGAATTCGCGGCGTGTCATGGTGCCGGCCTTTACCTTATCCGTAAGGTGTTGTAGTTCCGTCGTCATCAAATCTTCTCCCGTGTTGACTACATCCGCGCGTCTGTGGCGCGGCTTTTTCTTGATTGATGAATCAAGTTTGCGCATTAATGCCGCGCTCGCAAGTGTTAATAACGCTTTCATGACACAGATGCGTCAGATGCCGTTCCGTTCTATTTTGTCTGTGATGTCGCGTTCATAGATCAGCACGTCATTTTCGAAGGCTTCCATTTTCGCGGCAAGGTAGAAATGCGTCGCGTCCGACCACATGTCGCACCGTGCCTCTGTGCGCAGACGCAAGTTGTCGCGCTCTATCTCGTCGCTCCAGTGGCAAGAGCCGCTTGCAGACAGCGGGTCATTCGGGTGAATGTCCCAGCGTTCGCGGGCAATAGAGCCGTTGATCAGGCCATGATCCAGATCGCGGACTTTCCCAAAATCATCCTCGATGACCAAAGATACGATGCCTGTGGTCATGTCGGTTTCTTGGCGACGTATGTGGTTTTCGGGACGTAGTGTTTCAGTTTCCCATGGTGGTGCCGCTTCGGGGGCTGCGAACTGCGGCGTGGGGCGCTGCTTGCTTGGGCCCAAAGAAGTGGGCAGGGTCGCGGCCCCCTTCACGATACGCAGTGATGTTTTTTCGGGCGATGGCCAGATCAGCGGCCAATAAGTGTCAGACACCGCAATGCGTAGCCTGTGACCTGCAGGAACGGTGTAGGCCACATTGTCCAAATTCAATGTGCCCCACCCCCATTCGCCGTCTACCAAATCATGCGGCGCTTGTCCGGCGATAGGGGTGTTCAGGTTCAATACGCCATAGGTGATGCGGGTCGATGCCCCATCGGGATGCACATGGTTCAAGCGGACTGCAATCTGCGCCACAGGTTTGTCAGATGCCACACGCAAAAAGATATTCGGCGCGCCTGTGATGTTCAGATCAAAGGTCAAGGGATCGCTGTCCCATGTGGCCGACAGCGCATCGTCGCGGCGTTGGTCGCCGGGCTGTTCGGGGCCCAACCATATGGCGCAGTATTCACCGGCGTCCATTCCACAATCCTGGGGCGAGGATACCGACACGTTGATGGGCTCGGGCGGATGTCCCTCAGTCAGAGTGCCGTCTTGCTGAAAGGAATATCGGGCCGCCGGGGCGTGGATGCCTGTTTCCGGCCATCGGTCTAAAGCGCGCCAATGACCGGGGCGCTCTGCGTACCACGTCGCAGGACGCACACCGTCCATCTGGTAGACGCGGTAAGGTGGATCTTGATCCACCCCGGTGTCTGCATCCTTCAGCCATGTGTCCCACCACCGCAACGCCTCTTGCAGAAAGCCGATACGCGGTTCGGGCACTGCAAAATGCGGGTATTTGTGGACCCAGGGTCCGATGATACCTTTGGCGCCGGGAATATTTTTGACAATCTGTGGGACTGCATTTTTGTAGGCATCTCCCCAACCGCCAACAGCGAGAACCTTGGCCTTGATTGTATCGTAGCTTTCACAAACGGAGCCGTGTTTCCAATAGTCGTCTCGTGTCTGGTGGCGCAGCCATGTGGACGGCAGGAAAGGTTCGTTTTCCAAACGCTCCAACCACATTTCGCGCCAGTCCTCACGCAAGGCAGGGTCCGGTGCCCGGCTGGAATAGGACCACATGGTCGCCCCCCAGCCCAGATTTTCATTCAAAAGGCAGCCGCCCTTATAGTGGATGTCGTCGGCAAAGCGGTCGACAGTCGAACATAAAGTTATCACCGCTTTCAAAGGCTCAGGCGTCATCGCGGCAACTTGTAACCCGTTGAACCCGCCCCAGCTGATGCCCATCATACCCACGCGGCCGTTGCACCAACCTTGTGTGGCAAGATGGTGAATGACTTCAACGGCATCATCCAGTTCCTGTTGGGTGTATTCGTCTTCCATCACACCATAACTGTCGCCATTGCCGCGCATATCGACACGCACGCAGGCATAGCCGCGCTGCGCGAAATAGGGATGGGTCAATGCGTCCCGCGCGGTTGTGCCGTCGCGCTTGCGGTAGGGTAGGAATTCGAGGATGGCAGGCACCGGATCATCACCGGCATCCTTTGGCATCCAGACGCGGGCCGACAGGCGGGTGCCATCGGACAGGGTGATGCCATAATCGGCGTTTTCTTCGATGGCGCGGAGTTTTTGATGTGTCATGGCGCGACGGTGCGGCGAAGGTGGTGTGGCTGTCAAGCGGGCGCGGTGCGTACCCGGGTCAGGTCCGTTTGGCGATCAATATGTCCATCACGTTTGTTCCTGTCGGTCCGCTGCGAAACAACGCCCCACGGGCGTCCAGCCACGGGGCGGCATTTGCAGTGTTCAAAGCCTCTGACCCGCTCACGTCCCACGTGTGCCCGTCCACCAAAGCGCCCGCCGCATCCGTTGGCCCGTCTGTGCCATCGGTGCCTGCAACCAGAATTTGCACGCCTTCGATCCCCGCAATTTCGCGGGCCAATAGCAAAGCCAATGCCATGTTGCGTCCGCCTTTGCCGGGGTTGGGCGGCAATATCACTGTTGGCTCACCCCCTTTGATGTGCAGGCCCGGACCTGCCGCAAGCACTTGGGCCGCGATGCGCGGTGCCAGCGCTACGACATCGTCGTAAAGGTCTTCAGTATTGCTTAAAACAACGCCCGGCGCCGCATGTGCTGCTGCCGCACGGGCGATGGCGTTGCTGGCGACGATGTATGGGGCAAAATCAAACGGTGTGTCAGCAGGCGCATCGCCAATGCCTGACCCTATGACGCCCAAAGCGTCCCCCTCGACATCGGAAATGGCAAGGCTGGTGATGCGTTGCCCTTTGAAGCGTGCCAGAAGTTTGCCGCCCTTTATTGCGGACAGATCTTTGCGCAGCGCATTGATGGCGTGAATGTCTTGCCCTGACGCAAGCAGGGCTTGGGTGCGGTCCGCAAGATCGCCCAAAGACAACCCGTCCACGAGATGCTCGGCCAAAGCAGAGGCACCGCCGGATGTCAGCACCAGCAGATGTGTGTCTTGGGCCATATTGTCCACGGCGTCGATCAACCGCGCCCCGGCTTTCAGACTTTGTGCATCTGGCACGGGATGTGCGGCTTCGATAATTTCCGCGTTTTGCGGGGCGTCATTTACATGTCCGTGCTTTGTCACAATCAACATGGGCAAAGGGCCAAAGGCATCATGTGCTGCTGCGGCCATAGATGCGGCCGCTTTTCCAACTGCAATCACCGCGTCAGGGCGCATCACATTGTGCTGACGCAGCGCATCGCACACAGCGCGACGTCCAATGACGGCATCAACGCCTGCCGTCCATATGGTGACCAAATCATCTGCTGTGGACATCTTTGGCCCCTTTTGTTGCTGGCGGTGCCACAATAAGGACAACACTTCTGCCCCGAATTGAAGGCCACATGTACCCAAAGCCTCACGAAATAGCGATTTTGGTGAAAAAAGAGACTAGCCCTAGATTCGCCTTTGCGTTAAGTTGCAAAACACAGAACGCAAGCAGAGCGGCAAAAAAAACAACGCCTGCTGAAGAAAAACACAAAATGAGACCCGCATTGAATGGGTTTCGAGGTAGAGTGGTGGTGTTATGAAGGCGATTGATTTCGTCGTCCGTGATGGTGCGGGCGCATTAAATCGTGGTACGGTATCAGCAGAGGCTGAAACGACTACAATCCAGGTCACAAATGGTCAGGAAATTTCCCTCAATCTGCGTCAAGTGGACATGGAGGGGCATTCGCGCAGCGGCGACGATTTGAGCATCGTGCTCTCGGATGGCCGCATTATCGTGATCGAGAATTACTTCAATGACGCTGGCGAGGCGAACCGCCTGTTCATCAGCGCCGACGGCTACCTGAATGAAGTTGCATTTGTTGAAACAACCGATGGTGGCCTTTACGCCCAGTTCGGTCCAACAGAGCAGTGGGGCAAATGGAGCCCATCTGATGATTTGATCTATTTGGGTCGCACAGAAGTTGCTGTGGGCCCCGTTGCTGACGACGAAGTGTCCATGCTTGCGCCACTGGGCGCATTGCTGGGCGGTGGCGGCTTGGGTGCCGCAGGTGTCGCAGCTGGCGTCGGCGGTCTGGCCGTTGTCGGTGGTGGCGGCGGTGGCGGTGGCGGGGGGGGTGAACCACCACACACAGAACCAACTGTGGACAATGCCGACAGCACGCCAAGCGTCGGCGGCACGGTGATGCCATACGAGGTTGTTGTGACAGGCACCGGTCATCCCGGCGATCTGGTCGAAGTGGTCGTGGGGGACCAATCCTTGGATACGCTGATTGGCGACGATGGCACATGGGGCGTGACTTTTGACGGTGACAATCTGCCAAGCGACGGCACATCCCAAGCAGACGTAACAGTCACGGGCGGCGGTGAGACATATGATCTGGATGGTCCTGTTTTTCTCATCGACACAACGCCGCCGGAAGTGTCCGTTACATTCGGCACTGAATCCAATGGCGATATCTTTAACGCATCCGAATTGGATGGCGGCGCGACAGTGGGCGGCACCGGTGAAGCAGGTGCATCCGTCAGCGTGACCGTCGCGGGCAACACGCAAACGACCACAGTGGGCGACGACGGATCTTGGTCCGTGACATGGCCCGCAGGCACATTCGCTGGCGGCGAATATTC
Organism: Ascidiaceihabitans sp.; assembly: GCF_039986515.1. Classification (NCBI taxonomy): domain Bacteria; kingdom Pseudomonadati; phylum Pseudomonadota; class Alphaproteobacteria; order Rhodobacterales; family Paracoccaceae; genus Ascidiaceihabitans; species Ascidiaceihabitans sp. The sequence goes on along the minus strand of NZ_JBDWQO010000019.1, from coordinate 198,156 downwards.
CGAGACCATGACGATTGTGGCGACAGATGCGCTGGGCAATGCCTCGACCTATTCTGAAGTTCTGGTGATCGACACGGTCAGTGAAGTTGTCATCAACACATCAGCTGTTGGCGGTGATGGTACTGTAAATGGCGTCGAAGCTGCCGGTGGGATCACCCTGACAGGGTCCGCGCAGGCTGGATCGACTGTAAGTGTGACATTCGGATCGACAACTCTGGCCGCGACTGTGGCGTCTGACGGCAGCTGGACGGTGGATTTCCCCGCCTCAGCGGTGGCGTCGGGCGAATACGATGCAACCGTGACCGCGGTTGCGACGGATGCCAACGGCAACTCTGCGACCACAACGGGCACAGTGCAGGTCGACACCTTTGTAAATGCCTTCAACTACACCTCTACCGCAGGCGGTGCAGACGGTGTGATCAACCAAGCCGAAGCACAATCGGGTCTGGTGGTCACGGGGCAAGCCGAACCGGGTTCAACAGTCTCTGTTGTTCTGGGTGGGGTGACAACAACAGCAACAGTTGCCGCAAACGGCAGCTGGACTGCGACCTTCAGCAGCGATCAGCTGGCTGGCGGCACATACACCACGACCATGACGGCGACAGCCACGGACGCGGCAGGCAACACGTCTGAAATCACGCAATCCGTCAGCGTTGATACCGAAGCGGGTCTTTTGACCATCAGCCCTGCGCCGGTCGAAGGCGATGACATCATCAACGCAGCCGAGGCCAGCGACGGTGTTGTCTTGTCCGGTACCGCAGACCCAAGTGCAATTGTGACCGTAACAATGGGCGGCGTCAGCCATACCGTAGTGACGGGCGCAAACGGCGTCTGGAATGCAACATTTGCAGCAGGCGAAATCGCACCGGGCACGTACACTGCCAATATCGAAGCGACCACAACAGACGCTGCAGGCAACACACGCACGGCCACGGACAGCGTTCAGGTAGACACGCAGGTCGACAACATGTCGGTAAGCGCAAATACAGTTGCAGGTGATGGCGTGATCAACGCGTCCGAACAGGCATCTGGCGTTACCATCACAGGCACAACTGAACCGGGATCGTCCGTAATGGTCACGTTGGGCGGTGTTACCGTGCCTGCGACTGTGGATGCCAACGGCAACTGGACGGCGGCGTACCAATCCAACCAGATCACAACAGGCGAACAAAATGTCGCTTTGGAAGTGACGGCGACGGATGCCGCTGGCAACGTGGCAACCATTAACGACACTGTTGAAGTCGACACATTGGTCAACACGCTGAACTTCTCGGCGGGTAACGTGGCAGGCGACAACGTGGTGAACGCGTCCGAAGCCAGCACGGGCATCAGCCTTGGTGGGCAGGTCGAAGCCGGGTCTACTGTTGTTGTAGACTTCCACGGCACCACGCTGGTGGCGAATGTGGATGCGGCAGGCAACTGGAGCCTGGATGTTCCGGCTTCGGCGATCCCTGCTGGCAGCTATGACGCTGACATTACGGTTATGGCAACCGATGCGCATGACAACACGGCCACGATTTCGGACACTCTGCGTATTGACACGGACGCGCCCGACGGGCCGGTCATGGCATCGCTGACAACAATTGGTGATGGTGTGCGCGGCATTTCCATCGAGCAAACCGATGATGATGTGTCCATTGCGCAGGTTACGGATTCTGCAATCACCGCCACACCGGCGCAATCTGCAGACAACGCATTTGGTGAAACCGAATTCCGGTTTGGCAGTGATGTGCCGGACGGCTCAAACCTTGTGATCACGGCAACAGACGATGCTGGCAACACCGCAGGCACATATGTTGTGCTTGATGACGGCGTTGCAGGATCGACAACGTCTTTGGCGACACCGGGCTTGGGCAATTATCAGGTTGAAACCGTTGATCTGAACTTTGCGGAAGAAGCGCATCTGACAATCAACGAAGCGCAGCTTGTGAACCTGTCCTCGAACACGGATCAGTTGATCGTGACAGGTGGCGGCGACGACCAAGTGACCCTGACAGGCGGACAGGCCGCCGGGACCACAACTGTCGATGGCGCAGATTACAACATCTACAACGTCGGTGCAGGCACCGTGCTGATCGATGATGAAATCACAGTGAATACTGTGATCGGCTAAAGGCTACAGGATTTTGGCCGATCCATTATAATTGAGGCGGGGACGGGATCCACAAAAGCGATCCCGAACCGCGCCCACCACAACAAAATAATAGTACCGGCACGTTAAGGGCAGGACATGGGGCATGGTGTAAAAGGTACAGGCGTAGCCTGTGCAGTAGTAATTGGGCTTTCGGGCTGTATGAGTGACTTCGGAGACAGTAATCTTGTCTCGCGAATGCGCGCACCCGAAACCGGTGTGACAGAAACGGCAGCGGCGCCAAAAACGACCGCATATGCCTCAACGGACACCAAATACGATGACAAGCTGAACGCTGAAAGCACGATCATTCAAGGGCTGGTCAGCCGGCGATCTATCGTGCCCGAAAGCAGTTCTTTTGAACGGGTCACAACATCTGTGATGGCCGCCAACAACCGCGCGGCTGAATCTGAATTGAAATCCGCACGATTGCGTGCGGAAGCGGCCAGCAAGAACTGGTTGCCGACGATTGGGCCGCAAATCTCGCTGACATCCTTGTCATCTGTGGTGGCCAATCTGGTTGTGGATCAGGTGATCTTTGACAACGGACGCAAGAAGGGCGAACGCGCCTTTGCTAAAGCGGATGTCGAAGTCGCAGCCGTGGCCTTGGCCGAAGACACCAACGACCGCGCGGCAACCGCGCTGACATTGTACTTGGCCGCCGCAGAAGGGCGCGAAAAGGCGTCACTTTCCGAAACCACGTTTGAGGACATGAGCCGCTTTGAATACATCATGTCCGAGCGCGTGCGCGGTGGTGTTTCTGACCGCTCTGATCTGAACATTATCCGCCAGAAGCTGGCTGAAATCCGCGCCGATCTGGAAGCCAGCCGCGAAACAGCCCGCACAAACCTGTCGGAATTGAACGCGATGGCGATTGATCCGCTGACAGATGTGCGCGGAATTACGCGGTTGCCGGTCTCCGCAAATGCGGCGCAGCCTTTGGCTGTGGTGCGTGCCGAAGCCGAAAAAACACGTGCGATTGCTGCGGCTTCTGTGGATCGTGCAAGCCAATTGCCTGGCCTTTCGGCCCGTGGCACGCTGGGCGCAAATGGCGGTGTGACGGTCAATGGTGGGGGCGCACAGTTGGGTCTTGGCACAGGTGCGCGTTTGAAATCCATCGAAGTGGCCAAAGAAACCGCTGGCCGTTTGGTGCTGGAAGCCACGGAAGATTCCAATCGCGCGCTAAAAAGCCTTGAAAGCCAGATTGCGGCCAAAACCCGTCAAACGGGCGAAGCCTCAAACCTGCGCCAGCAAGCCAAGCAAAACCTGGACCTGTTTCAGGAACAATACCGCGCAGGACAGCGTCAGGTGATGGACGTTGTTGGCGTCTATGAAACCTTTGCGCGCGCTCAAACAAGTGAAGTTACCACCAAATACGAAGCGGCACGTCTGCGCATTGAGATGGCGCGGATCTTGGGTGTGCTGGCCGACGGGGGCCAGATTTAATGAGCACGCAGCCTTTCACGCTGACCATCACCAATGGCAACCGGGGCCGCATTGAAGCCTCTGCCAAGGTGCAAGCGCCAGAAGCGGACAATAAAAACCTGTTTGGTGACCGCATTCAGGCGCGCGCCGAACTGGCGGTGGTCTATGCGGGATTGCTTGGCGTTGATGCGTTGAAATCCGATGCGTTTGATGCAATCTCCAAAGCCACATCTGATGGCGCTAGCGATGCGGTTGAAGCCCATGCCATCGCCAAAGGACTGTCGCATATCGGCTGTGTGACCGAAGTCTGCACATTGCAACATTTCACCGCCGATCAATGGCCCGCCCTAGCTTACATGACCAGCGGGCAGGTGGTGCTTGTGATGGGTCAATCGCGCGGCGATTTGGTGATTTACGACAAAACCTGCACCGACAATCGCGCCCATGTCCCGATGGCGGATTTTGAACCCTACTTTGCAGGTCTTCTTGTGCGGGCAGAAGCGCCTTTGGCGACTGTGGCCAAAACGCACAAGACCGAAGCCAAGCCTGCACATTGGTTCTGGGGGCAGTTTCATACTTTCAAACGCCAGTTGGGTGAAGTCGCGTTGGGATCGTTTGTCGCCAACCTTCTTGCCGTCGCCGTGGCGTTGTTTTCGTTGCAAGTCTACGACCGTGTGATCCCGCATCAATCCGAAGCCACGCTTTGGGTGTTGGCGGTTGGCGCGTGCCTTGCGCTGTTGATGGAAGCGTTTTTGAAAATTGCGCGCGCCCGTTTGATGGATGGGGCAGGGCGCCAGATTGAATTGTCTGTTCTGGGCGTTTTGATGGAACGCGTGATCGGCATGCGGTCTGACGTGCGGGGGCAATCCCCGTCAATGACGTTTTCTGCGATGCGCGAATTCGGGTCGGTGCGCGAATTTTTCACCGCCTCGACCATCGGAACAATCGCAGACATCCCGTTTATCTTTGTGTTCTTGCTACTTGTGGCTTCAATCGCTGGAAATGTTGTTTGGGTTCTGGTGCTTGGCGGTATCCTGATGGTGGTGCCGGGCTTTTTCATGCAAAAGAAAATGATGCAGTTGACGGCGGAAACCCAAGGGGCCTCTGCCAAGTCTTCGCGCCTTTTGCACGAGGCGATCTTTGAACGTGATACGGTCAAGACCCAGCGCGCCGAAGACCGTGTGATGCGCTTGTGGTCGGAATTAACAACGCTGTCTGCGCTGAAATCCTCCGAACAACGCAAGCTGGCGTCTGTGCTGACATTCTGGAGCCAAGGGGTCCAGCAGGCCACCTATGTCGCCGCTGTGATCGTGGGCACGTATCTGGTGTTTGCCGGGCATTTTACCGTGGGTTCCATCATCGCGGTGGGCATTTTGACCAGCCGGACCTTGGCGCCGCTGACGCAGTTGGCTGGCACCATGGCGCGTTGGGGTAATGTGAAAACGGCGCTAGACGGCTTGGACGCAGTGGCGATGTCGGAACAAGACGCGGACGAAGACCGCACATATTTGCGCCGTGAAAGCCTGAAAGGGCATTTTGAGTTGCGTGAATTGACGTTTCGCTACGAAGATGATGGCGCACCGACGCTAGATATTCCGGGCGTTGCGATCCTGCCAGGACAACGCATCGCGATCCTTGGGGCCAACGGGTCTGGCAAATCATCGCTTTTGAAAGTTTTAAGCGGGCTTTACGCACCATCCACTGGCCGCGTTTTGTTGGACGGCACAGAAATGAGCCAGATTGAGCCACGCGACTTGCGCCGCTTGATTGGATACCTTGGACAAGATGTGCGCCTGTTTTCAGGCACGTTGCGGGACAACCTGAACCTGACCATGCTGGAACGCGACGACACGCGCCTGTTGGAAGCATTGGATTTTGCGGGGCTTGGGCCATTTGTCAAAGGACATCACAAAGGCCTTGATCTTGAAATTCTGGATGGTGGCCAAGGGCTGTCCATCGGGCAACGTCAATCCATCGGGTGGGCGCGGCTTTGGTTGCAAGACCCGCAGATTTGCCTTTTGGATGAACCGACAGCGGCACTGGATCAAAAGCTGGAAGCCACGCTTGTCAGCCGGTTGGAACGCTGGATGGAAGGGCGCACAGCGATCATCGCCACGCACCGTGCCCCGATTTTGGCCCTGACGAACCGCACACTTTTGTTGCAGAACGGGCGCATGACAGTAGACGGTCCGCGGGATCAGGTGCTGGCGCATTTGAACCAGACGGGCCTTGTGGTTCCGATGAAAGGGGCCATCGGATGAGCGTTGCAAGCCAGACGAACCTGAACACGCAGTTGGGCGGCGACATGAAAGGCCCAAGCTATGTGGTCTGGTTGTGCGCGGCATCGGTTCTGGTGTTTTTGATCTGGGCCGCATTCGCTTGGGTCGACGAAATTGTGCGTGCCGAGGGGTCGATGATTTCATCGTCTCGTCCGCAAATTATCCAAAACCTTGAAGGCGGTATTCTTGCCGAACTTGCGGTGCAAGAAGGGGATGTTGTGGAACGGGGCGACGTTCTGGCGCGGTTGCATGGCACGCAATTCAAATCGGCTGTGGACGACCTGCAAGACCAGATTACAGCTTTGGAAATTCGCCGTTTGCGACTTGAGGCCGAGCTGGCAGGACAGTTCGATTTCATCGTGCCCGAGGTCTTGGCTGAACGCACGCCCGGCATTGTGGCCTCGGAGCGTGCTTTGCTACAAGCCCGTCAATCCGATTTTGTGTCGCGCCGCGAGGGTGCGCAGCGCGTTCTCAATCAAGCGACCAAAGAAAAAACGCTGCTGGAAGATTTGCTGGAACGCAACATCGTGTCGCTGATCGAAGCCACACGTGCCCGCAAAGCCCATGCCGACGCCCGCATCCGTATGGATGAGATCGTGACTCAAACCGAACTCGAACGCGCACAACAGTTTTCTGACACGCTGAAAGAGCTGGGTACATTGCGCCAAAATCTGAAAGCCAGCTTGGACCAGCTGTCGCGCACCGTGCTGTTGTCGCCGATGAAGGGCATTGTGAACAATCTGAGCGTGACTACGATCGGTGGCGTTGTACGTCCGGGCGAAGAAATTTTGCAGATCATTCCAATGGATGAAGAGTTGTTTGTCGAAGCCCGCGTTGACCCCAAAAACATCGCCAATGTGCGCCCGGGCCAAAAGGCGACAATAAAACTGTCTGCGTATGATTACACGATTTTCGGGTCTTTGCAGGGCGAGGTAAAACTGATCTCGGCTGATACGTTCAAAGATGAAACGGCGCGTCGTGCTGACGGCGACCCACACTACAAAGTCACGTTGCGTGTGGACACTAAAAACCTCACGGACAGGCAGGCCAGCATTGCCATCCGTCCTGGCATGCAAGCTTCTGTTGAGCTGCACACAGGTGCCAAAACGGTTATGCAATACCTTATGAAGCCGCTTTACAAATCCCGCGAAGCGTTTCGCGAACCGTAAGCTGACGGCATCTTTGAAACGGTCGTCCGATGTGGTGGAGCGATTGTTTTCGGCCATGAGAATTGTAGATATCTCATTTGATGGGCCCCTTGCCTTCGGTGGGGGTGTTTTTAGGAAAAAGACAGGTGCACCAGACGGGTTAGTCTGCTGTATCCAGCCAGAGTGTCACCGGACCGTCGTTTGTCAGTTCCACGGCCATGTCGGCGCCGAATTGGCCGGTTTGTGTTTCAATCCCGAGGGTCCGCAACGCGTCAACGAATTGCCGGTAAAGCCGTTCTGCCACGTCTGGTTTCGCCGCACCCGAGAACCCGGGCCTGTTGCCCCGCGCAGTGTCTGCCGCCAGTGTGAATTGGCTGACGACCAAGGCTTGGCCGCCGGATTGTAACAATGACAGGTTCATTTTCCCGTTTGCGTCTTTGAAAATCCGCAGCTTGGCGATTTTGCCAGCTAGGTTTTCAACAGTGACTGGCGTGTCGTCCGGCATGGCACAGACCAAGATCAATGCCCCCGCGCCACATTCCCCGACGCAAGACCCGTCCACAGACACGCGGGCTTTGGTCACTCTTTGGATCAGTGCCCTCATGTGTCGTGCCACGTGACGACATCGCCAACTGCTGCCCTGTCTGTTCGAAAGGCATTGGCGGGGTGATTGGTGTCGGGATAGCCGAAGGATATTGCGCACAATACCCATTCATTTTCGGGCAATTCGAAAAAGCCCCGCACGAAAGGGGCCTGAGCGGCGATTGCCCCTTGTGCGATCGTTCCCAAACCCTGCGCTGTGGCCGCTTGGGTGAAGGCTGCAACGAAGCCGCCACAATCTACGGCACCATATGTGCCAAGCACAGTGGGGGTGGTCACAATTGCCACATGCGGCGCCCCGAAGAAACGGAAGTTTTCCATCATCTGTGCGGCGCGTCCTGAGCGGTCGTCCTTGGGGATTTGCAACGCATCATACAGCTGAAAGCCGCAGGCCCGTCGCCGTTCCCCCAGCGTTCCGGGATAGGCTTTGGGCCATTCGATATCGGGATCTGGCGCGTTGGACATCGCCTGATCGTACAATGCCGCACCAAAGCGCTGTGTGCCTGCCCCTTCGGTGATTGTCAGTTTCCAGGGTTGAGCATTGCACCATGTTGGCACTTTTTGTGCGACTTGCACGATGTTCTGGATTATTTCACGTGGCACGGGATCGGCTTTATAGGCGCGGCACGAATAGCGTTCGGTTGCGATGCGGTTCAGTGTTTCGAAATCTGTCATTGGTTCATCGCCATAGCAAACCCGATTGCCCCTGCAACAAGCAGTCCGACCACCACAGCAATGGTGATTTTGATGGCAGAATAGGGGCGTTCACCCTGCACACGCCCGGTGCGTCCGTTGACGACAAACCGGTAGGTTTTGCCGCGGTATTTGTAGGCTGCCAACCATACAGGCAGAAGAATGTGTTTGAAGGTGACGGCGTTGATTTGGGTCTGAATGTCATGCACCCGTTGCTTGTCACCGCCAATGTCGAATTTTACGTCACGGGTGATTTGTGCTTCCATGCGCATGCGGGCCTCTTTGAAACCCTCTTGCAGTTCAATTGAATACCCTTCTGCACGAAAACCAGCAAGATATGCAGGATCGTAAGGCTCCATTGCACTTAGATCCCATGGTTCCAGCGCATCGGTAAACCGTTTTGGCAAAGAGGTTGAAGCTAACACCAAAACATCGTCAAAAAAGCGTGCAACGCGGCCCCGAACGCGGGCCCACCTGACTTTGGCGACCCGTACCGTTTGGCGTTTGCCGTCGCGCACGACCGTTTGGCTTTCGTAGTAGACGGTGCCCCGTTCGCCGGCATATGCAGATTTCGTATCTGCATCGAAAGTCCAGTAAGGCACGTAAATTCCCTGCATTTTCCGGCCTTTACGGGCGTATTCCTGCAAACCTGAGGGGGCGAACCACAGCCCACCCAACCAGTCTGTCATTGATGAGCGGGCCGCACTTTCATCCATTGCAAAAGGCAACAGCCCACGCGGTTTGATATGGCGGTGGGCGCCTGTATCGGTGACGACTGGTGTTGCGCAGAACGGGCATTCGGCGGCGTGTACATCGGGTTCGAATTCAACCTGAGCTGCGCAATTGGGGCATTTTGAAACGCGTGTTTCTTCGATTTCCGAGTGAGGCAATTCAGCGTCAAGAGCGGCCCGAAAATCCAGTTCCTTGATAGCATGAAAAGGCGTTTGTGTGTCCATGTCGCCGGTGTTGCCGCAGTGGTCACAGACAAGGGTATGGGCGCTTGGATCAAAGCGGAAATCTGCCCCGCAATTGTCACATGGAAACCGGTGTTCCGATTGTGGTGCGGGGGCGTCTTGGGGGCCTGAGGCGTCCATGGGGTACCTTGCGTGTTGCTTGGGCCAAAACTAGCGCAGGCAGGCCACGGGTTCCACTGTTGAAATGCGCAGGCTGCGTTCGAATTTGGGACCGGATGACCCCGAGTGCGCTACAAAATGCCGTGCAGCGCCTTTGGCGTTATGCGTTGCAAAGCGCCATCCCCAAGCGCTGTGTGCCGCCACAAGTGAAAGATCGCATGCAATGCGACAATGGAAAGCGTCACGAAATAGAGGCGGGGCAAGGGAATGCCAAAACTGCCGTTTCCCATCAGCGCACGTAACGTGATGCCACTGGATAGGACCAACACGGCATACATGCCCCAGCTTAACCAGGGATGTGCACTGCGAAGCGTGCCTGTCAATTTCGGGCCCGGACCATTCATCAGTCCTTTGAACAGGGCGATAGCGCCCATGGCGAAGCCGCATATCGCGTAAAGCAAGGCGATTTCTGCGATAACGCCGCCAGCCAAAAGCAGGACAAGCAGACCCAAAACGGTCCAATGTAACCCAATCGTGAACCGGCGGCGCAAAGGCTTATGCGCCGGGGGGAGGTGGGGGCAAAATGGTGAAAAGCTGCGCCAGTTCACGCACATCTTCGGCTTTCATCCAGCCATCCTGTCCTGCGGTCCACACGAATGTATCGCGGGTCAGTGTGCCCTCGGACACCATGCGGCCCATTTTGGCTTTGGAAAATGGACCAGACGTCGCCCCGTTTTCCGCAACGTGCCAAACATGTTCTACAGGCGGTGGAGGTGGGGCCATGGCCGCAGGTGCGGGGGCGGTTGCGGCGGGTTTTGCGCCCCATGGTCCGGCACTCATTGCTTGTCCCATCTGCATGCCCAAACCAGCCCCCATGCCGGCTTGCATGGCAGCCGCGGCACCACCATCGCGTCCCAAAGCTTCGGCGGCTTGGAATTGCATGTATTCGTTGAGATTTCCGATCACACCCATGGATGACCGCTTGTCCATGACCTCTTCGACGGCCGGAGGCAGCGAGATGTTCTCGATGTAAAGCTCGGGCAGCATCAGGCCATATTCCGCCAGTTGTGCGCTGATGTCTTTGGCGACCAGCTGGCTAAGTTCGCGGGTGTTGGCGGCCATGTCCAGCACAGGGATGCCGGATTTGGCCAAAGTGCGCGAAAACTCCTGCACGATGATGTTGCGGATCTGGTAGCTGATTTCGTCCATAGTGAATTCGCCATCGGTGCCGACGATTTCCACCAAGAAACGCGCCGGATCAGACACCTTAACGGAATAGGTGCCAAAGGCGCGCAAACGCACAGGCCCAAATTCGGGGTCACGGGCGATGATCGGGTTCTTGGTGCCCCATTTCAGGTCGTTGAAACGGGTGGTGTTGACGAAGTAGATTTCGGACTTGAACGGGCTTTGAAAGCCATGATCCCAGTGTTGCAGCGTGGTCATGATAGGCATGTTGTTGGTTTCCAACATGTACAGTCCCGGCGTAAACACATCCGCCAACTGCCCTTCGTGTACGAAAACGGCGGCTTGGCCTTCGCGCACTGTCAGCTTGGCACCGTATTTGATCTCGTGGCCCTCGCGTTCAAAACGCGACACCATCGTGTCACGGGTGTCGTCGACCCAATGGATGACGTCGATAAACTCGCCTGTCAGAAAATCAAAAATACCCATGAGGGGTCTCCTTCTTTTGGGGCCGTTACAGCGGCCCTTTTGTCTGTTCTCGCGCCAGCATGCGCACAATGGGATCGGCGTCAGGCTGGGTCATTCCGGCCCTGAGGCGGTCGTCATACAACATTTTCAGCAACACTTCGTCGTGGTCGGTCAACAACGCAAACTCATCGTCATCGTTGAAAATGGAAGGCCGCGCCGCAGGGCTGTCGTTGGCCAGGCCAAGGCCTTGGGCCAGTTCCTCGTGGATACAAGATAGACGCAGCAAATCTGGATTTTCTGAACGGATCACAGCCACAGCGGCAGTATAAGTGCTGCGATCAGGGCCTGTGGCGTAGGCAGCAACTGCACAGTAAATGTCGCGGCTTAGATCGCGCACAGCCGTTAGATTGGCCTGTGTGATACCCGGCAGGCGGGTGGCAATCTGGTTTATGGTTGCGGCGCGGTCGTCTTCGGACACGAAAAACACAAGGAAATTCCCACGCGATGCACCGCCGGATTTCGCACTGATCGGATGCCCTGTCGCGCGGGCCAGACGTTTTGCGTATTCCTTGACGTCTTGCATGTCGCGCGCACGTTGTGACGGGGGCACAGAGGGGCCAAAAAAGACCTCAAACTGCACAGGCGCGTCCCAGCGGCGCAGTTTGCCGGATACACCTTGGGCTGCACCGCCGTATTCGTTGTAAAACACGATTTGCTTGAAGTTGCGGGCCAGCATTTCGGCGCTGTAGGGGGTGTCTGGTCCACCGCCGTCTTGCCGCAGCAACCCTTGGGTCAGTTGCGACGATTGCACCGAGGTCAAATAGCTGCGCAAAGCGGCACTTTTTTCGGATGTGGCTTGGGCCACCTGAATGGGGGCGGGGCGCAGCGCGGCTGGGCGGGCTTTGGGGGTCAGCACAGGCTCCACCGGGGTCAAACACGCCCCGAGTGTCGCAAGACATGCAAAACATGCCCCGAGCTTCGCCGCCATTCTTCGGCCCTTATAACCGCGCCACCGCACCCTTCAGATCAGGCTGGAACAGACGTGGATGCGTTGTCGCCCACACCGTCTTCGCGTGACTTGGCAGCCGCCAAAGTGTCGCGCAAATCTGTTTCCATCTTCTGCAATTCAATCTCGGCTTCGGCGCGTTTGGCTTTGCCTTCGTCCGCGATTTTCAAGCTGTCTTCGATGGTGCCAATAAGATCGGCGTTTGCCTTTTTGACAGCTTCGATGTCGAACACACCGCGTTCCATTTCTTCGCGGACCATTTTGTTGCTGGTGCGCAGGTTCTCGGCGTTTGACGTCAACAATTCGTTGGTCAGATCATTGGCGCTGCGCACCGCTTTGGCCGCTTCAGCGCTGCGTTGCATGGTGACAGCTTGGGCCAATTGCGTTTCCCACAAAGGCACTGTGTTGATCAAAGTCGAGCTGATCTTGGTCACAAGGCTTTTGTCGTTTTCCTGAACCAAACGGATCGAAGGCAACGATTGCATCGTCACCTGACGCGTCAGTTTCAGATCATGGACACGGCGTTCCAGATCGTCACGCGCGGCACGCAGGTCACGCAGTTCTTGGGCCACCATGACTTGATCGTTTTCGGCGGCGGCTTCAACAGAAGCGGCCTTGGCAGGGATTGTGACCTCGTCCAGCTCTTTCAGCTTTTCCTCACCGGCTGCAATGTACAGCGCCAGTTCGTCGTAGAAATCGAGCGTTTTGTCATAGAGCAGATCAAGCGATTTGATGTCTTTCATCAGCGTGTGCTTGTGACCCTCCAGATCATCAGTGATTTCGTCAATCTGGCCTTGGACATCTTCGAATTTCGCTTTGAACTTCATGAATGGGGCTGCGCGGCCCAAAAGCTTTTCCCAAAACGTGCGTTCGCGGCGCACATCGAGTTCGGAGATGGAAAAACCACGAATGGCCGTGACCATATTGGCCAGTGAATCGCCAGCTGGTCCCAAATCTTTGTTGCGCACATCGGCGAGCATAGATTGCGAGATAACCTGCAATTCGGCTTGTGCATTTGACCCGAACGAGACGATGGAATTGGTGCTTTCCATGTCAATTTCAGCCATGCGCTTGGTGATTTCGGCGCTGACAGGGGCGTCGGCTTGGGCAAGCGGTACGACGGCCCCGGCATCCTCAGGCTCGCGCAAAGCCACGGCTGTGACAGCTTCGACTTCTGCTAAAGTGGCTTCGGCTTTTTGGCGTACAGTTTCGGACATTCATGGTCCTCCTTTTTTTATATCTCGTCAGACGGGCGTACGGGGACGCCCTCGCGCTGCAAGCGTTCACGCAGCACATCAATTTCAACATTTAGATCGCCGCGGTCCTCCAGCAGCAATTTCTTTGTGCGGGCATCAAAGCCCGCGCTTAGATCGTCCAAAAGTGTGGCATAGTCTTCGCGTGCACGGGCATCTTGTGTGCGGCTGTAGATGTCTGCGAATTTGATCGTGGCATCGCGCGAGGCCTTTAAGTAGACGCCCAAATACTTGCGGGCGGCGGTCAAATCGCGCGGGTCTTCTTCGACCGTGCGGATAAGATCGCGGGCCTTGTTTTGAAACCCTTGCAGCTTTTGTTCCATGCGCCGGTCATTGGCGCGGCGCATCGCGTCGGTCATTTCGTCAAGATAGGCTTCGGCCTTATCGACCACCTTGGCCACACGGTCTTGTTGGTGCGTATCAATGCCCGCCATCCCTTTTGATCGCAGCGGATCAATGCCGAAGGCGGCCACATGCAGACCCATTGCCGCCAATCCATACAACACCGGCGCAATCACGCCCGGCTCTACCCGAAAGGCGGCCATCGCAATACCGATGCCTGTCAGCACGCTGGCAAACATCTTGCGTGGGATGCCGGGTTTACGCGCGACCTTGCGGGCATTGAACGCAGCTTCTGCTTGCAGACCGCCACGCAACAGCCAGGCCGCAAGCGTCAGAACGGCAGCGGCGCCCAGTCCTGCGACCAGGCCAATTGCTCCGTCGTTTAGCGACAAAAACACCATTGGAATTGCAGGCATAAACAGCACATTGGCGCGTGCCCCCACAGGGGACACATCCGCACTGTCATAGGCCCCGGGTGTGACCGCATCCAGATCAGACGTTTCGCCGTCGGGGCTGTATTGACCACCAAATCGCTTTGCCATGTGTCAAAGTCCTCCAAGCCAGCCCGTTGTCACCCCAAACATCAGGACGATCAACGCGGCATATGCGATCTTTTGAAAGGTATTTGGTGTCATTTGCTTCCCTTTATGCACAGCTTAGGGCGTCTTAACCATTTTTGCCAGATAACTGCTGCGGTTCAGTGTTTGGCACCTGTGCGGCGTTCCGCATTCAGCTTGCGGGTGTAGCCCGATTGAATGACTTCGACCGCAACAAGAACCAAAACGGAAAAGTAGAAGGTGGTCTTGGACATCGGAATAACTTCGTAGCCGCCGACTTTCAGAGCCAGACTGTCATCATGCATCGCATGCGCTGCGGCTTGACCCGCTTCACCCAAAAGAACAACACCGACGATCAGCAAGATGAACAGGCCTAACACCTCATACATGCGGTTCTTTTCCAAAAAGCGTGTCACCCCGTCTGCCAACAGCAACATGGCAAGGCCGGACAACAAAATTGCAGTCGCCAGAATTGGGAACACATCTGTGATGGCGATGGCAGACAAAACAGAATCAAAAGAGAAGATCAGGTTCATCAACACGATAAGCATCACAACCTGTGTCGCTGATTTGCCCGATTTTTGTTCGACATCTGTGTCGAGCTGGTGAATGGTCAGCATATGTCCGATTTCTTTCACGGCCGTGTACATGATGAAAATGCCGCCGATGACGAAGACCAAAGTCGCAAAGTTCACGCCACCTTCAAGAACGCCGGTCCAATCGAAAATGTAAAAGGGTTCTGCCATTGCGTCGATCAAGCGGATCATGACAAACAACAAGATCACACGCAGAGCGACAGCAATCAAAATACCCCATCTGCGCACGGCGGCTTGTTGGGCCACAGGGGCGCGCTGGCTTTCGATTGAAATGTATAACAGATTGTCGAAACCCAGAACCGCTTGCAAAAAGCAAAGCATCAACAGATTTCCAAGATTTTCTAACGTCGCCAGTTGCGCCACATAGTCAAGCATAGCCGTCCCCCAAAACAGAATTTCCACGCATGTAGCGCAGCTTTGTAACAATCAACAGCCCATGCAAGGGGGAAAACTGCGCAAGGTGCTGCAAGGTTGCACTCTTTTTGCGGAAAACACGCTGTGTTTCGGGGGCGCCCCTGTGGATGGCGTTTATCTTTTTGGTTTGCCCTGCGGCTTGGCACCTGGCTTGCCCTGCGGACGTTGTCGCGACTTGGGCGCAGGTTTGCCTGACGGCTTTGCCCCGAACTTCGCGCCTGATTTGGCACCTGATTTCGGCCCCGTTGCAGTTGGGCGCCCCCCTGACCCTTCGGCTTTTTCACGGGCGTATTCGGCACGCGCACGGTCGCGGGTGCGGCCCTGTTCGGAGGGCTTGCGTGAGGCAGCGTATTTGCGATCGGGGCGCTTAACCTCTTTTTTCTTGGCTGTGCCCACGGGGTCTTCGGCTTCCATGCCCAATTGATCACGCATGACTTTTCGGCGCAGTTCTTCGACTTCGCCTTGTTTCAGGTCACCCAGCTGGAAAGGGCCATAGCTGATGCGGATCAAACGGTTTACGGTCAGGCCAATGTCTTGCATAGCACGGCGGATTTCGCGGTTTTTGCCTTCGCGCAGTCCCACGGTCAGCCACGCATTTGCGCCTTGCTGGCGATCCAGCGACACTTGCATGGGTTGGAACTTTTCGCCTTCAACGACGATACCTTTGCGCAATGGGGTAAAGGTATCTTCGGTGGGGCGGCCGTTGACGCGCACGCGGTAGCGCCGCAGCCAGCCTGTAGAAGGCAATTCAAGCTTGCGTTTGATGCCGCCATCGTTGGTCAGCAACAAAAGCCCTTCGGAATTGATGTCCAGCCGGCCCACGGACATCACGCGGGGCAGATCCTCGGGCATGTGATCAAAGATTGTCTCGCGGTCTTTTTCGTCGCGGTTGGTTGTCACCAAACCGGCGGGCTTGTGATACAGCCACATCCGGGCAGGTTCGGCGTCCGCTATGGGTTTGCCGTCGACGGTGATCGTGTCGTCGGGGCGTACATTGTAGGCGGCGCGGTCCAGCACGGTGCCATTGACGGCGACGCGGCCTGCTTCAATGATCTTTTCGGCGTCGCGGCGGCTGGCCACACCTGCGCGGGCCAGAACTTTTGCGATGCGGTCGCCTTTGGGCGGCTGGGATGGGGTATCTTGTGTCATGACGCCGCCTCTATCCTATCCGCGCACCTTGCGAAAGCGCACTGTTTGGAGGAAGGGTAACACAATGACATTCACATCGTTCATGGATATTGCTTTGGAAGAAGCCAAAGCGGCCGCTGCGCGCGGTGAAGTGCCTGTGGGCGCTGTTGTCGTGGACACATCAGGGCAGGTGGTGGCGCAGGCGGGCAACCGGACACGCGAATTGCACGACCCAACGGCGCATGCTGAGATTTTGGCGATCCGGTCCGCATGCGTTGCGGCAGGCACAGACAGATTGGCGGGACACGACCTATACGTCACGTTGGAACCTTGCCCGATGTGTGCGGCGGCTATTTCCAACGCCCGCATTGCGCGGCTGTACTTCGGGGCGGATGATCCTAAATCCGGGGGCGTGGGTGTGGGCGCAAAGGTGTTTTCCCACGCGCAATGCCACCACGCGCCTGAGATTTACGACGGAATCGGGGCGCAGGCATCTGCCACTTTGCTTAGGGCGTTTTTCCAAGCCAAGCGCGAAGGTCGCTAAGCCAATGTTTTGTCAGCTGTCTTTGGCTTGATGCACTTCAATGACGTTGCCGTCAGGGTCGTAGAAAAAAACCTGATGCCATTCCGCAGCGGCGGTGTGCCCCCAATCTGAATAGGGTATATCTTGTGCATCCAGATGCGCCTTGAAGGCTTCAATGTCGTCGGTGCGGTAGGCAATGTGACCGCGTTCGACCGGATTGACGGCATGACCTGTTTTAAAGCCGACGGTCAAATCCTTTTGCGCGATGTGGGTTTGCACGGCGCCATCGGTGCGAAACGCCAATTGCCCTGCATAGCCTTTGTTTTTTTCTTGTTTCGGAATGTCTTGGGTGACCGCGTCCAATTGCAAAACATCACGGTAAAAAGTGTCCAGACGGCTGACGTTTTCAGAACTGAAGCTGACGTGATGCAGGGTAAGTTTCATGGACCGGCCTTTCTTTGTGTCTGTGGCAAACTCTGCCTGCAATCAAACCCGCCCACAAGACCTTGCGAGTGGGCGATCAGAGCGGTAAACGGAAACCAACAAATGAGGTTCCCATGTCGATTGACCAAAGCACAGCCGCGCGTGTCGCCAAGCTTGCACGCATCAAGGTAGAAGAAGATGCTCTTCCTGCCTTGGCCGAAGAATTTAACACAATTTTGGGCTTTATCGAACAGCTCAATGAAGTGGATGTGGAAGGGGTCGAACCTATGACCTCTGTGACGCCCCAGCGTTTGAAACGCCGCGAAGACGTGGTGACAGACGGCAACCAGCCGGAAGCTGTTTTGAAAAACGCGCCCGACGCGCGTGAGGGATTCTTTGCTGTGCCCAAGGTGGTGGAATAATGACTGAACTGAACACATTGGGTTTGGCGCAAGCCCGTGACGCTTTGCGCAAAGGCGAAACCACGTCGCGCGAATTGACCGAAAGCTGTCTGAAAGCAATCGAAGGGGCAGGGGCCTTGAACGCCTTTGTCCACCACACGCCAGAGCTGGCCATGGATCAGGCCACAGCTGCAGACGCCCGCATCAAAGCCGGTGACGCGCCAGACATGTGTGGCCTGCCTTTGGGCATCAAGGATTTGTTTTGCACCAAAGACGTGCCGTCCCAGGCGGGGTCACGCATCTTGGAAGGCTTCTTGCCGCAATACGAATCCACCATCACATCGAACTTGTTCAATGCAGGCGCTGTTATGTTGGGCAAGCTCAACATGGATGAATTCGCAATGGGGTCCTCCAATGAAACATCTGTGTACGGCAACGCGGTCAACCCGTGGAAAGTCGATGATCGCCAGCTGACGCCCGGTGGGTCTTCGGGTGGATCGGCCTCTGCTGTTGCGGCGGATCTATGTTTGGCAGCAACCGGCACCGACACGGGTGGTTCTATTCGCCAGCCTGCTGCATTTACAGGCACCGTCGGCATCAAGCCCACATATGGCCGGTGTTCGCGTTGGGGTGTTGTGGCGTTTGCGTCGTCTTTGGATCAGGCAGGCCCCATGACAAAATCTGTCCGTGATGCGGCAATAATGCTGGAAACCATGTGCGGCCACGATGCCAAAGACAGCACCAGTATGGATTTGCCAGTGCCCAACTTTGAGGCGCTGATGACAGGCGATATTCGCGGCAAGAAAATCGGCATCCCTAAAGAATACCGGATGGAAGGCATGCCCGCCGAAATCGAGAAACTTTGGGAAAATGGCGCGGCCATGTTGAAAGATGCGGGCGCAGAGATCGTGGACATTTCTTTGCCGCACACCAAATATGCTTTGCCTGCCTATTACGTGATCGCCCCGGCCGAGGCATCGTCCAATTTGGCGCGCTACGACGGGGTGCGCTACGGGCACCGTGCGACTTTGGATGCGGGCGACGGGATCACCGAAATGTACGAAAAAACCCGCGCGGAAGGCTTCGGATCCGAAGTGCAGCGCCGGGTCATGATCGGGACTTACGTGTTGTCGGCCGGGTTTTATGACGCTTACTACAACCGGGCGCGGCGTGTGCGCACGCTGATCAAGAAAGACTTTGAAGACGTGTTCGCCGCCGGTGTGGACGCCATTTTGACACCGGCCACGCCCTCTGCAGCGTTTGGATTGGGTGAAATGACGGATGTTGATCCTGTGCAAATGTACCTCAACGATGTCTTTACAGTGACAGTGAACATGGCCGGATTGCCCGGTGTGGCTGTGCCTGCGGGTTTGGATGCCCAGGGTTTGCCGTTGGGCCTGCAATTGATCGGACGCCCATGGGAAGAGGGCGATTTGCTGTCTTCCGCCTATGCGTTGGAGAAAGCGGCTGGTTTTGTAGCCAAACCGTCTAAATGGTGGTAAACGACGCAAAAGAGCATCGTAAATAAGCGCACCGTCCAAAGGCGGGCGGAGGCAAATATGATACCAAAACTGATCCTGATCGCAGGAGCGCTGGGCGCTTTGGCGGCGTGCCAACCTGCTGTTCCCGACAGCGGGGCGCAACCTGGTGTTCCTGGTCGCGGTGTGGGTTTTGACACGTCGACACAGGCCAAACAGCAAGTGACACAACAGCAGGTGCCTGCTGCCGCCCCCGTGCAATCATCCGCTTTGCCTACAGCCGGTGCCGCGCCAGCGCCTGCTCCGCGACCGGCAGCCGATCCGGTGATTGCGACAGCCGAAAGCGCATTGAACAATAGCTCTCCTGCGACGGCTGCGGCCAACGCGAATGATGTTGAAAACGCAAGGGCTGCATCACTGAATTCCGGCGCAGGGGTGGTGAATGCCAGCCCGGCCAATGCTGCACCAACCTTGGTGAACAACCCGGGAATTTCAGACGAAAACGATTTTGGGGCCGTATCGTCCCGACAGTCCATCGAAAGCGACAAGGCAAGAATTGCAGCCAATCGTGCGCAATATACCGTGGTGCAGCCCACCGCTTTGCCCAGCCGTGAAGGTGGCAATCAGCCAAATGTCGTGGCCTATGCGTTGCAAAACAAGCACCCCAAAGGCACGCAATTGTACCGACGCCTGGGGTTCAACGCAGCCAACAAGTTCGAAAAGAACTGTGCGGTTTACCGTTCCGCGGATGAGGCGCAGATTGATTTTCTGGCCCGAGGAGGCCCCGAAAAAGATCGTAAAGGTCTTGATCCGGACGGGGATGGCTACGCGTGCCGTTGGGATCCGACGCCATACCGTGCGGCATCAGGCGGTTAAGCCTGTATATTCATCAACACCCTTCACCGAATTGTGGACCGCGCCGGAATGGGTTGCGGCCCTCGCTTGTGGTTGTGCATTACACTGCGATGGCCTCGGCCGAGGCGGCAATTGAGCGGCTGTGTGATCCGGCGGCCGAAGTCTCTGCCCACTATGTGATTGGGCGCAGAGGTGAGATTACGCAGCTTGTGGACGAAGAAATGCGCGCCTGGCATGCTGGTGCGGGCGAATGGCACGGGCAAGACGATGTCAATTCACGTTCCATCGGAATTGAGTTGGACAATGGTGGCACATACCCGTTTGCAGAGCCGCAAATGGCCAGCCTGGAATGGCTGTTGCCGCGCATTCTTGATCGATGGGGGATCGGGCCGGAAGGGGTTATTGGACATTCCGATATGGCGCCGGGCCGCAAGTTTGACCCCGGGGCTCATTTTGATTGGGCACGTTTGGCACGACAGGGTCTTGCGGCAACACTACCTGCTGGAAAAACGGCAGCCGACGCAGGCTATACCGCACCGGCGTCTGACGCCGATAGGGCCGTTGCTGTTCAGCTACGATGGGGTACGGATCCAAGGACAAAGGGTTTTCTTTAAGGTCCTGCCATCGTCTGTTGTCGCCGTCGTACTTAACCCCCAACAAAAGCCCATTGACGCGTTGGACGTCACCCGCCACAAGCAACCCTGCGCGGAAGGCTGGACGGCCGCTTAGACTTGGTTCTTGCGAACACAGGGGTAAGAGGAAAGTCCGGACTCCACAAAGCAACGGTGCCGGGTAACGCCCGGCGGGGGTAACCCTAGGGACAGCGCCACAGAAAACAAACCGCCCTGTGCGCGGATCGGGCAACCGATATCACACGCAGGGTCAGGGTGAAACGGTGGGGTAAGAGCCCACCGCGGGACGGGCAACCGGACCGGCACGGCAAGCCCCACCGGGAGCAATGCCAAATAGGGACCGCGCGAGGGCATGCCCTCGGGGCCGCTTTAGCCCCAGCAGGTCCGGGTTGGCAGCTAGAGAAGCAGGGGCAACTCTGTTTCAAGATGAATGGTCGTCTCGGGCAGGCAACTGCTTATGACAGAATCCGGCTTATAGGCCTTCCGCGCAATTTGTTTGTTCAATATTTAAGTATGCTCTTTTTGCAGATTTATCTGAAAGGCGGGCATTCCTTGCGATTTCAAAGGATGACCTCTTTGGGTCATTTTAATGAAGTGGGTTACTTTAATGGAGTGGGTGAATTTGGACGTGCGGTATGTTCAAAACCGGATGTTTGGGATGTTTACAGGTATCCCAAAAGGCCGTTAAGGCCTGTACTACATTATCCATTTCCTTGATGCCGTGTGGTTTGACGATGTATCCAAAAACGTGTTTTTCATATGCGCGGCCTATGTCCGCTTCGCTGCCGGATGTTGTCAAAACGATCACACGGGAATTTGCCACTGCCTGATTTTGACGTAGCTCGGTCAAAAATTCATGCCCGTCCATACGCGGCATGTTGATGTCCAACAGGATAGTAAATGGGTGATCCGTTTCGCCGTGGGCGCAGTGATTGTTCAAAATCTCAAGAGCATCCAACCCGTTACAGGTGCGCGTAAGAGTACCCAAAAAATCCGACTTTTTAAGGCTGCGTTGTAGGAATTCAGCGTCAAAGTCGTCATCATCCACCAGCGAGATATTCATTTTATTCTGCATTTACGCCGCTTTTTTCTGGAGGTGAGTGGGTGATGGGGACCCGAAAAGGGGCCAATCAAAGGCAAACAAAACACCGCCTTCGGGGGGAGATATCACAGTGATACGTCCCCCGTGTCGCTCTACAGCCTTTTTCACAATGGCCAGCCCGATGCCGGTGCTTTCTGCCGCACCATTCAGGCGCAGGGTTTGAAACATGTTGAAAATACGAGTGTGATAGCGTGGATCGATTCCAGGGCCGTTGTCGTGTATCGAAATGCGACAACGATCGCCGGCTTGGACAGCTTCTAATGTGATCAAAAGCGGTCTTTTCCCATCGTGGTATTTAATCGCATTTCCAATAAGGTTTTCCAAAATGCGGCGTAGATTGAAAGGATCAAACGCAATGGAGGAAACACGGGTGTTGAGCTTTATGGCGGTTTGATCCAGTTCGAAATCAAGCACCAAAGCATCGACAGCTTCTTGGAACTCTAGCTTCGGTTGATCGGCTGCATTGGTCCCAGTTTTCGACAGCTCCATTATGCCCTGTGTCAGCGCATTCATTCGTGCGACGCGGTCCATGATGCGATCCAGATTGTGTCCCACTTCGGGGTTGTTCGAAGGCGATGCAAAATATCCTTCAAGGTCCTCCCGTATCATTTCAGTCAGGCCAGCAATGCCGCGAATAGGTGTTTTTAGATCGTGCG
The DNA here is from genome assembly GCF_039986515.1 of Ascidiaceihabitans sp. NCBI lineage: Bacteria > Pseudomonadati > Pseudomonadota > Alphaproteobacteria > Rhodobacterales > Paracoccaceae > Ascidiaceihabitans > Ascidiaceihabitans sp. The sequence goes on along the minus strand of NZ_JBDWQO010000019.1, from coordinate 175,791 downwards.
ATGCCACATACGCGAACTGCTCTAACTCTTGATTTGTGTTTTTGAGGTCTTGGGTTTGCAGCTTCAGTTGCGCGGTGACCTTGTCTGCGTAGCGCTCCGAATAGGCATTGGCCCGCGACATCATTATCAATAGTACAATGATGAGACCTTCAATGGTCAATCCAGCCAACAGAATGATCCTGGGCTGCGCGTAAGAATTCTGGAGACGAAATGCTGCATTGCTGCGCATGTCCAAAAGCCATTCGCGCCCGTACATATGAAGTGCGACCTGAGTGGCGAACATCGGGTCGGGATCATTTGCGGCATCGGTGTTTAAGTGTTCGTCGTAAAGTGTGACGTCTTTATCAGAGATACTAAAATGGACATGACGCCGTTCCTTGGCGAGCAATCCTTCAATCAATTTGTGAACGACAAAGGGCGCGTAGACAGCCCCCACCGCGTCCAGGGGCCGGGCGTCACCGTCATTTGCTTCTGTGGCGTGATATACTGGCGCGTAGAATAAGAATCCGGGCGTTTGGGCTTTGTCTTGCACCAACACAATTGGCCCTGAAATTTGGGCGGTTCCGGTGTCGCGGCTGGCGATTGCTGCAGTCCGGCGATTGGTTTCATGGGCGAGATCCAAACCAAGGGCAGCAGTGTTTTCTGCTTCCAGTTCGATGAAGGAAATCGGCATGATGTCGCGGTGATCGTGATGCGGAAAAATGTCAAACGCAGCGCGTTCCAACCGCCGGGTCTTCAAATAATCGCCTACTGAATTTGCATTGAGGAAATGGATTACCCCGATACCCGTGATGCCGGGGTATTTTTCTTCAAGCCGCAGTGTTTTTGTAAAGGCTTGCCAACGATCCCGCGAGATGTCGCCGCCATGTGATTCGATTGTGGAAACGCCAGCCCAAAGCGCATCTTCGTGCAGGCTCATCCTGTCTTCAATCAGATCGACAAGACGACTGACAGATGTGTCAAAACGTGCATGTGTCCGCGACGCGATTTGGGCCTTCGAGAACTGCCAAACCGATAGCGTAAGCGTCAATGACATCACAACCAAAGCGATGTGTGGCGCTGAAATCCGCCCAATTCTGCGCGGATGCATCCATAGATTTTGAAAAAATCGTATGATGTTGGGTATCTTCATGCCCGCACGCTATGATCAAACCCTTAAACAATCGTGATGCCACATTGGGTTTTCACAAATTCGCTTTCGCTTGGTGAACTGTTGTTGAAGTGATGAAGGGGTTTGCGTACCGCGCAGCAAGGGCGTGCAAGGCAACCAATGCCCGTAAGAGACGATCACGAGACCCTGACTCAGCGCCTTTTGCGCCTTCAAAGCGCACATAGAACGGAGTATTTAAGATATAAGGACAGAGTTGCGATAATATTGCCGTTTGGTGTTGACTCGGGGGCCAAGACAGTTAGAACGCAAATCTCAGAATTCACGCATATCCCTACCGGGGGATGATGCAGCAGGAGATACAAAATGGCGAAGCCAACCACGATCAAGATCCGTCTGAACTCGTCCGCGGGCACAGGCCATTTCTATGTCACGAAGAAGAACGCGCGTACGATGACCGAAAAGATGGTCGTCCGTAAATACGACCCCGTTGCGCGCAAGCACGTGGAATACAAAGAAGGCAAGATCAAGTAAGATCATACCCTGATTTGAACCGCAAAGGCCGCGCTGAAAAGCGCGGCTTTTTGCGTTTTCAGCTTTCGGACCCAAGCGGCGCGGTATTGGGGTTCAAAGAAGGGAAATGGAAATGACACTGCGTGTTGCAAATCTTGACGATCAATCGGCTTTGGATGGGCTTTTTGAGCGAAGCTACCCAACTTTGTTGAAAGACGTCTATGATGCAGAAACACTGAAGATGGCTTTGCCCCAGATGATCAGGGCGCAACCTGCGTTGCTGTCATCGGGTACCTTCTTTGTCTGGGACTGTGCTGGTACCCTTGCAGGGGCAGGGGGCTGGAGCGTAGACAAAACACGCGCTGACAAGGGGCATATCCGGCACGTGGCAACAGACCCGGCGCACCTGCGCAAAGGCATCGCACAAGCGCTGATTATGCATTGTCTTACAACAGCCAAAGCGGCTGGGATCACGGAAATGGAATGCTGGTCAACACGCTATGCTGAAGGGTTTTATGCCACCTTAGGGTTTAGCACGATTGGCCCTATCGACGCGATGGCGGGAGGCACCGTGGCCTTCCCTTCAATCCGTATGACTATGTTCTTGTAAAAATATCACCGGTACAAAGAAAAAGGGCCACCCGTTTCCGGATGGCCCCAGCAGTTTCTGTGAAACAGAATTTACTCTTGTTGGCCCATGAACATCAGCAGGAACTGGAACATGTTCAAGAAAGAGATGTAGAGGCTTAACGCGCCATCAGATGCCGCCTTGTCCAACCATTCTTGATCGCCGTGTGCAGCATGCGCCACATAAGTCGCCTTGATGTCCTGCGTGTAGTAGGCCGTCAGACCGGCGAAGATCAGAACGCCAATCGCAGAGATTGCCATCATCATCGGACCAGACTGGAAGATGAACATGTTCAGCAACATCGCAACGACCAAGCCGATAACACCCATCATCAGGAATGTGCCCATGCCGCTCAGGTCACGTTTTGTCGTGTACCCGTAAAGGCTTAGCGATGCGAAGGCGATCGCAGTAACCAAAAACGTCTGCACGATGGAAAACGATGTGAACACCAGGAAAATGGAGCTCATGGAAATGCCCATTACGGCGGCAAAGATGAAAAAGCCAACTTGCACAGCTGCGGCAGAACCACGGCTCATCAAAGCGCCCCAGCCAAAGAACAAGAATGCCAAGGGGGCGAACATCACAACCCATTTCAAGGGGGAAGCGAACAACGCCACGCCTAGACCTGTCAGGTATTGGCCTTCACGCAAAGCGTAGACACCTTCGGATGTGCTTGCTGCTGCGGAAGGGTCAGCTGTGACTGCCAGACCTGCAATCGCCCAAGCCGCCAATGCCGTGATCAGCATGCCGATGGACATTTGTCCGTACACTTTGTTCATGTGGGCGCGAAGCCCTACGTCAATCTGGGCGGCGCGGGAACCGGCCGCGCTCCGGATTGTATTCACGTCAGCCATTTCAGACCTCCAAGTTAAACACTGTAGGCGCGGGACCTTCCCACGCATATCTGTATTTGAATATCGGGCTCTGAGGGGGGCGTTTCAAGTGTTTTCGACAGGCAAAACGTCACAAGTTAACAAAAAACGTCAGGAATGGACGTTTTGCCTATATTGTTATGGCGGATGGGATCATTGGCGCCACGTGGCAGGCACATCCCAGACCGGGCGGTTGGCTTCTTTCTGGGCGTCTTGCGCGGTCACGCCAATATCTGCAAGCTGTTTTGCATCAAGCGACCGCAATTGGCGGCGCGTGCGCCAGACACTCAGCATTTGCCAAACAGACGGGGTGGCGGGGGATGTGTGCAAGGATGATTGGCACATCATGCCGGTTTGATCAGTAACAGCCATCGGGTCTCTCCAATTTAACAAAAAACGATGCGTTTCATATTTTGCATCAGGTATGTTGATGTATATGGCAAAGCTATGTACATTTTAAAAACGAATGTTTGTTAAGGTTATCATCAAGGATCGTGATATATGAGAAATTTGGATATAACGACGCTACGGTCTTTTGTTGCTGTCGCTGACAGCGGCGGGGTGACACGGGCTGCAGGGTTTTTGCATTTGACGCAATCTGCGGTGTCCATGCAGTTGAAGCGGTTGGAAGAGATGCTGGGGCTTGAATTGCTTGACCGTTCAGGGCGTACGATTGCATTAACAGCGTCCGGAGAGCAGTTGCTGGTCTATGCGCGCCGCATGATTGCATTGAACGATGAAGTCATAACCCGGCTGACGGATCAGGCATTTGAAGGTGAGATCACGCTTGGGGTACCACATGATATCGTTTATCCAGCGATCCCGCGCGTCCTGAAGCAATTTCATGCCGCCTTTCCGCGTGTGAAAGTGCAGCTGATTTCATCCTATACACGCGCTTTGAAACGGGATTTTGGGCAGGGCACTTGTGATTTGATCCTAACAACAGAGACAACGATTGATGCGGGCGGTGAGTTGCTTTGTACAAAGCCGTTGTGTTGGATCGGGGCGCCCGATGGGTCCGCGTGGCGGCAAAGACCATTACGGCTTGCGTTCGGGCGGCAATGTACATTCCGTCCGAAAGTGGTGGAACGGTTGGACACCGCCGGTTTGGAGTGGGAACTAATGGTCGAAACCGAAAGTGACAGGACGATTGAAGCAACTGTTGCAGCTGACCTTGCTGTGCATGCAATGATCGAAGGCACAGAGCCGCCGCATCTGGAGAAGATAGATCATAACGAAAGCCTGCCTGAATTGCCTGCGCAACACATCAACTTATACGGGGCACAAAGCACCAAAGGGGTCGTGCATGACACTTTGGCTGACCTTCTAAGGCGTGCCTTTGCGGGCAGTGATTCGGTCAAGCTGCGTGCAGTTTCAGGTTGAAACCATCAAAATGCACAGCATAATCTGAAAAATTTTGTATAAGTTTGCTGCTACTTCGGATCGAATTTAGTGAAAATTGACGTCAATTGGCGTCAATTTTCTACATTTGTTCGCATCTCTGCTAGCGCGTTGTTATCGCCAGATTATTTTTAAAAAGGGTCCATTCTGGCCCTGCTTAGGCATCAGGAGGGGACTCCGAACTGACGAAAAACGTTAACAAAGCTATAGCGTCTAGCGAGCATAAAGGTGCTGCAAATCAGCTCATACGTGCAGAACTTGTTGCTTATGAGGCGCGTTGTCGCGTACCTTACGGCCAATCCCGACAGGCTAGTATTGCTTTGGGATCGTTCGGACTGTGCGCATTGCGCGTCGTATGGCTCGGGTTTCAGGCATTGCGCATCGCAGGTAAAAACTCATGGCTCACATCGTCGACACTCACGTCGGAAAACGGATTAGGCAGCGTCGCTGGCTTATCGGGATGACCCAACAAAAACTTGCAGAGCTTGTCGGGATCAAATTCCAACAAATCCAAAAGTATGAAACGGGCGCAAATCGCGTCAGTGCATCACGCCTTTGGGACATCGCGGAATCGCTTGGCGTGCCTGTGGGATTCTTCTTCGAAGGGCTGGAACCTGCAGGATCCGAAGCAGCCGAAGCGGGCAACATGGTACCATCTGATCTGTTTGCTGACAAAGAAGCGATGGATTTGGTTCGGTCATACTATGCGATCCCCGAAGCCCAGCGTCGTCGTTTGTTCGAATTGGCGCGTGTCCTTAGTGATGTGGCCTGATCACGCCTTGGGCATGTGATTGCATTCAAAAACCTAAGTTGCAAAACGGGGTGCGTCGTGGCACCCCTTTTTTATGACAGTTTCACATGATCAAATCGCAGCTCTGACCGAAGTGGCACATGCGCTTGCGGACGCTGCACGTCAGGCCATTCTGCCGCATTTCCGCAGTGTGGACCTTGTGTCCGACAACAAGCTAAATGACGGGTTTGATCCCGTCACTGTCGCCGACAGGGCGGCGGAACAAGCGATGCGTGATGTTTTGGCGGCCTTGCGTCCTGATGATGCAATCTTGGGTGAAGAATTCGGGGCGACATCGGGCACCACTGGGCTGACTTGGGTATTGGACCCGATAGATGGCACGCGTGCTTTCATTTCGGGGACACCAACGTGGGGTGTCTTGATCGCTGTCGGTGACGATGCAGGGCCGGTGATCGGTGTCATTGACCAGCCTTACATCGGTGAACGTTTCACTGGCACACCTGCAGGCGCCAACCTTCAAGGACCGCATGGCAACTCAACTCTCAAAACGCGCGGCCCCCGCCCGTTAAGCGACGCGACAATTTTCACAACTTTTCCGGAAGTGGGAACCGCTGCAGAGGCAAAAGCCTTTCATGCGGTCGCAGGCCAAACGCGGCTGACAAGATACGGCATGGATTGCTATGCTTACGCTTTACTGGCTGCAGGGCAGATTGATCTGGTGATTGAAGCGCAGTTGAATGCCTATGACATTCAAGGACCCATTGGCGTCATTCACGGGGCAGGCGGCATTGTAACGGACTGGGCGGGGGGACCTGCGCATCATGGGGGACGTGTGATCGCCGCAGCCAACGCAGACATTCATAAAGCAGCATTGGCTGTTCTAGAGAACCACTTGTGACTACGGTTTTGATCCAAAATGCCGACGTTGTCCTGACCATGGATGACACGCGTCGCGCGTTGCACGGTGCGGACGTGCAAATTGAAAACGGGCAAATTACCGAAGTCGGGCACGGGCTAACGCCTTTGGGCGACGTCATCAATGCGGCGGGTTGTGTTGTGACGCCGGGGCTGGTGAACACGCATCACCATCTGTATCAAACGCTGACACGTGCGGTGCCCGGTGGACAAGACGCGCTGTTGTTTGGCTGGTTGCAAACGCTATACCCCATCTGGGCACGCTTCACGCCAGATCATATGTTTACATCCGCACAGATCGGGCTGGCAGAGCTGGCGCTGTCTGGATGCACGTTAAGCTCGGATCACTTGTATCTTTATCCCAACGGCGCACGGCTTGAGGACACCATTCATGCCGCGTCCGAAGTCGGATTGCGCTTTCAACCGACACGCGGGGCCATGAGCATTGGCGAAAGCGATGGCGGTTTGCCACCAGACAGCCTGGTGGAACGTGAGGCGGATATTCTGAACGATTGTATTCGTGTTATCGACGCCTTCCATGACGCTTCTCCCAATTCGATGTGCCGTGTCGGTGTGGCCCCGTGTTCGCCGTTCTCGGTCAGCACGGAATTGATGCGTGATGCGGCTATTTTGGCGCGGGACAAAGGCGTGATGATGCACACGCATCTCGCCGAAAACGACGAAGACATCGCGTACAGTCTTGAAAAATTTGGCAAAAGACCCGGGCAATATGCTCAGGATTTGGGCTGGACGGGTCCCGATGTCTGGCATGCCCACTGCGTTAAACTGGATGCGTCCGAAATCGCAATGTTCGCAGAAACCAAAACCGGGATTGCGCATTGTCCCTGTTCCAACTGCCGCTTGGGCAGTGGCATCGCGCCTGTGCGCGCTTTGCGCGATGCAGGCGTGCCCACAGGGTTGGGGGTGGATGGATCGGCCAGCAACGATGCGGGCAATTTGGTCGCAGAAGCGCGACAAGCGATGCTGTTGCAACGGGTCGCAAACGGGGCCGACGCCATGAGCGCCGGCGAAGCCCTTGAAATAGCGACGCGCGGCGGTGCTGATGTGCTGGGGCGCCCCGAATGCGGACGACTGCAAACGGGCGCACGGGGCGATGTGGCGATCTGGGATGTCTCCGGCATCGAAAGCGCTGGCAGCTGGGATCCTGCGGCGTTGCTTTTGGCGGGACCTACGACAGTGAAGCACTTGGTCGTTGAAGGGCGACAGATTGTGCGCGACGGACATATGGTCACGATGGATCTGGAGAAAACGGTTCAAACGCAAAACCGGTTGGCGCGACAACTAAGAGATGCATTGTAACGCGCCTGTTGGTTGCATTGGCTTTGGTATCGCATCGGCAGGGGCGCAAATGACCCCCGAAGCCACCCGATTGCGAAACCAAAGCTGAATTCAGGCCTGAAAATTATTCTTGCACCTGACGCCCTGCAACCCACAGATCCGCCACGGCACGGTCATCACCCATCATGATGGTCGCAAATACTGCGTCCCAGACATCTTTGGCCCGCTGGCTGCGTTGCGCAATGGCAGGCGTTGAGGCCAGATCCAACACGCAAACATCCGCTTCGAATCCGACACCCAGATGGCCAATCTTGTCTTGTAAATGAAGGCTGCGCGCAGAGCCCGCTGTACCCAACCACAAAAGCTGGGCGGCGTGTGTGGGGGTGCCGCGCAACTGCGCGATTTCATAAGCTGCCGCCATCGTGCGCAGCATCGAAAAGGATGATCCGCCCCCGGTGTCTGTGGCCAAGCCTACAGGCATCCTTGCTTTCATGCCCGCCAGATCGAACAGGCCCGATCCAATGAATGTGTTGGATGTCGGACAATGCACCGCCGATGCACCAACTTCGGACAAACGGTCCATTTCGCGCGGCTCCATGTGGATGGCGTGGCCATACACACCGCGTGTCCCTAGCAGGCCGTGTGCTTCATAGGTGTCCAGATAATCACGCGCGTCGGGGTACAGGGATTTGACCCAGGCGATCTCGTCCGTTTGTTCGCTAAGATGGGTCTGCATCAGGCACTCGGGATGTGCGGCCCAGAGCGCGCCAAGTGCGTCCAGCTGCGCGGGGGTAGAGGTCGGCGAAAAGCGGGGTGTGATCGCATATTGGGCCCGGCCCACCCCGTGCCAGCGTGTCAGCAATGCAAGGCTGTCGTCGTAAGCCGATTGCGCTGTGTCTTGCAAATCTTGCGGCGCGTTGCGGTCCATGCAGGTCTTGCCCGCCACGATGCGTTGGCCGGATTCTGCCGCGGCTTCAAAGATCGCATCAACGGATGCCGGGTGAATAGTTCCATAAGAACAAACGGTTGTGGTGCCGTGTTGGCGCGTTAATTTAAGGTAAAGGCGGGCGATCTCGCAGGCATAGACCGGATCGTCAAAGCGCGTTTCTTCCGGGAACGTATAGGTGTTTAACCAGTCAATCAGCCGTTTGCCCCATGACGCGATAATGCCCGTCTGGGGGTAATGGACATGGGCGTCCACAAACCCCGGAACAATCAGTTTATCACCGTAGCGCACTTCGATCGCTTGCGGGTAAGCTTGGCGCAGGTCAGCAGCTGCACCAACGGCCACAATATGCCCGCCTTGCATCGCTATCGCGCCCGCGCTGTCGATATGCACGCAGTCTTGCCAAGGGGTCTCAAACGGATCACCGGAATAGGTCAGAATCTGACCGCTCAATATAGTTGTATCATCCATTGCGCCTACTTACGCCTGCAAGCAGCGGTCGTAAATCGCAATTGACGACCGCTGCCCATTGTCTCTGCACAGCGCCCCCCCTATGGTCCGCCATATGTCTATGGATGATGTCAATCAAAGCCCTTCAGAGCCGCGCGATGATGGGGCGTATACGCTGGATCGTAAAGATATCAGCGCCATCCTGTATGCGGTCGAAATCGAAGACAAGACCAAGCTGACACAGCTGATGGACCCGCTGCACGCAGCCGACATCGCCGACCTTCTGGAACAGATCAATGCGTTCGACCGATCGCGTCTGATCCGGCTTTATGACCGCGATTTCGACGGTGAAATACTGTCAGAGCTTGACGACAGCATCCGCGAAGAAGTGATTGCGGTCTTGACGCCGCAGGTCTTGGCCGAAGCTGTGCGTGATCTCGACAGCGATGACGTTGTCGATTTGGTCGAAGATCTGGACGAGCCGCAACAAGAAGTGATTCTCGATGCGCTGGAAGACGTAGACCGCGCTGCGGTTGAACAGTCCTTAAGCTATCCTGAATTCTCGGCCGGACGTTTGATGCAACGCGAAGTCGTCATGGCGCCTGAACACTGGAATGTGGGCGAAGCCATTGACCATTTGCGCAATGCAAAAGAAGACGATCTGCCCGACCAGTTCTATCACATCGTCGTCGTGGACCCGCGCCTGCACCCTGTTGGCAATGTGACCCTTGGCAAGTTGATGCGGTCGCGCCGTGAGGTCAAGCTGACGGACATAATCGAGGACGTCTTTCAGGTCATTCCTGTGGATCAGGACGAAGGCGACGTGGCCTATGCGTTCAACCAGTACCACTTGATTTCAGCGCCTGTCGTGGACAGCGAGGGACGGTTGATCGGCATCATCACCATCGACGATGCGATGGCTGTGCTGGACGAAGAACATGAAGAAGACATTTTGCGGCTGGCCGGTGTTGGCGAAGGGTCTTTGTCGGATCGTGTCATCGACACCACCAAGCGTCGTATGCCGTGGTTGGCGGTTAATCTGGCCACCTCCATCGCGGCCTCCATGGTGATTGCGCAGTTTGAAGCCGCCATCACCCAAATCGTGGCCTTGGCTGTTCTGATGCCGATCGTTGCCTCTATGGGGGGTAACGCGGGAACGCAATCGTTAACCGTGGCTGTACGTGCCATCGCCACCAAAGACCTGACCGGCGCAAACGTGTGGCGCGTGATCCGGCGTGAAGTCATGGTGGGCTTGGTCAACGGGCTGATTTTTGCGGTTGTTATGGGTATCGTTGGGGTCGTTTGGTTCGGGTCGCCCGCATTGGGCTATGTCATTGCGGCAGCCATGGTTGTGAATATGGTGGTGGCGGGCCTTGCAGGCACCGTTATTCCGGTGATTTTGGAACGTGTTGGCGTTGATCCCGCGTTGGCCTCTGGCGCATTTGTGACCACGGTTACAGATGTTGTTGGCTTTTTCGCATTTCTCGGACTGGCTGCTATGGTGTTGTTATGATGGATCTAACAGCGATCAAGGCACAGGCCCGCAAGGAAGGATTTGCCCGGCGCAAGGCGGCGTTTGACGCCAACAGCGGCGGTGCAGGGGGCTATCTTTCAGAGATTTTGGCGGGCTATCGCGGTGTGCCGTTGTCAGGCTATATGCCGATCCGAACCGAAATAAATCCGCTGTCGGCTATGGCTGAAGCCGCAGCTTATGGACCTGTTGGCGTTCCCGTCATACAGGCTGCGGGGCTACCGTTGCAGTTTTCCAAATGGCAGCCAGATGGTGCGATGAAAGCCGGCCCTTTCGGGGCGCAAATCCCCGAAGTTGACGACTTTTTTGAACCGGAAATCGTGATTGTCCCCTTGGTGGCGTTTGACGCACAGGGTGGGCGACTGGGGTACGGCGGTGGGTTTTATGATCGCACCCTAGAGCTGTTGCGCGGCAAACGTGCGACTTTGGCCATCGGCTTTGCGTTTGCAGCGCAACAGGCAGACAGTCTGCCTCTTGAAACGACGGATCAACCGTTGGACATGATTGTGACCGAAAACGGCGTGATCAGCTTGACGTAAGCCGTGTTTTGAATGCCTCGAACCCTGCGTGGGTCGGATTCATCTTTAAAGCCATATCAACAAAGCGTAACGCGGCATCGGTCTGGCCACGTGCACGTTCAAGCTGCGCCATTTTGAAATAGGGCTGAGCCTGACGTTTAGACATGTCCAAACACTGCATGAAAACGCGCTCAGCAGCTGCAAAATCGCGCTGTCCCATGTGAGCATCCCCCAAAGCAATCAGGGCGGGCATATGTTTGGGGCTTTGATCCAGAAGCTGGGATGCAATGGCTTGCGCCGCGTCAAAGCGTTTCAGACGCAGCATCAGGCGTGCGGCAAACACCTGAACATCAACAGACGTTGTTTCAAGGGACAGGTCGCCACTTTCGTTTGTGAACTTATGGGTCAAAAAATCGAAGGCTTGCGTTACCTCACCCTGACCCGCCAAAGCCCGCGCCTTGACCAAGACCGCACGCTCCAATTCTGGTGACGCGGTCAATGCGCGGTCGGCCAGTTCAAGCGCTGCGTCGAACCGCTTTGCCGTGACCTCGTTGGCGGCCAATTGGGTCAGCACGTCGGGGTCTTCGGCCTGATCGTCCGCGGTGTCCACATATTTCGCAACCATACGTGCCACGTTCAAATCGACGAGCCCCTGACGCACATGCACCTGATCGTCTTCCCAGGTTTCGTGGCGATCACTTAGGGTGATGGATTCAAAGCTGGGGAAATAAGACACGTTTTCATAGCTGTACGCGATTTCTTCCGCAGCTGAACGCAGTGTTGCTTTGGAATAGGCGTTGGCCACGATGACGTCTGTGTCAGGGCGAAATGTAGAAACCAGAGGCACCGGCGACACGGTCAAAATGCAATTCAAGCCGCCTACGCGGTTGTGGGCATTGGCGGTGTCAATCAGTTGCGCCATCAAGGCTGCAACATCCGAATGGCGCATGACCCGCAGGCGAAAACGGTCGGGATCCGTCTGTATCATGCGCTTGAGGGGGGGAGAATTCAGATAGATGCCCAGTTCCGCGTCATACCACGCCTCAACCAGACCCATTGTCAAAACCAGCAACTTACAATCTGCCAAGGCACTGTACGCCTGTTTGATCTGGGTGCGGCGCGCGACAGCGGTGGCTTTGTCTGTGGGCAGAGCCCAGTGTCGGCCCAGATGCAAATCGACAACCTTGCCCTGACCAACGTCGTACAGGTGACGATCGGGGTCAAAGGGGGTGTCGGGGTTCAACGCCCAAGTGACCTCGTTCAACATCGAAGCTGCTGTGAAAGTGTTTAGCACATTGTTTTGCATGCCCGGTCCGATGGCGCGGCGGGCTGGCAGATCAAAGCCCAGATTGATCAGACTTTTTTCCACATTTCGGGCAAAACAGGACCCTATTGTAAAGACACTTGCGCCCGTCTGTAGTGTGAAGGGCGCGTTGAAATGGGGTGTGCAGAACGGCTCGACACGGTTTTCGCTGTCATGGCGATCGGGCCAGCGGGCATGGGCGTTGGCCTTGAGATGTGCAAAGGCATCCTGCGCGGATAGCTCTGCCAAAAAGGGCGGGGGTGCGTTTTTGTTGTCCTGTGCCATGCCGGTTATCCTTCGGGATCGAAATCAAGGATATCTGCAGGCGTGCAATCCAGGGCATGGCAAATCTTGTCCAGAGTTTCAAAGCGCACCCCTTTGACCTTGCCAGACTTCAAGAGGCTGACATTCTGTTCTGTGATGCCTACGATTTCAGCCAGCTCTTTGGACCGCATTTTGCGCCGCGCCAGCATCACATCCAAGGTGACGATTATTGCCATGGTTTTCCCTTCGCACCCCGTGCCTAAACAATCGCTTTGTGGTCTTCCGACAATTGCGCGGCGCTGACCATAATATGGGCCACAGCGACAATGACCAGACCGATCACGATGGCATAGACATCCGTGTCTTCCAAAGCGATTTCAATGCTTAAGCTGTTCGGGTTCGCCCAGTATTGCATCAGCGTGCCGGTCAGGGCGTTCAGAATGATGCTGACGGGACCAAGCGCAAACAGCATCCAGCCAATGCGTCGCAACTGAAGGGCAGACTGCGGTGTGAAAATACCGATGGTTTTGATGCCAACAAACAGCTGACGGACAGTCATCAACAAAATGACGCCAATCACATCCATCACCAACCACAATGCGGCTGCAAGTACGGCATGGGATGTGGGCAATTGGGTCAAGGCAGGATCAAGGTCCAGCTGTGCACTGAGTTCACGCGCCAACATGTCAGAATCGCTAAAAGCCGTAGCCAGAAAATAGAAGATCACCGTCAAAGCAACCGCAACAGCACCAGTGCTAAGCCAGATGCCGATGGTTGCAGTGCGCTGAATTTTTCCCATCACAGGGTCGGACATAGAATGATCAGTTAGCATGAGTTTGCTCCACATAAAATCATCAGTTGCATTAATTATCGTAAAACAATAATTAATGCAACTGTTGCGGTTATTGCGCATCGTGAATCAAACATATGAGGAAACACATGCTGTATCGAGAGTTGATTTTGACATCTGCCATCATTTTAGGGCTTGGGGCCGAGGCACAGGCACAAGATCGGTGGGCGGGGTTTTACGCGGGCCTCAGTCTTGACGCCGTGGACACATCGTCAGACGTGGCCAGCAATGCGACGCATCGCTATTCTAACAACGGTGCGTCGCTGGGCCTTTATGCGGGCTACAACTTTGCACGCGCCAATGGTTTCGTTTGGGGCCCAGAGATCGCTTTGACGGGAATTAATGCGTCGGACAGCCGGTCGGATGCGGCGTTGGGCACATCAAGTTTTCGCGGGTCGTTCTTGCTTAATCCAAGGATGCGACTTGGATATGCGACGGATCGCGCCTTTTTCTACGGCTTGGTCGGGCTGGGTTCACGGATGCCGGTGCGGAACCTGATACAAACCTTGGCACCGACATCTATGTGTCAGGGTCGATCGGCGTTGGCGCAGAATTTGCCCTGCGCGATGACTGGTCTACCAAGATCGAGGCCGTGCACTACACCTGGAATGACGTCAACAAGACCTTCAATGGCAATGTGCAAGGGGCCGATACGAAAACCACGCAATTCACGATTGGTTTGTCCCGCAAGTTCCAACACCCGGTTTTTCGATGCGGAGCGCTAAAAATAATGGCCGCGCCTCTTGCTCCTGCGACTGGCGCGGCCTAGGCGTTGAGTTATGAAAATATTGTTCTTAGGCGATGTGATGGGCCGCGCGGGGCGTCGGGCGATCACCGAAAATCTACCCCGATTGCGCGAGACTTGGGCATTGGACTTTGTCGTTGTGAACGGTGAAAATGCCACGTCTGGTATGGGGTTGTCAGGTGCGCACGCCAAAGTGCTGTTGGATGCTGGCGCGGATTGCGTGACGCTTGGGGATCATGCTTTTGACCAAAAAGATATGATGCAATTCATCGAACACGAACCGCGTGTAATCCGGCCTTTGAATTTTTCAAAGGCGTCTCCGGGCAAAGGATCACGGCTTTTTACCACAAAAAACGGGCGCAAGGTTCTGGTTATGCAAGCTTTGGGGCAGGTCTTTATGAAGCGGCCCTTTGATGACCCTTTCTCGGCGGTTGAACCTGTGTTCAAGACGCATCCTCTTGGCGGACAAGCTGATGCAATCGTTGTGGATTTCCACTGTGAAGCCACGTCAGAAAAAATGGCGATGGGGCATTGGTGTGACGGACGCGCCAGCCTTGTGGTTGGCACACACACCCATGTGCCCACAGCCGACGCGATGATTTTGCCAGGCGGGACTGCACATCTAAGCGATGCTGGCATGTGTGGTGATTATAATTCCGTGATTGGCATGGAAAAACATGAACCCCTGCGCCGATTTATCACTGGCATGCCCAAAGACCGCTTCACCCCCGCGACCGGAGAAGCAACATTGTCGGGGGTCTACATCGAGACCGATGACCAAACGGGCAAAGCCACACGCATCGAAATGGTGCGTCAGGGTGGTCGTTTGCAGCAATGCGGACCATGACGGACAGTTTGTCGGGTCGTGAAAAACTGGGATATAGTCTGTTTCTAGTGCTTTTGGGCATGGGTTGGTCGTTCACGATTCCAATGACCAAAATAGCAGTCAGCGAAGGGTATAAACATTTC
Organism: Ascidiaceihabitans sp.; assembly: GCF_039986515.1. NCBI lineage: Bacteria > Pseudomonadati > Pseudomonadota > Alphaproteobacteria > Rhodobacterales > Paracoccaceae > Ascidiaceihabitans > Ascidiaceihabitans sp. Next base: position 160,728 of record NZ_JBDWQO010000019.1, on the reverse strand, counting down.
GGCCTGATCTTTTGGCAAGTCGCTATTGGAACGGTTTTGATGTTTATAATCAATTCAGTGCGGCGCAAATCGTTACCCATGGGACGGGCCCAAATTCGGGTGTATGTCATTATCGCGCTGATTGGTACGGTGCTGCCCAACACCGCAAGCTTTCAGGCCGCGGTGCATTTGCCGGGTGGCCTGTTGTCCATTTTGCTGTCGATGATCCCGATCTTTGCCTTTCCCATCGCGTTGGCCTTGGGCAACGACAGGTTTGATGTCCGCCGGTTTGCGGGGCTGTTGACGGGGCTTTGCGCTGTTATGCTGATCGTATTGCCGGGGGCAGGCAGGCTTGGCATTCCATCCGTTGTTTGGGTGTTTGTTGGTTTGATTGCCGGCATGTTCTATGCGTTTGAGGGCAATTTTGTTGCCAGATGGGGCACTGCGGGACTGGACCCCATTCAGGTTCTGTTCGGGGCGTCCTTGGTGGGGTGTGTGATCACATTGCCTATCGCACTTTTGAGCGGACAATGGATCAACCCGTTGCCGCCCTACGGTGTGCCCGATGCAGCACATGTCGCGGGCTCAGTCGTGCATGTTCTGGTATACACAGGGTATGTTTGGCTGGTTGGCAAGACGGGCGCAGTCTTTGCAGTGCAAGTGAGCTATCTGGTGACGTTGTGTGGGGTGTTCTGGTCTAAAATTCTGCTGGACGAAGCATATGCGCCGCAAATCTGGATGGCATTGGCATTGATGATCGGTGCGATGTACCTTGTCCAACCAAGACCGCGAACGCCGCTTGCACAGGCTGACACAATCAAAGACACTCACACATAAAGCACTCCCTTACAGCGGGCAGATACCATGGGCTTTCTCAACCTTTCCCAAACCGGCAGCGCAGTGGTCACGTTAACCGTTGTGATTGTCATGTTTGTACTCTTTTTACGCGAAACCTTCCCCACGGAGGTCGTTGCCATCACCGGAGCAGCCGCGCTGCTGGGGTTGGGCGTTTTGCCGTATGACCGCGCCCTGACAGTCTTGTCCAACCCTGCGCCTTGGACCATCGCCGCGATGTTCATCATCATGGGGGCATTGGTGCGCACCGGCGCTTTGGACGCATTCACCGCAATTGCCGACAAACAAGCGCGCACCAACCCGGCGTTGGCCATTGTGTTGCTGATGGCGTTTGTAGTGCTCAGTTCTGCGATTGTGTCAAACACACCCGTTGTTGTTGTTATGATTCCGGTGTTTATCCAGCTTGCGAAAACGATGGGTATTACGGCATCTAAGCTATTGATACCGCTTAGTTATGCCGCGATTTTGGGCGGCACTTTGACCTTGATCGGGACCTCCACGAATTTGCTGGTGGACGGCGTTGCACGCGCCAACGGACTAGCAGCCTTTTCCATCTTTGAAGTGACGCCGCTGGGTATCATTTTGGTCATATGGGGGATGATTTACTTGCGTTTTGTTGCGCCGAAGTTGCTGCCTGACCGCGAAAGCATGGCTGACCTTTTGTCGGATCGAAGCCGTATGAAGTTCTTCACAGAGGCGGTTATCCCACCGGAATCCAACTTGGTCGGACGTGAAGTCACTGGCGTGCAATTGTTCAAACGCGATGGCGTGCGGTTGATCGATGTTATTCGCGGCGATGTGTCGTTACGGCGCAATCTGCAAGGCGTTGAATTGGCGGTGGGCGACAGGGTGGTTTTGCGCACGCAAATCACCGAACTGCTGAGCTTGCAACGCAACAAGGAACTCAAACGTGTGGATCAGGTTTCGGCGGTTGAAACCACCACCGTAGAGGTGCTGATCACGCCAGGATGTAAGATGGTCGGACGATCATTGGGGGCTTTGCGATTGCGTCGGCGGTTCGGTGTCTATCCTTTGGCAGTACATCGCCGAAATCAAAATATTGGACGCCAACTTGATGATTTGATTGTGAAAATTGGCGACACACTTTTGCTAGAAGGGGCCCCGTCCGATATTCAGCGCCTCAGTTCTGAAATGGATATGGTGGATGTTTCCAAGCCATCCGCCCGTGCGTTTCGACGCAGCCACGCGCCCGTCGTTATTGTCGCTTTGACGGGGATTGTTTTGCTGGCGGCGCTTGGAATAGCCCCGATTTTTCTGCTTTCGGTGCTGGCCGTTGCCCTTGTTCTGATCACCAGATGTATCGATGCAGACGAGGCATTTGGATTTGTTGACGGGCGCCTTCTGGCGCTGATCTTCTCGATGTTGGCAATTGGTGCTGCATTGGAAGCATCGGGTGCGGTTGCTTTGATTGTCGGGTTTATTGCCCCGGGTTTAAGCGTTCTGCCACCGTTTCTGATTGTCTGGGCCATTTACCTTTTGACCTCCGTGTTAACCGAAATGGTCAGCAACAATGCGGTGGCGGTTGTGGTCACGCCCATAGCAATCGGATTGGCCGGGGCCATGGGGATCGACCCCAGACCCCTTGTTGTGGCGGTGATGGTTGCGGCCTCTGCCAGCTTTGCGACACCTATCGGGTATCAGACCAACATGCTTGTTTATGGTCCGGGTGGCTATACGTTTTCGGATTTCATGAAAGTCGGGATTCCGTTGAATCTAAGCATCGGTCTTTTGGCTTCTGCGGTCATTCCGTTTATCTGGCCACTTTATTCTCAGTAAAACGCTTATCTGATCCACACATTTTGGCACTTGGGTCACACACGCCATGTAACGTTATACGAAAACCTGCAGGGACGTTGGCGGGCGAAGCTGTGGATAAGACGATTCAGATCAAAAGATCAAAGGCGTGTTCGCCTCACCTTACGCAATGCGTAAACAAATAGTTAAGGTGAGCAGAATTTGGTTAGCAGCCATAAACCTACCAAGATTGGGGTCCACGTGGACCGCCGCAGGTTACAAGATTCGTACCTTTTCCTTCACAGTTGTTCAAAGCGCTTAGGCAATAGATTTCGACCGTCCCGCAGCGCGTCCAGAAAAGATGCAGCCCCCCAAGAACGTTCCCTCGAGCGCGTTGTACCCGTGATACCCCCCGCCGCCAAACCCCGCAACTTCGCCTGCCGCAAACAGGCCGGGCACGATTTCCCCGTTGGCACCGATCATGCGGCTTTCCAGATCGGTGTGCAGACCACCAAGCGTTTTGCGGGTCAAAATGTTGAGCTTCACAGCGATCAATGGTCCGTTGCTTGGGTCGAGAATTTTGTGCGGTTTTGCGACACGCACCAACCTGTCGCCGCGATAATTCCGTGCAGCATGAATGGCCATCAGTTGCGCGTCTTTTGTGAAGGGATTGTCGACCTGCAAATCGCGGGCGCTGATCTGGCGGCGCAGATGGTCGGCATCTATCAGATCACCACCCGCGACTTGGTTCATACCACGGGCAAGGTCCTCAAGTGTTTGTGCAACAACGAAATCTTCGCCTTTGTCTTTGAACGCTTCGACGGGTTTTGGCGCCCCTTTTCCAGACAGAAGGCGGGCCTTGATCACTTCCAGCCAGCTTTTGGAGGTCAGATCGGGGTTTTGTTCCGATCCCGACAAGGCGAATTCCTTTTCGATGATCTTTTGGGTCAGGATAAACCAGCTGTAGTCATGACCCGTCGACAGTATTTCCCTAAGCGATGTCATGCTGTCGAAACCGGGTAAATTTGGCGGCGCAAATCGATTGCCAGTGGCATCAAACCACATAGAAGATGGGCCTGGCAGGATGCGGATGCCATGTGATGGCCAGATGGGGTTCCAGTTTTTAACGCCTTCCGTGTAATGCCACATTCGGTCGCCGTTGATCACGTCCCCACCGGCGGCCTCAGAGATCCCGATCATACGCCCGTCCACATGCGCAGGCACCCCCGCGATCATCTGTTTCGGCGCGGGTCCTAAACGGTCGGTTGGCCAGACTTTGCGCACCATCTCGAAGTTTCCACCAATGCCTCCGGATGTCACGATAACAGATGGGGATTGCAGGGAAAAATCGCCTATAGGATCGCGATTTGTGGGCGCGCCGCGTTGAACAGAATCCTCGGCCAACACAGTGCCACAAACGCCTTTGGCCGCACCATTTTCCATGTCGATCCTGTCCACCTGATGGCGGAATTTGAATGTAATTCGTCCGGCTTTTTCGTGTTCCAGGCAGCGTCTGACAAAGTGTTCGATAATACCTTCGCCCGTCCCCCAAGTGATGTGAAAACGGGGCACCGAATTGCCGTGGTTGTCGGCATAGGACCCGCCGCGTTCGGCCCAGCCCACAATTGGAAACCATCGGTTGCCCATATCGTAAAGCCATTGGCGCATGTCGCCTGCTGCAAATTCCAGATAAGCTTCAGACCATTTGCGTGGCATCGCATCTTCAGGGCGGTCAAACTGGGCCGATCCCATCCAGTCGTTATAGGCAAGTTCAGGGCTGTCTTTGATACCCATGCGGCGTTGCTCCGGGGTGTCGATCATAAACAAACCACCCAAGGACCAGAAGGCTTGGCCGCCCAGAAAATGGCGAGGTTCTTGGTCAAGAACAATCACTGATTTCCCGCGGTCGCCCAGCTCTGCGGCCGCGGCCAACCCGGATAGGCCCGCGCCTACGACGATTGCATCTGCTTGATCCATAATGGAAATCCTTATCTTTTGCGGTACCAGGCCACAAAGGGGGCCGCGACAAAGTACATCAATATACCATAGACGGCTGATGGTAGGGCCATGGTTGAAAAGCCTTCTGATTGCCCAGAAATGATCGCAGCCAAGGCAATACCCAGCGTCGCGTTCTGTACACCAGTTTCGATCGAAACAGTTTTCATTTCATTCCATGTCAGACCGGATGCGCGGGCCAAACCAAGCCCAAGCAGCATCAGGCCGATGTTCATCACAATCAGGGCCGGACCAAGGGTGCTTAGATTGTCGATCAACAGCGCCCAATTGCCAGCAATCGCGGCCAAAACGATAACAACAAACAAAACCGTGGCCAGCACCGACAAAACTGGTTCGATGCGCTGCGCAAACCCTGTTGCAAAGTGTCTGACTGTCACACCAATCAATACGGGCAAAGTGGTGATCAAAAAGACCGCGATTGCCAGTGTGGCAATGTCAATTTGCGGTGCGTTCTCGCCCATGAAATGCACAACGGACCATGCTGCCAGAAAGGGCACAGTCAGCAACCCCAATAGGCTTATGACGGCGGTAAGGGACACTGACAGTGCCACATCACCTTTGGCCAGTTTGGTAATCATGTTGCTGGTCACACCGCCCGGGCAAAAAGACAGCAGCATGAACCCAACCGCCAGCTCACCGGGTAGCTTGAATGCGATCACCACCAGATAGGCCACAACGGGAAGGGCGATGATTTGTGCAACAGCGCCGACCCCGAAGGCCCGCAATCGTGTCAGAACACCTGCGAAATCGCCAAACGTCAGGCCGATCCCCAAGGATAGCATGATGATTGCAAGCGACAGTGGCAAAACCACGTTGATAAGAATGTCCATCGAAGGCCCTTCAGGTTTTTCTACACATTCTAATGTGCTTGCCGATTGGCAAGAAAAACGTCCCGTCAGAGCGGCCAGAATACCAGAATTGCAGGAATAGAGACCGCTACAACTATGATTTCCAACGGAAGCCCCATGCGCCAGTAATCTCCGAAACCGTAGCCGCCCGGCCCCAGAATAAGCGTGTTGTTCTTATGGCCGATGGGCGTCAGGAACGCCGATGACGCAGCCACAGCCACAGCCATCAAAAACGGATCCGGCGAAACACCCAGAGTTTGGGCCATTTGAATGCCCACAGGGGCGGCGACAATGGTTGTCGCGGTGTTGTTCAGCACATCTGACAACGTCATGGTAACAATCATCAAGACGGTCAGCACCATCCACGCAGGCAATCCTTGGGTCCATCCTATCAAAGCACCTGCAATCAGCTCGGTGCCGCCTGATGTTTCCAAGGCGGCCCCAAGCGGGATCATAGACCCCAAAAGCACAACCACGGGCCATTCGATATGCGTGTAAAGTTCCGACAAGGGCACGATGCGCGTCAAAACGTAAGCCACCACAACCATGCCCAATGCGACAGGCAGATAGATAAGCCCCAAGCTTGCGGCGATCACGGCCCCGCCGAACATGGCAATCGCCAGCCAGACTTTGCTGTTTTCAGTCACTGCCAACCCGCGATCCGCCAAGGGCAAGCACCCCAACCATTCGGTGACATCCGGTCCACGGTCGCGTGGCACCAGCAGAAGCAAAATGTCTCCGGGCCGCATTTCAGTTTTGCGGATCTCTTTGGATATGCGTTTTCCTTCGCGTGAAATGCCCATCAATACAGAGCTTTGACGCCAAGACAGCCCGACCGCTTGCGCCGTTCGGCCCACCAAGCGGCTGTTTTCCATCACCACGACTTCAATGATCTCAACACCTTCTCCGGCCGCATTTAAGCGTTCCGTGCGTGTCTCGTCTGCCAATGCCAAATCCAGCGCTGTGCGAAATTCGTCTAATGCGTCTGGTGTGGCTTCCAAAACGAAGGCGTCGCCTTCCTGAATTTTTGTATTGCGGGCCTGACCGTAGCGGCGCTTGCCATCCCGGATCAAACCAATGATGGCAACGTCGGTCTTTTCGGCGTCTTCATCCAGCTCTGCGACGCGTTTGCCGATGTGTTTGTTGCCCGCAGGCACGGTCAGCTCTGCGATGTATTGGCTTAGATCGTCTGGTCCGCCGCCATCGTCTTCACGCGCGGGGATCAAACGCCACCCAATCAGTGCCACAAACAAAAGCCCGGCAATGGCCGCAACACCACCGACAGGCGCGAAGTCAAACATCTTGAACGGTGCGCCAAGGCTTTCTTCGCGGATGGCAGCGATGATGATATTGGGCGGGGTGCCGATCAAAGTGACCATGCCGCCCAGGATGGTGGCAAAGCTAAGCGGCATCAGCGACAAACCTGCACTGCGTCCTGCTTTGCGTGCGGTCTGGATGTCGACTGGCATCAACAGTGCCAAGGCCGCGACATTGTTCATAAAGGCGGAAAGCACGCCACCAATTGCGCCCATCAAAGTGATGTGGGCCCCAAGCGACCGGCTTGCGTCGACCAGCGTGCGGGTGATCAAAAAAACAGCACCCGACCGCACGAGGCCCGCTGATACGACCAGCACCAACGCCACCACCAGCGTGGCTGGATGGCCAAAGCCCGAAAAGGCATCTTTTTGCGGCACGACCCCCAGCACCACGCCGACCATCAGGGCCGAAAAGGCCACGATATCGTAGCGAAAACGCCCCCACAGCAGAAGGCCAAAGACCGCGCCGAACAGCGAAAACAGGATGATTTGATCAGGTGTCATAGCGGCACAGTATGGTCTTGTGCACGTGGGGGCCAGCGCGATTTTCAACGCGGTTTGAAGGCTTTGCCCGCGATCTATTTGGCTGTGGAACCGTATCCTGTGGTGCAGAATGCGCACGTGGGCTTGCGCCTGCAACCTTGCCTGCCTTATAGCAACGGCCAACATGCAGCAGATGAATTCTTGGAGGATGCTATGGCAGGCCACTCAAAATGGGCGAATATTCAGCACCGAAAAGGGCGTCAGGACAAACTGCGCTCTAAATTGTTTTCCAAGCTGGCCAAAGAAATCACGGTGGCCGCGAAGATGGGGGACCCCGACCCCGACAAGAACCCGCGTTTGCGATTGGCCGTAAAAGAAGCCAAATCCAACTCTGTGCCTAAGGACGTGATTGATCGCGCGATCAAGAAATCCCAAGCGGGTGAGGGGGATGATTACGAAGAAATCCGCTATGAAGGTTACGGCCCCAATGGCGTGGCTGTCATCGTGGAAACCATGACTGACAACCGCAACCGCACCGCATCCACTGTGCGATCCACATTTTCAAAAAACGGCGGAAATCTCGGCGAGACGGGCAGCGTTGGGTTTATGTTCGACCGCAAAGGCGAAGTCAGCTACGGCGCGGATGTTGGCGATGCGGATACTGTGATGATGGCTGCCATTGAGGCGGGCGCAGAAGATGTCGAAAGCTCGGACGAGGGTCATATCGTTTGGTGTGCCGACACCGACCTGAATGATGTGTCCACGGCCTTGGAGGCGGAATTGGGCGAATCTTCTTCGACCAAATTGGTATGGCGTCCTACGACGACAACTGAAATGGACCTTGAGGCGATGGAAAAGTTGATGCGACTGGTCGATGCGCTGGAAGATGATGATGATGTCCAACGCGTTACAACCAATTTTGAAGCGTCTGACGAGGTGATGTCGCAACTCTGATGCGGCGTCCATAACTGAAAAAATCGGTTGTCAAAAATTCCTGCCCTTCCATTCAATTGGAGGGGCTTTTTTTACGTCTATGTGCCGCGAACGGCTGACGCAGTTAGCCGAACAAGGCGCGCGTCAGTCCAATCCAGCTTTTGCGGTTTTCGCTTTCGCGCTGGGGTGCTTTCACATCGACCCGGCGCATCAGCTCTTTGACTTCGTTCAGGCGCAGCTTGGCCGCGTTGCCCCCCGCGCGACTTTGCACGCTAAGAATTTTTTCCTGAGTATAAAGCGCGTCCTGGATCAGTTTGAGATCCCTCGCGCTTAGGTCCAGATTATGTGCGTTTTCCAACATCTTTTCGATCTTTCTATGTGCCTGCTTAGTCATATGGTAATTGCAAAGAGATACGCCAATCATCAATGTTCAGATCGCTGTGATATGGATGAAACTTTTGTGCAAATTTGTGCCCAGTCGGCAGCATCTAAGTATAGCTCATCGCTTTGTAAAGGCGTCATCTTTCACTATTTCAGCATCAGTTGATTGTGCGCAGGTTTGAAATGGATTTGCGGTCAAAATAAAACACGAAGCGGCTTGGGTTTGGCACGTTTGTGCCCCTGTTTTCATCCGGGGGGCGCGTTTGTCGGCGCAGTCAGGCCGTTAGCCCTTGTGACCGCTTGGTGTTTGGGTGTTGATACGCGGTATGGTTCAAACATCTTCCTCGCGCCCGATGGCCGGTATCTTTTGGATGCTGGTGACAGGGCTTTCTTTTGTTGCGGTCACGGCATTGGTCAAGTGGATGGGCCCCACGATGCCACCTGCGCAATCTGCGTTTTTGCGGTATTTGTTGGGTCTGGTTTTCTTGCTGCCGATGATCCGCGAATTGCGCAGTGCAACCGTGACACCGCGGCAATGGAAGCTGTTCGGACTGCGTGGCTTTTTGCATGCATTTGGTGTGATGCTTTGGTTTTTTGCCATGACGCGCATTCCTATCGCTGAAGTGACCGCGATGAACTATCTGGCACCGGTCTACGTTTCGATCGGAGCCGCTATTTTTCTAGGCGAACGTCTGGCACTGCGGCGCATTATGGCTGTGGTTATCGCGTTGGTGGGGGCGGCCATAATATTGCGGCCCGGATTCAGGGAAGTTTTGCCCGGTCATCTGGCGATGCTGGTTGCGGCCGTTGTCTTCGCGGGGTCGTATCTTTTGGCGAAGATCATGGCCGATGAGACCAAACCGACGGTGGTTGTTGCCATGTTGTCGTTGTTTGTCACCGTGGCTTTGGCGCCGTTTGCGGCCTATCATTGGGTGACGCCGACGTGGTCCGATATTGGCATATTGTTTGCTGTGGCCCTTTTTGCCCAAGCGGGGCACTACACCATGACCCTCGCTTTTGCAGCGGCCCCTGTGACCGTGACGCAACCTATCACCTTCTTGCAACTTGTCTGGGCCACTTTGCTTGGCTTGATCGTTTTCGATGAAGCCGTCGACACATATGTCATTCTTGGAGGCGTTCTGATTTTGGCTTCTGTCACGTTCATCACATGGCGCGAAGCTGTTTTGAAACGCGGCCCCATCACCCCCACAACACCTGCCACGAAGGTCTAGCCGTTTTTATTGATTGACGAGTTAATAAAAATCCTTCTAGGGTTAGCGCCAATAGAAAACTGCTTTATTTATGTGTTGGGGGATGCATGCCAAAGCTTGGAATGGAACCTATTCGACGATCCGCCTTGGTCACGGCGACCATTGAGGAAATAGGCGCAGCTGGCCATCTGGGTGTGACCGTCGGCCAAATCGCCAAACGCGCAGGCATGTCCACTGCGTTGGCCCATCACTATTTTGGTGGCAAAGATCAGATTTTTCTGGCCGCCATGCGCCATATTTTGCGCGAGTTCGGGCAAGAAGCCCTTGTGCGATTGCGCGACGCCCGCACGCCCTACGCCCGCGCCGAGGCCATCGTGGGGGCCTGTTTTGCGCCGTCCTGTTTTGCCCCCGCCACGATCAGTGCTTGGATGACGCTTTATGCCCGAGCGCAGACAAACGACGGCACAGCGCGTTTGTTGCGGCTGTACCAACTGCGTTTGCATTCGAATTTGACGCATGCTTTGCGGCCCCTGACCGACACCCCCGATGTCGCGGCAACAACAATGGCGTCTTTGATTGATGGCCTATATTTACGTGCAGCTTTGGCGCGCACGTCTGATGCAAACCACGCGCATCAAACGGCACTGAATGCCCTAAAAACGATTGTGGCCCCCAAAAATGACCAAGCCTAACATCTTGATATTTATGGTGGACCAGTTGAACGGCACGCTGTTTCCCGATGGTCCGGCGGATTGGTTGCATGCACCCAATTTGAAGAAACTGGCCGCACGGTCCACGCGGTTTGCCAACGCCTACACCGCGTCGCCGTTGTGCGCCCCGGGACGGGCGGCGTTTATGTCGGGCCAATTGCCCTCCGCGACAGGTGTCTATGACAACGCGGCAGAATTTCCATCGTCGTTGCCCACCTATGCCCACCATTTGCGCCGCGCCGGTTACCAAACCTGCCTTTCAGGCAAGATGCATTTCGTAGGCCCCGACCAGTTGCATGGTTTTGAAGAACGCCTGACAACGGATGTATATCCGCCCGATTTTGGCTGGACGCCGGACTACCGTAAACCGGGGGAACGCATCGACTGGTGGTATCACAACATGGGGTCTGTCACCGGCGCGGGCGTGGCCGAGATCAGCAACCAGATGGAATACGACGATGAAGTCGCCTATCACGCGACCCGCAAGGTCTATGATCTGGCGCGGGGCAAGGACGACCGCCCTTGGTGCTTGACCGTCAGCTTCACGCATCCGCACGATCCCTATGTTGCGCGCAAGAAGTATTGGGATCTCTATGAGGATTGCGAACACCTGCTGCCGACTGTGCCCGCAATGGAGTACGACGATCACGACACCCATTCAAAGCGCATTTTTGACGCCAACGACTGGCGCAGCTTTGACATCACCGAAGACGACATCAAGCGGTCCCGTCGCGCGTATTTTGCCAATATTTCGTATCTGGACGACAAGATCGGTGAGGTGATGGAAGCCTTGGAAGGCACCCGCCAAGAAGCGATCATTCTGTTTGTATCGGATCACGGGGATATGTTGGGCGAGCGCGGATTGTGGTTCAAAATGTCCTTCTTTGAAGGGTCTGCGCGGGTTCCGATGATGATCAGCGCCCCGCAAATGGAACCGGGATTGCACACAACGCCTGTGTCGAACATCGATGTTTGCCCAACGCTGTGTGATCTGGCGGGGGTGGACATGTCCGAGGTGATGCCATGGACCGCGGGCCAGTCTGTCGTGCCGATGGGGCAGGGCGTTGAACGCACGGAACCTGTCGCGATGGAATACACAGCCGAGGCGTCTTATGCCCCGATGGTGTCGCTGCGGTACGGCAAGTGGAAATACAACCGTTGTGCTTTGGATGCGGACCAGTTGTTTGATTTGGACGCCGACCCACATGAGTTGACCAATCTGGCGCAGGTGCCTGCGCACAAAGGGACGCTGGACCAGCTACGCGCCAAATCCGAAGCGCGTTGGGATCTGGATAAGTTCGACGCAGAGGTGCGCGCCAGCCAAGCGAAACGCTGGGTGGTTTACGAGGCCCTTCGTGAAGGCGGATATTTCCCGTGGGATTTCCAGCCTTTGCAAAAAGCATCGGAGCGGTACATGCGCAATCATATGGACCTCAACACAGTTGAGGAAGACGCACGATATCCGCGCGGCGAATGACATAAATGTAACGACCACTTCGAAGGATGCAGGGTGTTTGAGCCTTAACGAAGCATTCAAGCCAACAACCAACGAGGACCGAAAATGTTAACGTCGCTCATTTCTTTCGGGGTCATTCTGGCATTTGTGCTGGTGGCCATTTGCGTGATCAAATGGTGGAATTTGCCGCTGACGGGCGTGACGCCTGTGCCGCTGTTCACCTTTATCGCGATCCTGTTTACGTCGGGTTTGGATGTGGGACTTATCATGTTTCCGCTCGCCTTTGATTATCCGCTATACGCCGACACGGCGACCGAACCGGCCTATGCTTTCACCAATCCGCTTGCGCTTGAATTCGGTTTCTGGGGCTTTTTGATCTGGGCGTTCTACTTTTTGACGACCTTTTACTTCTGCGCAATCGAACCACGCGTGAAGTTCTTTGACATCCCGTTTGTGAAGCTTCTGAACAATATCGTGATCATCACAACCTGCGCCTTCACAGGCGCATTGTTCCTGATCTACATGCCCTATTACATCGCAGAAGTCGGTGACGGCGAAACGATTTTGCCGGTCTTCTACCTGATCTGCTTCCTTGTGATCCTGGTGGCGGCGTTTTCGTCCACAGACCTCAAGTTTGTGCGGGTTCTATCCGTCAGCTCGACGATCCTGTTCTTGTTGCTTATCCTTTACATGTTCCTGAACGCAGGCATGAGCGTGGGCGATCTGGCATCAACCGGCAGCAATATCGGCGGGTATTTCACCAAAATCCATAAGTTCATCATTCCGCTGACGGATTATCATGAATTCTACCTGTTCTGGTGGTTTGCATGGTCCATCATGATTGGTCAGTTTGTCAGTCGCTTTGTCGGTGGGTTGAAAACATGGCAATTGCTGGCGTCCTTGCTTGTGTTCCCATCCATTCCATTGGCGCTGTGGTTCACCGTTTTGTACTATTACCACCTGAACGGTATCGGCACAGCAGGCTTCCCGAACTGGGCCATGACCATCGTGGGCATCGTGTTTGTCGTAAATTCGTTCGACAGTCTCATTCGCTTGTACACAGACAACCTGAACCTGACGACCGAGCGTTTCGGCACCGTGTCTTATGTGTTGGCCAACGCCATCGGCTTGTTTGTTCTGACACTGCTGTTCCAAAGCCAGTGGTTGCAAATCCAGTGGGTCGGCTCTGTGGTCATCGTGATCTACCTGTTGGCGCTTGCGTATATGTTCTTTGTAAAACGCGACAGGCTTTCGGGTTTGACGGGCAACGCGCAAACACCTGCTGAATAAGCACCTTCAAAAATCAATCCCCCGTCCAACGCATGATCTGTGCATTGGGCGGGACGCAACAAAACGAGAGATTTCATGCAGACCCAACCCAAAGCCAGCCACTTTATCAACGGTGAATATGTCGAAGACACTGCCGGAACACCCATCGAGGTGATTTATGCCGCCACAGGTGAAAAAATCGCGCAGGTGTATTCTGCGACGCCTGCAATTGTCGAACAGGCTTTGGATGCTGCACGTGCGGCTTGGCCCGCTTGGGCGGCGATGTCTGGCACAGAACGGGGCCGCATTTTGCGCCGCGCGGCCGACATGATCCGTGATCGCAATCACGAGCTATCAGTTCTGGAAACCTACGACACAGGCAAACCCTATCAGGAAACGATCGCGGTTGACGCGACCTCGGGGGCGGATGCGCTTGAATATTTCGGCGGCATGGCCGCGACCCTGACGGGCGAACACATCCAATTGGGTGACGATTGGGTTTATACCCGCCGCGAGGCGCTGGGCGTCTGCGTCGGGATCGGCGCGTGGAACTATCCCACACAAATCGCCTGCTGGAAGGGCGCACCGGCCTTGGCGTGTGGCAATTCGTTGGTGTTCAAACCGTCTGAGACCACGCCGTTATGTGCGTTGAAAGTGGCCGAGATTTTGGTTGAGGCTGGTCTTCCGAAAGGCATCTACAATGTCATTCAGGGTTTGGGGGATGTGGGCGCGGCTTTGGTCACCGATGACCGTGTCGACAAGGTGTCGCTGACAGGATCTGTTCCGACAGGCCGCAAGGTCTATGCGGCGGCGGCAGCAGGCATCAAACACGTCACCATGGAACTTGGCGGCAAGTCCCCGATGATTGTGTTCGAAGATGCAGATATCGAAAATGCAGTCGGCGGCGCGATCTTGGGGAACTTTTATTCCTCGGGACAGGTCTGTTCCAACGGCACACGCGTGTTTGTGCATAAAGACATCAAAGAAGCGTTTCTAAAGCGCCTCTCCGAGCGCCTGGCCACCGCAGTGATCGGCGATCCGCAAGACCCCGACACCAACTTCGGGCCAGTGGTGTCTGAACGCCAGATGGATATCGTGCTGGGTTACATCGAAAAAGGTCAGGCTGAGGGGGCGCGTCTGGTTTATGGCGGCAAACGTTTGGACCGCGACGGGTTCTATCTGGAACCTACAGTCTTTGCGGACGTCAAAGACGATATGACCATTGCACGTGAAGAGATCTTTGGCCCCGTGATGGCGGTTCTTGATTTTGAGGATGAAGCGGATGTGATGGCACGCGCCAATGACACGGAATTTGGCTTGGCCGCAGGTGTGTTCACCAACGATCTGACACGCGCACACCGTGTCGCAGCCGGGTTTGAAGCAGGGACATGTTTCATCAATTCCTACAACGATGCCCCTGTTGAAGCGCCCTTTGGCGGATCGAAAAACTCAGGCGTTGGACGTGAGAACTCCAAGGCGGCGATTGAACACTATTCGCAACTCAAATCCGTTTATGTGCGTATGGGTGATGTCGAGGCGCCGTTTTGATGGAAGCAGATTATGTGATTGTTGGGGCCGGCAGTGCGGGATGCGCTATGGCCTACCGTTTGGCCGAGGCGGGAAAAGACGTATTGGTGATCGAACACGGGGGCACGGACGCAGGGCCGTTCATCCAGATGCCTGCTGCACTGTCTTACCCGATGAACATGAAACGGTACGATTGGGGCTACACATCGGAACCCGAACCGCATCTGGGGGGGCGCAAGCTGGCATGCCCACGCGGCAAGGTCATTGGCGGATCGTCGTCAATCAACGGCATGGTTTATGTGCGCGGGCACGCACGCGATTTTGACCATTGGGCCGAAAGCGGCGCGGATGGTTGGGCCTATGCGGACGTGTTGCCCTATTACAAACGCATGGAGACATGGGACGATGGCGGGCACGGCGGTGACCCCGAATGGCGCGGCACAGATGGGCCTTTGCATGTGACACGCGGCCCACGTGAGAACCCGCTGTTCAAAGCCTTTGTCGAGGCTGGCAAGCAGGCAGGCTATGAGGCCACGGATGACTACAACGGGCAAAAGCAGGAAGGCTTTGGCCCGATGGAGCAAACGGTGCACAAAGGGCGACGCTGGTCTGCGGCCAACGCCTATTTACGGCCTGCCTTGAAACGCGAAAACTGCAAACTGATCAACGGTTTGGTTGAGAAGGTCGTGATCGAAGACGGTAAAGCCACTGGTGTGGCCTTGGCGGGTGGGCAGGTTGTGAAAGCGCGCCACGAAGTGATCCTTGCGGCGTCCTCGATCAACTCCCCGAAAATTCTGATGTTGTCGGGGATCGGACCTGCCGGTCATCTGGCTGAACACGGTATCGAAGTGGTCGCCGACCGTCCCGGCGTCGGGCAGAATTTGCAAGATCATCTGGAGCTGTATTTGCAAATGGCGGCCAGCCAACCCATCACGCTGTACAAACACTGGAATATGTTTTCCAAGGCGATGATCGGGGCGCAATGGCTGTTCACAAAGACGGGTATGGGCGCGTCCAACCAGTTTGAAAGTGCGGCGTTCATCCGGTCAAAACCCGGTGTGGATTATCCCGATATTCAGTACCATTTCTTGCCCATCGCTGTGCGATATGACGGCAAGGTGGCGGCTGAAGGCCACGGGTTTCAAGCGCACACAGGCCCGATGCGATCTGTGTCGCGTGGGTCCGTCACGCTGCGCTCGAACAATCCGCAAGACGACCCGAAGATTTTGTTTAATTACATGTCGGACCCTTCGGATTGGGAAGATTTCCGCCGCTGTATTCGCTTGACCCGCGAGATCTTCTCGCAAGATGCGTTCAAGCCCTATGTGAAGCACGAAATCCAACCCGGGGAGGCGGTGCAATCAGACGATGAGCTGGACGCATTCATCGCCGAACATGTGGAAAGCGCCTACCATCCCTGCGGAACCTGTAAAATGGGGCGGCGGGATGACCCGATGGCTGTGGTGGACGCGCAGGGACAGGTGATTGGCGTCGAAGGGCTGCGTGTGGCAGACAGCAGCATTTTTCCACGCATCACAAATGGCAATCTGAATGGGCCGTCGATCATGGTTGGGGAAAAGATGTCTGATCATGTGCTGGGCCGCGATCCCTTGCCACGCGCCAACGATCAGCCGTGGATTCACCCAGACTGGGAAACAGAGCAAAGGTAAAGCGTTCGCGCTTTCCTTCATGTTTTGTTTACCTTAGTTACTGGTTTTGCTTGATGTGTTCATGCTTTACCCTCATTTGAGGGGGCATGAACACGTTTTGCACCGCCATCGTTTTATGTTTGTTACCTATTCTTGCCGGGGCGGAAACGTCTGGCCAATTTACCGGTCGCGTTGTTGTCATTGACGGTGACACCTTTGATGTCGGTGACACGCGGGTGCGTTTGCATGGCGTTGATGCCCCTGAAAAAGACCAGCATTGTGTCACCGAACAGGGAACGTCCTGGCAATGTGGGGCATGGGTCAACGATCAGGTGCGCCAGCGGATACAAGGGCAAATCGCGACTTGCACCCAAATCACTGTCGACAGATACAACCGTGTTGTTGCCTCATGTGACGTGGCCGGCGAAGACATTGGTCGCGCGCTGGTGTCCGATGGATTGGCGTTTGCCTATGCCAAATATTCCACGGCCTATGTTCTGGATGAAAAGGGCGCTGCGATCAACGATCGTGGTTTGCACGCCAGCCGTGTGCAAAGCCCGTCACAGTTTCGCAAAAGCCGCATCAAGGGACGCATTCCGCCGGACCGGGACTGTGTGATCAAAGGCAATGTGTCGGCGGATGGTAAGCGCATCTTTCACCGGCCAGGTCAGGCATTCTATGAGCGTACAGGCATCAACACCCAAAAAGGCGAACGGTGGTTTTGTTCCGTTCAAGATGCGGTTGCATCCGGGTGGCGGGCCGCAAAGCGCTGAAATTACGCGCTAATCCACAGTGTAAGGCAGCACGTCACGCAAGTCGGTATCAATGGTCAATTTGCGTTCAAGCGGCGGCACTGAGCGTTGGTGACAGGTCTTGCGTTCGCAAATCCGACACGAAATCCCGATAGGTTCAAACGCATCGGTCCGGCCAAGATCCAAACCATCCGCATAGACCAACGCCCCGGCATGCGCGACTTCACACCCCAAAGCGATCGCGAACCGGCGCACGGGTGCGCCATAACGG
Organism: Ascidiaceihabitans sp.; assembly: GCF_039986515.1. Classification (NCBI taxonomy): domain Bacteria; kingdom Pseudomonadati; phylum Pseudomonadota; class Alphaproteobacteria; order Rhodobacterales; family Paracoccaceae; genus Ascidiaceihabitans; species Ascidiaceihabitans sp. Next base: position 143,317 of record NZ_JBDWQO010000019.1, on the reverse strand, counting down.
CCCGCCGGTTTCGACACGTCGCGGGCCAAGTTGATATAGCCGACCCCGTCTGGCGTTTCTGCCAACTGGCGCAGAAACTGGCCCGGTTGTTCGAACGCGCGGTGTACGTTCCAAAGCGGGCAGGCACCGCCAAATCGGGCAAATTGCAGACGCGTGGCGGAATGCCTTTTGGTGATCGTGCCTGCTTGATCGACGCGCACAAAGAAAAACGGAATACCTTTCGCGCCGGGTCGTTGCATGGTGGCCAAACGGTGTGCGACCTGTTCGATCGAGGCACCAAACCGCCCCGCCAACCATTCGACGTCATGCCGGCTGTCTTGGGCGGATTGCAAAAAGGTGGCGTAGGGCATCAGTGCGGCGCCAGCAAAGTAGTTTGCCAATCCGATTTTTGCGATAGCGCGGGCTTCTTGCGTTTGAAACCGGGCCAGATCTAGGGTCGCTTCCAATAGTGCGTTTTGTTTGATCAAGGCGACTTGAAGAAGCAATTGGAAGGTTTGCGTTTCGGGGGCTGCACGCAAGGAAATGGTCAGTTTTTTAGTCGATGGAACGTAAGATCGCAGTCTGTCGGTGTCCTCAAATGCAACTGTGATCCCTTCCGTGCCAAGGGTTGAGACGGCGGCGAGCCGGATGTTTCCCGAACGGCCCTGATCCGTGGCAAAATGCTCCGCGGCGCGATCCACAGGATCAATGTAGTTGTCACAATAGTGGAAAAAGTCGCGGACTTCCTCCCATGGGCTTGGTCGTGCGCGCGCGTCCTCACGTCCCAACGCCTCGTCTAATGATGCAAGTCTTTCATGGGTTTGGCGGTAGCTGTTGTGCAATTCGATAAAGGCGCGTGCAAGCGTCGGTGCATTTGATGCTGCCAGCCGAAGATCCGCGATCGGTGGCATGTCACCGGCAAAAACCGGATCGGCCAAAGCTTCGCGCATGTCGCTGACCAGACGTTCGCCATCTCCGGTCGAAAGTTCCGTGACATCAATACCGAACTCACCAGCAAGGGACAGCACAACCGCTGTGCTGACGGGCCGGTTGTTGTTTTCCATCTGATTGAGATAAGGCAGCGACACACCCAGCTTCGCAGCAAAGTCTTTTTGCGTCAGCTGAACGCGGGTGCGCACCTCGCGCAGTTTTGCGCCTGCATAAAGTTTCTGCGTTGCCATAAGCTACCTTCACCGCCGTGTCTTTGCAGATTTGCAATGGTTTAGCGTAACTTTGCAAAGCATCCCGTGCAAGTCGCAGGTTTCAGGCGCTACAGCTGCAACCGTGCTTCGCGGCGATACACCAGCAGTATTGAGGTTAAGGCCGCGCATGAGGTGATCAGCATGATCAAAATCAACGGGTAGGCCCCTGTTTCAGGCGTCAGCAAAAACAGTGCCAGCATAGACAGGCCAGCGCCCCCGCCGATCATGATTGCGCCACCCAAACCGGATGCTGTACCAGCCAGATGTGGCCGCACCGACAGCATGCCCGCTGTGGCATTCGGGATAACCATGCCGTTGCCCAAGCCCACAAATGTCATCAAGCCGAAGAATGTGAACGCATTGTCCAGGCCCGTCAGAAACAACAACAACATCAAGGCCATGCCAAAGACCAGAACAAGGCAGCCTGCCAAAATAAGTTTGTTCACACCCAAGCGCTGCGCATTGCGGCCCGTGATCCAGTTTCCGGTGAAATAGCCAATGGCGGGTGCCCCAAAACAGATGCCAACCCAGACAGATGACAGGCCAAACACATCGGAGCCAACAAAAGGTCCGCCGCCAAGATAGGCAAAAAACGCGCCTGTGCTAAAGCCGGACGCCATGGAATATCCCCAAAATCTAGGGGATCGCAGCAGTTCCGGGTATTCCTTGAACTGTTGTGCCAGCGTCAAACCAGAGGGTTTCGATGTTTCGCCCAAGTCGTTCCAAACAAGGCAAAACAGAACCAGACCCACAATGAAAAATGCCCAGAAATTGGATTGCCAGCCAAAAAATTCGTTCAAAACGCCGCCAATGGCCGGGCTGACCATCGGAACCACGGCCATGCCCATCGTGACGTAGCCGATCATCGACGCGGATTGGTCTTGGTCATATGAATCGCGCACAATCGCACGACTGAGAACCATACACACCGCGACCGACGCTTGCACCATCCTGAAAAATAAAAACCATCCGACGGTCGGGGCGTAGATACAGGCGACGCTGGCGGTCAGGAAAACAACCAGCCCCCCAAGTAAAACAGGGCGGCGGCCAACTTTGTCCGAGACAGGGCCAATAAAGATTTGCAAAATAGCGCTGACGATCAAGAACAAGGGCACCGAAAGTGTCACTACACTGTAATCGGCGTCGAAATATGCGGTCATGCCGGGCAAACTGGGCAAATACATATTCATCACCATCGCCGACATACCCGACAGGTAAATCAGTGTGAAAATATGTGGCGGAGTGCTGCGATCCAGAAAGCGGATCGTGATCGGCTTATTCATGGTTAACAGCTAGGCCTCGTGCTGTGGGTTGTCTATATGAACCGAACGGAACAGTTCACTATTTGCAGTTTTGCAATTTGCAAAAGATTGACGGAATAGTATTTGCAAATTTGCGGAAAGAGGCTGTGATCTGCCCATGCTCCTTGATAAAACAACCCAAATGAATTCGAATTCCATGAACGGGGCTGACGATGAAAGATATTCTGACCGAGTTAAATGATCGCCGCGAGGCCGCCCGTCTGGGCGGAGGCCAAAAGCGTCTTGATGCGCAACATGGACGAGGCAAGTTAACGGCCCGTGAACGGATTGATCTTTTGGTGGATGAGGGGTCTTTCGAAGAGTTCGACATGTTCGTCACGCACCGTTGCACCGATTTTGGCATGGAAAAACAAAAGCCTGCGGGCGATGGCGTTGTCACGGGGTGGGGCACCATCAATGGCCGCATGGTCTATGTGTTCAGCCAGGATTTCACGGTTCTAGGCGGCTCCGTTTCGGCCACACATGCGATGAAAATCTGCAAAATCATGGACATGGCGATGCAAAATGGCGCACCCGTCATCGGCATCAACGATTCCGGTGGTGCGCGTATTCAGGAAGGCGTGGATTCGCTTGCGGGCTACGGTGAAGTGTTTCAGCGCAACATCATGGCGTCCGGTGTGGTGCCACAGATTTCCGTGATCATGGGGCCATGCGCCGGTGGGGCCGTTTATTCGCCCGCCATGACCGACTTCATCTTTATGGTCAAAGACAGCTCTTACATGTTTGTCACTGGTCCTGACGTGGTGAAAACCGTCACGAACGAAGTGGTCACCGCCGAAGAATTGGGCGGGGCATCGACCCACACCAAGAAATCCTCTGTTGCGGATGCGGCGTTTGAAAACGACGTGGAGGCATTGGCCGAAGTGCGCCGCCTTGTTGACTTCCTGCCGCTGAACAACCGTGAAAAACCCCCCGTGCGTCCGTTCTTTGATGAACCGGGCCGGGTTGAGGCATCTCTGGACACGCTTGTACCAGACAACCCCAACACGCCTTACGACATGAAGGAATTGATCCTGAAGCTGGCGGACGAGGGCGATTTTTACGAAATTCAGGAAGAGTTCGCCAAGAACATCATCACCGGCTTCATCCGTCTTGAGGGGCGCACCGTGGGTGTCGTGGCCAACCAGCCGATGGTTTTGGCAGGGGTTCTGGACATCGACAGCTCGCGTAAGGCTGCGCGGTTCGTGCGCTTTTGTGATGCGTTTGAAATCCCAATCCTGACACTGATCGACGTTCCGGGCTTCTTGCCGGGCACTACCCAAGAATACCGCGGTGTGATTAAACACGGTGCGAAACTGCTGTTTGCCTATGGTGAAGCGACAGTGCCGAAAGTCACCGTCATTACGCGCAAAGCCTATGGCGGTGCCTATGTTGTGATGTCGTCCAAGCATTTGCGTTCTGATTTCAACTACGCGTGGCCCACAGCCGAAATCGCAGTGATGGGGGCCAAGGGGGCGACTGAGATTATCCACCGCGCTGACCTTGGTGATGCCGAGAAAACAGCGGAGCATGTGGCGGACTACGAAGACCGCTTTGCCAACCCGTTTGTTGCCGCCGAACGCGGGTTCATTGACGAAGTGATCCAGCCGCGTTCAACCCGCAAACGGGTCAGCCGCGCCTTTGCATCCCTGCGCAACAAGAAGCAGCAGATGCCTTGGAAAAAGCACGATAACATTCCGTTGTGAGATCAGTAAATTGTATTTGAAACTTCATTTTATCGCATGTTGTTTGCTGTTCTCCTTTGCGGGTGCAGCAGATGCTGCGTGCAAGAGTTCGGATCGGACAACATATTCAAATGGTTTTGTTGGGTGTGCGACAGAGGCAAAATCAGACTTTCTGAGCCGCACACGCTACGTGATTGGCGGTGGACCCGCCGCGCGGCTTTCTTCGCAATCGAAGGCTGCAGTCGTTGTGGTTAACATCGTGAATGTCAAAAGCCCGCCCAAAAACTCAGAGCGCCATGCGCGGAAATTGGGCAAGGAACTATGTCAAACCTACAGGGGGCAATTTCTGGGTTCCGGTGAAACCTTCGGCAACCCCTTCATGGTTGTTGTCGTGCGTTGGGGTTCAGAGAGGCCATATCAGATTGTAGAACAGGATAAAGATGGCAAAATAGTACGGACATCCGACGGCCGGATGAAAATCGTAACCAAGATGGGCTACGACACCAACCAAGCATACCTGACGCGTGGCTGTCTTGTGAAAAGTAGCAGATGAAAGATCAGCAGGCATTTCAGGGCGTATCGGGCAAAAAGCAGCTCGCGGCTGCGAGCATTCACATGTCGGGGGCGGATTATAGCAAGCGCAGCATGAGCATACGGCCCGTCAACGGCTGGTATCTGCTGTGCGAGGGTGAACGGACAGTTCTATGCCGTAGGTACCCTGCGCAGTTTGATTTTGATGCCAGTACCATCTTCCCAAACGCCCATCCTGTTCGTCTTGCCCATCAAATACGCCAAGACATGTGGCGTAAGTTGCAAAATGTGCGTGGTTTTTCGCCAGTGGTTCAGATCACGCACATGGCAGAGGGGCTGCATGTGAAAGCGGGGGGACGTGTTTCGGGACGTGTCACACGCCATATGACAGAACAAGTCGGGGCCGTGCTGGATGATCCGAAAAACCGCGCCCGTTGGCTGCGATGTGCAAAGGGAAACCAATGACACAGCTTTGGAAGAACCAAGCCTTTTCCATCGCTCATGCCGATGATGGGGCATTTGAAGGCAAAGGGTTGCGGCCTTTCTTTGAATATCGCGATCTGGGCATCAGCGCGGCCACCAAAGGCGATTTCGGGGCGCATGCCATTCGTGCTGTGCCGGGTATGGAAAGCCCTGCGACGTGGCACAGCCATGACCTTGATTTCCAGATGGTCTATGTCACCAAAGGCTGGGTGGTGTTTGAATACGAGGGCACCGGCGAACACGTGTTGCGCGAAGGGTCTTGTGTGTTGCAGCCCCCCGGCATCAAGCACCGCGAAGTACGCCATTCCGATGATCTGGAACTGATCGAAATTATCGCACCTGCCGACTTCGCCACCAAAGATGAGACAGCGCCATGATGCTGCGCATTGTAACTTTGGTGATGGGTTTGGCAGGGTCTGGGGCGGTTGCGCAAGATGTGCCTTCTGGCCAATCTGTGACGCTTTTTGATGCGTTGATTGATAAGGTGGAAGGTCAGACATGGCTGCGGATGCGCTATGTGGCTCCGGCCATTGCGCGGGACGGGGGCGGTGTGGATTACGACACAGCAAGCATAGATATGGCCCATTTATGTGCGTCCGCAGCCCTGCCTTACGCCAACGAATACGCCATAGACCCACACACGGTTGTGATTTCTCTGAGCGACCGTGAAACTGAATTTGGTGTGCAGGACCAAGAGGCCACGCAATTTTTTGAGGCATATAGGGTCCAAAATGATGCCTGCATCTGGGAAGCTTTCTGATGGATACACAACATGTTGCGGCTCACTTCTTATGTGGGCAGGTTTTTGAGGCTTTGAAGACACAACTCCGCCGATTGGCTGGCTGTGGATATCTTTTTCGCACCTTTTCGCCTATGATCCCCCAAGGGAATTCCAATCGGAGCCCGACCTCGGTAGAGGAAGTGGGGGCGCATTTCGCGTCTTTGCAAGTTATTGAAAGTGACAGGAGACTTAGATGTCAAAGAGCATCAAATTGCTGGCAACCTTCGGTTTTATCGCCGTTGTTGCTGCCTGTGCGCGTGAGCAGCAGGCCGAAGAATTTGTCGTGGTTGATCCAGAGCCGATCAGCCAGGAACCGACATACACAGGCAAGTACAAGTAATCGTACTGCTACAGGGCAGGCGTTCGCGGCTGCCCTGACCCTGACATTCATGCCAACCCTCTTTGATGCGGAGGTGGCATTATGATGAAGCATCGCGGCTTTCCCGGCCGACTAACGGGGACAGATTTCCAATTCATCATTCGTCGTGCAAACCCCAAAGGGGTGACAGCAATCACACGCCGCGAACGCAAACGTGACCGCAAGCCGGCGGACCGCCGCGCTGACGCGGGATTCATGAAGGCATTGTGGGAACATTTTGGACCACACCCCTTTGAACGGGGCAATCTGGATGCCGGGCGGTTGTCTTGGTTATTTGGTCGCGAAATCCTGCCAGCCACCGATCCCTTCGATCCGGAAGACTACGAAGCTTTGCTGGTGATCGACGAAAGCGCAGCACAAGCGGCCTTTCCCGAAGCGTTCGAGGGCTGATCGGCATGATGTTGCGCATGTATTCTCAAAAACGGCGGAGCTTGGCCGACTTCCCGCATCGCGAGAATAGCGGCTTGGCAGATGCAAAATCTACGCGCAATATGGCCCTATCGGCACGCGTTCCCCAAACAAACGTGCGTGTCGTGTACCATTTCCGTACCCCTTCCCCTAATGGGCGGCACGATGCGTTCTGCACCGTGTCGCCTGTTTTTTTACGTTCTGAATCAATTATTTGGCGGAATGCTGCCCAATGGCGCCCTGTGCATTGGAACCATGTTGCGTCCAACATAGTTTGTGATTTGAAGGTCGTTATAGACCGTACAGAAAAAGGATCACGGCAATGGCAGTACAAAAATGGATTATCGCGGGCGCAACAGCCTTGGCGCTTGGCGCGTGTGGCGACACGATCGGTGAGCAAGCGCTTGCGGGTGGTGCAATCGGCGCCGGCGCAGCGGCCGTCACAAGTGGGAGCCTGGCGACAGGTGCCGTCGTCGGGGCTGCAGGTAACATCGTGTATTGCGAACTCAATCCCGGCAAATGCTAATCGTTATTGGCGCTGCAAAGAGAGTGATGCGAAAAAATCACTCTCTTTAGCGTCAGGTGCTTTTGCCACATTTCAGGCAGATTCTCGTGTATACTGGGTTCAATGGGCAAAATTAAAAGCCCCTGAGCGAGGCAGATATTATGAAACGAGTAACCAGCATTTTTGCGGTTGCAGCACTATTGTGTGCAGCCGGTTGTACCCAGCCCCAAGACGCATCCAGCCGCGGGGACATATCCCTGTTGGGGCCGCTAACAAGCAACTAAAGCCGCGCGGCCTTGTGCCGTGCCAATATAACACTGCAAGACCCGCCCTGCCGATGCAGGGCGGTCGCTTGCGTTCATCCTTTCACATCAAAAGGGACAGCACATGTTCAACAAGATCCTGATCGCCAACCGTGGCGAAATTGCCTGCCGCGTCATCAAGACAGCCCGAAAAATGGGTATTTCCACGGTTGCCATTTATTCCGACGCCGACCGGCAGGCCCTGCATGTGCAAATGGCGGACGAAGCCATCCACATCGGCCCGCCGCCTGCCAACCAGTCCTACATTGTCATCGACAAGGTCATGGAAGCAATCAAGGCATCGGGTGCGCAGGCTGTGCATCCGGGCTATGGTTTCTTGTCCGAAAACTCGAAATTCGCCGAAGCGCTGGACGCCGCTGGCGTGGCGTTTGTTGGCCCGCCCGTTGGCGCAATTGAAAAGATGGGCGACAAGATCACATCCAAAAAGATCGCTCAGGATGCGGGCGTATCCACTGTTCCGGGTTACATGGGGCTGATTGAGGACGCAGAAGACGCGGTTAAAATTTCCAACCAGGTTGGTTATCCGGTCATGATCAAAGCGTCGGCCGGCGGCGGTGGCAAAGGCATGCGCATCGCGTGGAATGACGAAGAGGCCCGCGAAGGCTTTCAATCCTCCAAAAACGAAGCAGCCAACAGCTTTGGCGATGATCGGATTTTCATTGAGAAGTTTGTCACACAGCCCCGCCACATCGAAATTCAGGTGCTGTGTGACAGCCACGGTAACGGCATCTACTTGGGTGAACGCGAATGTTCGATCCAGCGCCGCAACCAGAAAGTGGTTGAAGAAGCGCCTTCGCCGTTCCTGGATGAAGCGACCCGCAAAGCCATGGGCGAACAGGCCGTCGCTTTGGCGCAGGCTGTGGATTACGCCAGCGCAGGTACGGTTGAATTCATCGTGGACGGCGACAAGAACTTCTATTTCCTCGAGATGAACACGCGTTTGCAGGTTGAACACCCTGTCACCGAATTGATCACTGGTGTCGATTTGGTCGAACAGATGATCCGCGTCGCCAATGGTGAGGCGCTGACCATCACGCAAGACGATGTGACGCTGACGGGCTGGGCCATCGAAAACCGCCTGTATGCAGAAGACCCTTATCGCGGGTTCTTGCCGTCCATCGGACGTCTGACACGCTACCGCCCCCCGATGGAGCAAGCGGCAGGGCCGCTTCTGGACAACGACAAATGGCAAGGCGATGCACCCTCGGCCACGGTTGCTGTGCGCAATGATACCGGCGTCTATGAAGGCGGCGAGATCAGCATGTATTACGATCCGATGATCGCCAAACTTTGCACATGGGCGCCAACCCGCGATCAGGCGATCGAAGCGATGCGTGTGGCGCTTGACAGCTTCGAGGTTGAAGGCATCGGTCACAACTTGCCGTTTTTGTCGGCTGTGATGGATCACCAGATTTTCATCGACGGCACAATGACAACAGCCTTCATCGAAGAACAATACCCTGATGGTTTCGAAGGCGTCACTTTGTCCGACACCGACGTCCGCCGGATCGGGGCCGCCACAGCCGCCATGCACCGCGTTGCAGAAATTCGCCGCGCCCGTGTGTCGGGGCGCATGGACAACCACGAACGCAAAGTCGGTTCTGACTGGAATGTTGCGGTGCAAGGGCAGTCTTTTGACGTGGCGATCAACGCGGACCATGACGGGTCAACCATCACCTTCGAAGATGGCACTGCGATGCGTGTGTCGGGGGCATGGACGCCTGGCGACCAAATCGCAGAAATGACGGTGGATGGCACTGCATTGGTGTTGAAAGTCGGCAAGGTAAGCGGCGGGTTCCGTATTCGTGCGCGTGGTGCCGATCTTAAAGTTCACATTCGCACGCCGCGTCAGGCAGAGCTGGCACGCAAAATGCCCGAAAAATTGCCTCCGGACACATCCAAGATGTTGCTGTGCCCGATGCCTGGTCTGGTTGTGAAGCTGGATGTTGTCGAAGGTGACGAAGTGCAAGAAGGCCAGGCGCTGTGCACGATCGAAGCCATGAAGATGGAAAACATTCTACGCGCCGAAAAGAAGGGCGTGGTTACAAAGATCAACGCAGGGGCGGGCGACAGCCTGTCGGTTGATGATGTGATCATGGAGTTCGAATAACCCATGAATAGGCCGCAACCCATAAAGGCGGTTCACCCGTCTGTGGCTGCGGCCTCTTTTTGCTCGCGGACTTCGCGCTTGCGCATTGGCATTTTGTCGATGCTGCGGGTGATTTCACGAACGTCCCACGGGAATGGCTTGCGCAGCTTGATGCCGCCATCTTTCCCGATAATCGCAAGCATGAAGCCGCGTGGGCGCAATTTCAGTCTAAGGTCGGACCTGGCCGCAGGATCTGTGTCCAGCAACACAACCACATCGCGGTCTGCCAAATCGGCTTCGCCTTCACGCAACAACTCGAGCTGTTCGATAAAGCGCGGGTCTGCTTCGTTGTCCGCAAAGACCACGACGGGCCGCTTTTTCCAGACAAATTGTGACAAGTCTTTTGTTTCTACGCTGTCGAACACGTCCGAATTTTGCGTGTCCTGGGTATCTTCCGCAAAGAGCGGAAATGCGAATAAGCCTGTTAAAACAAGGGGAAGTAGTGGTTTCATATGCGCTCCTGTTGAGCCTAAGATAGGCCGTTTTTCCAAGAATGCGATGGGGTTGGGTAGATATTTTGACGTTAAATCGATCTCAATGGATGTGTGGGCATGAACGGGGCAATTCCCGGTAAATGGCCGTACGGGGCGGCGCAGCAACGAGCAGGCCGCACAATGGACGTAACCCTTCACCTTGGTGTTCACCGCACAGGCAGCACCACTTTCCAAAGTTACTTACGGCGCAACGCGCAGAGCTTTCGGGACAAAGGTGTCGGCTTCTGGGGGCCACGGCGCACCCGCAAGGGACTGTTTGCCGGTGTTTTGCCTGTGCCGGGCGTCGCATCTGGTCGTGATTTGCAACGGCGGGCCAAAGGGCGCGTCCAATTGCAACTTGAACGCTCTGCGAAAAGTGGCATCCAGACCTTGATGGTCAGTGATGAAAATCTGATTGGCTCTGTGCGCGACAACTTACGCCAACATATGCTTTACCCGGCCATCGGGGACCGCATGGCGCGGTTTGCGCATGCATTTGACGGGCGCATTAAGGAAATCGTCCTGAATGTGCGGTCACATGATCTCTATTGGGCCTCTGCCGCGTCTTACGGTGTGTGCCGTGGCCATGCGTTGCCCACGGGACGTGCGCTACAAGCCATTGCCGATAGTACGCGGACATGGCGGGATGTTATTGCGGACTTGTCTTGTGCTGTGCCGGATGCGGCCATTTGGGTGCTGCCGTTTGAAGAATTTGCTGGGCGTCCGGATGCAATGTTTCGTGCAGGCACTGGCATTGCTGCACCACGCGATACGGCGCATGAGTGGTTGAACCGTGCCCCAACAATCGCCAATTTACGCGACACGTTGCTTGAACGCGGCATTGTCCCCAATTTTTCGCAGAACGACACCGAACGCTGGCACCCGTTCGATGATGATCAACGCGCAGCGCTGCGCGAAGCTTACGCTGACGATTTGCATTGGCTTATGGCCGGAGCAGACGGAACAGCAACCCTGACAGAGGATCCGGGCCGGAAAAGAGCGGGACCAATCCCGTCTGCCGGCTCACAGACAAGAGGACACGACAGACATGACCAACAAGAAAGAAACTTGGCGCGATCTGGCTGAAGGCGAATTACGTGGGCGGCCATTGGACGACCTGACGTGGAAAACGCTTGAAGGCATTGAAGTGCAGCCGATCTATACGGAAGACGACCTTAAGGACGTGGCCCATCTGGGCACCATCCCGGGGCAAGCGCCGTTCACGCGCGGTGTCAAAGCAACCATGTATGCCGGTCGCCCATGGACGATCCGCCAATATGCCGGGTTTTCAACAGCTGAAGAATCCAACGCCTTTTACCGTCGCGGCTTGGCGGCAGGGCAACAAGGTGTATCTGTGGCCTTCGATCTTGCAACGCACCGTGGGTATGACAGCGACCATGAACGGGTCGTTGGCGATGTCGGCAAAGCGGGCGTTGCGATTGACAGCGTCGAGGATATGAAAATCCTGTTCGACGGTATCCCGCTTGATAAAGTGTCGGTGTCCATGACCATGAATGGGGCCGTGATCCCGATTCTTGCGTCCTTCATCGTCGCTGGAGAAGAACAGGGGCATGACAAATCGGTTCTGGCGGGAACCATTCAGAACGACATTCTGAAAGAATTCATGGTCCGCAACACCTATATCTATCCACCTGAGCCTTCGATGCGGATTATCGGTGATATTATCGAATACACATCCGATCACATGCCCAAGTTCAATTCGATCTCGATTTCGGGTTACCACATGCAAGAGGCCGGCGCGAACCTTGTACAGGAATTGGCCTTTACCTTGGCGGATGGCCGCGAATATGTGCGCACTGCGATTGCGGCAGGCATGGATGTGGACCGTTTTGCGCCACGGCTTAGCTTTTTCTTCGCCATCGGCATGAACTTTTTCATGGAAGCGGCAAAGCTGCGTGCGGCGCGTCTGCTGTGGCACCGCATCATGTCTGAATTCGCGCCCAAGAATGAAAAATCGTCCATGCTGCGCACACATTGCCAGACATCGGGTGTGTCTTTGCAAGAACAAGACCCCTACAACAATGTGGTTCGCACGGCCTATGAAGCCATGGCTGCGGCACTTGGGGGCACGCAATCGTTGCACACCAACGCGTTGGACGAAGCCATCGCTTTGCCGACGGATTTTTCGGCACGTATCGCCCGAAACACCCAGTTGATCTTGCAAGAGGAAACGGGTGTGACCAACGTGGTCGACCCGCTTGCCGGCTCTTACTACGTTGAAAAACTGACACATGATCTGGCCGAAGACGCATGGAAGCTGATCCAAGAGGTCGAAGACCTGGGCGGCATGACCAAAGCTGTGGCATCAGGCATGCCAAAACTGCGCATCGAAGAAGCCGCGGCCACACGTCAGGCCAACATCGACCGTGGGGCGGAGGTTATTGTTGGTGTGAACAAATACCGACTGGATAAAGAAGACCCGATCGACATTCTCGACATCGACAATGCGGCTGTGCGCGACAGCCAGATTGCACGACTGAACACCATCCGCCAAACGCGCGATGACGCCGCTTGCACAGCTGCACTGGCTGAATTGACCCGCCGCTCCGAAGAGGGAGGGAATTTGTTGGAAGGCGCTGTTGAGGCTGCGCGCGCACGTGCCACTGTAGGAGAAATCAGCATGGCGATGGAAAAAGTGTTCGGACGCCACCGTGCAGAAGTGAAGACTTTGGCAGGTGTCTATGGTGCCGCTTATGAAGGGGATGAAGGTTTTGCTGCGATCCAGAAATCTGTAGAAGATTTTGCCGAAGTCGAAGGACGTCGCCCCCGTATGTTGGTTGTTAAAATGGGACAGGATGGCCACGACCGTGGTGCAAAAGTGATCGCGACTGCCTTTGCGGACATTGGGTTTGATGTGGACGTTGGTCCGTTGTTCCAAACACCTGCTGAAGCAGCACAAGATGCGGTGGACAACGATGTCCATGTGATTGGCATCAGTTCACAAGCGGCAGGTCACAAGACGTTGGCGCCACAACTGGTGCAGGCCCTCAAAGACGCAGGTGCGGACGATATTATCGTCATTTGTGGCGGCGTCATTCCGCAGCAAGACTACCAGTACCTGTACGACAATGGAGTCAAAGCAATCTTTGGACCTGGTACAAACATCCCGAAAGCCGCTTCGGAAATTCTGGACATTATTCGCGACATGCGCACCTAGATTGCGCTTTAGCCGACGGTTAGATCAAAAAAAGGAGCCCCCGATTGGGGCTCCTTTCACGTTAAATGCCTACGACAATTAGGAGCGGGAAGGGAAAATCCCCTGCAACGCAACACACCAGTTGATGGCAAGATAGGGGTTCGAAACATTGAATGCCTGATTTGAGCCTGTGTTTTGAACCATGCGAGGATCCATTGTCGAATCCGGGGGGCCATCGTGATAGATTTTTGCGCCATCACTTGATTTGGCCAACAAATCGGTCACTGGACCGCCTTTGTCACCGGTCTTATTGACGGACAGGATGTTGTGGTTGTGTGACGGCAGGTTGGTTGCATTCAGCACAACAGTTTCTGATCCGCCGCGTTGCCCGATGTTGCGCGTTGATAGGCCTGGACCAGTGCCGTAGTGCATCGGGATACGTCCCCGTAGGTCCGGCAATGCAAAAGTCGTCCGCCCGTCGCCACCGTAAATGGTGCCATATAGAGAAAACAGTGCAGTGTTGCTGGAAATCGCCAGCAGTTGGCCGTTTGCAGCAGCGGTTGTGCGCTGACAGAAGTTGAACCCGACCGGCACCAGTTGGCCAATGTAAAAATCCTGTGCGGAAGCAGATTGCGGCGCAGCCATCATGCCAAGTGACACCAGCGCTGCGGCTTTAGCACCTGCAAAATATTTGGTTAGTTTTTTCATCTTAAAGTCGTCCTTTGTCATCTAAACGTTTTGCCAAAAAGCAAAGCTGAATAGTCCTAAATTCAAATGTGATCAGCTGCGTGACGGGTAGATACCCGAGTTCACAATGCACCAATTGATCGCCAAAAACGGGTTTTCGATCCCGAATTGCAAGTTCGAACCAGTCATAGAAACCATACGCGAATCCATCGCTGAATCCGGTGGCCCGTCGTGATACTCTCGTGCTGAACTGGACGATTTTGCCAACAAATCCGTGACTGGACCAGCTTTGTCACCATCCTTGTTCACAGATGCGATGATGTGGTTGTGGGATGGCATGTTTGCGATGGTCAATTGCTGAGTTTGGGAACCTTGTTTCTGACCGATTGGACGGTTCGACAGCGCCGGACCCTGTCCGTTGTGTAGCGGAATGCGCCCGCGAAGATCAGGCAACGCGAAGGTTGTGCGCCCATCCCCGCCATAGATTGTTCCCAGCAAAGAAAACAACGCGTTGTTGCTTGAGATAGGCAGCAGTTGGCCGTTCAGTGGCAATGATGACCGAGGGCAGAAATTGAACCCGACCGGAAAGATTTCACCTAAATAAACAGGCTGAGCAGAAACGCCTTGCGGCGCTCCGCCGACGCCCAAGGTAAGCATGACCGCAGTCAAGACGCCACCTAAGCGTTTGGTTTTATAATGCTTCATTCGTATTCCCCTGCAGTTTTACGGGGGCGGCGCCAAAATAATCCGGGCACGTGCCCCATAAAAGAATGATAATTTTAAAAACAGAACTCAGTATGGGGCAAAGTTCGCACTGCAAAAGTCCCTGTGTCAACACTGATCCATTGCTGGATGCAACCTAAGGAGGAAAAATCAGAAAATTTCGGAAGTTTTGAAAAAAGACGAAAGGGAGGGTGCGGGGCCTTGCTTCGTTCTTTTAACATCCTCAACCCATAGGCTATGCTTTTGTAAAATCGTGATGCACATATTCAGGGGGAAGACGATTGCAATTGGATCATTTGGCCGTATCTGGGGCGACCCTGCATGAGGCACGCACCCATGTTGAAGACGCGCTCGGCGTAAATATGCAGCCCGGCGGAGAACATGATGTGTTCCACACCCATAACGCTTTGATGGGTCTTGAAGACGGGCTGTATCTGGAAGCGATTGCGATCAATCCGGATGCCCCTCAGCCGGACCGCCCCCGATGGTTTGCATTGGACGACTTTGAAGGGGCTGCGCGTTTGACCAACTGGATTTGTCGTACGGATGATCTGAAGGCAGATATGCACAACTTGCCTGCGTCTATGGGGACGCCTGTGGCGTTGCAAAGGGGCGACCTGCGGTGGCGTATGGTTGTGCCAAAAACCGGCCATCTGCCGTTCGACAACCTTTGTGCCGCTTTGATCAAATGGGACACACCGCTTCATCCGGCGACCGCCATGGTTCAAACAGGGTGTCGCCTACGTCGGTTGACGTTAACCCATCCGGACGCGGATGCGTTGAAAGCGACTTTGGACAAGGTCATGAGGGATGACCGGATCGCGATTGAAACAGGTGCAGTGGCCATGCAGGCGGAATTTTCAACGCCTCACGGACCACGTAACCTATGATCCGGCCCGCGACGCCATCTGACGTTGACGATATTTGTGCGCTTTGGAACGACGTTATTACGTCCACAACAATCACCTTCACCACGCAAAACAAAACACCTCAGGATGTTCTCCAGACGCTTGACGGCCCGTGGCCCACGCTGATTGCGACCCGAAATGGTGTGTTTTCGGGCTTTGCAAGCCTGTCCCCGTTTCGCGCGGGTCCAGGGTATCGTCATGTCGCAGAACACACAGTGTACCTGCGCGACGACGCACAAGGCGCTGGCCAAGGGAAAGCGTTGATGATGGCGGTGCAAAAGAGCGCAAAAGGCATTGGTCTTCGTGCCTTGATCGGTGCGGTCAGCGGCAGCAACCCCGCGGCAGTTGCGTTTCATGAAAAACTTGGCTTCTCCAAGGTCGGTGTTTTGCCTGAAATCGGTGAAAAGTGGGGGACGCGCCTGGATCTTATTTTGATGCAGAAAAATCTGTGAAACGGCCTGACATGCCGCGCCGCAACAGGTAGGTTGGTTGCATGTCTATCTGGTCCCGCATCACTGAAGCCATTTCGGCGCTGACGTCCGGCGAAGGTTTGTCTGCGGTTTTCGAAAAATTGCGCAGTCCGCCAGAACGGTCTGTGGCGTTTGCCATTGCGGTGATTGCTTTGGGCGCAAAAATGGCAAAAGCGGATGGGCATGTGACCCGTGATGAGGTGACAGCCTTTCGTGAAGTGTTCCAGATCGCGGCGCAAGACGAAGCAGGGGCTGCAAGGGTGTTTAATCTGGCGCGGCAAGATGTTGCCGGTTTCGAAGATTATGCGACGCGCATTCACGCGATGTTTGCTGACGAAGAAAAGACGCTGACGGATCTGATGGAGGGCTTGTTCCACATCGCTATGGCTGATGGTTTTTATCATCCCAATGAAAATGCGTTTCTGGAACGCGTCGCCGACATTTTCAATCTAAGCAACCAGCAATTTCGGGCATTGCGGATGCGTTTTGTGCCCGCGTCGCGCTCTGACCCTTATTCGGTGCTGGGGGTTGATCCCGCGCAAAGCCTTGAGGACATTCGCCGGGTCTGGCGCCAGCTTGTCCGTGAAAACCACCCCGATGCCATGATGGCGCGGGGCATTCCTGCGGAAGCCGTGCAACTGGCGGAAAAACGTATGCGCGACATCAATCGGGCCTGGGATGAAATCCAAAAAGAGGCGGCCTGAATGCGGATCGCGACCTACAATGTCGAATGGATGAACACGCTTTTTGACGATGATGGGACATTGATGCGCGATACCGCCTGGTCCGCGCGGCACAACATCACCAGAGCCCGTCAGGCAGATGCACTAGGCACTGTTTTCAAAGCCATGGACGCGGATGCCGTGATGATAATCGAAGCCCCTGACAGCGGGCGCAAGCGGTCGTCAACCACGGCTTTGGAAAGCTTTGCCAAAGCCTTTGGGTTGCGAACAAACAAGGCCGTGACCGGATTTACCAACGACACGCAGCAAGAAATTACACTGTTATTTGATCCGGACAAGATGCAGGCCCGCCATGATCCGATCGGGGCAGAAACAGGGTTCAGCGGCAGTAAAACTGCCCCGCGTTTTGACGAAGTGTTTCGTATCGATCTGGATGTGGACCGCACAGAGGATCTGGTGAAGTTTTCCAAACCGCCACTGGAATTGGCCATGCGCACAACGCAGGGGTTCGAATTTCGTATTATTGGGGCGCATTTGAAATCGAAAGCACCGCATGGTGCCAAAAACCATGATGAGGCGATGCGCTTTTCTATTGCAAACCGGCGCAAACAACTGGCGCAGGCAATCTGGTTGCGTCAACGGGTTTCGGACCATCTGAACGTGGGGGTCCCGTTGATGGTCATGGGGGACTTGAACGACGGCCCCGGACTGGATGAATTTGAACATTTGTTCGGGCGGTCTTCCGTCGAAATCGTTCTGGGACGTGCCGACGAAATTCTCTTGTTTGACCCACATGCACGCATGGCCTTATCGCGCAAACTGGGGGCTGCCCCGACGACTTCGCGGTTTTGGATCAGGCATGAAAAGCGTTTTTTGCAGGCCTTGTTGGACTACATCATGATATCGCCCGATTTGCGTGATCATGCGCCTGTCTGGCGGATATGGCACCCTTTGGATGATCCCGATTGCTGGGCACAACCCGAACTGCGTGATGCATTGGTGGATGCGTCGGACCACTTTCCGGTAACTTTGGATATTGAAGTTTAGTCTTTGACGACCTTCACCTGAACCTCTGCCGACAAAGACCGCGCAAGGGACTGTAGCCGCGATTCCGCGACTTCGCCAAACAATGGGACAGCAGCTTTGCTCAGGCGCAATTCAAGCAGCTTTTTCTTCGGATACCACCGAAACGCAGCACGGTCGGCGTCTTTGTCCATCCAAAGCATGGCACCAAAGCGCATGGCCTTGCCTAGAATTTCCGCTTCAAGCCGGGTCTTTTCGTCTACCAATTCGTACAGGTCTTCGAACCGGGTTCCCTCACGGGAATTGGAATAGCGATGTAACAAAGCCAATCCCAAGTAAATGCGTTCAGAATGTTTAAGCCCGCCCAAATTCGCACGGGTGGCGTTGTCGAAGCAGACTTCGGCGCGGTAATCAGGATGGGCACGCCAACTGACATCGTGCAACAGACAGGCCGCACGTACCAACCGTTTGCGCGGCGCAGAATAGCCTTTGAATATGGGCATTATGAAGTCATGCAGCACTTTGCCAAAGCCGGGCAGACGGGCGTCTTTGGCTTCTGCGAAACGTGACGCTTCGATCAGCGGATCACGGTCCCGCAACTGCTGCGGCATCTGTTCATAAAGCATCCCTTCGCGGATGCCGTAGCTGCTGATTGCGATGTCTTTTGGTTTGAAGGTTTTGACCAAACGCTTCAGGACTTCTGCGGCCAAAGGCACCAAGGACATACGCGCCGCCGATATACCACATGCCGCGCGCAGGTCTTCGATGTCGGCCTTTGCAATGTATTTCGCGGTTTCACGTACGGTTTTGGGTGTCATGCGATATTCATGCAGAACATGCAGGGGGTACCCGCGCCGGTGCATGTCAACACGGGCGATAGCACGCCAAGAGCCACCGACCAGAAACAGACGATCACGTTGTGCGCCCATCCGGCTGTGCAAATCTGCCATGACGGCGTTGATGTGGGCGGACCGCCCCTTTTTGCCGCCTTTGATGTCGCGCAGCTTCAATGGCCCCAAATTGGATGTGACGCGTCGCCCGACACGGCCATCGGAAATCTCGGCCAACTCCATCGAGGACCCGCCGATATCGCACACCAGCCCGTATGACCCCGGCCAGCCCAACAAAACGCCCTGAGCCGACAGACGTGCCTCTTCTTCACCGTCGATGACCCAGATGCGCAATCCCGTTTCACGCAAAACATCCGCGCAAAACTCTGGCCCATCCGCTGCATCGCGCACAGCGGCCGTGGCCACAACCATCAGTTCTTTCAGCCCCATGCCATCGGCCAAATGCTTGAAGCGCAGCAAAGCCGAAAGTGCGCGGACGCGTCCGGCCGGATTCAGATTGCCGCTTTCAGACAGGCCTGCACCCAAAGCGCACATGATTTTTTCGTTATAAAAATAGGCCGGTGACCGTGCGGCACCGTCAAACACGACCAACCGGACAGAGTTTGACCCCACATCCACAACGCCGACCCGCGCCAGTTTACGCGATCTCGGGTCATCAAACAGTGGACGGCCAAAGGGGTTGGCCTCTGTGTCGGCGCGGGTTTCAGTTTGCATGGGCCCCCCAAAGGCGCTGTGTCGTTATCAAGTTGTGTACCAAGCCTTGGCGCAGGGTCAATCTTCGGTGTGGGTCAATTTCGGCACATCGGAAGCGCCTGCCGACCCGCGCCCGGACAGAGACGGGTTTTCCATAAAGAAACGGTGGCAGTTGAACGCGAAGGTCCCTTCTGCAATATCGGGGCGATCAAAGCTGCCGTCGGGTTTCATCACCCAGCTTTGGGCGACATCAGCCAGGTTGGCGGCCATGACTTGGCCTACGATTTGGGCTTTGACAGTGGCATTTTCGATTTCGACCAGTGTTTCAACTCGCCGGTTCAGGTTGCGGCCCATCCAGTCGGCAGACGACATGAAAACGCGTGATTTTTTATGGGGCAGGCCTTTGCCATTGCCGAAGCAAACGATCCTGCTGTGTTCCAGAAACCGGCCAACGATCGATTTGACACGGATGTTTTCGCTAAGACCTTTTACGCCGGGCCGCAGGCCGCAAATGCCGCGGATGATCAGGCTGATTTTCACACCTGCTTTGCTGGCCGAATACAGTGCGTCAATGACTTCGGCATCGATCAGGCTGTTCATCTTTGCCCAGATGACGGCGGGGCGGCCAGCTTGGGCGTGTTCGGCTTCTGCAGCGATCATTTCCAACAGACGCGGTTTCAGCGTCATGGGTGAAATCGCAAGATTGCTCAGGCCTTCGGGTGGGGCGTAGCCAGACAGGTAATTGAACACTTTGGTGGCATCGCGCCCGAGTTTTGCATCGCAGGTGAAGAACGACAGATCGGTGTAAATGCGCGCCGTGATAGGGTGATAATTGCCGGTGCCGTAATGGGTGTAGGTGACCAGTTCCTTGCCTTCGCGGCGCACCACCGTGCTGATTTTTGCGTGTGTTTTCAAATCGATGAACCCGTAAACGACATGTGCACCCGCCCGTTCCAGCCGACGTGACTGGCGAATGTTGGCAGCTTCGTCAAAGCGGGCTTTCAATTCTACAAGGGCGGTGACGGATTTGCCGTCTTCGGCCGCTTCACACAAGGCTTCCACAATCGGCGACCGCTTTGAGGTACGGTACAAGGTCTGTTTGATCGCCACGACTTTGGGATCACGCGCGGCCTGTTGCAAGAACCGCACGACCATATCGAAGGTTTCATAGGGGTGGTGCAACAGCATGTCTTTCTGACGGATCGCTGTAAACATATCGCCGTCAAAGTCGGTGACGCGTTCCGGCACACGGGGGGTGAAGGTTGGCCAAAGCAAGTCGGGGCGGTCGTCCAGAACAAGTTCCGACAGATCATCGACGCCGATCATGCCGTCGATTTCGATGATCTCGTGTTCCTTGACGGCCAGTTCTTTCATGACGACGGATTTCAGCTTGTCGGGGGCGCCTGCAGACATGGTCATACGCACCACTTCCCCACGCCGCCGCCGCTTTAATGCCACTTCGAATTCTCGTACCAAATCTTCCGCTTCGTCTTCGACTTCAAGGTCGCTGTCGCGCAAAACGCGGAATTCAAAATGATCTTTCAGCACATATCCCGGAAACAACCCGCCGATATTCATCACGAGCAGTTCTTCCAGAGGCAAAAAGCGATGCCCGTCGCCCCCCGGAACCGCGATGAAACGGTCGATCTGGGCGGGAATAGGCAACAAGGCCTGCAAGCTGCGCTTGTCTTTGCTGCGCTCAAGTTGCAGCGCAAGCACGTAACCGGTGTTGGGAATAAAGGGGAAAGGGTGCGCGGGATCGATGGCCAAGGGCGACAAAACCGCAAACACCTCGGTCAGGAAGACCTGTTCTAGATGTGTGCGGTCCGCATCGGTCAAATCCGCCGCACGCAATATCTTGATTTTTTCGGCTTCCATCTCGGCACGCAATGCTGTCAGAACCCTTTGTTGCGTTTGCATCAGATTGCGCGCGTTGTCGTTGATCAGCACAAGCTGCTCGGCGGGTGTCAGGCCGTCCGCGGCGGGGGTCGTGTTGCCCGCTTGGGCCAGTTCGCGCAGACCTGCCACGCGCACGGTGTAAAATTCATCCAGATTGTCGGCGCTGATCGACAAAAAGCGCAGCCGCTCCAACAGTGGCACCCGTGGGTTTTCAGCCTCTTCCACAACGCGCCAGTTGAAACCCAACCAACTGAGTTCGCGATTGTAAAATCGACCGGGCCCGTCAAGGTCCAGGTCCGGCATTTCAACACCTGCGTCAAAAGGGGCCTTTAGGAAGTCTGCATGCGACATAGGGGCTTCCTATAATATGGATGTAAAGTTCAGGTGACAGTTATGCGATAGCCTACAGGATTTTGTCCAGTACAGTCGCGGCATAGCTGCGTGTCAGTTTGCGCTGCTCTGTCAGGCAGGCATGATCCAGAACGGCAACAATTTGGCGGGCGGCCTCAAATGAGCGATCCATCCGCAACACCAGATAGGGAATGACGTCGCTTGCCGGTTGCACCTGACGGTCGTGGAAAAGCTTCGCCATTACGGCAGCCAGCAAAGTATCGTCCGGGGCATCCAGCACCGCCACACCAGCGGCATCAATGCGGCTTTGCAAATCGGCAAGCCCCATGCACCATAGGTTTGGCGCACCTGTTCCGGTCATCAGCAGCGGCATCTGGGCCGCAAACATCATGTTGTGTAAGTGAAACGCGGCGGCTTGCGCGGTTGCGTTCTGCGCGATCTGATCGAGGTCTTCGAGGGCCACAGGCGTGTTTGCAAGGGCTGGCACCATGTCTTCGTTCAAGGCCGCGGCGTCGACGATCCGGGCGCCCACATCTTTGGCCCAAACATGCACCAGATGGGTTTTGCCCGCGCCTGACGGGCCGCACAATACCATTTTGTGCAAAGACCATGCTGGCGTTCTGTCAATCATGGACACGGCCACAGCGTTGCTGGGCGATATCAAGAAGTCGTCCCGCCCCAGCGCGGTGCGAGGGGGCAAATCAAAGTTCAATTGTTCTGCCATGTCAGTCCTGATCTTGTCCCGTCAGGCCCTGATACAGGCGACTGCTTTGATATTGGTTGACTGCAAAGCGGATCACAACCCCGATGGACGCGGCCAAAGGCACCGCAACCAACATGCCTACAAACCCGAACAGCGTTCCAAAAACGGACAGCGCCAGCAACAGCCATACCGGGTGTAATCCGACGCTGTTGCCGACCAGTTTCGGGGTCAGGAAATTGCCTTCAAAGATTTGGCCCGTCACAAAGATGGCAGCCACAATGCCGATGCGAATCCAGTCGGTGCTATATGTTGTGACATCTCCATTGGTCACTTCGATGCCGTTCCAGTACTGGAACAACGCAAGCCCGATGGCCAACGCGCCACCGATCAGCGACCCCAGATAGGGGATGAAAGTGATCAGGCCCGCAACAAAGCCAACGACGAGGCCGAATTGCAATCCCACCAGCATCAAGGCCATCGCGTAATATGTGCCCAAGATCAGACACACAGTGCCCATGCCGCGAATAAAAGACGCCAGCGTCTTGTCTATGTCACTGGCCAATTGCCGGATAACAGGCGCATGGTCACGCGGCAGCAATGCATCAATACGCGCCACCATATTGTCCCAATCCAGCAACAAATACACCGACACAACCGGCACAATCACAAACAGCATCACCACATTCAGCAATGACGCGGCAGAACTGAGCGCCGTGTTTAAAAGCTGCCCGCCTTTGCTTTGGATGGTGCTGCCGATGCTGGCAATGGATTGGCTTAGCGTTGAGGTCTCGTCCAGCAACGCAGGGAAGCGTTCTGTCAGGAAGGCGCCGAAATTTTTTGCATAATCCGGTGCGCTGGCAATCAACGCGGTGGTTTGGTTCACCAGCGTGGGCACCACCAAAAGTGCCATAAGCACAAAGATCATCAGACCCGAGACTGTGATAATCGCAGTGGCCAACATGCGACTGGCCCCCATGCGTTCCAACCTGTCCGCTACGGGATCCAGAAAATATGCAACAGCGCCACCAAGAATAAAGGGCAATAGCACGTCCCCAAGCGCCCACAGCAGAACGAAAAAAACCACGGCCACAAGGCCCCAATATTTTAGCTGATCTCGGACGGGTAGGCCCATGCGTTTCTCCTTCGGGATAGGCATCACATCGCAAACGGCAGCCGGGATTTCAAGGTGTTTGCCCGTTTTGCTTGGCCGTTTCCGGTCGGGGGCGATGCTTTACATAAGTGGTTAACCTTGACCGCAATGTCCAAATCACCTCGGGTTTTGCCGATGATCGGCAGATATTTTGTCAGTGGACGTCATTTAGCTTCTAGCCACGAAAAAGCCCCGGCAGTTCGCACCCCGGGGCTATGGCCGCGCATGTCTTGAACCAGGGTTCCGACGACATGCGCGACAAAAAGTACTTTTCCTTTAGTGGCAGGCAGGGCGCGTGCCCGGCAGCAATACTTTGTCGATCACGTGGATGACGCCGTTGTCCGCCTTGATGTTTGCGATAATCACATTGGCGGTTTCGCCGGTGCCATCTGCGATGGACACACCTGCGGAGCTTTTCGTGATGCACAAGCGTTCGGATGCCAGCACCGGTTTGAAATAGTTTGAACCCGCTGGGATCGCTTCGGCTGGCAGGTTGCGGTCGTCGACATGGTACAGCAGGACGTTTGTCAGATCGCCTTTGTTTTCAGGCTTCAACAATGTGTCGACGGTGCCAGCAGGTAAT
The DNA here is from genome assembly GCF_039986515.1 of Ascidiaceihabitans sp. Classification (NCBI taxonomy): domain Bacteria; kingdom Pseudomonadati; phylum Pseudomonadota; class Alphaproteobacteria; order Rhodobacterales; family Paracoccaceae; genus Ascidiaceihabitans; species Ascidiaceihabitans sp. The sequence continues at coordinate 119,237 of NZ_JBDWQO010000019.1, read as the reverse complement.
GCTGCAAACGCGTCATTGACAGGCGCATAGACTGTGAAAGGGCCGGGGCCTTGCAACGTTTCCACAAGCCCAGCAGCGGATACAGCCGCCACCAAAGTCGAGAAACGTTCGTCGCCTGCGGCAATGTCCACGATTGTGTTGGCAGAAGCGGCAGTTCCCAGCGTCAGGGCGGCGACAGCGGCAGCGGTCAGGGTGCGCAAAGATTTCATAGGTGTGGTCCTTTCACATAAATGTGTGTGCAAAATGCACACGCTTGATATGAACAAGATACGCGCCCTGTCTTTGATTGGATCACGAAGGGGGCAATGTTTTTGAAAAATTGTGCAAACCAAAGCAAAAACCTGTCCGAAAGCCGCTTTGAACTAGGCGTCAAGGCGCATAGCATGTGTGACGATTGTAAGATTGCGGGTGCGCTCGCTTTGGCATACTCACAGCTAAACATTGTCATCAGGAGCCGCCCCCATGCGTATGAGCCGCTATTTTCTGCCCGTCCTCAAAGAAAACCCCGCTGAGGCGCAGATTGTCAGCCACCGCTTGATGCTGCGTGCGGGCATGATCAAACAGTCTTCGGCCGGTATCTATTCATGGTTGCCTTTGGGCTTCAAAGTTTTGCGCAAAATCGAAAACATCGTGCATGAAGAACAAGCGCGTGCAGGGCATCACGCCATGCAAATGCCTACAATCCAGTCAGCTGATCTATGGCGTGAAAGCGGGCGCTATGATGCCTACGGTGAGGAAATGCTGCGCATCAAAGACCGCCATGGCCGCGATATGCTGTTCACACCCACGGCCGAAGAAATGATCACGGATATTTTTCGTGCACATGTCGGCAGCTACAAAGATTTGCCGCTGACCATGTACCAAATCCAATGGAAATTCCGCGATGAAGTCCGTCCGCGCTTTGGCGTGATGCGGGGCCGTGAATTTTACATGAAAGACGGCTACAACTTTGACCTGACCAAAGAAGACGCGCTGCACGCCTACAACCGTCACCTTGTCAGCTACCTGCGCACTTATGAACGCATGGGGCTGCAAGCGATCCCGATGCGCGCCGATTCAGGGCCTATTGGCGGTGACAACACACACGAATTCCTTGTGCTGGCGGACACCGGTGAATCCGAGGTCTTCTATGACAGCGCCGTCACCGATTTGACGTTTGGCGATCGTGACATCGACTATGATGATCACGCCCAATGTGCCGCAGTGATGGAAGAATTCACCACCAAATACGCCCGCACCGACGAAACCCACGATGAAGCGCTGTTTCACGAAGTTCCAGAAGAACGCCGCAAAACGGCTCGTGGCATCGAAGTGGGGCAGATTTTCTACTTCGGCACCAAGTATTCCGAAGCGATGAAAGCGACCGTGCAAGGCCCTGATGGTAAGCCGACGCCTGTGCACATGGGCAGTCACGGTATCGGCGTTTCGCGGTTGCTGGGCGCCATCATCGAAGCCAGCCATGACGACAAAGGTATCATCTGGCCCGAAGGCGTCACGCCCTACCACTGCGGTATTGTGAACCTGAAACAAGGGGACGAAGAAGCCGATGCGGCCTGTGATGCGTTGTACAAATCCATCACAGCACTTGGCCTAGAGCCGCTTTATGATGACCGCAAGGAACGTGCGGGCGGGAAATTTGCCACGATGGACCTGATCGGTCTGCCGTGGCGTATCACCGTTGGCCCTCGTGGTTTGAAAAACGGTGTGGTTGAACTGACCTCGCGGCGCACGGGCGAAAGTGTCGAGATGGCACCAGAGGCCGCAGTGCAAAAAATTGCGGAAATTTACGCGCAACACTGAGGTGAAAGCCAATGATCTTGCGTGCGTTGACTTTGGCCGGTGGTTTGGCTGCCGGTGCCGCCACATCGCAGTTTCCGGAGTTTTCGCAGCAATATGCGCAACGGCTGGGTGGTGCCGTGGATGCGTTGTCACAGGTTGTGGCGGATTTTGATGCATCTGCGGCGCAAGAAGGTCTGACCCGCAGCGCCGCATTGGATCAGATGAATGGCACAGCCTTTGTGGAACGGCGCAGAAAAGACATGGAGCGGACCTTTGAGCGCCACGCCAAGCTCAGCGCTGATCTGGATGCTTTGCAGGGGCAAGGCCCCTTTACGCGCGCCTATCATGCCGCACGGATGACCGACGGGGATGTTGCGGGTGCGGCGTGGGACAATTTTCAACCCGCGCTGCCGTTGAACTTTGCTGGTGCCGTGTTTGCAGGTGTGGGTTTTTTGGCAGGAATGATCGGGCTTGGCGCAGTGTTGGCTGTTCTTCGCTGGCCCTTGCGGTTCATGCGCCGTACGCACGCTTGACCCCACGCAGCACAAAGTCCACTTTGCGCCTGAGCAGCAGCAGGAGCCGTAAATGGCCAGCACCCCAAAGCCCTTTGCCCCCTTTGAATGGATGATCGCGTGGCGTTATTTGCGCGCCCGCCGTGCCGAAGGCGGGGTCAGTGTCATGACGTGGATCAGCCTGATCGGGATCACATTGGCCGTTTTTGCGTTGATCGCGACCTTGGCGGTGCGCGCAGGGTTTCGCGCTGAATTTGTGGGCACAATCCTTGGGGCCAACGCGCATGTGACGATTTATAATGCGGGTGAGGTGACGCAAACCGGCCAAATAGACCGCAACATCGCCGACTACAACGACATGGCCGCGCGTATTGATGCCGTGGCCGGGGTCACGCGCGTGGCACCTTTGGTGCGCGGCCAAGTCATGGCAAGTCTGCGTCAGGACAACAGCGGACTGGACGTCTACGGCATCGCCGCGTCTGATCTTGCGTCTTTGCCAAAGGTTGTGAACCCCGAAACCGGGCGCGGTGATATCGCACGATTTGATCAGGGCATTGCTATCGGATCTGGTGTGGCGCGAGCGTTGAATGCGGATGTTGGCGATCGCATCAAGCTGATTTCGCCCAACGGCGTGCGCACAGCCTTTGGAACAAGTCCCCGCATCAACGCTTACGAAGTCGTCTACATCTTTAAGTCCGGCAGCTTCGACATCGATGGAAGCCGGGCCTATCTTCCGCTTGCCGATGCTCAGGAATTCTTCAACAAAGAAGGCGTCGCAACCGAACTGGAAGTGATGGTGCAAGCCCCCGAAGACATCGCGAGCCTGGTGCCTGCGATTGTGACCGCAGCGGGCGATCGCGCGCTGCCATGGACATGGCAGGAACGGGCAGGGGGCTTTATGCGTGCGATTTCCATGCAGGACAACGCGCTGTTCATTTTGCTGGCCATTCTGGTGCTGATTGCAACGATGAACATCATCAGTGGGTTGATTATGCTGGTGAAAAACAAAGGCCGCGATATTGGGGTTCTGCGCACCATGGGGCTGACGGAAGGGCAGGTATTGCGGATTTTCTTCATTGTTGGTGCATCTATTGGCACCATGGGCACGCTGTTCGGTCTGCTGTTGGGTGTGCTCTTTTCGGTTAACATTGAGGGCATTTACCAGCTTGTTGACTTGTTTATGGGACAGGCGCGCACGTCCTTGGAACAACAGGGATTTATCTTTCCCACTGCCAAGCTTGAATTGGGGGATGTGGTGGCAGCGGTTGCATTGTCATTGGGGCTCAGTTTCATCATCACGATTTTCCCCGCGCGAAAGGCGGCGCGCATGAACCCGGTAGAGGCGTTGCGCTATGAGTGATCCAGTGTTGCAGTTGCAAAAACTGGCCAAGACATACAACGCAGGTCTGCCCGGCGAAGTTCAGGTGTTGCGCGGCATCGATCTGACGGTGCAGGCAGGTGAAGTAGTGGCTTTGGTGGCACCATCAGGCGCAGGCAAATCGACACTTTTGCACATGGCGGGGCTTTTGGATCAGCCTGATACAGGGGCAGTCGTTTTCAATGGCACTGATGTCACACGGCTAAACGACCACAAACGTACGGTGATCCGGCGTGATGAGGTCGGGTTTATTTACCAGTTCCATCACCTTTTGCCCGAGTTTTCCGCAGTCGAGAACATCGTTTTGCCGCAACTCACCGCTGGCACATCGCGGAAAATGGCAGAAGGCAAAGCGCTTGATCTGCTGGATAAGGTTGGATTGAAAGGCCGCAGCTTGCACCGTCCGGCAGAGCTGTCGGGCGGCGAAGCACAACGTGTTGCGTTTTGCAGGGCTTTGGCCAACGGGCCGCGTTTGCTATTGGGGGATGAGCCAACAGGCAATCTGGATCCGGCCACCTCTGACCAGGTTTTTGGTGCTTTGATGGACCTTGTCCGTGGAACAGGCCTTGCTGCGGTGATTGCGACGCACAATCTTGAACTTGCAGCCCGTATGGATCGGGTGGTGCGGTTAGATGCAGGGCAGATTGTGTCGTAAAGATCTGATTTTGTTTAGAAGTTTTGAGGTGCGTTAGCATTGCCACATCGTAAGCGGAAACAGTTTGTTTCCCGCGTGGCGCGTATTTTTTGAATAAAAGTCATGGTAAACGCAACTCTTAGTTTTGTTCAGGAGTACCACCTATGACACCCCTTATGATCATGTTGATCGCGGCGCTTGGTCCGATGATTGCAGTCTTCGACACGGATTCCATATCCGACGATGATGGGGGCGGCACGGAGCCTGTAGAACCCGTCGGCAATCCCGGCCTGACATTGACAGGCACGGACGGAACTGACGAGACGCTGACAGGTGAAAGCGGTGATGACACCATTACCGGAGCAGATGGCGCGGACACGCTGTCTGGCGGCGGTGGCGAAGACGTCATTTCAGGCGGCATCGGCGCGGATTCGATCTTGGGTGAAGATGGTGCAGATATGCTGTCGGGCAATGATGGCGCTGACGTGATCAGTGGCGGCAACGGCGGGGATAATATCTCGGGTGATTTGGGCGCTGACACATTGTCGGGTGACGCCGGCAGCGACACTTTGAGCGGCGGGGGTGACAATGACGCCCTGACAGGCGGTGCGAGCGACGACATGCTGGATGGTGGTGAAGGTGACGACAGCTTGTCAGGTGGCAGCGGTGCGGACACGCTTGTGGGCGGTTTGGGTAATGATTCCCTAAGCGGCGGCTTGGCCAATGACAGCATCGATGGCGGTGAGGGCGACGATTCACTGTTCGGCGGCCAAGGTGACGATACGATGGACGGCGGACTAGGGTCGGACACGTTTTCGGGGAATGAAGGCGCTGATGTGATCAATGGCGGCGGCGGCGATGATGTTGTGGCCGGCAATGACGACAATGACACGATCACCGGTGGTGCTGGTGCGGATCTGTTGGGCGGTGGCAACGGCGACGATGACATCATGGGCGGCGACGACAACGACACAGTGTTTGGCGGTATCGGCGCGGACACTCTTGCGGGTGATCTGGGCGACGACAGCATTGATGCGGGCGCAGGTGATGACAGCGCAGATGGCGGTGCCGGCGCAGACACTGTGATAGGTGGCGATGGCAATGATACGCTGGCTGGTGGTGAAGGTGCGGATCTTTTGCAGGGCGGTGAAGGCGACGACGCACTTTACGGCACAACAAGCACGCAAACAGCGGCATCCGACGCCTCTGCAGATACATTGACGGGTGGCGCGGGGGCAGACTTGTTGTTCCTGGGGGCTGGCGATGTTGGCACAGGCGGCGCCGATGCAGATCAGTTCATTGTTGCCAGCGACACGACGGGTGCCGTGACAATCACCGACTACAACGACGCGGAAGACAGCCTTGTTGTGCAGGCATTGGTGCCGGAGGATGTATCGGTTACAGACCAGACCGTCGATGAAGGCAATTTGATCATTACACTCAGCACGGGTGCGACGATCACCTTGCAGGGTATCGGTGTCGCCTTGGATGCAGATGACATCGTGATTGTTGGACCAACAGCCTAAATGGGGGCAATCAACGCTTGACCAAAGCCTAACCCTTTGTTTTGACTACACGTCGAAACAGGGGGACGGGTATGGTCACGGTCACACAAGACGAAATTGAAAAAACAGTCCGCATCGCGCTGTTGGCGCATGGGGCAGGCAATTTTGCAGCCGCCGAGGTGGCCCGCGCTGTGCGCAAGGCAGAGGCCCACGGCAACCGCATTTGCGGGCTGTATTATGTAGAAAGCTATTGCCAGCAACTGCTGTCCGGCCGTGTTAAAGGTGAAGTGGCCCCCTTGATCACAACGCCGCGTCCAGCGGTTGTTCAAGTTGATGCGCAGTTCGGATTTGCACAACCGGCTTTCGCCTATGGCATCGCAACTGCACTGGATGCAGCCCGCCAGTTTGGCACGGCGACCTTGGCTATTTGCCATGCACACACCTGCACATCGTTGGGATATTTCACCGAACAGATTGCCAACGCGGGGTTTGTCGCAATCGGCCTGACCAACGCGTCGCCGATCGTGGCGGCTCCTGGTGGGAAAACCCGCGTGATCGGCACAAATCCCATCGCTTTCTCGGTTCCTGATGGCAAGGGCGGTCTGGCGATGCAATTTGATCAATCTACAACCACCGTGGCTTTGGGTAAAATAACCATGGCCAAAGCAGCGGGTGAGCGTATTCCCGAAGGATGGGCCGTCGACAAAGACGGCAACCCCACCACAGACCCGGAAGCGGCGCTTGGCGGATCGTTGGTGTCTATGGGGGGTTACAAAGGCTGGGGTTTTGGGCTGATGGCTGAAGTTCTTGCGGCTGGCATGACAGGGTCGGTCCTCAGCAAAGACGTGAAGCCCCTGAAGGCCCCGGAAGGCGCGCCGCATGATCTGGGGCAATACTACATTATCATGGACCCAAGCGTGACCGATGGGTTCGGGGAACGAATGACAGAACTGGCACAAGCCGTATCCCAGGACGAAGGGGCCCGTATGCCGGGGCAAAACCGACTCGCGGCGGATCCCGTCGAGGTGCCGGATGCGGTTTGGGATCTTGTCACCGGCTTGGCCGAAGCAACGCCCTAAACCCTAACCGCAAATCCCTTGGATCTGCACCCCATCCCACGGCATACGCACAGTATGTTCGCGGGATTGGGGCAGTGGGGCCACAGGCATCGCGCCGGAAATCAACGCATGCAGACGTTGGGTGCGCGGGGCTTGCGGGGCGAGGGCGCGGCAGCAGACGAATTCTTCCACGATGGCGCCTTGCTGCTCAAAGCCGAAGTCTGAGAACTTGGGTTGTTTTGTGATATCAAACAGATAGGGATCGCCGCCTTTCGAATGCTCTGATGCGGCACGCAGTGGTGAATATCCGGTTTGGGCGCGGTTTTGCCATTGCCAGACATGGGTCAGTTCATGTGCCAGCAGCATCGCAGCCACCAGCCCGATACGGTCTGGATAGTCCGGCAGATAGTCGTCCAGAAACCAGTCCTTGTCGAATAAGACAGTGTTAAACAAGGCAACAGCTGCGGGTTTCGCGGTGACGATATCTGTTGTGGGTGGTGGTAAAATACGTTCGCGGCACGTCGTGCGTGGACGGGGTTTGCGTTTGAAGGTGACGGCGCGGGTGGGGGCGCCGTCGTGCAAACGCACACGTGAGACATCCAACGCATCGCCGTGGATCGTTTTGCTAAATGCAATCTCGGTTTCTGTCAGCGGACGGCCACAGGATGCTAGGCCCAGGCACAAGAAAAACGTCAGAAGATGCTTCATTTTGCAGGCCGCGCAAAAGTGGCAGTGGCGTGGGCCACATCTTTGCCCCCCGGCCATGTGGTCAAAACGCAGCGGGTGAAGATCATCGCCTTGCCTGTGCGCGTTACGCTGGCCTCGGCCCGCAGCATCCGGCCGGATCCGGGGCGTAGGAATTGTGTATCAAGGGTGACGGTGGCCACAGGTTCCAATGTTCCAAGGTCGCCGATGCAGGCGAACACCATTGCAGTGTCTGCCAATGTGGCCATCGTTTGACCCGACACGATATCCCCCATGCGGGTAATTTGATCAGTGATAGGGATTTCCAGCACAGCGCCGGCTGACGAAATTTTGGTCACCCGAGGATCAAGCGCACGCACCCAAGGGGCAAAGTTCTCATTCAGAATGGCTTGGGCTTTTTCAGGGGTCATCGTGTGGTGTCCTTTGGAATGCGTGCCAGAGTAAGGCTTGCTGCAAAAGTTTCAAGCGCTCCGCAACGCGTGATGAAGGGTGATGGAAATGGGGGTGTTTGTGTCATTCTGTCGCACCTACCTCTTTATCATGATCGCAGCGGACAACCCGCCGCGGCACGCACCGCAAGGCTAAGGCTTTGCTTGGAAAGGAAGATTTGTCATGGAGAAAGTTATCATCCCCACCGTTTTCGGATTTGCAGCCCTGATGAGCCTGTGGGCCGTCACTGTGACAGTGGTCTAAAACACGCAAGTCATAAACCGAATATTCATCGCTGATATGTAGTGATGGTGATGGATAAAGAGTGGACTGGTTTTGTCGCGAGAAGGTGGTGCCCCTGCACCGCCTTCTTTTGCGTTTTGATCTAAGTCAGAGCGCATCGCACGATGTTGTTTCAAACTACCTGAAACAAGGGAGACTTCGATGCGAAATTGGATTGTGACGACAGCTTTGTGTGTGGGGGTGGCTGCATGTGCCACGTCCGCGCAGCAGGGGGGATCTAACCCCAACAGAACAAATGCACGGCCCTTCGGTGGTCTGTTCGCGCCCAAGGAAGCATCCATGCCGGATCAGGCAGAAGGGCGGACACTGTTTCTGGATTACTGCGCCCAATGTCACGGGCAAGACGCGATGGGCGGCGAGGCGTGGGAAGGCTACGATGGACCGCTGCCTGCCAACCTGACAACGCTGTATGCCCGTGGGCTTGATCGGGCGCAGATGTTGTCTACGATCGATGGATTTGCAGAGGCAACGACGCAGTCATTGCCGGAGGGCTGTCAGAGTACCGCGCAGCGGTGCGCGAGAAGCCCAAGAGCACCGTTTGAAAGCCACGAGATGCCGGAATTCGGGCTGTTGTTCAACGACGATCTGGTGCCGATTGAGGTGGACGGGGTTTTGACGCCGGTGCCAAGGGCGCTGGCGGCGTTGATGGTGTATTTGGAAGGCATTCAAAACTAGCAGATGTCAGAGACGTGCCTGACCTCGGGCCGGAAGGCGTCTTGCAAAAGGTCCAGTGGACCTTTTGAGCCTGTAGGGATGCGGGAGCATCGAGGGGGCATGAAATGCACCCTCCCCATTGGGGAGGGTGATCAGCGTCTTGGAAACTGTCCAGTGGACAGTTTCAGCTGAGAACGGGTGAAGCCCTGTACAGGCGCGGCCCAAGGCGGGGCCTTGGGCTGGAACAGAAATGTTCATTCAGATATCGGTAAAATAGTCGTCGTCTATGCTTTTTACTAAGTAAGTCGTTCGTGTTCTGACTCCAACATCGTGCTCAATCATCAAGTCGGCAAGGAGCCTTCCATTAATCAGGATAACCCTTTGCTGTACTCTTTCGACATATTGCTTGGCTTCCTTGCTAAAATCCGAGGTGGTTACAAAGACGCCTTTCGTTGCGCTTTCGCCAGTAAGTGATCCAACAAACCGTTGGATATCTGGACGGCTGACTCTATTTTCGGGCGCGTATCGTTTGGCCTGAATATAGACCGCATCTAGTCCCAAAGCATCCTCATTTATAATTCCGTCGATACCACCATCACCAGATACAGGTGTCAAAATACTTTGACCATGCTTGCTGCGGCCAAACCCCATGCTTTTGAGCAGATCAAGAATAAGTCTTTCGAACCTAGTTGGACTGACTTGAAGAAGCGCAGTTAAGAGGTCGTCTCGCAATGCCGCATCTAAAATTTTACTTGCAGATTGAATCTGATCTTCTGGGGTTTGATCAAATTCTATGGTAGACGCGTTGTTATGAACTTCTAATTCATCTTTAGAGCCAACGGTATCACGGGAACGCCATTCAGAAAAATCCGAGAACGCTGCAAGCATCTTGTTATTTATTGCAGTTGGGTTCTTTGCTAGTATGTCCAACCCTAATTGAGTAATCTGGTGTTGCCCTCGTTTTGGAGATTCCAGCAGTCCGGCTTTACCTAAATACGTGCGTGCCCAATGAGCTCTGTTAAAAAGATAAGTCATCTTGCCACTGGGTAACAACTCCTCGGCTTCTTCGTCGGAAATGTTAAATTGCTGCTTGAGGTCTTCTATGCATTCCGGAATGCTTTGCTTGCCTTCGGCAAACAATTTGAGAACGGGGAGCATTAGAGTTTGATAGTCAGGAACGGGCAATTTTACGACCTCTTTTAACCTCAAACATCCAACTCCTCCACAAACCGTGCGTTCTCCTGAATATACTCATACCGCAGCTCTGGCTTCTTCCCCATCAAACGCTCGACCAGGTCTCCGGTCTCACCTGGTTCGTCCTCGTCAATCGTAACGCGGATCAGTTTCCGCGTTGCAGGGTCCATCGTCGTTTCTTTCAGGTCTTTCGCGTCCATCTCGCCCAAGCCTTTGAACCGCTGTAGGTCGATTTTGCCTTTGCCGCCGAGGCCTTTGGCCATGACTTCGTCTTTTTCGGCGTCGCTGGTCACATAGACGCGGTTGGCGCCCTGCGTGAGACGGTACAAAGGGGGGCAAGCAAGGTACAAATGGCCCGCGTCGATCATGGGCCGCATTTGGGTGAAGAAGAAGGTCATCAAAAGGGCCGCGATATGGGCGCCGTCGACGTCAGCGTCGGTCATGATGATGATTTTTTCGTAGCGCAAATCGTCGAGGTTGAATTTCGTGCCCATGCCGCAGCCAAGGCTTTCGCACAGGTCCGAGATTTCGGCGTTGGAGCCAAGTTTTGAAGATGCCGCGCCCAGAACGTTCAGGATTTTACCTTTGAGCGGCAACAACGCTTGGGTTTTGCGGTTGCGCGCGCCTTTGCCAGAGCCACCCGCAGAATCGCCTTCCACGATGAACAGCTCTGTGCCTTCGCGGTCTTTGGAGGAACAATCTGTCAGCTTGCCGGGCAGGCGCAGTTTCTTCGTGGCCGTTTTGCGCGCTGTTTCTTTTTCTTGGCGGCGGCGCAGACGCTCTTCGGCGCGTAGCACCAAGAAATCCAAAATAGCCCCTGCGGATTTTGTGTCTGCCGCCAACCAGTTGTCGAAGTGGTCGCGCACAGAGTTTTCGACCATGCGTTGGGCTTCGACCGTCGCCAACCGGTCTTTGGTTTGGCCAACGAATTCCGGTTCGCGGATGAAGCAGGACACCAAGGCGCCCGCCCCTGTGATCAGGTCTTCACGTGTGATTGTGCTGGCTTTTTTGTTGTTCACCAATTCGCCGTAGGCTTTGATGCCTTTGAGGATCGCGGCCCAAAAGCCTGCCTCGTGTGTGCCGCCTTCGGGGGTTGGGACCGTGTTGCAGTAGCTTTGGATGAAGCCGTCGCGGGCCGGTGTCCAGTTGATGGCCCATTCGACTTTGCCGGGCACTTTGAATTTTTCGAACGACACGGAACCAGCGAAAGGGGTTTCCGAGTAGGTCGTGGCCCCTTGGAAGGTTTCCGAAAGGTAATCAGCGAGGCCGCCGGGGAAGTGGAATTTCGCCTCTTTGGGTGTCTCGCCATCATCGATGCCCGTTTTCCAGCGGATTTCGACGCCTGAAAACAGGTAGGCTTTGGACCGTGCCATTTTGAACAGGCGGGCGGGTTTCAGTTTCAGTGCGCCGAAAATGTCCGCGTCAGGATGGAAGGTGACGGCCGTGCCGCGCCGGTTGGGGGCCGCGCCGATTTTTTCCAGTTTGCCTTGGGGAACGCCACGGGAAAATTCCATCGCAAACAGTTCTTTGTTGCGGGCGACTTCGACCCGCAAATGGTCAGAGAGCGCGTTGACGACGGATGACCCAACGCCGTGCAGGCCGCCTGAGGTTTCATAGCTGTCGCCGCTGAACTTGCCGCCTGCGTTGAGCGTACAAAAGATGATCTCCAGCGCGGTTTTGGACGGGTCCTTGGGGTGCGGTCCTGTGGGGATGCCCCGCCCGTTGTCGCGCACCGACACATGGCCGTTTTCATGCAACTCGACCTCGATCCAGGTGGCGTGGCCTGCGACCGCTTCGTCCATGGAGTTGTCGACGATTTCCGCCACCATGTGGTGCAGTGCACGGTCGTCTTTGCCGCCGATATACATGCCGGGGCGCAGGCGGACGTGCTCCATATCCTCAAGCACCTGAATCGAGGAGGCGTCGTAGTCATCGGCGCTTTTTGTGTTGGGCTTTAGCAGATCATCGGACATGGGTGTGCTCGGATTTTTTATTGGTTGATCCCTAGTATGCCAGAGCAAAGGGGGCGGGGGAAGACATCACGCGTGTCTGATTTCGCGGGTGCTGTTGAAGTTGATGGCTGACAGGACCGCCTGAATTTGATGATTTTGAAAACTGGGTAGATTGATGGTGGTGGGTTTGCCTGACATTGGACAGGCCGTAGGCCTGTGGATTGTCAAAAGACGGCCCGTCGGTGTGCGGTTGCGCCGAAAAAGATAGCTGCGCGGTTCGATGTCTTCGCAGCGATACACGAAGTGATCTATCCCATGAAACGCAAGATGACGTTTGGGCGACCGGAACGGGCGATATGTTAAGCTGTTTTTTGTCACGCTGAGGTTTGGATGCGTGAAGTAGCCATAGGAACGGACCGCAGCCCACAGGCAAAAGATGCCCATCGTGCCCATGAAATATTCGTCTGCGCCTGCGTAATTTATCCGGTTTACAAAACTGGCCATGCACATAATGCCAAAAAACGTAAGGCAGCCGATGATAAACCATTAGGCTACGGGGTCTGCCTGGACGCGGATGTGTAATTCGTTGGCTGCCATAGTGGTCAAGCTATGGGTATGTTGGCAAAAGTTCGAGTGGTATGAGGGTGAGGTTCGAAATCACCAAAGACATCCAAGGGGGCGCGGCGCATGTGTGATGTTATTGCAGGGTACGAAGCGGCAGCCCCAAAGCTCCGCAAGGCGTATGATGCGGTGTGTTCCAGAACACTGCTGGCCCCTGTCCAAGACCTGCTTCCTGCGTCGCCTGCCCGTGTTCTGGATGTGGGGGCAGGTTCTGGTCGTGACGCAGTTTGGTTTGCGCAGCAGGGGTATCTCGTTCATGCCGTTGATCCTGTGCCAGCGTTGTCGTGCCAGAACCGCGGGCACCCATGTGTGACATGGATAGAAGATCGTCTGCCGCATTTAAATGCTGTGACAGGTTCCTTCGATTGCATCATGGTTTTGGGGGTATGGCAGCACCTGTCGGAAATGCAAAGGCAGGCCAGCTTGCCGCGTTTGTATGCGCTGTTGGCGCCACGGGGGATCGTTGTTTTGTCTTTGCGGCATGGTTCGGGGCATCCAGATCGTCCGGTGTTCGACATCGATTTGGACCACCTAAAGTCGCAGGCTGATCACCATGGTTTCGAGTGTGCGCATGAACAGGGTACGGCGTCGGCACAGTCGAAAAATCGGTCAGCCGGTGTGCGTTGGACATGGATTGTGCTGAAACGACGCGACTGAGACCTACAGATCGCGCAACACGTACAACGATTTTACGCCGTTGTGGACAACGTTCGGGGCCACATGTGACCGGCAAAGAACGCGCAATCCGATGTATTGCATGACCAGCATATCAGCATGTTTTTCGCCGTGTTCCCCAAGGGCTGCCGCAAAGGCATGGCGCAATTTCATCAATCCTTGCGATACTGCATCCGCAATTTCCGCGTCATAAGACGCAGGGCCTACAGCCGCAGAGCACAACAGACATCCGCGTCTGTCACCTGCGTCCCACGCGTCTGCGACATTTTCAAACAGACCAATGATACGGTCCCATCCGTTTGGCCCTGTGCTTGTGGGGGGGGCACTTAGGCTGGCTGCTGCATCACAAACGATGTGTTGATCGTAGTTTTCCAAAGATTTCAGAAACAGCGTCTTTTTGTCGGTGAATGCTTTGTACAAGCTGCCACGGGACAAGCCCATGCCGTCCAGCAGGTCGGGCATTGATGCTTCCTCATATCCGCGTTCCCAAAAGACATTCATTGCTTTTTCAAGGGCGTCTTCAATGTCGAACTCTCTGGGTCTGGCCATAAAGTCAGGTCTCCTTTCCTTGGCAATATAGTGTTGGGAACTAATCGGTCAATAATTCACGAAAACGTGTTTGGAACTATTTAGTTCCTTATCCTATCTAAGCTTTACGGAACACAAACAACCCAATGCCCCAAGCGCTGATCGGCAGCGGTACGGGCACATCGCGAAGGACCAAATCATGAAACTTATTCTTTCCGCAGCACTTGCCCTGTCTCTGAGCGCCACAGCATTCACCAGCCTGACAACATCCGCCGTTGCAGAAACTGTTGCAGCTTCGGGCACCTTCACAGGGGCCAGCGAACACATCACAACCGGCGTTGTGCAAGTGATCAAACAAGACGATGGCAGCGCCTTGGTCGTATTGGGCGATGATTTCAGCTTGGACGGTGCGCCTGACCCGCGCGTGGGCTTTGGCAAAGACGGGGCCTTTGTGGCCGCGACGGACCTGGGGAAACTGGAAAATTTGAACGGCAAACAGGTCTACAAGGTACCAGCATCCGTGAACGTCGATGATTTCAACGAAGTCTACATCTGGTGCTTGAAGTTTGGCGTACCTTTGGGGGTTGCAGCACTGCAATAAGTAAACGGTGACATTGGGTGAAAGCCGTCCTTTCGGGGGCGGCTGATCCTGTTTGTGGCACTATTGTTTGGAATATGCGTCCATGAGGATTTGCAGAACCTCAAGGGATTCCGGGAGCGCATCAAAGCTGTGCTGGGCCTGCACATCGACCCATGACAATTTCTGATCCACCATCACTTCGACAAATGGCGGGAACGATGCCGCATCATCTAAAACTGATGTACGCAAATTGACACGGAACTCGGCCCCTTCGATTTCAGAGAACACAAAGTTGAGGCATGATTTGCAAAAATAGTGGTGACGACCGCCTTGCTGAAGCCCGCCTTTGATCACGTCGCCTGTGCAGGCAAACCCGTCTTTTGGGACCATTGTGGTTAAGGAAAATGCGCTGGCGGCTAGTTTTTTGCAGCCGCCGCAGTGGCAGGCAAGGGTCAACAAAGGGGGTGCTGTTACGGTGACTTGGACCGCACCACACAGACATGCCCCCGTCAGGGGGGGCTTGGGACGCGCCATTGGATTTCTTTCTTTGGGGATATGCCATCTTTTATAGCAGGCATTTCACGAAAAAAGCCAACACATCGTCAAAACTGTCAAAGACCGGGGCGCACAACGCCCCAAGCCTTTGCGCAAAGATCACCAGCCTAGTCGTCTGGGCGGTTCAGTTCAAAGATGGTGTCGACAACTGCATAGTCCCGATACCCAAGGCGCGACAACGGTTGGAATGTCGTCACATCGAATCGCCCGTCCACAATGGTGTCATCGCGCATATGCACACCGGTCACTTCACCAAACACCACGAAATTGGACGCGCCTTCGATTTGCACGATCTGGGTCATCCGACATTCCAGTGATGCAGGCACGCCGTTGATCCGCGCACAATTGATGGTTTCACAATCAACAGGTGTAAGGCCCGCTTTCGCAAATTCGTCCTCCGCTTTGTCAAACGCGGCCGAGGTCGTGTTCATGGCGTCGCGCGCAGCGCTTTCTACAATGTTCACGCAAAACACACCGGTGTCCCGGATGTTGGCGACGCTGTCTTTTGTGTTGTCTTGGTCTTCTTTCACGCCTGTTGAGGCAAACATCACTTGCGGCGGCACATAAGCGACTGCGTTGAAGAAGGAATAGGGGGCCAAATTGTTGCGTCCCTGCGGGTCGCGGGTCGATATCCAGCCGATGGGGCGGGGTGTGACAATTGCGTTGAATGGGTTGTGTGGCAAGGGGTGGCCATTTTTGGGTTCATAGAACATTGCATGCGCCTTGAGTTTGATGGTTTGGCAAAGGGGTAACGCCATGCTAGGGCGGATGCCAGACCGTTCCCTCAACGTAACAACAATTGAACTCGCACCAATGTATGCCCTTTGTCCTGAAACGATAGATGATTGGTGGGAGGTCGAGGCGCTATATGATCTGTGTTTTGCGCCGGGCCGCGAGGCCTTGTCATCGTACCGTTTGCGCGATGATGTGCCAGCGGTATCAGGCCTTAGCATGGTGGCACGCGACAGTGATGGCATTTTGGCGGGCGCGATCCGGTTTTGGCCGGTACGTGTCGGCGATGTGCCAAGCCTGCTGCTGGGACCTGTCGCGGTTCACCCGACCCGCCAAGGTGAAGGATTGGGGGGGCAATTGATTGAGGCCAGCCTGAACGTGCCGGAAGCCGCGGCATGGGACCGTGTGATGCTTGTCGGGGATGCGCCCTATTACAAACGCTTCGGATTTGAGCGCCTTGAAGGGGTCGTTATGCCGCCGCCGACAAACCCCGCGCGGGTGTTGGGGCGGGCGCTGCGTTCAGGTGCTTGGGACGGTGTGATCGGTGCCGTGCGCCGCTTTACACATTGAAAAATGGTGCAAGCCCCCCAATCTTATAGGGAAAGGAGCGCCATTTATGAACGATTTGATCTTGCTGCCCGCGTCAGAACAAGCGGTTGATGTCGAGGCCGCATTGGACGCTTTGGCGACACGTTACAAAGGCGCAGGCGGCGTCGGCATTGATCTGTTGAACATGTTGGGCGCACAGGCGGGGGGGCTTTTGTCAAAGCTGCCAGCCAAAGTACGCGATGGATTGCAGGACGCCACTGTTACGGCTCTGGGGCAGGCCATGAAGGTGGCCCATACGTCAAGGGGGGTGGTTGCCGACCAGCCGGGCTGGCTGAATTCGGCCGTAAGCACCGCAATGGGGGCTGCGGGTGGTTTTGGCGGTCTTCCCACAGCGCTTGCGGAACTGCCTGTCACCACAACCTTACTGTTGCGCGTCATTGAAGGCGTGGCGGCGGAACATGGCTTTGATCCGGCCGCTGATAGCGTGCGCTTTGACTGTGTGCAGGTCTTTGCGGCCGCGGGACCGTTAGAACATGACGATAGCGCGGATTTGGCGTTTTTGTCTGCCCGTGCGGCCCTGTCGGGAGCAGCCGTTCAGGCCGTGATCTCGCGCGTGGCCCCACGTTTGGCTGTCGTTTTGGGGCAAAAACTGGCCGCGCAGGCGGTTCCGGTTTTGGGGGCTGTTGCAGGCGCCGCGACCAACTACGCCTATACCAGTTACTACACCGACATTGCCCATGTGCACTTTGGGTTGCGCAAACTGGCCATTGAAGCGGACTGCACGCACGAGGAGCTGGTCGAGAAACTGCGGGCCAGAATGCAAGCGCTGCCTGTGAAACGGGCCTAACGTCAAATGCGGTGTCGGCGTGATTTAGCGCCCGATCGAGCTTGGGGCCACAGATGTTGCATTGATCAAAGCGTAACAGGATGTGCCGGGTTTGATGTTCAGATCTTTGATCGCAGGGGCAGGGATACGGGCCAACAACCTGTCGGTGCCCGCCAGCAGGCCAACAGCGGCCCCCGGTCCGATCCCCGTTTTGATGGTGGTCACTGTCACAGGCAGGACGTTGGCTGTTGAAAGACCTTCCGGCTTGCGGGGCGATAAAATGACGTCTTGGGCCAGTATCCGCAACCTGACGGTGCTGCCGATCGCGGCCTGTACACCGGGCAGCGTCATCGTGCCTGCGCTTGTGCGCAATGTGCTTAAGCCCTCTGTTCCATGATCCACGACTGTTGCACACACAACAGCGCCCGCTTGGCGCACGCCCAGCAGGGGGACCGCGTTCGGGTCTGACAGCACATCGAAAATGGGCCCCTGTGCGGCCACTTTGCCTTGCGACAACACTACAATGTTGTCGGCAAGGCGGGCCACCTCATCCAATGCATGGCTAACATACAGAATGGGCAGGGCAGGCGCTGTGGATTTCAGCCGCTCCAGATATGGCAGGATCGCATCTTTGCGCGCAGCGTCCAAAGCAGCAAGGGGTTCGTCCATGAGCAAAGCGCGGGGACGGCTCAGCAAAGCCCGTCCCAATGCAACGCGCTGCTTTTCGCCGCCTGACAGATCATGCGGGGCACGAGACAGCAAAGGTCCAAGACCCAACAATTCGATCACGTCATTGCGCTGTGCCCCTTGTGGCCTTTGCGCAGCAAAGCGCACGGCATAGTCAAGGTTCTTCGCAACGCTCATATGGGGAAAAAGCCGTGCGTCTTGAAAGACATACCCCATTTGACGTTTGTGGGGGGGGACGTTTGTGCGCACATCAAACAGCGTATCGCTGCCAAATGTAATCCGCCCGCTGTCCGGTGCAATAACCCCCGCAACCGCATTGATAAGCGTTGTTTTTCCCGCGCCAGAACGGCCGAAAATCGCTGTCACACCCGGGCCGGCCTCAAAGCAGGTGTCCAAGGTGAAACCGCCGAGGCTGTGTGTGATGTCTATGCGCAGGGTCATGTGTGCCTCATGCCTGTGTTTGCCCCTGTATGCGCTGGGCCACTTTGTGGGCCAGCCATTCGGAAAGCGCCACAGCAGCAAATGCAATCAGACAAGCCCATAAAACCAAGGCGATCGCGCGGTCTTCGCCGCCCGGAACTTGCAAAAACGCGTAGATCGCAGAGGGCAGTGTCTGTGTTTGCCCCGGAATATTGGCCACAAATGTAATCGTGGCGCCGAATTCGCCCAAAGCCTTGGCAAACCCCATGACGGCCCCCGCCAGAACACCGGGTAAGATCAGGGGTAAGGTCACGGTTGAAAAGACGGCCAAAGGGGGGGCACCCAAAGTGCGCGCGGCGACCTCCAGCTTCGGGTCTACTGCTTCAATGGCAAGGCGCATGGCACGCACCATCAAAGGAAAGCCCATGATGACCGCAGCCAAAACGGCACCCGTCCATTTGAACGCAAGTGTTATACCTAACACGCTGTCCAGCAGATGCCCGACGGGACCATTTCGACCAAATACAATCAGCAGGATATAACCCGTCACCACAGGGGGCAGCACCAGCGGCAGATGTACAATCGCATTCAGCAGCGCTTTGCCTTTGAAGGTGCCCCGCGCCAAAAGCCACGCCACCCAAAGGGCCAGCGGCAAGGCACACAACGTGGCAGTACTTGCCACCAACAGCGACAGCCCCAAAGCGTCCCAACTGGCGGCGTCCAGGGTCATCATGGGCTTTTGAACCCGTGCTGTTCAAAGACAAGTTGTGCGGGTTCGCTTTTTAAAAGGGTTAAAAATTCAGCGCCGGCGGGTGTCAGTGCTGCGCCAGGATAGGTGATGGGGGGATGATCCTGCACGGGGATGTCATACACCACGCTCACGTTTATGTCGGCTTGGGCGTCGGTGGCGTAGACGATGCCAAGGGGCGCTTCGCCGCGTGCGACAAAAGCCAAAGCACCGCGCACACTGTCAGTTTCCGCCAGTTGGTTTTTCGTTTTATCCCACAGCCCTTCCCGTTGAAGCCAAGCCTTTGCGTAAAGCCCCGCAGGCACAGCATCGCGTTGCCCCATTGCCAGCCGATCAGGGCCCAGACGGTCGCGCATATCGTTTGGGGCTTGCAGTGCGGCACTTTCCGCGGGGCCGATGACCACAAGTGAGTTTCGTGCAACGATGTGCCTATGCGACGGGTCCACAACACCTTCGGTTTCAAGCCAATCCATCCACTGGTCATGGGCCAGAACAATCACGTCGGCGGGCGCCCCTTGCGCCACCTGCCGCGCGATTGTGCCTGATCCGGCGGCTGAGACTGTCACTTTGGTGTCGCTTAATTGTGCCACGTCTTGCAGAACATCCCGCAAAGAGGCCGCCGCAAACACAAGTGTCTCGGCCTGCGCAATTGATGCTGCATTGGCAAGCACAAGCCAGATTGCGCATAAACCGCCCGCCCTTGATCCTGCGGGCAAGCCTTTGGTTTTAAAGGGCCATGTCATGGCGCAGACTATTCATGAGCCCTACGAAAGCTGCAAGGCCTTCTGTGTTGTGTGTTGCCTCAACTGTCTGGAAAATAACATTATTTTAACCATGCACTGGCAAGCCATTGGCATTTACTCTATTTTGCGGCACGAAACCTCACGCCGTGCGCCCCTGATGATGGGCGTAAATCACCCTTAGACCTGTAAAGAATGATGACTTGCGATGTCTGTACCCATGATCAAACAGCTGCCAATATCGGTGGACAAAAGCACCAAAGGCGAAATGCGGACGCAGTTTGCAGCTTTGTGTTACCGGATTGTGAACGGCAAAGTGCAGATCATGGTGATTACATCGCGGCGGTCCAAGCGTTGGATTATTCCAAAAGGCTGGCCCATGAACGGAAAAACGCCGGCGCAAGCGGCAGCTCAAGAAGCTTGGGAAGAAGCTGGTGTCGAAGGAAAGGTCGGGCAGACCCCCTTGGGCCTGTATTCCTACAAAAAGATGAAAGACGGCCTGGGCGATTTGCCGTGCCTTGCAGTGGTCTATCCGCTGCGCGTCAAAAAACACACCAAAACCTACCCTGAAGCGGGACAGCGCAAACGCAAATGGGTCAGTCGCAAGCGCGCGGCCAAAATGGTGGCTGAACCTGAACTTGCGCGCATCATCCGCGATTTTGCACCGGTGGGGTGATCTGCTTGGATCGGGTTTTTCAACGGTACGCTTGGTCTTTGGCTTTGGCTGGCTTATGTCTGGTGGATAGATACAGGACAACACCACCGCCATGATAAAATACACTTTGAAATGCGACAACGGCCATGCCTTCGAAAGCTGGTTCCAGTCCGCGGTCGCTTTTGACAAGCTGGCGGGGGCGGGGCACATCGGGTGTGAGCAATGTGGCAGCAGCGCAGTTTCAAAAGCCATAATGGCGCCGCGTGTGCGTCCGGCCCGCTCTGCCGCAAGCGCAGACACGCAGGGCCAGCCCAAGGACCCCGGCACGAGCCTTGCATTGAATGCGCCACAGTCCGAGGCAGAAGCGGCGCTGGCCAAGATGCGCCAACATGTCGAGGAAAACTCTGACTATGTGGGGGCGAATTTCACAAAAGAAGCCCGCGAAATGCATCTTGGTGATGCGCCAGAGCGGTCCATTTACGGGTCTGCCAACGCCGAGGAAGCCAAAGCGTTGATCGAGGACGGTGTGCCGGTTGTACCATTGCCGTTTATGCCCAAAGCAAAAGCGAACTGAGCGTTCAAACAAAAAACCTGACAGAATTGGAAGACCAGATGCATGTTGTGATAACCGGGGCATCCCGTGGAATTGGTGCAGGACTGGCGGCGCTTTATGCGGATGCGGGACATAAAGTGACGGGAACAGGCCGGTCTGTTGCGTCTGATGTGCAACTGGATGTCACCCGCCCATCGGATCACGTGGCTATGGCAGATGCTTTGGCTGGCGAACCGATTGATATGCTGGTGTGCAATGCAGGTGTTTATCTGGACAAAACAGAGACACTGGACGGCGGGTACAGTGCAGATATGTGGGCCGCAAGCTTTGCGGCCAACGTCACCGGTGTCTTTCTAAGTGTGCAGCATATGTTGCCGATGCTGCGTTTGGCGGATGCGCCCAAGATCGCGATCATTTCGTCGCAGATGGCATCCCACACACGTGCCCCCGGTGGGTCCTATATCTACCGCGCGTCTAAAGCTGCGGTGTTGAACTTGGGGCGCAATCTATCAACTGATTTGGCCTCTGAAGGTATTGCCGTCGGCATCTATCATCCCGGTTGGGTTCAAACTGACATGGGTGGGGCAGAAGGCGATATTACGGTTGATGCCTCTGTGCAGGGCCTTGCCTTGCGGTTTGATGCGCTGGGCATGGCCACAACAGGGTGCTTTGAGACCTGGGACGGCCGCGCCCACGCCTATTAGCTCCGAAATCCATGAGGCCCACAACCGCGTCGTAAAGCCATTGTGCAGGCATGCGCCTGCGCGTGATGTTTTGCAAACCCCTGCGGCATTTGCGCTTTTGTCCGTTATCTGCGCGTGTTTTTGGTCAAGATAGCTTCGGTCTGCCTTGCGATTTCGCCCATCTGTGCGTAAAGCCCTGTGCGGAAAGCGACGCGGGGGATCTATGCCTGTTCTTGTGATGAAATTTGGTGGCACATCCGTCGCCACGTTGGACCGAATTCGCCGCGCGGCTAAGCGCGTGGGCGTTGAAGTGTCCAAAGGGTACGACGTTATTGTCATCGTATCGGCCATGTCCGGCAAAACCAATGAACTGGTTGGCTGGGTCAATGAAACCTCGCCGATGTATGATGCACGCGAATATGATGCGGTTGTATCATCCGGTGAAAATGTCACTGCAGGTTTGATGGCGCTGACCTTGCAAGAAATGCAAGTGCCAGCGCGGTCCTGGCAGGGCTGGCAAGTGCCTGTGCAAACCACCTCTGCCCATGCGTCCGCCCGCATTGAAGCCATCCCGTCCGACAATATCATGGCCAGCTTTGGTGCCGGTATGAAGGTTGCCGTGGTCGCAGGCTTTCAGGGTGTCTCGCCTGAGGGACGCATCACCACATTGGGTCGGGGCGGATCGGACACCACAGCTGTGGCCTTTGCCGCGGCTTTTGAGGCCGAACGGTGTGACATTTATACAGACGTCGATGGTGTCTACACCACAGACCCCCGCGTCGAGAGCAAAGCCCGCAAACTGGACCGCATCGCTTTTGAAGAGATGTTGGAACTTGCGTCTTTGGGCGCAAAGGTTTTGCAAACCCGTTCTGTTGAACTGGCGATGCGGTATAAGGTGAAGCTGCGTGTACTCAGCAGCTTTGAAGAACAATTGGACGAAGCTGGAACGCTGGTCTGCGATGAGGAGGAAATCATGGAAAGCAATGTTGTGGCAGGGATCGCGTTTAGCCGCGATGAGGCAAAAATGACCTTGGTGTCGGTGGCAGATCGTCCCGGTATCGCCGCTTTGATTTTCACGGCATTGTCAGATGCAGGCGTTAACGTCGATATGATCGTTCAGAACATATCCGAGGAAGGTCGCACCGATATGACCTTTAGCTGCCCCACCGATCAGGTGAAACGCGCCGAGGCCGCGATGGACGAGGCCAAAGGTGCTGGTACCATCAACTTCGCGGAACTTATTGCTGATGTTGATGTCGCCAAAGTCTCTGTGGTTGGCATTGGCATGCGGTCCCACACTGGTGTGGCCGCGAAGATGTTCCAAGTGCTGTCTGCCGAGGGCATCAACATCAAGGTGATCACCACATCCGAAATCAAGATCAGCGTTTTGATAGATCGCAAATACATGGAGCTTGCGGTTCAAGCTTTGCATGATGCCTTTGAATTGGACAAAGCCGCATAACCCTAAGTTTGTCTTTAACGCGTTTTGTTTCCGTTGCATTCGTGATCTAATCACGAAGGTATATCAGGGGGAGCCGCGCCAGTATGGCCGAGCGTTTTGAAACCGAAAGCCGCAAGCTGCTTGGCCGCTTGCGCGATGTGATGGCCGGGGATGACCCAGGCCAAGCCCGTTTGGACAAAATTACCCATCTGATTGCTGACAGTATTCGCACTGAAGTGTGTTCCATCTATCTGTTTCGCGACGAAGACACCCTTGAACTTTGCGCGACCGAAGGCCTGAACGCAGAGGCGGTGCACCAAACCCGCATGAAGATGGGCGAAGGCCTTGTCGGCCGTGTGGCCAAGCGCCGTCATGTGATCAACACCGCTGACGCCCCCAATGCCAAAGGCTTCCGTTTTATGCCGGAAACCGGAGAAGAGGTGTTTTCATCGTTTCTGGGGGTGCCGATCCAGCGTCTTGGCGAATCCATGGGTGTTTTGGTGGTGCAGTCCAAAGAGGCCCGCGAGTTTTCGACCGATGCGGTTTACGCATTGGAAGTTGTCGCAATGGTTCTGGCAGAGATGACGGAACTTGGCGCGTTTGTTGGCGAAGGTGCCGCGATGTCGGCGCGTCATTCCCAACCCTCGATGTTGCGCGGCACCGTGGCGCAGGAAGGCGTGGCGGAAGGGCACATCTGGCTTCATGAGCCGCGTGTGGTTGTATCAAATCCCATCGCCGACGATCCCCACCGAGAATTTGAGCGGCTGGAAGAAGCCGTGGAAGAGGTTCGCGTGGGCGTCGATAAAATGCTGCAGATGTCGCGCGATGCCGAACAACGCCAAGTCCTTGAAGCGTATCGGATGTTTGCCAATTCCAAGGGCTGGATGCGGCGCATGCAAGAGGCCATCAGCAACGGTCTGAGTGCCGAGGCAGCCGTTGAAAAAGAACAATCTATTGCGCGTGCGCGGATGGAAAGCGTGGCGGACAATTACCTGCGCGAACGTCTAAGCGATCTTGATGACCTGTCCAACCGGATGCTGCGCATTCTGACAGGGCAGGGGGCCGATACAGGCGCAGAAATGCCAACTGACCCGATCCTTGTTGCACGCAATATTGGTCCGGCTGAATTGTTGGAATACGGGCGCAACTTGAAGGGAATTATCCTTGAAGGTGGCTCTGTGGGATCGCATGCGGCCATCGTCGCCCGTGCGTTGGCCATTCCCTTGATCGTGCAGACTGCGCGCGTCACCAATGAGGCGCTGAATGGCGACCATGTGATGGTGGACGGCGAACAGGGCATCGTACATTTGCGCCCCGACGATACTGTCGTGACGGCATTCCGCGACAAAATGGCGATGCAGACCGAAGCGTTGAAACGTTACGCCTCTATTCAGGACAAGCCTGCGCTGACAGAATGTGGGCAAACTGTTGAATTGCACATGAACGCCGGCCTGATGGCGGATTTGCCGTCGTTGGAAAGCTCCGGCGCCGAGGGCGTAGGTCTGTTTCGCACCGAATTGCAGTTTTTGGTGCGCAATCAGATGCCGCGACGGTCCGAGTTAAGCGCGCTTTACACGCGGGTTCTGGATGCAGCTCAGGGCAAGCGCGTTGTGTTTCGCACGCTGGACATCGGCTCAGACAAAGTGTTGCCTTACATGAAGCCCACGGACGAACCCAACCCGGCTTTGGGGTGGCGGGCAATTCGTGTGGGCCTTGATAAGCCCGGTGTGATGCAAATGCAGCTGCAGGCGTTGATCCGCGCGGCGCAAGGGCGTCCTTTGACGTTGATGTTTCCCTTTGTTGCGCAATACGAAGAATACCGCCAAGCCCGGGCAGCCTTGGATAAGGCCATCGCCCGCGAGACGCGCCTGGGCCATGTCATTCCTGACGATATCGAAGTGGGGGCTATGCTTGAGACCCCGTCTTTGGGATTCGCACCAAGGCAATTCTTTGAAGATGTTGGGTTTTTGTCCATTGGGGGCAACGACTTAAAGCAGTTTTTCTTTGCCGCTGACCGTGAAAACGAACGGGTGCGCAAGCGGTATGATTCCCTGAACGTCAGCTTCCTGAGCTTTCTGGAACAGATCGTGGAACGTTGCACAGACACCGGCACGCCTTTGTCTTTTTGTGGCGAGGATGCGGGGCGCCCTGTCGAAGCTTTGTGTCTTGCCGCCATTGGGTTGCGCAGCTTGTCCATGCGCCCTGCATCTATTGGTCCGGTGAAAAGCCTTTTGCGGCGGTCAAACCTGGAAGAGGTGCGTAAGGTGATCATGGATGCGCGCCACCGCGGTGAGATGTCGGTGCGCCCTGCCATTATGAAATGGTTGGCGGAACAAGGGTAGGCCGCGCGGTCACAGACATAAGTGAGGCACTGGAATGCACCGATTAAAAGCAAGCTGGACGGCGCTGAACCGGGTTTTTCGTATTATGGACGAACGCAATCTAGGACTGATTGCGGCCGGTGTGGCTTTTTATGGGATTTTGGCTGTGTTTCCGGGGCTGGCTACGGTCATTGCTCTTTGGGGGGTGATTGGGGATCCCGGAGCGGTGGCGCTGGAGATGGCTGAATTTCAAGCCATGCTGCCCGCAGATGTCTATGCACTGCTGGATCAGCAGTTGAATGCCTTGGCGCAGGCAGACGGGCTGACATTGGGGTGGGCGTCCGGCGTGTCGTTGGCGTTGGCGATTTGGTCCGCGCGCGCCGGTGTGGCCGCTTTGATGCGGGGCCTGAATGCAATCTACAATGTGCCCAATCGTGATGGGCTGGCCCATTACACGCGTGCACTGACGCTGACGGTCGCACTTGTCGTTGTGGCCGTGATCGCCATCGCATGTGTGGTTTTTGCGCCCATTGCCTTGCAGTTTGTCCCATTGGGTCCTTTGACGGCATGGGGCATTGAAGCGGCGCGCTGGATCATCGCATTGGGCGTTTTGTTGGCGGGGTTTTCGCTGATTTACCGGTTTGGGCCGAACCGTGTGCACAAAATGAATCGCTGGGTCACCCCCGGGGCTGTTGTATCTACCTTCTGCTGGGCTGCGGCCTCTGCTGGGTTTTCGTACTACTTGTCCAATTTCGGGGCCTACAACGAGGTATACGGGTCTATCGGTGCGGTTATTGCGATGTTGATGTGGTTGTATATCAGTGCGTGGCTGGTGTTGTTGGGGGGGGGACTGAACGCCGAATTGGAGTATCGGTCACGTCTAGCCCAGAACCGTCAACCACAACCAGATGCTTAGAACGGATGCCAGCGTGGCGATCAACACGCTGGACGCCACCACACGTTTCGCACGCCCGTACATATTGGCGAAGATATAGGCATTGACGCCCGGGGCCATTGCCGCGGTCAATACGCCCGATTTAAAGAGATCTTGCGGCACGTCCAAAGCAGTCCCGAAGCCAAACACCAATGCGGGATGAATGCACAGCGCAATGACGCAGACCATGGCAATCGCCAGTTTGTCGCCTTCGGGTTTGTATTGAAGCAACACGCCCCCCAGCGAAAACAACGCCGTTGGCAAAGCCGCACGCACCACCAAACTGAGCGCATCGTCAGCGACGGAAGGGATGCTGAAATCTAGCAAGTTCACCACGAACCCTGCACCAATCGCGATCACCAAAGCGTTGTGGAACATGGCCCGCCCCACGGCGCGGGCTGTGCGCATGATCCCCGCACCTCGATTGCGTGTGATCTCCATCACGGTGATCCCAAGCCCGTAGCAAAAAGGCGCATGCATGGCGATGATGGCATAGTTTCCGGTCAGTGCGTCGGTGCCGTAAGCCCGTTCTGTGATCGGAAGCCCCATCAGGAGCGAATTTGAAAAGAGGCAACAAAATCCGATCACCACGCAATCTTCCCAGTCGCGTTTAAAAAAGACCCGTGCCCCCGCCATTCCAAGGGCAAAACAGATGGCGGCGCCACTGTAAAAGCTGATCAGCAACCCCGGTTGAAACGAGCTTTGCAGGTCGATTTTTGCGATGGCCTGAAACAACAGGCAAGGAATAGCAAAGCCTTGGGTGAACTTCATCAACCCGTCGACGCCCGATGCGGGGAAAATGTTTTTCCACACTGCGACATAGCCCATGGCGATGACCAGAAAGACGGGCAGAATGACTTCGAGAAGCACTTGCATGACAGCGGCCGTTTCGTTTGGGCGGGCGTGGGATGCCTCCGGCGGAGGTTTATTTGGCGAGATGAACTACGGGATGTCGAATGTCAGGGTCATACCGTCGTATGCGGGGTCGATGTGTTCAGGCGTTTCGGCGGCGACCGTCGCATAATCAAGATCGTTGTGCATGTTGGTCAGCACCGCGTGTTTTGGTTGGGCTTTGGCGATCCAGTCCAGTGTTTGCGCCAGATGCGAATGGCTTGGATGTGGTGCGCGGCGCAAAGCGTCCACAATCCAGCAGTCCAGATTTTCCACATGGTGCCATTGATCCTGCGGGATTGTCTCGACATCTGGCAAATAGGCGATGTCGCCGATGCGGAACCCGAGGCTGTCGATGGATCCGTGTTTCACCGAGAAGGGGGTGAATGTGATCTGTCCCCCCGGCCCATCGATAACCACGTCGCCGGTGATGTCGTACATGTCCAAAATGGGCGGATAAGGCGACCCTTCCGGTGTGATAAAGGCGTAGCCGAACCGTTCCAGCAGCGCCTCTTTTGTGGGGGCATCAGCCCAGACCTTGAGCCGCGCACGCATGTTGATGGCGATCATACGCAAATCGTCTAGGCCGTGAACGTGATCGGCATGGCTGTGTGTGTATAGCACCGCATCAATACGGCTGGTGCCTGCGTTCAAAAGCTGGGTGCGCATGTCGGGCGACGTGTCGATCAGCACAGTGGTGGTCGCGCCGTTTGCCGTGCGTTCAACAAGGATAGAACATCGTTGACGGTGGTTTTTCGGGTTTGCGGGGTCGCAATCCCCCCAATTTCCCCCAAGGCGCGGAACACCCCCCGAGGACCCGCACCCCAGTATGGTGATCTTGAGAGTTGCCATTACAAAGCCGCCTTCGTGAACAGCGTATTGAAGTTCTTTTGGGTTTGAGCCGCGAAATCCGCATAGTCCATACCGAAGACTTCGGCACCGACCCGTGCCGTGTGCGCTGTGTAGGCGGGTTCGTTGCGTTTGCCCCGAAACGGTGGTGGCGCAAGGTAAGGCGCGTCGGTTTCCACAAGAATGCGATCGACAGGCGCGGCTGCGAATATATCGCGCACCTCTTGGCTTTTGGGAAATGTCGCAATGCCGGACATGGACAAATAGAACCCCAAATCAAGGGCAGCCATCGCCAGTTCTTTGGACGATGAAAAGCAATGCATCACACAGCCGTAGGGGCCTTTTGCGTGTTCTTGCGCCAGAATTTGGGCCATATCGTCATCGGCGGCGCGCGCGTGGATGATAAGTGGCAGCCCGGTTTCGCGGGCCGCTTCGATGTGGACGCGCAAAGACTGTTGTTGGATGTCCGCGCTGTCGGCGGTGTAGTGATAATCCAACCCGGTTTCGCCGATGCCCACAAACTTGGGGTGCTGTGCCAACGAAACCAGTTCATCCACGGTCACCAAGGGTTCCGAGGCCGCGCTCATCGGGTGGGTGCCTGCGGCGTAGAAGACAGGCGCGTGGGCCTCGGCAATGGCGCGCACCTGCGGTTCAAGACGCAATTTTGTGCAGATCGTCACCATGCGGGTGACACCTGCGGCGGCGGCATCCGTTATGATTTGCGGCAATTGCCCTTCAAAGTCGGGGAAATCGAGATGGCAATGACTGTCTGTAATTTGGGGGGTGCTCATTCAGGCGTGGCCTATGCAGTGCTTTGTATCTTGAACATCGTATCTAGAACCAAAGCAGCGGGGTCAAGGTTCACGGCCCGACCATGGCGTGCACGTGCCAACGCAGAGTGGCTGATGTCAGCCCAAGCGCGACCTTGATGCGCAGATCCGGACAGCCGCGATAAAACTTCGGCTTCACCGCGTGCTGCTTCGGTTTGGGGGGGCGCGCCGGTGGCTCCGGTGCGTGCCAGTCGCGACAAGGCGATTTCCAAAAGGGTGAACAAAAGATCTAACTTTTCTTCGGCGCCTCGTTGGGCTGCGGCTTCGGCCAGACGCAGGGTGCGCGCCCGGTCCATTTGAGGCAAGGTGCCCAACAATCCGATGATTTCGTTGTAAATTTCTAACCCACCCAAAAGCGAAAGGCGCAAAGCTTCCCCGACCGAGCCACCAGACAATTCCGACAACGCGGACCCGCCAGGGCCGGGATCAACGCCAGCATTTTGCATCGCCTGTTCCATTTGTGGCCCGTTCAGGGTGTTCAGGCGCAACGTCCGGCATCTAGAGCGGATGGTGGGCAACAATCCAGACGGTTGATGCGTGATCAAAATCAAGGTTGCGCGTTCCGGTGGCTCTTCCAGCATTTTCAGCAATGCGTTTGCGGCTTGGACGTTCATGTCGTCCGCCGCGTCCACAATGACAACACGGCGTCCGCCATCGGCAGACGACATTTGGAAAAATCCCGCCAGCTTGCGAATATCATCAACACCGATTTTGTCGCGCATGCGTCCAGTTTTTTCGTTCGGAGTACGGGTGACAGACACCAATCCAGGTTCGGCACCGGCCGCAATGCGGTGGGCCACAGGGTGATCCGGTGAAATATCTAGCGATGTGGGCGCGGGCGGACCACCAAACATGTCGTCATCGCCAGCAGGATCAGGGGTGGCCAACAAAAACTGCGCCATTTTCCACGCCAGAGTAGCTTTGCCAACCCCGCGAGGACCGGTCAACATCCACGCATGGTGCAACCTGCCTGATGTAAATGCGTCCAGAAACGCGGCTTCGGCCTGTTCTTGACCGATCAACAGCTGTGTTTCGCGCGGGTGCGGTGCGCCGGGAACGCGGGTGGGGTCTGGTGCTTCATCTGCCATGATCGCGGGTGTAGCACCCCGCGCTGCCGGAGGAAACGGGGCACACACAATTGGGTTGCGAGAGGTCGGTGGTTTTGCGAAGTTGGGCCACATCTGCGCGCAGTGACGTTCATAGTTGTCACGCCCTACATCCAAACATGGGCAAGGCGTTTTATTGGATTGTAGGGTAAACTTTAAAAGCAACGGGATGCCTGATGGCTCGTATATTGGTTCTTGAAGACAATTGGGTTTTTTCCAATCTGATCTGCGCCTCATTGGCGGAACACGGCCATGAAACCAAAGCCTGTGTTGACGCAAGTTCTGCATTGGCTGCCTTCAAGTCGGAACGTTTTGATCTGGTGATCGCCGATATCATTATCCGAAAAGACGGGGTGCTGGTGGCCGATGGGGGGTATTCGCTGATCTCCAACATCAGAAGCATCAAGGAAACGCAGCGCCGATATATTCCGATCATCGCGATTTCAGGATCGGTGCACAATGAAGGCATGCAGTATCTTTTGGTCTCGGCTAAGGGACTGGGTGCTGACGTGGCAATGGCCAAACCATTTGCGCCACACCAGCTGATCGCACAGATCGAGACCCTGCTGGCGGCTGCACCTGACTAAATGTATGCGGATCGCACTTAACGTGCTAGGCTTTGGTCATTGCCAACAGTGTGCGACGCAGGATTAATTATGAAAATTTTGAAGAAAGCTGTGTTTGCCGCATGCTTTGTAGTTGGGGCTGGTTCCGTGTCGGCGTCTGAACTGCTGGTCGTTGCAGATGAGTGGGCGCCCTTTTCCGGGGCCAATCTGCCGGGTAAGGGCATGTCCCTTGATGTTATATCCACGGTTTTGGAACGGGCGGGCCACGATGTGCGCTCTGATGTCGTCCCGTGGGCCCGAATTATGAAAGGGGCGCGGGACGGGACCTATGATGTGGTCGGAAGCCTGTTTTACGATGAAGAAATTGCCAAATTCATGCTGTACAGTGATCCGTTCTATGAAACGCGCGTGAAGTTTATGCAGGCCAAGGGCCAGACGCATGATGTGACGTCGCTGAAGGCTTTGTTGCCCTATTCTATCGCCGTCGGGGATGGTTTTTTGTATGAACCCGAATTCGATCGCTCCGAAGACCTGAACAAGATAGTTGTCACAACAACCCGACAAGCCGTGCAAATGGTAGCATTTGAGCGGGCAGATTTAACATTGGACAGCGAAGAGGTGCTGTCATTTGCGATCCGGGAGTCTGAAACAGACATCACGGACAAAGTTGATATTCTACCGCATATTTTGGCGTCTCATAACATTCATATGGCGGTGCGTCGGGATTTCCCGGGGGCTGCAGGTATCGTTGCGGATTTTAACGCGGCCCTCGCCGAAATGCATCGCGACGGCAGTCTTGATGCGTTGTTGAGCAAGCATGTAACACTTCAAGAGTAACGACCTGCACCCTCGCCGTCTGTGTCACAGAAAGCAAAACAGACGATGAAATTTATCAAGCACAAGCTGGGGCGCCGGATCGTAGCCTATATGATTTTGGCATCGGCTATTTTTTCGATCTTTGCTGCGGGATTTCAGCTTTTGCAGATTTATGGAAACGGTTTGGACCGTGTGCGTGATGAGTTTAGAGAAGTCGAAGGCAGCTTTCAGGCCGGATTGGAAAGTGCGTTGTGGGAATTCAATTTCTCTCATGTTGATGTGTTGGTGGACGGCATTTACGTCCAACCTGATGTAATCGCGGTGACCCTCGTGGCTGAGACAGGCCAGCGGTTTGATCGAGGCGCTATTGGGTCGGGCCAAGTTCTGGTTGAAGAATTTCCACTGTCTTTTGAACGCAGTGCAGGGGATGTGGTGCCTGTAGGGATGCTGCGCGTCACCGCGAGCTTGGAAAATGTGTATGGTGAATTGTGGTCGCAAGTTATGATTTTGCTCCTGACCAATTTCATCAAAACCTTGGTCGCATCGCTGATCATGTTCTGGATATTCGACTGGATGGTGTCACGCCACCTGCTGTCGATCACGCGCAGATTGCAAGAAAAGGGCGGTTTTGACGCTGAAAAGAAAATCGTGTTGGCTCGCCCCAAAGTCTACAACGATGAATTGGATCTAATCGTTGACGTTATCAACACCAGCCGCGCCACGGAACAATCCGCCAATGCCGAAACCCTTTTACTGCGTAACCGGCTTGAGACCGTTCTGAACACCGCAACGTCGGGAATAATTGCGCTAAATGCCGATGCGGAGGTTGTGATGGTCAACCCCACGGCACGACATCTGTTGGGTGGCATATCGCGGGACGTACCTTTTGCGTGGCCTGAATCGATCCAGTTTCTGGATGTGGAAAGCATGACACAATTGGACGCCAGTGCCGATCCGATCCGGCGGGCTTTGACAGGTCATAACTTGCGTACTGAAACCCATTTGCTGAGCCGGATCAATTCTGACGAAGTGGGCCGTTACGTGCGTGTCCAATCCGGCAAGCTGGAACATGCCCGCGATGATATCAGCACGGTTCTGGTCGTGGATGACGTGTCTGTGGGCGAACGCAACCGTCAGGTTGTGGAACGCAAAAGCCGGTTGGATGCCTTGGGACAGCTGACAGGTGGCATCGCCCATGACTTCAATAATCTTCTGGCATCCATGCTGTACGCCGTTGATCTGGCGCGTCGTCAAGAAGACAAAGAACGGCAAGGCGAGCTTCTGGATATTGCCAGTTCATCTATCAACAGGGGCCGTGAATTGACGTCACGGCTTTTGGCATTTGCGAAAAAGCAACCCGGATTGGCCACTTCCCGCAGCATTGGCCCGATGTTCGAAGAATTTGAAAAGCTTGTCGGTCCGATGATCGAACAAAACCTGTCCATCACATTCGTGGTCGATGCGCCCGATTTGCAGGTTTACTGCGACCATGCGCAACTTGAAACGGCGCTGATGAACTTGGTGCTGAACAGTCGGGATGCGATTTTGCGCAGTGGTGTGGGACATTCCATCAAGGTGCACGCGCGCTCTGGGTCATTGCCGCAGCCTGCACTGCTGCCGACGGGAAATCTGACCGAACCCCTAGAGGTCACCGAAGCGGCTGCATCAGCCTACCGCTACACCGAGATTTCCGTGACCGACAACGGCCCCGGAATGGATGAAGAAACCCGTGCCCGTGCAGCTGATCCGTTTTTCACCACAAAAGAAACCAACTCAGGCACCGGTCTTGGATTGTCTATTGTTTACGGCTTTGTGAGACAGGCAGATGGCGATCTGCGCATTTATTCCGAAGAGGGCGCGGGCACGACGGTAAATCTGGTTCTGCCGCGCGGCACAGAAGCGGGCCCGCGTGAAGCCCCGATGCCTTTGGATGTGCCTATGGCAGGCACAGGCCAGACGGTGATGTTGGTCGAAGATGAAGCAGACTTGTTGAATGTGATGGTCGAAGTGATCAAGGATCTGGGGTTCTTGGTTGTGTCAGCGCCCTCGGGCAACGTCGCAATTGACATGATTGATGCAGGGCAGAAGTTCGATGTTCTTTTAACAGACGTTGTGATGCCCGGCAAAATCGGCGGCTTTGAACTGGCGCGAATGGTGCGGGCGCGCCATCCGGAAAAGCCGGTTATTTACATGTCTGGCTATACTGGCTTCACGTCGCAGGAAATGGGCGAAGTACAAGCCATGCTGTTGCAAAAACCGACACCACCCGTCGAATTGTCCGCGGCATTAAACGCGGCGCTTGCCCCGGTGCCGAAGCCTCCGTTGCTATAAAGGGTTGGTTATTCGACGTTGATGGTCTGACGCAACTGCCCGTCCAAACGCCCGAAGATCAAGATCTGGTTTTGGTCGGTGACAACCGCATACCAATCGTCACCTTGGGTGAAGGCCACGGCAGATGCCCCGATGGGCAGCGTCACGCTGGCAGGCAACTCCGGATTTGATCCAGACAGCCGCGTGACAAGCAGGCCGACCACCACTACAACGCCCAAAAGCATTGTGGCGGTCAGAGCGGTTACAAGTCTGCGCAAAAAACGCAGGTTGGCCGGTTCTGGCAGGTTTTCTGGAAGGTTGTCATCCATGTCTGAAACATCCGTGCGGTTTCGCATCGCCGAAGAGCCCCCGGCACGTCTTGATAAGGCGGTTGCGCGGGATGTACCAGTGGACGCGTCTTTGTCGCGGTCGCGTTTGTCCAAATTGATCGCGCAAGGTGCCGTTTCGGTGAATGGCGTGGTGGTCACAGACCCACGGGCGCGCGTGACCGAAGGGGCAGACGTTCAGATCACCGTCGAGGAAGCGGCCGAAAGCCACATCCTGCCGGAAGATATTCCGCTTGAGGTGATCTACGAGGACGCCGACCTGATCGTGGTGAACAAACCCGCAGGCATGGTCGTTCATCCTGCGCCGGGCACCCCGTCGGGCACTTTGGTGAATGCATTGCTACATCATTGCGGCGACGATCTTTCGGGCGTTGGCGGCATGAAGCGCCCGGGCATTGTGCACCGTATCGACAAGGAAACATCGGGCTTGCTGGTGGTCGCCAAATCCGATGCAGCCCACCACGGGCTGGCGGCCCAATTTGCCGACCACTCGTGTGAACGCTATTACAAGGCGCTGGTGTTTGGCGTGCCCGACGCCAATGATCCCCGGTTGCGCGGGGTCAAAGGTGCAAATTTCGAATCCGGCAACATCCTGAAAATCACCACAATGCTGGCGCGTCACAAAACGGACCGTCAACGCCAAGCGGTCCTGTTCCAAGGTGGCCGCCATGCCGTCACACGCGCCCGTACAGTGCAACAGTTTGGAACGCCCGGTGTCTTGGCGCTGATGGAATGTTGGCTTGAAACCGGACGGACACACCAGATCCGTGTGCATATGACCCACGCGGGCCACGGGCTTGTGGGCGATCCGACCTACGGCGGCAAACGCAAACTGCCCAAAGGCGCGATATCGGAGGCAGGGTTGGCAGCGCTTGCAGCCTTTGATCGCCAAGCCTTACATGCGGCCGTGTTGGGTTTTGTGCATCCGGTTTCGGGCGAGGCCATGCGCTTTGAAGCGCCTTTGCCGGGTGATATGGCAGATTTGCTGGCGGCGCTGGGCTAAGCGTCCCATGTCGCGGGATCCAGGTTAAACAACGCGGCAAGCTGCGCGTAAACCTGCGGCTCGTCACGCCTCAACGGCTCGGGCTTTTCAAAGAAAACCTCGACCGATGTGGCAAAGAATTCCTCGTACCCCGTTGCGCCGTAAGGGTCGATCACGGTTTTGCGCCCCGCTTGGGTGTCGCTTGAGTGCCGCTCAAACGCCGCAGCCATGACGCGACCCCATTCGGCAAGGCTTTGGCCGTCGGGCAGCACCGGAATGCCGTTGGTTTTGCCAGTCATATCGTCAATCTGATGGGCAAACTCGTGCAGAACCACGTTGTGCCCGTCGTCATTGTTCAACGCGCCTTGCGCACTGTCGGCCCATGACAGGATCACTGGGCCACCTGACCAGCTTTCGCCCAAACGCACGGTTTCTGCTTCACGCACAACGCGTCCATCATGGGTGATGTTTTTGGACTTAAAGGCGCTGGGATAAATAAGAATGGTGGTGAGATTGCCGTACCAAAGGTCTGTGTTCACCACCAAAAGGCAGGCTTGCGCGGCGATGGACAGGCGCATTTCATCCGTGACGTCCAACCCATTGCAGCCGCCAAAATCGACCTGATCCAGAAACAATGCGATTTTGCCGTCAAGTTTTGCCCGCGTTTCTGGCGGCAACTTGTCGATCATCGGCACATGCCGTGAAATAAGCGTGCGCTGGGCGTCGCTAAGCCGGCTTTGTAACAAATCGCGCTGTTTTTGCGCCGTATGGCGTCGCCAAAAGAAAATCGCGGCAAAGGTGCAGATCGCAAGGGCTAAAAACAGGGTCATGGTGGCTTTCTTGGGTCTGTGAACGTGGGTTTAAGGAACTGTTTAGACCCCTATGGTCAGTTCCCGGCGTTTTGTCACGAACAGCACATGGGCGTGAGCGCAGTGTCACAGCTCTGGTACATTTGAGGTGCAAGGGTAATATCAGTACAAGATGTCATCGGCCCACTTGAAACAGGTCAATGGGCCACCCATATCGATGTTAAGCCCATAAACATGGGTCTCCAAAAACAAGGAGGGAACAGAACATGGCGAATTACGCAAACCTACCGGCACCTACACCAGAAGGCGGTCTGAACCGCTATATGCAGGAAATCCGCAAGTTTCCGCTGCTGGAACCGGAAGAAGAATACATGGCCGCCAAGGCTTGGGTCGAAAAAGAAGACACAGCGGCAGCCCATAAGATGGTGACGTCCCACCTGCGATTGGCGGCGAAAATCGCTATGGGCTACCGTGGATATGGTTTGCCGCAAGCCGAGGTGATTTCCGAAGCGAACGTGGGTCTGATGCAAGCGGTGAAACGCTTTGACCCCGAAAAAGGCTTCCGCCTGAGCACCTATGCAATGTGGTGGATCCGCGCGAGCATTCAGGAATATATCCTGCGTTCGTGGTCCTTGGTAAAGCTTGGCACAACGTCCGCGCAGAAAAAGTTGTTCTTTAACTTGCGCAAAGCCAAATCCAAGATCGGCGCGTTGGAAGACGGGGACATGCGCCCTGAAAACGTGAAACGCATCGCTACAGATCTGGGCGTGACCGAAGCCGAAGTGATCAGCATGAATCGTCGCCTCAGCGGCGGGGACGCATCGCTGAACGCGACTGTCGGGTCCGAAGGTGAAGGCACGATGCAATGGCAAGACTGGTTGGAGGACGAAAGTGCCGACCAAGCGGGCGATTACGAGGCCAATGACGAGCTAACGGTGCGCCGCGAAATGCTGGCGGAAGCAATGGACGTGCTGAACGAACGCGAACGTGACATTCTGCAACAGCGCCGTCTCAGCGACGAAACGGTCACGCTTGAGGATTTGAGCGGCCAGTACGACGTGAGCCGTGAACGTATCCGTCAGATTGAAGTGCGTGCTTTTGAAAAGCTGCAAGAACGCATGCGCAGCTTGGCGAAAGAAAAAGGTTTGGCTGTCAACGCGTAAGCCTTCGAACCCAAATGAAAACCGCAAAAGCCTCGACCGTAACTGGTCGGGGCTTTTTCATGTGTGGGCTTTGTGGGGACCAATCCCGAAAGACCGTTTTTGCATCACGCGAAGGGCCTATTGCTTGTCGCAGGCGCTTTTGGGTTTGACCGTCCAACGATGTACCGGACCGCAGCCCCTAGACCCGCCGCGCCACACAGGCTACGTGTTGCGCTAACAGTGACCCAAAAAACGAGACTTGCTATGTCCAGCCACGGCGCCCCCATTCCTATGATTTCCAAACCTTGTGGGCCGTTGACTGGCACAGCAGAGGTGCCCGGCGACAAATCAATCTCGCACCGTTCTTTGATCCTTGGAGCGATGAGCGTCGGTGAAACCACCATCTCGGGCCTTTTGGAAGGGCAGGACGTGCTGGACACGGCCAAAGCGATGCAAGCCTTCGGGGCAGACGTGACAAATCATGGCGGTGGCAACTGGTCTGTGCACGGTGTCGGGGTCGGCGGTTTTGCAGAACCTGAAAACGTGATTGATTGCGGCAACTCGGGCACGGGGGTGCGCCTGATCATGGGCGCTATGGCCACCTGTCCGATCACAGTGACATTCACAGGCGACGCCAGCCTGAACGGTCGTCCTATGGCGCGGGTCACAGATCCTTTGGCCTTGTTTGGATGCCAGTCTGTCGGACGCGAAGGCGGTCGTTTGCCCATGACGTTGGTGGGGGCCGCGGAACCGATCCCTGTGCGCTACACCGTGCCAGTGCCTTCGGCCCAAGTGAAATCTGCGGTGCTGCTGGCGGGGCTGAATGCGCCCGGCGAAACAGTTGTCATCGAACAAGAAGCCACACGCGACCACACGGAACGGATGTTGGCGGGATTTGGTGCCGAGATCAGCACCGAAGTGACAGACGCAGGCCGTGTGATCACCTTGAAAGGGCAACCAGAGCTGCAAGCGCAGAAAATCGACGTGCCGCGTGATCCGTCCAGTGCGGCTTTCCCTGTGTGCGCGGCCGTCATCACGCCTGGTTCTGATGTGTTGGTGCCGGGGATTGGCCTGAACCCGACGCGCGCTGGATTGTTCACCACGCTGCGCGACATGGGCGCTGACCTGACCTATGAAAACGAACGTCTTGAGGGCGGCGAGCCTGTTGCAGATTTACGCGCCCGTTTTTCGCCCGACATGAAAGGGATTGATGTCCCGCCTGCGCGTGCGGCCAGTATGATTGACGAATACCCCATCCTGTCTGTGGTGGCGAGTTTTGCAAAGGGCAAAACCCATATGGCTGGCGTTAAAGAATTGCGCGTCAAGGAAAGCGACCGCATCGATGCAATGGCCGTGGGTCTGCGGGCCAATGGGATCGTGGTTGAAGATGGCCCCGACTGGTGGACTGTGACCGGGTTGGGGCATGGCAATGTGCCGGGCGGTGCCACATGTGCCAGCCACCTTGATCACCGTATCGCCATGTCATTTCTAATTCTCGGGATGGCGGCCAATGCCCCCGTGAGTGTGGACGACGGTGGCCCGATTGCGACGTCTTTCCCAATTTTTGAAGACCTTATGGGGGGCTTGGGCGCGGACGTGTCGCGCACATGATCCAACCTTTTACAGTGGCCATTGATGGTCCTGCAGCCGCAGGCAAAGGCACGATTTCCAAAGCGGTTGCCGCGCATTTTAGTTTTGCGCATCTTGATACCGGCCTTCTTTACCGCGCTGTAGGCGCACGAGTTCTGGACGGCGCGCGCGCTGAAGAAGCCGCGGCTGCGTTGTGCGCTGAAGATTTGGGAGGTGACATTTTGCGCACTGCCGCAGTTGCCCAAGCGGCCAGCAAAGTGGCGACAATCCCCCAAGTGCGCGCCGCTTTGGTTGATTTTCAACGCAGTTTTGCGCGGCGGGCAGGGGGCGCTGTTCTGGACGGTCGTGATATCGGCACGGTCATTTGCCCTCAGGCGGAAGTGAAGTTGTTTGTTTCTGCCCGCGCAGAGGTCCGCGCCGCGCGCCGCTACGAAGAGCTAAAGACCAAAGGTGGCGTGGACAGCTTTGAAACTGTGTTGGCGGATGTGCGGGCCCGTGATGCCCGTGATGCCGACCGCGCACATGCGCCGATGGTGGCTGCAGACGATGCAATTTTGGTCGATACTTCGGATCTTTCGATCGCTGCAGCCGTTGCAGAAGCGATTGCAGTCGTTGAGACTGTGCGCGGTTGATCACATCGACACAGACAGCCACATCGCCCGTCTGACATATCTTTCACTAAAGTTTGCATCGCTAAGATGGGTCGCACAGCCTAGTCTTGTTTTACACAACCGGAGGGATAAGCGATGCGTGGATTTTTGTCAGTCTGTGTGATGGTCTTGGGAACAAGTTGGGCGGTAGCACAGGAAACACCTGCACCTGCGGCCACGGAACCTGCCATGACGATGGACCGTCTGGGTCAGATCATTTTGGCGCTGGACCCTGAAGCAAATTTCATTGGCAACGGGATTGACCTGGTGATCGAAGATATTCCGGTCATTGTCATCGCTGATCCCACGGCCAACCGCATGCGTGCCATGGTGCCTATCCGGTCGGCGCAGGGTTTGGAGCCGGAAGAATTGATGCGTTTGATGCAGGCAAATTTTGATTCCGCTTTGGATGCGCGATATGCCGTAGCCCGAGGTCGTTTATGGGGCACTTTCATTCATCCATTGTCGTCCTTGGAAAAAGATCAATTGATTTCTGCGCTTATTCAAACTGTCAACGTCGCCCGAACCTACGGGCAGTCGTATTCGGGGGGCGCTTTGACTTTTGGCGGTGGAGACAGCAACGGAATTTATCAAGAGCTGTTTGATGAGTTGCGCAAGCGTGGTGAAGCGTTGTGAGCGGTCTTCGAATGAGCTGCGCAGTTTTTTTGATTTAGGGGGCGCTGCCCCCGTCCTGCGGACTCCCCCGAGGTATATTTTCCAAGATGAAAAGAGGGTGCTGTTCCCTTGTCCGCCGTTATCGCTTTGTGGGGCCGGAGCGGATTTCTGTCAGGCGAAGCGTCGACGCGCCATTTGCTTTGGGGCAGGGGTTTGGCAGGTGAAGTTGGGCGCATGGCCCCCTTGCTTTAGGCGGTTTCATCCCTTATACGCGCGAGCGTCAGTAAGGTGAACACACCGCGGGCGTTACAGCATACAGGGGTCGGAGTCTTCCGGCCCTCTTTGTTTTTCGTCCAAAATGCGTTCATTGACCAATTCGCAATCCAAAGACCGGCGGAGACAACCGCACGGCCCGAAAAACAAAACGTAGATTAGGAAAAACACGCCACATGGCAAATATGATGGATGAGTTTGAAGCGCTCTTAGAAGAAAGCTTCGAAATGGACACACCCGATGAGGGTTCTGTTGTCAAAGGCAAGGTTATCGCGATTGAAGCGGGCCAAGCCATTATCGACGTCGGCTACAAGATGGAAGGCCGCGTTGAGTTGAAAGAATTTGCCGATCCTGGCGAAGCCCCAAAAATCGAAGTTGGCGACGAAGTCGAAGTCTTCTTGCGCCAAGTTGAAAACGCCCGCGGCGAAGCGGTTATCTCTCGTGAGATGGCGCGCCGTGAAGAGGCATGGGACCGTCTGGAAACAGCTTACGCTGGCGAAGCCCGCGTCGAGGGCGCGATCTTTGGTCGTGTCAAAGGTGGTTTCACTGTGGACCTTGGCGGCGCGGTTGCGTTTTTGCCCGGTTCCCAAGTGGATGTGCGCCCTGTGCGTGATGCCGGCCCATTGATGGGTCT
The DNA here is from genome assembly GCF_039986515.1 of Ascidiaceihabitans sp. Taxonomy (NCBI): domain Bacteria; kingdom Pseudomonadati; phylum Pseudomonadota; class Alphaproteobacteria; order Rhodobacterales; family Paracoccaceae; genus Ascidiaceihabitans; species Ascidiaceihabitans sp. Next base: position 78,476 of record NZ_JBDWQO010000019.1, on the reverse strand, counting down.
CAAGCAGCCGTTCCAAATCCTGAAAATGGACCGTCGTCGTGGCAACATCGTTGTGTCCCGTCGTGCCATCCTTGAAGAATCACGTGCCGAACAGCGCGCTGAGGTCATCGGCAACTTGGCCGAAGGTCAAAACGTTGACGGTGTGGTCAAGAACATCACCGAATACGGTGCGTTTGTGGATCTGGGCGGCGTTGACGGCTTGCTGCACGTCACGGACATGGCATGGCGCCGTGTGAACCACCCATCCGAGATCCTGACAATCGGTGAAACAATCGCTGTTCAGGTCATCAAGATCAACAAAGAGACACACCGCATCTCCTTGGGCATGAAGCAATTGCAAGAAGATCCATGGGATCTGGTTGCGGCGAAATACCCACTGGAATCCACACACACTGGCCGCGTGACCAACATCACCGATTACGGCGCCTTTGTTGAACTGGAAGCGGGCGTTGAAGGTTTGGTGCACGTGTCCGAGATGTCTTGGACCAAGAAAAACGTACACCCGGGCAAAATTGTGTCTACGTCTCAAGAAGTCGAAGTCATGGTTCTGGAAATCGATGGCGCCAAGCGTCGCGTTTCTTTGGGCCTCAAGCAGACTATGCGCAACCCATGGGAAGTGTTTGCTGAAACACACCCCGAGGGCACAGAAGTCGAAGGCGAAGTCAAAAACATCACCGAATTCGGTCTGTTTGTTGGTCTTCCCGGCGACATCGACGGCATGGTGCACTTGTCCGACCTGTCATGGGACGAACGCGGCGAAGATGCGATCCAGAACTACCGCAAGGGCGACATGGTCGGCGCGGTTGTGTCCGAAGTCGACGTTGAGAAAGAGCGCATCAGCCTTTCCATCAAAGGCGTCGGCGGCGACAAGTTCGCAGAAGCAGTGGGCGGCGTGAAACGCGGATCCATCGTGACTGTGACTGTGACTGCGATCGAAGAAGGCGGCATCGAATGCGAATATGAAGGCATGAAATCCTTCATCCGTCGCTCCGATCTGTCCCGTGACCGTGCCGAACAGCGCCCAGAGCGTTTCTCGGTTGGTGACAAGGTCGACGTGCGCATCACAAACGTGGATGCAAAATCCCGTCGTTTGGGTGTGTCGATCAAAGCACGCGAAATCGCGGAAGAAAAAGAAGCTGTGGAACAGTATGGTTCCTCCGACTCCGGTGCGTCCTTGGGCGACATCTTGGGCGCGGCTTTGAAAACCGGCGACGAGTAAGCTTTTCACTTTTTAATGTTGGGCCTCGCACGGAAACGTGCGGGGCCTTTTTTGTGCAAACCGCGTGGTCCTGAGGGGCGAACGCCCGCCTGGGTTTGTGTGCAGTTGGGAACACGGACACATCAAAGGGTGACTGTCTCTGATTGTCCGAATCAAACAGATGGTATGGCTGCGAAGCTATCGCTTCGTCACAAAAATTGCTGAAAATGAACGCAAGTGGCCGCGAAACCCAAAAATTATCCGGCAAAAACACGCTGGACCTGCTTTGACTCTATTCCCGATTTCAGAAAATCTGCTTATAGTCGAGTGGATTACACACAAAACATCACTGCTCCGGGGGGAACACCAATATGATCCGGTCTGAATTGATCCAGAAAATCGCGGACGAAAACCCACATCTGTATCAGCGCGACGTGGAGCGTATTGTGAACACCATTTTTGACGAGGTGACCGCCGCCATGGCGCGTGGGGACCGTGTTGAATTGCGTGGCTTCGGTGCATTTTCCGTCAAACAGCGCGATGCCCGTGTGGGACGCAACCCACGCACCGGTGAAACAGTGAATGTTGAAGAAAAACATGTCCCGTTTTTCAAGACCGGTAAGCTGTTGCGGGACCGTCTGAACGGAAAAGCATGATGCGTTACATTCGCTACGCCTGCATTGCACTGTTTGCGCTTGCTCTGGTTGCTGTGGCTTTGGCCAATCGCGCGGCGGTGACTTTGAAAGTGCTGCCAAATGAGGTCGCCGGCCTGTTTGCCGTCAACCCGTCCATAGAGATGCCTTTGTTTGTTGTCATTTTTGGCGGTATTCTTGTGGGCCTTTTGGTGGGCTTTATCTGGGAATGGCTGCGCGAGTTTACTGTACGGTCTGAAGCTGCCAAGTCAGCGCGTCAGGTGCGCCGTCTTGAACGTGAAGTTGATCGCCTGAAGGGCGAAAAGCACGAAGGCAAAGACGACGTACTGGCTTTGCTTGATAAAGCTGGCTGACACACAGATGTCTAATCAAATTGCAGTAAAAATCTGCGGCGTGACGCGGCCTGCCGACGTGGACGCCGTGGCCGCGGCTGGCGCACGGTATCTTGGCTTCAATTTCTTTCCGAAATCACCGCGCTTTGTGTCTTTTGAAACGGCACGTGATTTGTCCGTCGATACCCCGGTCGGGGTGGCGAAAGTTGGGCTTGTCGTCAACGCGGATGACGCGATGTTGCAAGATTTGACCGATAAGGTTCCGCTGGATTTTTTGCAGCTTCACGGGTCTGAAACCCCTGAACGCGTTGCGGAAATTCGGTCGCGGTTTGGTCTTCCCATTATAAAGGTGGTGGGTGTGGCCAATGCCTCCGACGTGAACCGCATTGACAGTTTTGAAGCGGTCGCGGACCAGATTTTGGTCGATGCGAAAGCGCCCAAAGATGCGGTTTTGCCCGGTGGAAACGGTTTGGCATTTGACTGGGGGCTGCTGGCGGCACGCAAGTACTGGCGCAAGCCATGGATGCTGGCTGGCGGGTTGACACCCGACAATGTGCGGCAAGCGGTATTGCGCACAGGTGCGCGGCAAGTTGATGTCGCATCTGGCGTTGAAAGCACGCCGGGTGTGAAGGATGCGGATACCATCCATGATTTTGTGAAACAGGCGCAGATCCCATGAAGTTCAAGCTTATGGCTGTGGTTGTGATCGTTTTGGGATTGGCAGCTTTGTTAACGAATCCGTCGCAGAACGAGGTCGAGGCGCAGATAGAAGCACGTCTTTTGGCGGAAATTGATGCGTTTGATCCAGGCACACAAGACGAACCCGTTTTGCAATTGATCGCCGGGGCTTGCCAGCTGGGGCGCTCTGCCTGTGCCGGGTTCATACGATCTTTGATGGATGTGCAAATGGACGATCGCTGGTTTTATTCAACGATCGATATCCGTTTTGGACGTGATCATGCACAAAGCTGCATTGGCGTATTCTCAAAGGTGGTTTGTCGTTAATTCTGACAGCCTTTGTAACGAATTTTGCACCCAATCGCTTTACCCCGATTGCCGTTCACGCTACCCATTCATTTCAATGCGATAGGGAGCTTTCGCCATGGCAAATGACCTTTTCAATTCTTTCATGACTGGCCCGGACGAAAACGGGCGCTTTGGTGACTTTGGCGGACGTTTTGTATCCGAGACACTGATGCCTTTGATCCTGAGCCTTGAGGAAGAATACGAAAAGGCAAAGACAGACGAAACCTTCTGGGCCGAGATGAACGATCTTTGGACTAACTACGTGGGCCGCCCGTCGCCTTTGTACTTCGCGGAACGTCTGACCGACCATCTGGGTGGCGCAAAAATCTACATGAAGCGAGACGAGCTGAACCACACAGGCGCGCATAAAATCAATAACGTGCTGGGTCAGATCATTCTGGCACGCCGTATGGGAAAAACGCGTATCATTGCCGAAACTGGGGCAGGGCAACACGGTGTTGCAACCGCGACTGTTTGCGCAAAATTCGGGCTGAAATGTGTGGTTTACATGGGCGCACACGATGTCGAACGCCAAGCGCCAAACGTCTTCCGTATGCGTCTGTTGGGGGCCGAAGTTGTGCCCGTCACATCCGGGCGTGGCACGCTGAAAGATGCCATGAACGACGCGTTGCGTGACTGGGTCACAAACGTCGACGACACCTTCTACTGCATCGGCACAGTTGCTGGCCCGCACCCTTATCCGGCGATGGTGCGCGATTTCCAAAGCATCATCGGCAAGGAAGTGCGCGACCAGATGGTTGCCGCAGAAGGCCGTTTTCCCGACACATTGATCGCCGCGATTGGCGGTGGGTCAAACGCGATGGGTCTGTTCTTTCCGTTCCTGGATGAGAAAGACGTCGGCATCATCGGTGTTGAAGCTGGCGGCAAAGGCGTCAACGAAAAGATGGAACACTGCGCATCTTTGACAGGGGGACGTCCCGGCGTTCTGCATGGCAACCGCACGTACCTGTTGCAGGATGACGATGGTCAGATCCTCGAAGGTTTCTCAATCTCTGCGGGTCTCGATTACCCCGGCATTGGTCCTGAACACGCTTGGCTGCACGACATTGGGCGCGCGCAATATGTGTCGATCACAGATGTTGAAGCGCTTGAGGCGTTCCAACTGTGCTGCACGTTGGAAGGGATCATTCCGGCGTTGGAACCCAGCCATGCCTTGGCCCATGTGATGAAGATTGCAGGCGATTTACCCGCCGATCACATCATCTGCATGAACATGTGTGGACGCGGTGACAAAGACATCTTCACCGTGGCGCGCGCACTTGATTTCGACATGGGCGAGTTCGTTTGAAACTTTCCTAAAGAAAAGGCCCGAGAAACAGGGTAAAAGAGGGGTCGCAACTGCGGCCCCTTTTTCATTTATTGCGCTGGTGGGTAATTATGTTGCGCACTTGCCACATATTGTTGCGCGGTGGAATTTTCCCTGTTGAGCAGAATCGCTGTTCCCGCCTAAACACCGCCCACCGATGCAAGCGCATCAGACCTTAGCGGGATGGGGTGATCACCCAACCGGTGCGGGGCGGCTCTGCCACTTTCGTATGCCAAGGCTGCTGCATATCATCGGCTGAAATGTAGCTCATTTGGATAGAGCATCAGACCTTAATCTGACTGTAGCAGGTTCGAGTCCTGCCTTTTTCGCCACGGTACTGCGGAGACGCAGGGGTTCGACTCCCCACTTGCCTTCACGCAAGCATAACATCGGTCGGGGGCTGTTTCTGCGTGGGAACGGCTTGGAATTTTGCACCTTTCGGGGCGCTGAAAACCACCCGTTTCCACGCTCTGGCTTTGGGCCGGGACGACACTTGATGGCACGTATCGCCCTAGGTTCGGGTGGCTTGGATTTCGATCCGTTCCACCCCGCTTTTGGCCTTGCCTGCCCGCTCTTGGGTTTCCCCGTCTGGCGCCATGGCAGGGGGCAGTTCCCGACCACACCAATTCCCTTTTCAAAAAGGGCAACACCTGACCGCACATGCGGCAACCAAACGAAACCAAAAGGAGTTCGCATTTTGCGACGACGATAAAGATCGAGACAAAAAGGAGTGCATGACATGCAATTGATAGATCTTATGACCGATATGGTCCTGGGGCGCACCCGCCTCACAGCCACCGAAAAAGAGCGCGTGATCGTTCTGCGGGACGGTAAACTTGCTGACATTCTGGCGGCTGGCCGTCACGCTGTGAAACGGCGTGGGTTGAGCACGCAGTGGCATGATCTGAAGCACCCTGAATTTGTGTCGGACTACGCGTTGGCGTTGATGCGCAACCGGCCTGATCTGGTCGCAACCCACTTCACCGAAGTGGCGACCGGGCGCGATGAGGTGGCGATTGTCTACCGTGACGGGCGTGCGTTTGCGGTGGTGACACCTGACCAACGGCGCTTGTTCTGGACCGAAGCTGGTCCTTGGACATCGACGCTTTTGAACGTTGCTGAGGACACGCAACTTGAGATGTCCTTGGCGCAACGTTTGATGCGCTCGGGGCTGAGCACCGCGTTGACGCGGGTGGAGGTGCCTGCGGGAAAAGTTGCGGTTTTGACAGTGGACGGGGCTGACCCCAAACTGCTTGATGCCGGGACCTACACCTTTTGGAACCTCGGGCGTAAACATGAGGCCAAACTGGTCGATATGCGTTGGCAATCGCGCGAAGTCGTGGGGCAGGACATCCTGACCCGCGACCGCGTGACCCTGCGTGTGAACGTCACGGCGACCTACCGCATCACTGATGCCATGGTCGCTGTTGGAGCGGTCAAAGACTTCGTCGAGGCGTTGCATTTGGCCCTGCAACTGGCGTTCCGCAAAACGCTGGGTGGCGTGACGCTGGACCAATTGCTGGCCGACAAGGTCACAGTCAACGCGGAAGCGGCCGAATTGGTGCGCACCGAGATGGCCGGTTTGGGTGTCGAAGTGGGCGAGATTGCGTTGAAAGACGTGATCCTGCCCGGTGAGATGCGCGAAATCCTGAACCAAGTGGTCGCGGCGCAAAAAGAGGCTGAAGCCAACGTGATCCGGCGTCGCGAAGAAACCAACGCGACGCGGTCCTTGCTGAACACAGCCAAGGTCATGGCGGAAAACCCCGTCATGCTGCGGCTGAAAGAGCTGGAAGCGTTGGAGGTCATCGCCGGCAAAGTCGAGCGTTTGACAGTGCACAACGGGACCGAAGGGCTGATGTCCGACGTGGTCCGGTTGCGTGATTAAGAGATGGACCGATCCGGGGGAAACCTCGGGTTGGTTTGGTTTGGGGAACAACACTAACTACCCAAATTGAACATATGTTTCGAAGCTGCTAACGACCTGTAATGGAGTGATGTATTGCTTCCTTTGAACGGAGAGTAAAAAATATGAATTTCAAAGTCATCGTTGGGATAACGTTGTTTCTTTCCGCTTGCGCACCTGCGCCCAAATCATCTGCCGAACAAGAAGCGGCTGCCAAGTTGAATAACGCCCGAGTGGACTTTTTTTCGCGTGAAGCTGTGAAGATCACGAGAGAATGCGTCGCTGCTAAGTTACATATTCCAACCGTTAAAGCCAAACTTTTAACTTCAGGCTATCAACAGGGGGTTCTACGTGTTTTTAAGCCAGCTCCGGAGGCACCAACGGTGATCCGTTTTAGCAGTAGTTCGTTTTCGCAATATGGTTGCTCTATGACGACGAATTTTCGTTCGGACGGCAAAACGATGAGAAACGCTACAGCGAACGAATTAGAGCGGCTAGGATTCGAGACGACAGATGGAAAAGCCTTTGCGAAAGGTGGTTTGGTCTACAAATTACAGGGCTATACCTTAGGTGCAGGTGAAACCGTTGTATCTATTTCCGAATCGTAGGTACTCAAACCACCCCATACCCCTGTAAAACCTCCAACGGCACAATCTCCAATGCCCGCTTGTGCGTGGCCTCCAGCTTCACCTGCGGCGCGCAGCCCTCATCATGCGCCTGCAAGAACCGTCCGGCACATAAACACCACGCATCCCCCGGCTTTAACCCTGCAAACCCGAACTCGGGGCGCGGGGTGCTCAGGTCGTTGCCCACGTATTTGGAGAACGCCAAGAACTCTGCCGTCATCACTGCCGCCACCGTATGGCTGCCCTGATCTGCGGCGCATGTGTTGCAATAGCCGTCGCGAAAAAACCCTGTCACCGGATCGGTGCCGCACAGGTCCAAAGCAGTGCCAAGCACGTTTATGCTGTCTTCAGGTTCCATTCTCATCTCCTGTTGCTTTTGCGATGGCGCGGCAGGTGTCGACGGCGCTTTCTATGACGCCATCATCGCGAAACCCCCGATCGGCAGAGGTGATCACCACAACCACGCTTTGTTCATAGTTGATGTAGATGTATTGCCCATAAATGCCACGGGCCATTACTTCTTTTCCGGGGGTGGCATCTTCGGGAATCCACCACTGGTAGCCGTATTGGAATTCGCCGGGGCCCGTGTTGGCCGACGGGGTGACAGAGGCACGCACCCATTCGGCGGACACGATGCGCTGCCCGTGACATGTGCCGCGTTGCAAGATCATTTGCCCGAACCGCGCGTAATCGCGGGTGGTCATGTTCAAGCCGCCCAAGACAAAGGCGGTGCCGGCGCCATCGGTCAGGTAATAAGGCGTGGCTTCTAGGCCCAATCTGGAAATTACCTTTTCGCTCATAAGATCCACAATGTCGCGCCCGGTGGCGGCCCGCGCCACCATGCCCAGAACATGCGTGTCGATCGACGTATATTGCATCACATCACCGGGTTTGGCGAATGTGTCGGTTAAGCCTGCTGCGAAGTCATCCATGCGCTTGCCCAAGGCCAACACGCGCCCCATGCGGTTGATGTCTGAGGCCTTGTCCAAATAGTCCTCGTTGAAGGTGATCCCCGACGACATGCGCAACACATCGATGATGCGGGCCGAGTTGTATGCCCCGCCTTTCAGGACCGGCACAAGGTCGACGACCTTCGTGTCCAATGACGGGATCGCGCCCTCATCCACCAAAACACCAAACAAAACAGACAGATAGCTTTTCGCCATCGACCAGCTGATGCGCAGATCGGTTTCGGTGGTGCCGTGGTGATAGCTTTGATGTACGATTGCGCCGTTCTTTAACACCAGCGTCGATGTGACGTGACGCGCGGCGGCCCAAGGCGCAAAAACGGCTGGCATTTCAAGGGGCGTGCCTTCGGGCAGGGGGGACACCGCACCAGTGCCGATATCAAGATCACGGTTCAGAAAAGCACCGCGCATATTGGAGAAATTCTGCACGATGCGGTCTTCACGAAACAGGGTGTTCACCGCCATGAGCCGCTTTAGCTCTGCGCCCTTCCAGATCAGGCCAATGCCTATGATACCAATCAGGGCAACCAATATGACCAGCATGGATATCATTTGAACTTGTCCATCAGCTTTTGCATTGCGTTTCGAGTGTCGGGTGTGGCCTCGGGGGCGGTTTTTGGGGCTTCGCCCGAAGGTTTAGCCGCCGTTTTGCTCGCCGTTTTCGCCGAAGTCTTGTTGGGGGCTTTGGTGCCGGAACTTGGCCGTTGTGGCGACACACGCATCCCGACAGCGTTCATAAACTTTGCGCTGTCACCTGTGGCCAGATGTGGCGCACCATCGGCACAGCCCCGCAGCACATCGTCCAGCCAGTCCTGATCAGCGCGTGCAAAATCATGCAACACATACCCCGGCACGCGGTCTTTGTGGCCGGGATGGCCCACGCCCAAGCGCACGCGCCCGTATTCGGGGCCGATGTGTTGGTGGATGGATCGCAACCCGTTGTGGCCTGCGTGCCCACCGCCCATCTTGTATTTGACTTTGCCGGGGGCCAGATCAATTTCATCATGCAAAACAATGACATCCTCCGGGGTCAGCTTGTAAAACCGCATTGCGGCCTGCACTGATTGGCCAGAATTGTTCATGAAGGTTTCTGGCTTTAGCAAAGCGGCACGGTCCGACCCGAAGCGGCCTTCGGACACGGCCCCGTTGTGTTTGCCTTTCCACGGGCCAAAGCCGTGATCGGCGGCGATCATATCCAAGGCCATGAAGCCGATGTTATGGCGGTGTCCCGCATATTTGGCCCCTGGATTGCCCAAACCCACGATCAGTTTCATGTTTCTTCCCCATTTGGTTGGTGCGACATTACACAGCCGCTTGTGAATGCTCCAGCCAAGAGGCCGCGGCACACAAAAAAACGGGGCACCCGATAGGCACCCCGTTCACAGCAAACCCTTGCGGGATTGGCTTATTCTTCTGCTGCGGCGTCTTCACCAGCTTCGTCAGCGGCGTCATCTTCGCTTTCGGAAGACCGCAGACCGGATGGCGCAGATACCTGAGCGATCACAAAGTCGCGGTCAATCGTTGGTTTGCAGCCTGCAGGCAGCTTCACGTTCGAAATTGTCGCGTTGTCGCCGATGTCCAGTTCGGACACGTCAACTGTGATGAATTCAGGAATGTCCGCAGCTGTCACAACCAGTTCGACTTCGGAACGGACCAGCGTCAGAACGCCGCCCTTCTTGATGCCGGGCGATACGTCTTCGCCGGATGCTTCAACGTTGATGAACAGGTTGATTTTTGTGGTGCGCTTCAAGCGCATGAAATCAACGTGCGTTGGCAAGTCTTTGACAACGTGGCGCTGTACGTCGCGGCAGATCACACGCACGTCGTCGTGGCCTTCAACCTTCATGTTGAACAGGGTCGACTTAAAGCGGCCCGCTTTCAACATTTTGAACAGCTTGTTGAAGGGGACGTTGATCGGCAAAGGATCTACGTCACCACCAAAAACAATGCCCGGAACCATGCCATCGCGGCGTGCCTGACGAGCGGCGCCCTTGCCTGTCCCCGTCCGTTCCAAAGCTTCGAGATCAGGAATCTCTCCAGCCATAGTATTCTCCAATATTTTCTTGGGCGCAGGGCCCATGTAAGTCATCGGGACGCCTCCAAGGCTGTCGTCCCGCGTGAAGTCGCGCGTATAGACCGGATTATCGGGCAGGGGAAGAGGCAAAAACCAAAGCGACGGCGTCTTTGTCTTGTCCCTGCAATCAAAGGCTGTCACCAGAGACCGTGATGAGCATTCTCCAGGACATATCGCGCACCCGCGCCCCGTTGGCCAGCTTTTTGGTGATTGGTCTGGCATGGGCGTCGTTTTCTGCGCAAGCCCCTGTTTTAAAATCTGAAATCGAAGCATCAGATAGTGTTTACGGACTGGTAATGTTGCTGGCATCTGTCGGTGCTTTGCTGGCCATGTGGTTGGCCCCATTGGCCCATAAGTGGGTGGGGGCTTACAGTTTGATGGTGGGCAGCTTTTTGGTTGGAACGGGGTTCATTTTTGTTGGTATGTCGTCACAGATCGTTTTCTTCGGTCTCGCGTTGGGGGTGATGGCAGCAGGGGCGGGAATCGTTGATGTGTTGGCCAATGCCGAAATCGCCGAAGTCGAAGCCGACACCAGGGTGGCTTTGATGAACCTGAACCATGGGCTTTATTCGTTCTCCTACGCAGGGGCGGCGCTTGCCACTGGTTGGATGCGCGAGGCGGGATGGGCCACGTTGTCGATCTTCATTGTTTTCGGCGTGGGCATTGTTTGTCTGTGCCTTGTGATGCGTATTCCCAAAAGGCACGGACTTGAGACGGGCATAGATGCGCTGCCTGCGCGTGTCCCGTTGGGGTTTGTCTTGACGGCCGGCGCTGTGGTGCTGGTTGCCTTTCTGGCGGAAGCGTCCAGCGAAGGATGGTCCGCGCTGCATATTGAACGCACCTTACAAGGTGGGGCGGCACAAGGGGCTATGGGGCCTGCAATATTGGGGCTGACCATGGGGATCGGTCGCTTGGGATGGCACTTTATCAATTATACGGGGCGGGACATTCACGCGATGATCATAGCGCTTTTGATATCAGCGTTCGGGATGTTTTTGGCAGGGATCGCGCCCAATCTGGCAGTGGCCTATCTGGGTTTTGGCCTTGGCGGTTTGGGGGTGTCCGTGGTGGCGCCTTTGGCACTTGGCCTGCTGGGGCGTAGTGTGCGTGGGGAAGTGCGTTTGACTGCCATAAGCCGCGCCTCTGCTATCGGGTATGGCGCGTTCTTTCTGGGGCCGCCGCTGATGGGATTTGTCGCAGAAGGGTTTGGATTGCGGACCGCGTTTGTCGTGGTCGCGGCGCTATTGGCGCTGGTGGGGGTGGTGTTGGTGCCGTTGTACGGTCGGTTGGCACAAGAGGTCTCAAAAGCCCCTACTGGGGCGTGATCAAATGTCCGTCTGCTGCAACGATACGGTCATACAGGGCGAATTCTTGCGCCCGTGCTGCGCGTAATTTTTCCTCTACCTCGGGGGATAGCGGGGCTTTGACGGGCGGTGACACATTGCGTTGCTGCAAGTTCATGGGGGCGTTGAAGGCGTCCTCTAGAAAGGCAATCAGCTTGGGCTGCTTTTCATAGGCAAAGATATGATCAACCAGCGGAGTGCCCGCACCCGAGCATAAAAACGAAAACTGACTTCCAATTCCCGCAAATGGCGCGTGATCTTTTTTGATCACTTCCAGCACGAAATCATCAAAACTGCACCCGTTTGTGCTTTTGGCGCTGCCATTCAATCGGGGCGCACTGCGATACCGAAACCAACTGCGGATTTGTTCAATGGGGTCGCGCATCACCGCAAACGCCGCAGGCCGGACCCCAAGTGTCCCGTCCAGAAAGGGCAGGATCTTGTTGCGGTACTTTGCGGCTGGCATGTGTTTGCGATGTTTGCTGAAAACAACATCTGCACGCGGCTTCAGGGCCATCTCAATGGCCGTGGTTCCAGTTTTTGGCACAGCGAGAAACGCGAGATTTTGATCAGAAAACACCAACATAATGTCACGGTAGTCCAGAGACTTCAGTCTTGCCAGCGTCCTTCGAAATCTTGCGGCACAAGTAGGTTTTGGCGTCCCAAATCGGCAACATTCACTTCGCCGCAGAGCGCCATCGTGGTGTCGAGTTCCTTGTGGATAACATTCAGCGCTTCGGTGACGCCTGCTTGGCCCATTGCACCCAACCCATAGATGTAGGCGCGTCCGATATAAGTGCCCTTGGCCCCCATGGCGACAGCTTTCAACACGTCCTGCCCGCTGCGAATACCGCTGTCCATATGCACTTCGACCTGATCACCAACAGCTTCCAGAATGGACGGCAATGCGCGAATGGAAGACAAGGCACCATCCAGTTGTCGCCCGCCGTGGTTGGATACGATGATGGCGTCAGCGCCGACTTTAAGCGCCATTTTTGCGTCTTCGGCGTCCAGAATACCTTTCAGAATGACCTTGCCGCCCCATTCTTCTTTCAACTTGGCGATCTTGTCCCAATCCAGACTTGGATCGAATTGTTCGGCAGTCCATGCGCCAAGGCTTGAGGCGTCGCTGATGCCGTCGACGTGGCCTACGATATTGCCAAATTCGCGCCGCTGGGCACGTAACATCCCCAGACCCCATGTCCATTTTGTCGCCAGGTTGGCCAGCGTTTTTGCGGTAAGCTTTGGCGGGGCAGATAGGCCGTTTTTGAGATCTTTGTGACGTTGGCCCAAAATTTGCAGATCCAGTGTGATGACCAAAGCAGAGCATTTCGCATCTTTGGCCCGCTGGATCAGACGGCTGACGTAATCGGTGTCTTTCATGGTGTAAAGCTGGAACCAGAAAGGCTTTGTTGTGGCTTCGGCCACATCCTCGATCGAGTTTATGGACATTGTGGATAGGGTATACGGCACGCCAAACGCCTCAGCGGCGCGGGCTGCTTTGATTTCGCCATCTGCGTGTTGCATGCCTGTCAGACCAACGGGGGCCAAGGCGACTGGCATGGCCACGTCCTGTCCGATCATTTGTGTGGCGGTGGACCGACCCGTCATATCCACGGCGACGCGCTGACGTAGGCGGATTTGGTCGAAGTCGGATGTATTTTCGCGAAAGGTCTGTTCTGTCCAGCTGCCTGATTCAGCGTAATCATAAAACATGCGCGGCACACGTGACGCGTGCAGGCGTTTCAAGTCGGCGATGTTGGTGATGACAGGCATGGTTGCGAACTCCGCATATTGGTCAGGTTTTGTTACCAATTCGAGGCATTGGTGGCAAGATTGAAATAAAGTACGATATCGTACTTGTTTCGAAGGTGCTGGCTTACTATATAGTTCGATATCGTACCAAATGGAGATTTTCATGCCTGTATCCCGCCGCAAAGCCATCGCCCTGATCGGGGGCGGCGCCGTTCTGGCCGCAAACGCTTCAGTCGCAACCTTTTGGGGGACGCGTACCCCGCATGCGGCACTTGCGCCGTGGGATATGGCGGGGGGATACGATGACCCGCGCCTGAATGCTGTGTCCTTTGGTTTGCTGGCACCCAATCCGCACAACCTACAACCATGGATGATTGAATTGGTGGGGGACGATGGGCTGCTGTTGCATCACGACACATCCAAGCGCCTACCTGAAACCGACCCCTTTGACCGTCAAATCATGATCGGAATGGGATGCGTGTTGGAGCAGACGCGCATTGCGGCGTCGTCCATGGGATACAGTGTTGACATGCAGCCGTTTCCCGATGGCGCGAACGGTCCTGTTGCGACCCTGACATTCGCAAGCGAGGGCAATGCAGATCCGATGGTGGCCGGAATAATGAACCGCAGATCATGTAAAGAGCCGTTTGAAGACAAGCCTGTGCCAGAAAGCTTGGCCGAAAAACTGGCTACATTTGCAGACATTTATACGGACCCTGCTGTAGTTGAGACTGTGCGCAAGCTGACATTTGACGCGTGGCAAGTTGAATATGAAACGCCGCGCACGTTGCAAGAAAGTATTGATTTGATGCGGATGGGCAAGTCCGAGATCAATGCGTCACCTGATGGATTGGACATTGGGGGCGGTTTTCTGGAAAGTGCGATGGCCTTGGGGATGGTGTCGCGTGAAGACCTTGCAACGCCGGGCACCTATTCATTTGAGGAAGGGGTGCGCATGTACAAAACCATGTTAGAGGCGACGCCTGCCTATGCGGTTTTGACCAGTAAAACAAACACAAGGGCCGACCAACTTGACGCCGGGGCGCGGTGGCTGCGTTTGAACCTTGCAACGACGCAAGCAGGTTTGGCGTTGCACCCTGTCAGTCAGTGTTTGCAGGAGTATCCGGAGATGCACGATCACTATGCGGCGGCCCACGAGATTTTTGCCGGTCCCGGAGAAACGGTTCAAATGCTGGGCCGCTTGGGCTACGGTCCAACAATCCCGCGCACGCCGCGATGGGCGTTGGAGCACAAATTGAAGCATGCCTGATTACGAACCGACCCTGATTTTCGAGATTTTCAACGAAATCGGGATCATTGAACAATTGACGCGGGCGTCATTGGAGGCGCGTTTGCCGGACGGGTTAATCGCGCCTCACTTTACGGTTTTGAACCATCTGACCCGTGTCAAAGACGGGCAGACACCATTGACGATGGCGCGGGCGTTTCAGGTTCCAAAAACCTCGATGACGCACACATTGAAGGGGCTTTTGGCCCGCGATCTGGTTGAAATCCGTGCCAATCCTAACGATGGGCGGTCCAAGCAGGTTTGGCTCACGCAGGCTGGAAAAGATCTGCGTGCGCAAACGATCACGGATCTGGCGGGCGATTCTATGGACTTGATCAAAGCCTTTGACTTGAACCGATTGGCAGCTATCAAACCCGTTCTGACAGAACTGCGTGTCTTTCTGGACGAGCGCCGCAACAAGACCGACGGGGTGGACTGAAGTCCACCTTACGAAACGACCTTGATGTTACTCAAGTTTTCTGGGCTCTGGCTTCAGGCGCGATGTGCGCCATCTGACAAGGATTTCACGAAATCCAGAACCTCTGATACCGGTGCGCCAGACGCCAGTTTTGACACGATAGCGGAGCCTACGACTGCACCATCCGCAACGGAGGCGATGTTTTCGGCCTTTTCCGGCGTATTGATTCCGAACCCAACAATCACAGGCAAATCCGTTGAGCTTTTGATGCGGGAAACTTCGGGACCCACGTTTGTGGCTTCGGCCTCGGCGGAACCGGTGATGCCGTTGATCGACACGTAATAGACAAATCCGGATGTGTTTTGCAAAACACGCGGCAAGCGTTTTTCATCGGTTGTGGGGGTGGCCAGCCGGATAAAGTTCAAACCGGCGTTTTGCGCCGGAATACACAGTTCACTGTCTTCTTCCGGTGGCAGATCCACCACGATCAACCCGTCGATGCCAGCCGCTTTTGCGTCTTCCAGAAAGCGGTCAACGCCGCGCGAATAGATGGGATTGTAGTAGCCCATCAGCACGATCGGGGTGGTGTCGTCGTCTTCCCGAAACCGTCGCGCCAGTTCCAACGTCTTGTTCAGCGTCATGCCGCCTTCCAAAGCGCGTTGCCCCGCCAATTGAATGGTCGGGCCGTCTGCCATCGGGTCTGTGAAGGGCAGGCCCAACTCGATGATGTCCACGCCAGCTGCTGGCAATCCTTTGACAACGTCGAGGGATGTTTCAAAGTCCGGGTCGCCCGCCATCACGTAAGACACGAACGCCTTTTTGTTGGCGGCTTTCAGCTCTGCGAATTTTGCATCGATCCGTGTCATGGCGCGTATCCCTTCATATCTGTCGCACCGCTTTGCCAACTCGGCGCAAGAAACGCAAGACACCTGTTCATCTTGGGCCTTTTCATGTTTTGGGAATAAGCGTATCAGGCGCCAAACTGTTATCAGGAGAACGCGCCATGGGTTTTAAAATGGGTATCGTCGGATTGCCAAATGTCGGCAAGTCCACGCTGTTTAATGCGCTGACCAAAACGGCTGCGGCGCAGGCTGCGAATTTTCCGTTCTGCACGATCGAGCCAAATGTGGGTGAGGTGGCTGTGCCTGACGCGCGGTTGGACAAATTGGCAGCGATTGCCAGCTCCAAATCCATCATTCCGACGCGCATGACCTTTGTGGACATCGCAGGCCTGGTCAAAGGCGCATCCAAAGGCGAAGGTCTTGGCAACCAGTTTCTGGCCAACATCCGCGAAGTTGACGCGATTGCCCATGTGTTGCGCTGCTTTGAAGATGGCGATGTGACCCATGTTGAAGGCCGCGTTGATCCGGTGGCTGACGCCGAAACGATTGAGACCGAATTGATGCTGGCCGATATCGAAAGCATCGAAAAGCGGTTGCAGAACCTTGTGCGCAAGGTGCGCGGTGGTGACAAAGAGGCAGTGGAACAAGAACGTTTGATGAAGATGGCGCTTGCGGCATTGGAAGACGGCAAACCGGCCCGCGTCGTCGACATCGACGAGGATGACAAAAAGCAATGGACCATGTTGCAACTTTTGACGTCCAAACCTGTCTTGTATGTGTGCAACGTGGGCGAAGCCGAAGCGGCTGAGGGCAATGCCCATGCGCAGGCTGTGGCCGATATGGCCGCGGCACAGGGCAACAGCCATGTCGTTATCTCGGCCCAGATCGAAGAAGAAATCAGCCAGCTTGAACCGGACGAAGCCGTGATGTTCCTAGAGGAAATGGGCCTTGAGGAAGCAGGCTTGGATCGCTTGATCCGTGCAGGTTACGAATTGCTGCATCTTGAAACCTATTTCACCGTCGGCCCCAAAGAAGCACGCGCTTGGACCATTCCGGCAGGCACTTCCGCGCCAAAGGCTGCGGGTGTCATTCACGGTGATTTTGAAAAGGGCTTTATCCGCGCCGAAACCATCGCATACGATGATTTTGTGACTTTGGGCGGGGAACAACCCGCCAAAGAGGCGGGAAAAATGCGCGCAGAAGGCAAAGCATATACTGTCAAAGACGGTGACGTGCTGCACTTTTTGTTCAACACCTGATGCCAAAAAAACGGTCTCCTTTAGGGGAAAGGAAACCGTTCTAAGCGCTGGTACTGTCAGATCACGCCAGTGAGGGAAACCGGAGTGGTCTGACGTCAAACATCAGCGACTGTCGTTATTCTTGCTGACGTATGTATTGTCAGCGACCTTATCCATTTTTTCTTTGTTTCGGGTACTGACCACCGGGGTCACGCTATTGGCCGCCTGCGCGTGCGCCGACGTATCAAGTTTGTTGTCGTGGTAGCGGTCTGATTGACCGGCAATGGCCGTCGTGGCGATCAAAGCGGCGGCAGCGGTAGAGATAATCAGTTTCATCTGTTTGTCCTTTCCAAGGATGCGACACAGGGCCGTTTCGTTGTCTTCTGTCATCCAAAGTGGGGTGGTTTGAGCGGGTTTGCAAAACACGTCTGATCACTGGGGTGTGTCTGTGATGTAACGTTTGCGCGGCTTGGCGATGCCCTTATTTTGATCGCGTCAAAACACGGGAACGTGAGATTTTTAGTGTTTTAATACATGTGCTTAATGACTTCTTGGGAAGCAAGTGCACAAGCTGTTCGTGACGTGTCACAGACGCGTGAGCGTTCCGCGTGCAACAAGACTTCGCCAGATGTCCCGATCTTGTTCGCAACGATATAAAAACAGGATGCCGAGACAGGTAAACCGTGAGGTCGGGAAACATCATTTCTACCAAAAGCACGCAGATGTTTACAGTTTCAGCCGTTGCAAGTCTTCTAAAAGGTCCAACAAGTCGTCCAAACGCTCGGCGCCGAACTGCTCTGTGATGTTAGAGAAAATCGCGTCGCTTTCCGCCATATGCGACTGGATCAGCGCCCGGCCTTTGTCGGTTATTGTGATGATGGCTTTGCGTTTGTCGTTTGGATCTTCGGTGCGGTGCAAAAGCCCGTCGTCCACCATGGACTTGTTCAGCCGTGTCAGACTGGGCAGCAACAGGCTGGCGGCTTTGGCGATGGCGGTTTGTTCCATTGGACCGGATTCTTCCACCACCCGCAAAACGCGCCATTTCTGTTCAGAAATGCCAGAGCTTTGCAGCATATCACGTACCGGCCCCATCACCGTTTCACGTGCACGCAAAAGGGAAATGGGCAAAGACCGTTGGGTTGGGCGATTTGGGAAACTCATATTCGAACTCTTAGGGGGCCGCGGATAAGTTGACAAGTTTTGCGCAGGCCCAAAACCCGACCATAGGATGCTTGCGTCGCTATGTCGCCAAACTTGGATGGATGTTGATCCAGCCCTGCCAGCGGGACACGGTTGGCAATCAGAAAATGTTAAAGCTTGTTGACCGGCAGCTTCATCATCATTGCACCAGACGGATCACGCGGGATTTCACCTGCGCGCATATTTACCTGAAGCGAAGGGATAATAAGCTTGGGCATCGCAAGTTGCGCATCGCGTGTCTCGCGCATGTGCACAAAATCTTCGCGGGTGGCGTTGGCGCCTACGTGAATGTTTGCCTGTTGTTGCGCCCCAATTGTCGTTTCCCACGCAATCGCGCGGCCACCGGGGCCATAGTCGTGGCATACAAAAAGCCGCATGTCTTGGGGCAGGCTGAGCACGCGCGTGATGCTGTCGTAAAGTTGCCCTGCATCGCCCCCCGGAAAGTCTGCGCGCGCTGATCCGCCATCGGGCATAAACAACGTGTCCCCCGCAAACGCCGCATCGCCCATAACATGCACCATACACGCAGGGGTGTGTCCGGGCGTGTGCATCGCAAAACAGTTCATTTCCCCGACCTGATAGGTGTCATTGTCTTGGAACAGCTGGTCAAACTGTGACCCGTCACGTTGAAATTCTGTGCCTTCGTTGAAGATTTTTCCAAAGGTGTCCTGAACCTGCATAATGCCGGCGCCAATGCCGATCTTACCCCCAAGGCGCTGCTGGATGTAGGGCGCACCTGACAAGTGGTCCGCGTGGACATGGGTTTCGATGATCCATTCAAGAGACAGGCCGTTGCTTTCGATAAATGCGATCATTTCATCTGCACAATCATAGCTTAGCCGCCCCGCTGCATAGTCGAACTGCATAACGGCGTCGATCACCGCGCAGGCCGTGCTTGCGGGATCTTTCACGACATATCCGATGGTGTTGGACTGTGGATCGAAAAAGGCTTTGACGTCTGGCTTTTGCGTCATGTCGACAGAGGCATCGCAAAGGGGGGCTGAGGGCACGGAAAACTCCAGTTTATGTGGCTGCCCTTAAAGTGGGATCAGAAGATTGTCCCGTCAAGATGTCACTTTGGGGGAGCAGGTTTCGAAACTTAGGTCAATTTTGGAAAATGGGTCTAAGCACTGCGCCATCCGGCCATGATGCCGCGAAGCTCGGCCAATCCGCGCATTCTGCCGATCAGGGGGTAACCCGGTGTGCTTTCCATGTGCAAGTCGCCAAGCAATGCTTGCCCATGATCCGGGCGCATCGGGATGTTCCAGTCTGCGCGGCCTTGCGATCTGCGACGGTCTTGTTCAGCCATAAGCGCGTGTACGGTTGCGACCATGTCTGTGTCGCCTTCCAGATGGGGCGCTTCGTAAAAGCTGGGGCGGTGTTTGTCGGCGGATTCCTCGCGTTTGGTGTTGCGCAGGTGCACAAAATGGATACGTGCACCCAACCGTCTGACAAAGTCCGCAGGATCAAATCCAGCATCCACACCAAGGGATCCGGTGCACAAGGTGGCGCCGTTGGCCGGGCTGTTGACTGCATCCAGCACTGCCGCGTAGTCGTCTGTCGATGACATCACACGCGGTAAGCCAAGCAGCGGAAAAGGCGGATCGTCGGGATGGCAACACAGGCGCATGCCAAGACGTTCGGCAACAGGCACCACATCACTTAAAAAATCGATCAGATTTTGACGCAGGTCTTGGGGCGAAATTCCGTCATATGTGCTGAGATGACGTGCCACATCCTGAACGCTCCAAGTGTCGTTCGCGCCGGGCAAGCCTGCAGTGATGTTGTGCTGCAACTTCTGTTTGGCGCTGTCTGTCATTGCGGCAAATCGTGCATGGGCCATGTCTGAAAGGGCGTCGTCATAGTCATTGGTTGCGGTCGGGCGTTTGAGAATGCAAAGATCAAAGGCCGCAAAATCCACCAAATCAAAGGCCATAGCGGTGCCACCATGAGGTTGCACAGCCGCCAAATCCGTGCGCGTCCAGTCCAGAACAGGCATGAAGTTGTAACAAATGGTCTGAATGCCGCGCGACGCCAGCCGCTCAAGACTGGTTTTGTAAGCCGCGATATGGTCGGCGCGATCCCCCCCCTTGGTTTTGATCGCCTCCGAGACAGGCAAGCTTTCGACCACATCCCATTGAAATCCTGCATCCTTCAACAGCGCACATCGCGCGTCTATCGCGTCTTCAGGCCATGCACATCCGGGGGGAAATTGGTGTAGGGCTGTGACGATGCCCTGCACCCCAACCTGATGCAGATCGGCAAGTGCGATCGGGTCTTGTGGCCCGAACCAGCGCCAAGTTTGCTTCATTGTTTATGTTCCTTCCGCATCTTTGACCCTGACCCGTGCCAAGGTGTCGTGGCTACATTCAAAATGTGCGATGAAACCGCTGCCGCGCCAAGGGAAAACCTTCCCAAATGGCGAATGTTTCGCCACACTCTGTCCAAAATCGGAGGATCTAATGCAACGACTGACAGGCGGCGCACAAACACTGTACGAGGGCATAAGGCACTTGTCGATTGTGTCGCCTCATGGGCATTGCGATCCTGAATGGTTCGCACAGAACAACGCATTCTCGAACGCAGCAGAACTGCTGGTCATTCCAGATCATTATGTGTTTCGGATGCTGTATTCCCAAGGCTTGTCGTTGGAGGACCTTGGCATCGGGCACGCCGCAGACCCGCGCGAGGTTTTTCGGATCTTTGCGAAGCATTGGCATTTATTCCTGGGAACTCCGTCCCGCATGTGGATCAGTCATGTGTTGCAAGAGACATTGGAAATTATGACGCCGCTTGGGGCGGGTACGGCCGATATGATCTACGACCAGATTGGCGAAAAGCTTGCGCGCGACGATCATAGACCGCGGGCGCTTTTTGATCGGTTCAACATTGCGGCCTTGGCGACGACGGACAGTGCTTTGGACAGTTTGGAACATCACCAAAGGGTCAAAGACAGCGCTTGGTCCGGGCGTGTGATCCCAACCTTTCGCCCTGACGGGGTGCTTGATCCTGATGACCCCGAATTTGCTGAAAACATTCTTGCTTTGGCGAAGCTAACCCAAACCGATGTCTCGGATTTTAACGGCTACCTCACAGCTTTGCGCCAGCGTCGCGCGGCCTTCCGCGACATGGGGGCCACGGCCACGGATCACGCCATTGAAGTGATCTGGACCGAGTGGCTGGAAGACCCGGATACACTTTGGCAACGCGTGCAAAGCGGTGCCGCATCCGCGCAGGATCGCATCAGATTTTACGGGCATATGTTGATCGAGATGGCACAGATGTCCTTGGATGACGGGCTGGTCATGCAAATACACGCAGGCAGCAAGAGAAACACAAATGCCCATGTGATGGTCCGGTTCGGTCGGGACAAAGGTGCTGATATTCCAGTACAAACCGATTGGGTGCGTGGACTTGAGGCATTGTTGAACCGTGTCGGCAACCGTGCGGATTTTACTTTGATTTTGTTCACGTTGGACGAGGCAACCTATGCCCGCACATTGGCCCCTATGGCGGGGCATTGGCCCTGTCTTCGGATTGGGCCGCCGTGGTGGTTTCATGACAGCCCGGCCGGTATCGCGCGGTATTTTGATCAGGTGGTCGAGACTGCGGGGTATTACAATCTGGCGGGTTTTAACGACGATACGCGTGCGTTTCTCTCTATTCCGGCGCGTCACGATTTATGGCGCCGCGCGGTCGCTTTGCATTTGGCCCAACAGGTGTCCGAGGGGGCGTTTGATGTCAGCGATGCCATGCATCTGGCACAGGAATTGGCTGTGGGGCTGGCGCAGGATGCCTATCGGTTGGGGCGCTGAATGGGACGTATTTTGCATTTTGGATTGGGCAGTTTCGCACGTGCCCATTTGGCTGATTACACACAAGACGCAGGCGGATGGGCAATCACTGGCGTCAGCTTAAGGTCGGCGGCGATCCGCGACGGGATGGCCGCGCAAAACTACTGTTACGATCTGGCGGTACAAGGGCAGGGGACAAAACGGATTACGGCGGTTAGGGATGTGCTGGTCGCCGCTGAAAACCCCAATGCGGTGCTGCAAGCGGTTGCTGATCCGGCGGTTCAGATTATTTCGGCCACGGTCACTGAAAAAGGTTACTGTTTGGACGCGCAGGGGCATCTCGACCTGTCCAACCCGCAAATCGCATCCGACCTGCAAGGCTTTGTCCCGCAGACATTCATCGGATATTTGACGCGCGGCCTTGCGCGGCGCAACAGCCCGGTGACAGTGCTAAGTTGCGACAATCTGCAAGGCAATGGTGATGTGCTGACGCGGTGTATCGCGCAATTTGCGCAAGCAGCCGGCGTGGTGGTGAATTTCGCCCAAACGACATTTCCCAACGCCATGGTGGACCGCATAACCCCTGCCACCACGGATGCGCTGCGCAACATGGGGGACCCCATGGTTGTGCCGACCGAGCCGTTTCGCGAATGGGTTATCGAAGACCGTTTTGCCGCATCGCGTCCCAATTGGCCCGACGTGCAGATTGTGCCGGACGTGGCCCCCCACGAGATGCGCAAGCTGCGGATGCTGAACGGTGCCCATTCTTATTTGGCTTATGCGGGACTTTTGGCAGGGTATGTTTATGTGCATGAGGCTATTGCGGACCCTAAATTGCGAACGCAGGCAGAGCAATTGATGGCGCAAGCCGCAGAAACGCTTCCCCCCGACGCTCAAGCGGGATCGGCCCGTTACGCAAAGGCGCTGCTGGCCCGTTTTGACAATCCACATCTGGCCCATGCGTTGATGCAGATTGCGATGGATGGCAGCCAGAAACTGCCTCACCGGTTGGTGGCCTCTTTGCGGGCGCGGGGCAGACCGGGTGCGGCGGGGGCAGGGATCAAAGCGTGGATGGATTACTGCACGGCGATGCAGGGCGATGTGGACGACCCGCAGGCGCACGCGATCCGGACAGCATTGCAAAACGATGATCCGCTGGGCGCAATGCTGGGATTGATCGGCGCGGAGGATCTGCGCCATCTTATAAGGGAACAATAGCCCCAGAATGTTGCACCACCAGTGCGGCCATTTCATGGGCACGCATCAAGGCTTCGGCTTGCGATGCACCCGCAAGGACCGCGGCCACATACGCCCCGTTAAAGCTGTCGCCAGCTGCGGTGGTGTCTATGACGTCTGATGCGGGTGGATAAGTCTGTGTTACGGGCTCACCCAAAGACATAGGCCCTTCGGCCCCGCGCTTTAGCGCGCCGCGCCCCTGAAACGCTGCAAAGCGGGCTTCGGTTTCATGGGCCTCCTCATCAAACAACAGCATTTCATCATCGATCGATGGCAGTGCGACGTCGGCACGGGCCCACATCGCGCGTGTGACCATTTGTGCGTTGTTTCTGCTGTCCCAAAGATTTGGGCGGTAGTTGCTGTCGTATATTAAAACGGAGTTGCTGTCATGCAGCCACTGGATCAGCTGCAGACGGACAGCATGGGGCAAAATCGCCATGGTGATGCCTGAAATATAAAGCGCGTCGTATCCGTCCAACGCGCTAAAGTCGCCACCTGCAAAAAGTGTGCGGGCAGGTGAGGCGTTGCGCCAATAGGTAAAAGCACGTTCACCGTATTCATTTGTTGTAATGGCATACAGTCCCGGTGAGGCATTGCGCACGCGTCCGATGCGTTGTGTTCCGACGCCGTTGGCCGCGATGAAGCTGCGGATCTTGTCTGAAAAGGGATCGTCGCCGACGCGGGTGATGTAGTCGACCTGAATGTCGGGGGCCGACCGATGCATATAAATCGCGGTGTTTAACGTATCGCCGGCCACACCCACCGCGGCAAAATCACGGCCTGCGCCTTGGGTCATGGCCAATTCAATCATGGCTTCCCCGATACAGGCGATTTTGGTCATGTCTGTTCCCGTTTCCAAATAATCAGGCCCGCACAAATGATGATCGCGGCCCCGGCCAGTGTGTAGCTGTCGGGAATGTCACCGAACAGTGCATATCCAAGCACAGAGACGTAAATCATGAATGAATAGGTGTAGGGCATCAGTGTATTGGCTGTGGCATAGCGGTGGGCGTTTGTAAGCCATTGGTGGCCAAGCCAGGCAGATGCACCCAGGCTGAACAGAACGCACCACCCCCACAGTGTATTCGGGGATTGCCAAGCCCAAAGGGCAAAAGGCAAGGTAAAGGCTGTGCCGATCAGGCCTGTGTAGAACTGCATGGTGTCCACAGCGACAATGCCCGATAATTTGCGTGTGATCAGCGCATAAAGTGCCATTGCAGTTGCATTGTAGACCACCAGCACAGCGCCCAACTGAAAGCTTTCATCAAATGGACGCACCACGACTAAAACGCCGATAAACCCCAGAATAATCGCAGCCCACCGCCATGGCCCAACACGTTCTTTCAAGACATAGATCGATAAAAAGCACACGATGATGGGGGAAGAAAACATGATGGCCGACACAACGGTCAGCGGCAAAAAGCGTAAAATATAGAAATTGAGCAAGGTGGCAGACATCAACAGCACCGCGCGCAGCAAGACCCAACCCACATGGGTGGTGGCGAAGCGGTCAGCGCTCAGGCCGTCTTTGGCGATGATGCCCAAGGAAATCACAAAATGACCCGCATAGCGCATAAACGCGAGCTGGAATGCAGGCAAACCCGCCACCGCCAGCCATTTGGCACCGGTGTCCACCAGTGAGAACATAAACCACGCGCCCAGCATCATAATGATGCCAAGGCGGGCTTTGTCTTCAATGGCTTGGGCGGCGACAACCATGGGTCAGCCGTTGAAGCGTTTTGCGTAAAAATCGACAATCTGGCTGACCATATCGTCGCCTTGGCCTGTATCGCGGGCTTGCTCTAATGCACAAAGCGTGCCTTTTGACATGATGCTGTCTACGCCTGCATCTTGGGCCATTTGGGCGTAATACCCGACATCTTTGGCCGCATTTTTAATGGCGAATTCAAGCTTGGTGGGATCTTTGTCAACGCCGTAGGCTGCAACAAAGTCCATCATGCCTGAATGCAGCGGGCCTGCCGCCATAACGCCGTGCATCTGTTTGCGGTCGATGCCTGCGACATCGGCCATTGCAAAGGCTTCGGCCATGGCGTTGGCCACGGTCATCCCAAAGAAGTTGTTGATCAGCTTGATGGTGTGGCCTGCACCAAGAGCACCAAGGTGGAACACGTTTTCGCCAAGGTCTTTGAGAGTGGGTTCAATCGCGTCAAATGCCGTTTTGTCGCCAGCACACATGATATTGAGCAATCCGTCCTTGGCATGGGCGGGGGTACGTCCCAAAGGGGCATCCAGATAGGTGCCGCCGGCGTCATTTACTTCGGCGCCCAAAGCACGGGTGGATCCGGGCAAAGACGTTCCGAAATCGACGACGGTTCCACCGGGTTTCAACCCTGCGATGACACCATCAGCACCGCGCATTCGGCTTTCGACGCTGGCAGATGTGTCCATGCACAACATCACAATATCGCTGGCGGCGGCCACATCACGCGCCGTGGCCACTTCGGTTGCGCCGCGCGCAACCGCCGCGTCAATATTTGGGCGTGACCGGTTGGCGGTGACGGTGACGGCGTAGCCTTTGTCTTGCAAACGCCCGACCATAGCTGCGCCCATAAGGCCAAGGCCAATAAATCCGATAGAGGGTTGCGTCATGAGATGTTCCTTTTGTCGAGTGGTATTTACTGTTTTTGTTGGATCAACTGGGTTTCGATTTGCAGGGCGATGTCCAGGGATCGTGTAGCACAAGCCACATCAATCAACGGGTCTGCCCCATCCATCACGGCCACAAAGTGATCCAATTGCGCCGCCAAAGGCGGCATTACATTATGGTTTGGCACCAAAGGCTGAACTTGCGCAGGGCTGCCCCAGTCTGTGCCACCCCAAAGTGTCATGGACGGAAAGCTGACCGCGCCTGCGGTGCCCATGATCCACATCATATCCTGCCCTGTGGTTCCGATGTTCGGGTTTTCGCCGGTACCGGCTTCAAAGCCCCACGGGCTTGGAGTGGTGTCCGCAAAGCTGATTGTGCCAGTTGCTCCGTTTTCGAACAAAAGTGCGACAGCGCCGCTTTCGATCCGCTCTGAACCGCGCAAAGCGGTGCCGGCAAGTGCGCTGACTTGTGCGATTTCACCAACAACAAAGCGCAAAATATCGATGTCGTGCACCAGATTGATCATCACGGGACTGCCCCCCGCGGTGCGCCAATTGCCTTGAAAATACGCATCGGGTTTGCGCATGGCCCAGATCAGATTGGCCGCAACAACTGTGCCAATAGCGCCTTCAGCAAGCAGGAACTTCAGCTGTTGCACAGGCGCGTGATAGCGCCGGTGGTGCCCCACCAACGAACTGACATCGGCTGCAAATATAGCAGCTTGCAGGGCTTCTGCCTCGTCCAGTGTTTCCGCCACGGGCTTTTCGATCAACATGTGCCAGCCACGCATTGCGGCCTCTAACCCGTGCGCACCATGCAAACCGGTTGGCGTTGCAATGATGACCCCATCCACATCGTCAGGCGCGTGTTTCATGGAAGCGAACCGCGGCACATGCGGCGCAATAGACATGTCCGGATCCGCCAGCCCAACCAGTTCGCAGCCCTCATGTGCCAGCACCGCCTCCACGTGGCGACTGCCGATCAATCCGCCGCCAACGACCAAAATCCGTTTCACATCGTGGCTCCGATTTGCCAAGGCACGAATTCGTAGTCACCCAATCCTTGCGCTTCGGATTTACTGTGTGCGCCTGAGGCCACGGCCAGAAACATCTCGTAAATCTCGCGGCCTTTTTCTTCGATGCTGATGCCTTGGGTCAGAATGGTGCCTGCATCAACGTCCATGTCTTCGACCATGCGCGTGGCCATCTCGGAATTGGTTGCGATTTTGATGGTGGGGGCCGGTTTCGATCCAAATGCCGATCCGCGCCCTGTCGTGAAGCACACCAATGTGCAGCCCCCTGCAATTTGCCCTGTCACGGACGCGGGGTCGTAGCCTGGGCTGTCCATAAACGTAAACCCATGTGCGGTGACAGGTTCGGCATATTTGAACACACCCATCAATGGTGTGGTGCCGCCTTTGGCTGCGGCCCCCAATGATTTCTCGAGGATCGTGGTCAAACCGCCAGCTTTGTTGCCCGGCGAGGGATTGTTGTCCATCGAACCTTTGTTGCGGCTGGTGTAGTCTTCCCACCAGCGGATCAGGCCGACCAGCCTGTCACCTGTGGCACGGTCATGGGCGCGGCGCGTTAACAAGTGTTCGGCGCCGTAAATCTCGGGTGTTTCGGCCAACACACCTGTGCCGCCCTGCGCCGCCAGTAAGTCGCACGCGTGGCCCAACGCGGGGTTGGCGGTGATGCCGGACCACGCATCGGACCCGCCGCATTGCAATGCCACCATCAAATGGGACGCAGGGCAGGGGGTGCGGGTGTATTCATTGGCCAAAGGCAACATTGCCGCGACCTTTTTGATGCCCAATTCCACCGTTTGACGCAGGCCCGCGACATTCTGGATGTTCATAGTCTGGAACAAGGGGCCTTGTTTCAGGCCGTATGCTTCAAGAAGCCAATCGATCTGGTTCATTTCGCATCCCAGACCGACCATCACCACGCCCGCATGGTTCGGATGCTTGGCATAACCCCACATAACACGCTGCAATGCCTCGAAACCTTCGCCATCGCCGCCCATGCCACATCCTGTGCCATGCACAAATGCAACCACCCCGTCGACGTTGGGGTAATCAGCCATCATGTCCGGCGTGAAATGGTCTGCGATCATACGGGCTGCCGTGGCAGAGCAATTCACCGAGGTCACAATGGCGATATAGTTGCGTGTTCCCACGCGCCCGTTTTCACGTCTGTACCCCATAAAGGTATCACCTTTGGCGGGCACAACATGGCGCAAGTCCGTGCCGAATTCATAGGCGGCTTGCGTGTTTCTGAAGTCGACGTTCTGGGTGTGGACATGATCGCCTGCCGCAATATCTGCGCTGGCGTAGCCGATCAGCTGGTTGTACTTGCGCACGGCTTCACCTGTGGCAATGGGGGCCGTCGCGATCTTATGGCCGGACGGGATCAGGGCGCGTGTTTCAATGTTCTCGACCGTCACGCCAGCCTCTAGGGCGTGGGTGGCTGTGACGACATTGTCAGCAGGATCAAGGCGTACAAAGTCCATAGGAATTCCTAAAGTTTACGCACAATATGGCGCGTCTGATTGCCAGCGGTGGATCGGAGTGTGTGGTTGCGTCGCAAGGCGGGCACGCGCGTCTTCCCATAAGGATTTGTAAGCCTGCCAGTCGCGCAGTTCCAATGCAGGATTGCTGCGTGACCGCGCCACAAATTCGGGGAAATGTTGACGCCCTGACGGTTGCCCCGTTTTGTGAAACCGGATGTCAAAGGACCAGCGAAACCCGTCCGTGGTATTGGGCAAAGATCCATGCGGCGTCAGGGGATGAAACAAGACGGCCCCACCTGCTTTGACGGGCAAAGGCATGGCCCCCGCGGCATCGATGAAACCGTCTGCGATGCCCGTCTGTGTGCGCGGACAATGCGGCAGTATCGTTTGATCGGGGACCTGAGGCTGCACTTGCAAACAGCCGTTTTCGACCGTGGCATCGGTGATCGCAAGCCAAACAGTCACCATCTGCGTCGCGTCTGCGTCTTCCAGTGCCACCGCGCGGTCCTGATGCCAGTCCGTTGCCGTGATATGGGCGCGAATTTCGCCATTCTGTAATTCTGTTGCCGGGGGCTTGATGCGCACATGCTGAATGGGGTTGGATGTGATTTCGGGGCCGATCAACTGCTCTATGGCGTCCAAAAGTGGACCCGCAGTCAGCATGTCGAAGATGGCCGGTCCAAAGTGAAACGGTGTGTCTGCCGCGATTTGGTCACCGGGCAACGATATATCCATCGGCTGAAAATAATCGCACCGCGCGTGATAAGCCGCAAGCAGTTTGCCCCAGAAATCAAGGTTTTCCGATGCGGGCACCAAGCCCTGTTTGTGCCACTGCGCATACAGGTTATCCAAAAGGGCCGCATATTCGACTTTCACAGCCTCAAGCACATCCGCAGGCAAAAGGTCTTCGACAACCACATACCCTTGGGTCTCAAACTGCTGAAGTTGCGCTGGTGTTAGCATAACGGCTGCTCCTACAGCAAAATCGCGATGATTGGCGGGTACAGCAGCAATACTGTCAATGCGCACAACTGGATGGCGATAAAGGGTAAAAAGCCTTTGAAAATATCGGTGAGGCTGATGTGGGGCGGGGCCACGGATTTGAGGTAGAACGCGGCGGGTCCGAAGGGCGGCGACAAAAAGCTGACTTGCATGTTCATGCAGAACACGACCCCGAACCAGATCGCCACATGTTGTGGTTCAAGCTGGCCGAAGACGCCGATTTCCTCGATGGGCAAGCGCAAAACAATGGGCAAGAACACCGGGATAATCAGCAGCACGATGCCGACCCAGTCCATAAAAGCCCCCATAAACAGCAAAATCAGCATCATCGTTAGGATAATGCCCATAGTCGGCAAATCGGCCCCGATGATCAGGTTGGCGATGTAATTCGGGCCGCCAGCAACGGTGTAGGCCCCGGCCAAAGCGGCAGCACCAATTGTGACCCAGATGATTGTGCCTGTGGATTTCAGCGTCCGTACCAAAGCGTCCCACAGCAGATCGCGCATCTCTTCAATCCGCAAAATAGCACCGAAAATCGCGACAAACAGAATGGCGAAACGAATTTCGCCAACAAATTCTGTTGTTGGAAAGAAGATCATTGGAATGAAGATGCATAGTGCAATGACAAAGCCTACGGTCATGGCAATGCGCGACGCGCGACTGCGCACCAGATCAATCCACTCTTGGGTGGTGTAATGTAAAAGTACAGCAATCATAAAGACCGCCAAAGCGCCCATGCCCGCGGCTTCTGTGATGCCTGTAATGCCGCCATAGATTGACCCCAAAACGACCCCGATCACAATAATCGGCGGCACCAAACCCTTGCCAAGCGCCCAAGATCGCGCGGATCGGTCTTTGCCGAACACAAAGAACACGG
Organism: Ascidiaceihabitans sp.; assembly: GCF_039986515.1. Lineage (NCBI taxonomy): Bacteria > Pseudomonadati > Pseudomonadota > Alphaproteobacteria > Rhodobacterales > Paracoccaceae > Ascidiaceihabitans > Ascidiaceihabitans sp. The sequence goes on along the minus strand of NZ_JBDWQO010000019.1, from coordinate 48,257 downwards.
CGACCAAGCTGATCAGCGACAAGGTTCCCAACATGTAAAAATGCCAAAGTGAGGCTAAGGAATAGGCATCTCCGTCGTTGGCGGCGTTCTGGCCTGAAAACTCAATGTAGCCGGCGCGCAGGCACAATAGGGCGGTTCCAGCCACGACCAACAGGTTCAAAAGGGCCAGAAACAACCCCGCCTTTTCACGGCCTACCGGATCGCCCGGTTCGGGATCTGGCAAGGGCGCGTCTTCGGGGCGCAGTTGTGTGCGGATGACAATGTAGAGAATGATAAACGACGCCAGCATAAATCCCGGCAGGAAGGACGCCGTGAACAACGCCTTGATCGAAGTTTCGGTGATAAGTCCGTAGATGATCAACACAATGGACGGCGGGATCATGGTGCCCAGCGATCCGGATGCGCAAATGACCCCGATGGCGAGGTTCTGGTTGTACCCAAGACGCAGCATTTGCGGCAATGCGATCAAGCCCAGCAACACGACTTCGCCGCCAATGATGCCTGACATTGCGGCCATGATTACCGCCATGATCGAAGTGACAATGGCAATGCCGCCGCGTGTTCTGTTCAGCCACATCGACAAGCTGTCATACATGGTTTTGGCAACGCCTGAGCGTTCCAGCAAAGCGGCCATAAAGATGAAAAGTGGAATGGAAATCAGAACATAATCGGTCAACAGCCCGTAAATTTTATTCTGAAGCAAATTCAACGCGCCTGAACCGGGTTTGGCGGTCAGCATGCCGTCCCCGAAGGTCCATGGGGCCAGGATCAGGTCTGGTTCAAAGCGCAGAACCAGCACCAGAACAGCCAGTACAGCCGACGCAAAACCCAAGGGCATACCAATCGCCAAAAGGGCAATCAATGCGACCATCAAGATCAGTGAGATCGTACCGATATCCATTATTTTTCACCCAATGATTTTTTGATGGCTTCGATTTCGTCCAGATCGACCTCGGGGGTGCGCAGGACTTCGGGGTCGAGGTTCCAGTCAGAAATCAGATTGATGACGGCTTGGATGGCGACCAACGTGATGACGATCAGCACCATGGGCTGCAAGGTGGCAGGGATCGGCGGGTTGAAGGCCGATCCATACAGCTCCCATTTGTACAGTTTGTTGAAGAAGACGTATTTGTAACTGCCAAAGACGGTGGCGGCGGCAAAGACAAGGATAAGGATTGTGGAAATCGTGTCGAACACACGCTGCACATTGCGCGGCACCGCATCATACAGCAAGACAATGCGGATGTGACTGCGTTGCTGCATGGCGTAAAGACCTGCCAGCAAAAACACAAAGCTGGCAATCCAAAGCGTGGTTTCATTGGCCCAAAGTGTCGGGCGTTCAACGACGTAGCGCACAAACACCTCGTACAGCATGACGATTGTCAGCGTCAGGATCATCATCATGGTGACGCGGCCCAGAAAGATTGCGATTTTGTCGATCGCACGGACCGTTTCGTTTTCAATCGAAGCGCGGCGGACAGTCATAACACCCAATACGCCAAACACAGGGATGAGGATCAAAGCCGTCATATCGACAATGTCGATATGCCCGCCGAACAAGCTGCCTGCATCGACAATATCATACAAGGCAAACAACGCATCGATCTGGCCGTAGAGCGATTCATTTTGTGGTGGGATCCAATCCAGAAAGAAGGCAGGCAACTGCCAGACAATGAAAGATATGCAGAAAAAGAAGGCGAAAGGGATTAACCATTCCCAGAGCGACCCTGACTTCATGGCGCGTTTGTTGGCCTGTGCCCTTGACTGTGTCATGTCGGTCCCCCTTCCACGGGTGTGTTGCGTATCACCGGATTACGCATCCCATGTGTAGTGTTTGATGAAATCACGATCCGGTTGCACGCCGATGCCCGGGCCATCGGGGATCGCCACGCGCCCTGCATTGGCTTTCACCTGGCCCTGAATGTCCAAAGGGTGCGTCAGCAACTGGTCGCGGAATTTGTTGTCGGTTGTATCGAATTCCAACATCGGTTCCCACGGATGCAAGCCTCCGGGCAGGGGAGGCATCGCAGCCAGCAATTGCAAATTGGTGGCGACGGCTATGGCGCTGCCCCAGACGTGGTTGATGACGGGCGTGAAATGGGCATGACACAGGGCCAAGACCCGCAAATATTCAGACACACCGCCCAAGGCGCAGACTTCGGGTTGCGCAATGTCGAGACCGCGGTTTTCCAAAATGGCACGCCAGCCCCAGCGGTTGAATTCGGCTTCACCGCCGGAAATGTTGACGCTTAAGCCTGCGCGTAATTCGCGGTATCCATCCAGATCCTCGGGGGCGATGGGTTCTTCAAACCAATAGGCGTCTAGGTCTTCGAGCGCACGGCCCACATAAAATGCATCTGAGGTCGTGTAGGCGTGATTGGCATCTACCATGAACCGGAAATCGTCGCCAATGCCTTTGCGCACAGCCTCGCACAGGCGCACGTCGGGTTTGGGGCCAAAGCCCACTTTCATTTTTGTGGCGGCAAAGCCCGCGTCCTTGATGGCGGCGGCTTCGTCGGTGAAACGGTCAGCAAGGGCGGCCACGGGTTCTTCGCGCAACATCATGCCATAGCCATAGCAGGGGACAGACGTGCGGTGCGCTCCGCCGATCAATTTGTGCAAAGGCAGGTTTGCGATCTTGCCCGCGATGTCCCAAAGGGCGATGTCCACGCCTGACAAAGACTGCAAGGGCATGCCTTTTTGGCCGTGGTCCCGCATCAGGTTGTAAACTTTGTGCCAGATGACGTCGCGGTCCATCGGATCCATCCCCACAATCATGGGGGCGATGACGCGCTCAACGATGGCCTTGTTGGCCAAAGCGATATTGCCGGGACCAAAGCATTCACCCCAACCGGTCACGCCTTCGTCGGTCTCGACCTCTATCAAATGGGCCGTGCGCTGGGCGTAATACTGCTGCGAATACCCCAGACGTTCGGGCATGTCATAGCGCAAGACGTGGGATGTGACGCGGGTGATTTTCATCAAAATGGCAGCTCTTTTAGGGAAAACGGCAGGACCTTTTGCAAAGCCCTGCCGCCGATTTTCTTGTTGGCCAAGAAAGGCTTACTTCATGGCGCCCATGTCTTTAAGGAAGGCGATGTGGCTTTCCAACAAAGCTTTGGCTTCAGGCGTGGTGGCAAATTCAGTCCAGCCTTTTTGAACCGCATCACGGTAAACTTGCAGGTCCTCGGGCGTCCATTCGTACAGGTTCACACCTTTGGCGCGCAGGTCCTTGGCGGTCTGTGCGTTTTGGACTTCGTTCTTGGTTGCGTTGTGCAAGGCCAAGCTGTCCATGCCGACTTCCATAATCTTTTTGTGGTGCGCAGGCATCGCATCCCAAACGTCCTTGCGGCATGCCAAGTGGTCAGCAGGCATTGAGTGGAAGCCGGGGAAGTTTGTGTGTTCGGCGATGTCGTACAGACCCAAGCCCACGTTGTTGGTCAGGTTCGCCGCGTCTGCGCCGTCAATAATGCCCGTCTCAAGAGCCGTGAAGATTTCGTTGAAGTCCATCACAATTGGCGAAGCGCCAAGGTTGGCGAATACTTTGGTCGCCAAGCCGGGGGGGGAGCGGAATTTCCAGTCCTTGAAGTCACCGACGCTGCGAATGGGTTTTGTGGACGCCAGCGATTCAGGGCCGGGGATCCACCAGCCGATGAATTCCATGTCATAGCCGTTGTACAAACCGTTCAATGCCGCGCGGCCGTCGCCGTGCAGCAGCCATGCCATTTGCTGATAGGGGTTCTGGTAGCCGCCCATCAGGTCGCCTGCGAATTGGAAGGCGGGGTTTTTACCAGTCTGGTATGCGCCTCCGGTCATGTCACAATCCAGAATGCCGGTTGCAGCGGCATCAAAGGTTTCGACGGATTTTACAACAGACGAGGAATAGAACATCTCGATCTGGATTTCGCCGTTGGACATTGTTTGCACATCGTCCACGAATTTTTTGGCCATTTTGCCCGACAGTGTTTCAGGCGAAAAATGCGTTTGGATGCGCAGGCTTGTTGTCTCTGCGGTGGCGGTCAACGCCGTTGTCGCGGTCAGGGCCGCAGCGACGGCCAAGGTGGCCGCAGTTTTGAATAGTTTCATTTTGTCCTCCCAGACGTAGAGCGTCTTAAGTCGGGCTTTTGATGCCCATTCCGAGTCACGCTACGAGAACGGTAGAGATTGAATCTCTGTCTGCCAAGAAAAAACTAAATTCACTAAAAATTTCGAGATTTTTGTATATTGTTGAAATTCTGATGCTACTGTAAGAATGGCTGGAAGGTGGGGATATGACGCAAGATATTGATATTTATGACGCTTTACGTCACCGTCTGATCGCCAACGGCTTTGTGCATGGTGCGAAACTTAAGGCGGAACATCTGCGTGCCGAATACGGATGCTCTGCCTCTACGATCCGCGAAGCATTGTTCCGGCTGTCCATTCAAGGCTTGGTGACCTTTCAGGACCAGCGCGGATTTCGTGTGCCTGAACGGTCGAAAGGTATTCTTGCGGAATTGACGCACATGCGTGTGTTGCTGGAAGGCGAAGGCACGGTTTTGTCAATTCGAAACGGGGGCGTCGCATGGGAAGCCCGTTTGACCGCAGCACATCACCAGTTGAGCCATATCGAACGGCGCATCCATGCCGCCGATGACACGGGTGCGTTTGAAGATATCTGGTTTGACGCAGAACGCGAATTTCACGAAACCCTGATTTCTGCTTGTGGGTCGGTCACATTGAAAGACCTGCATGCCAACGTCTATGGCCGGTTTCGGCAGCAGTTGATGGTGGCGGACCGGTCGTTCGGGTTCATTTCAAAAAACATCGAACATCATCAGGAAATTTTGGCCGCCGCCTTGTCAGGGGACGAGGCCCTGACGCGACAGAAAATTCACGATCATCTGGCGCGTCATCTGACTGGCGAAACCCTGGGTGAGGACGCAAAACTCTGATCCCGAGACCACCCGTCAGAAGATAAAATCATCACGGTCCAATTCGTTCAAACTGACCCCCTGCAGCAGAATGCTATTGCCACCGCCGGTATCGATCAAAACACCGGTTGCGCCTTGAGACACATGGTTGTCCATCAAATCGGCAAAGTGATTGACGCTGCCCACCGCCGACAGATCAATGACCTCGCCGCGCTGATCAACGTTAAAGTCCCGAATGATGTCCTGCCCGTGACCTGTTGAAAACACGAAGGTATCTGCCGCAAACCCACCACGCAGAACATCGTCACCAGCGTCACCAATCAGTGTGTCGGCGCCTTTGTTTCCGCGTAGGCTGTCGTTGTTCTTATTGCCGTTCATAAGATCGTTGCCATCGCCGCCAAACAGCGTGTCATTGCCGGAACCGCCATTGATCAGATCCCGTCCCGCGCCGCCATCCAACAGGTCCGCACCATTGCACCCGATCACCGTGTCATCACCCGTTTGACCAAAGACTTTGTCGTTGCCTTTGTCGCCACGCATCACGTCGTTGCCATGTCCGCCCACAATCCTGTCGTTGCCATCGCCGCCTGCCATGCGGTCATTGCCAGCGCGTCCGGACAACACATCATCACCGGCCTGCCCATAGGTAAAGTCATTGCCCGATCCGCCAGACAAGTCATCCCGCCCACTGCCGCCATAAAGAGAATCATTGCCGTTTTGCCCTTTCAGGACGTCATTTTCAGTGCCGCCCCAAACAATGTCGTTCCCCGATCCTGCAAAGACAAGATCGCGATCTGTGCCGCCTGCGATACGGTCATGACCGTCACCACCATAGATGGTGTCATGACCCTGCACTGCATCAATCACGTCATCTCCGCCATTACCTTTAATAAGTTGATCCGTCCGACCGGGGTTCTTTTCCGCAAAGATATGATCTGCGCCGTTTGACCCTTTCGGGTTCTGTTGCGGCCCGTAAATCAGGCGGGCACCTGGGATGTACGCAGAGGCGGGCACGAAATTCATTGGGTCCACCCAAGGCACATCTGCGGAAGACGGTACGCCATTCAGCCATGCGGATGGCCAATCGATAAAATGGCGTTCTTCGCTGTCGGCATCCGGTCCGTCGTCGCGCCGCGCACCTTCAAGGGCATACAGTATGTTGCCATTGATCAGGATCCATTGTTGATCCTGATGTGCTACAATGCGAACATTGTTTGGCAGGTTCGCCAGATCAACGGTTCGCCCGTCTACCACAATGCGATCTTGTGACGGGTCGAAGTCGTCGATGCGCCCTACAACGCGTGCGTTGCTTTGGGTGACGTTGCTTGTGTTTTCAAATCGAAATGTGTCGCGCCCGCAGCACCCGTAAACATGGTGTGCGTTCACTTCATTCTGTCGGGCTGGCACATACAAGTTGTTGTCAAATCTGAGTGTTACATCGTCATCGCCGGCCTTGACCCGGATATGGATTTGCGATTGCCCCGTTGCTTTGGATGTAATGAAATTCTTTGAGTTGTCGCCGAGTATTGCCAACATGCGCCACAGCCTTTCTACTTGTGCTGCGAATCTATTTTAGATGTTCACTAAGTGCTCCGGTGTTGCCCAGAACGCTTCCATAGCAGCTTTTCACAGGCTTTGTTGCACGGGCATGTTTAATTATTCGTCAAATCCGGGCCGAATGTTCATAAATTGCTCCGCGCCGCAGAGGTGGCCAGTACTCTGCACAGTCACGGTCTATTTTTGAAAATCATCTTCGAGGTAGACCTTTATGATCTCATCAAAACTGTCTTCGGCCTCAAACCCCAAGGCCTGCGCCCTGTGTGGAGCGAAATCCTGAGGCCATCCACGCACAATGGCCATGATCGCGTCATCCGGTGCCGGTTGGATTAAATTCACGGCATTCTGTCCTGCCACACGGCGCAGCGCTTCTATTTGTTGTGCGACTGTCACTGAAATTCCGGGCAAATTCAATGCTCTGCGCCCTTGCAACACCTCTGTGTCCAACTGGGCCGCTTTGCGCAGGAACCCAACTGCCGCGCGTGGCGAGGCATGCCAATGACGCACAGTGTCTGGAACAGGCAAAGGGGCCTGCACGCCGTTCAGTGGTTCGCGAATAATACCTGAGAAGAATCCCGACGCAGCCGCATTGGGGGCACCGGGACGGACGCAAATCGTAGGCAGGCGCAACGAAATCCCATCTACAAAACCCTTGCGGCTGAAGTCCGACACCATCAGCTCGCACCCTGCCTTTTGGGCACCATAGCTTGTTTGTGGGGCCGTCAGGAAATCATCGTCGATCTTTTCGGGAAAGGGGGCCCCGAATACTGCGATGGAAGAGGTGAACACAATTTTTGGGACATATATCCCGTTGCTTGCGTCATGCTCTGCCTTCAATGCGTTCAACAGATGCCACATGGCCATCATGTTGATATCCCAACCCATCTCGAAGTCGGTTTCGGCTTGGCCCGAGACGATGGCGGCGAGATGATAAATCACATCCGGTCGCCGCGCGGCCAAAGCTTGGACCGTTGCAGGATCAGCAATGTTGCCGGTGATCTGTTGTCCCGGTGCGCCATCAGGTGGAAAGGCGATGTCGAACAAAGTCACATCAGAAGTCGTAAGGCTGCGGGCCAGTTTCTGGCCAATCATTCCGCCGCCGCCCAAGATCAATACAGTTGTCATGATGGCATTCCATTGCGTGCTTTAAGTTCAAGATAAAGCCCCGAGTGATCCAGATCAGCGCCCCCCATGTGTTCAATAAAGTGATCAAAGCGATCACGGACGGCTTGGGTCGATGGCAGTTCCAGACCCAAGGTCGCGGCTTCGGCCAATGTATTATCCAAATCCTTGCGCTGGAACTTGGAAAGACCGCCCGGGGCGAAATCGCCGGCTGACATGCGCGCACCGTGTTGTTGCAAGATGATGCTGTCTGCGAAGCCGCCCTTCAGCGCGTCGCGCACTGCGGCAGGGTCTGCGCCGCCTTGTTCGATCAACAGCATGGCTTCGGCAACCGCGCTGATTGTCACGGCGACGATGGTCTGGTTGGCCAGTTTTGCCAGTTGTCCGCTTCCAACCGGTCCGACATGAACGGCGCGACCCATGGCGTCAAAAACGGGGCGCAGCACATCAAAAGTGTCCGCAGACCCACCCGCCATGATCGCCAATGTCGCGGCCTGCGCCCCTTTGGTGCCGCCCGACACCGGCGCGTCCATGAACGCCACCCCCATTGGAGACAGCCGGGAGGACAGTGTGCGGGCATGTTCTGGCTTAGTGCTGGACATGTCCAACCAGATTTTTCCCGGTGTCAGCTGCGCTAAGAACTCTGCATCTTCCAGCAATGCCAGTGCTGCAAAACCGTCGGACAACATCGTGATAAGGACGTCGGCCTTGGCTATGGCAAGGGCTGCGCTTTCGGCCCAGCGGGCACCGTTTTCCACGACAGGGGCCGCCCGCGATTGCGTTCGGTTCCAAACGGTCAAATCATGGCCCGCCACCATCAGATTAAGCGACATGGGCACTCCCATCAGGCCGGTTCCGATCAAGGCAATGTTTCGTTTCTGCGCCATGACGCTTTCCTTCCCAAATCTATGCCATGGTCAAAGCCATAACTGTGTCATACGCTAACAAAATGCGGGAAGGGGACCAGCCCTTACGGTGAAATTCCTTTCCTCGTTCACGAATATTTCCGTAGGGGCAGGGTCCGGTTTTTGGACAGATTGCCGAAGGTCGGAACAGGGATACTGATATGAATCAAAGGCTTAAGGGAAAGCGTGCTTTGGTGACGGCCGCTGGGCAAGGGATTGGACGGGCGTCTGCGCTGGCTATGGCAGCACAAGGTGCTCACGTCTTTGCCACGGATGTAAACATGGATGCGCTTTCCACGATTCGGAGCGCGAATCACGAAAATATCGAAATTTTCGAACTAAATGCCTTGGACAGCGATAGTGTTTTGGCAGGGGTACAAACGGCTCAGCCGGACATCTTGTTCAACTGCGCGGGCTTCGTGCATCACGGTACAATTCTGGATGCGTCCGAGGATGAAATTGACTTTGCCTTCGATCTGAATGTGCGCTCAATGGTGCGTACGGTGAAGGCGGCATTGCCGGGGATGCTGGACCGTGGCAGCGGGTCTATCATCAATATGTCATCGGCTTTGGGCAGCATTATTGGGGCGCCCAATCGCTTTGTGTACGGTACAACCAAAGCGGCTGTTGTGGGGCTCACCAAATCCATCGCGGTGGACTACATCAAGCAGGGCATTCGCTGCAATTGCATTTGCCCTGGCACCGTTGAATCCCCAAGCTGGCATGACCGTGTGACGGCGTTGGGCGAAGAACTTGGTAGCTATGATGCGGCCATGGCGCAGTTTGTGGCCCGCCAACCCATGGGGCGCGTGGCAAGCGCCGAAGAAATCGCACATCTTGTGGTGTATCTGGCCAGCGACGAAAGTGCCTTTACCACAGGTCACACTCATATCATCGACGGAGGCTGGAGCGGCCAATGACCAAAATGAAACCTGAAAATCTGCGCTCGCGCAAATGGTTCAACAATCCGGAAGACCCTGAAATGACAGCGCTCTATCTGGAGCGATATCTGAATTACGGATTGACCCGCGAAGAGCTGCAATCTGGCAAGCCGATCATCGGGATCGCGCAAACCGGGTCAGATTTGTCGCCCTGCAACCGCCACCATCTGGAACTGACCAAGCGTGTGCGCGACGGCATTATCGCGGCAGGGGGCACGTGCATCGAAGTGCCGGTTCATCCTATTCAGGAAACCGGCAAACGCCCCACCGCGATGCTGGATCGCAACCTTGCCTATCTGTCTTTGGTCGAAACGCTGTTCGGGTATCCGCTGGACGGTGTCGTGCTGAACATCGGCTGCGACAAGACCACGCCCGCGCTGCTGATGGCCGCCGCGACCGTTAACATTCCTGCGATTGCCCTGTCGGTCGGGCCGATGCTGAACGGCTGGTGGAAAGGCGAACGGGCCGGGTCCGGAACCGTGATCTGGAAGGCGCGCGAAGCGCTGGCCGCAGGCGAGATTGACGATGATGAATTCATGAACATCGCCGCCGCCTCGGCCCCGTCAGTGGGCTATTGCAACACCATGGGCACGGCGACCACGATGAATTCCCTTGCCGAAGCCTTGGGGATGCAAATGCCGGGAAGTGCGGCGATTCCAGCGCCTTACCGTGAACGTGGTCAAATGAGCTACAACACTGGCAAGCGCATCGTCGACATGGTGTGGGAAGATTTGCGCCCCTCGGATATTATGACGCGCGAGGCGTTTGAAAACGCAATTGTCATCAATTCTGCCATCGGCGGGTCCACCAACGCGCCTATTCATCTGAACGGTATTGCCCGCCACCTTGATGTGGCTTTGGACAATAATGACTGGCAGAAAATCGGCCATGAAATCCCGTTGCTTGTTAACCTTCAGCCGGCGGGCAAATACCTTGGCGAAGATTATCAACATGCAGGCGGTGTGCCGGCTGTTGTCGGTGAATTGATTGCGGCAAATCTGTTGCCGCATCCGGATGCGATCACAGCCAATGGTAAAACCATGGGCGAAAACTGCACCGCAACCCGCACACAGAACGACGATGTGATCAAAACGGCGGCGGCGCCTTTGATGCAAGCTGCGGGGTTTATCAACTTGTCGGGCAACCTGTTCGATTCCGCGATCATGAAGACGTCCGTGATTTCGGATGCGTTCCGCGCCCGCTACCTCAGCGACCCCGACGATCCCGATGCCTTTGAAGGGCGCGCGGTGGTTTTTGACGGGCCAGAAGATTTCCACCACCGCATCGACGACCCATCGGAAAATATTGACGAAAGCTGTGTTCTGTTTATGCGCGGCGCAGGCCCCAAGGGCTATCCGGGCGGCGCCGAAGTCGTGAACATGCGTCCCCCGTCATACCTGTTGAAAAAGGGCATAAACGCGCTGCCTTGCATCGGGGACGGGCGACAATCCGGTACATCTGGATCGCCTTCAATTTTGAACGCGTCCCCCGAAGCCGCTGACGGTGGTGGTTTGGCGCTTTTGCAAACGGGCGACACAGTGCGCATCGACCTGCGCAAATGCACCGCCGACATGTTGGTGCCGCTGGACGAATTGGCAGACCGCGCAAGGGTTTTGCTTGAAAACGGAGGATACGGTGTGCCGGAAAGCCAATCCCCATGGCAAGAGTTCTTCCGCGAAAAAGTCGGCCGCTTTGATGAGGGCATGACCCTCAAAGGCGCCACCAAATACCAAGACATTTCGCGCAAATACATGCCGCGCGACAATCATTAAGGAGCTGACATGAAACTTGTACGCTATGGCGCAAAAGGCGCTGAAAAACCCGGTTTGATGGATGGCGACACGCTACGTGATCTGTCGGCGCATGTTGATGATATCAACGGTGATATGCTGGGCGATGCCAAGCTGGCCGAGTTGACCAAAATTGACCCCGCAACGTTACCCGCTGTTGAAGGCAGCCCGCGCATCGGGGCCTGCGTCGGTAATTTTGGCAAGTTCCTGTGCATCGGTCTTAATTACTCTGACCATGCTGCCGAAACCGGTGCCGCCATCCCTGAACACCCGATCCTGTTTTTCAAGGCCAATTCCGCCATTGTCGGACCCAACGACGATGTGGTGATGCCTCGCGGATCAACCCACACCGATTGGGAGGTCGAATTGGGCGTCGTGATCGGAAAAGAAGCGAAGTATGTCAGCAAAGACAACGCCTTGGATCACGTGGCAGGCTATTGCATCGTCAATGATGTCTCTGAACGGCACTTCCAAACCCAGCTGACCGGACAATGGACCAAAGGTAAATCCTGCGACACATTCGGCCCCACCGGCCCCTATCTTGTGACCCGCGACGAGGTGCCCGATCCGCAAAACCTGGCCATGTCGCTTGATGTGAACGGCAAGCGTATGCAGACCGGCAACACCGCGACGATGATCTTTAGCGTTGCGGAAATCATCGAACACCTCAGCCAGCTTTTCACGCTGCATCCAGGTGACATCATCACAACAGGCACACCCCCGGGTGTTGGAATGGGGATCAAGCCCACCCCGGTCTATCTCAGCAAAGGCGACGTCATGACGCTTGAAATCGAAGGCTTGGGTCAGCAAACACAAAAGGTCGACCAGGATGGCTGAGCTTTTACAAATCGGCGGCGTGACCGAGGCCATGAAAGCGCGGCTTGAAGCGGCATTTACGGTACATTCTTTAGAAGACCACGATCCCGCAAAGATCACTCATATCATCACAAACGGGCACGACGGTGTGAAAGCCGACATCATGAACAGTTTACCGAACTTGCAGGCGATCTCTTGTTATGGCGTTGGATATGATGCCATCGATGTGCAAGCGGCGAAAGCGCGTGGCGTGGTTGTTACCCACACCCCCAATGTGCTGAATGCCGAAGTTGCGACCACGGCTGTGCTGTTGATGCTGGCGTGTTACCGCGAAATCCTGCGCGACGATTCCTACGTGCGTGACGGTGCGTGGGAAACCGAAGGGAACGCGCCGTTGACGCGGTCTGCCGACAACCAAACGGTAGGTATTCTTGGGCTGGGTCGGATCGGGCAAGCAATTGCCGATAAGCTTGCACCCTGGAACAGCAAGATCATTTACCATACGCGCACCAAAAAGGACGTGGAATACACTCACTACGATAACCTCACGGCCATGGCCCGAGACGCTGATGTGCTGATCTGTATCACACCGGGCGGACCATCGACGAACAAGATCGTCAACGCAGAGGTTATGGAGGCGCTGGGGGCAAACGGGACGCTGATCAATGTGTCTCGGGGGTCGGTCGTCGATGAGAATGCGCTGATTACAGCGCTGCAAACCGGCAAGCTTGGCTGGGCCGGTCTGGATGTATTCGAGCAAGAACCCAAAGTGCCGCAGGCTTTGCGCGATCACCCTCGTACGGTGCTTTTGCCGCACGTGGGCAGTGGCACGGTCGAAACACGCGCGGCAATGGGAAAACTGACAGTGGACAACTTGTTGCAGCATCTTGAAGACGGCAAAACGCTGACGCCGGTGCCGGAATGTGCCGATATGTGACCCCATTTTCTTTTCGCCAAAAATATCCCGGGGGGAAGCGGCGCAGCCGGCGGGGGGCAGAGCCCCCCTGTCTCGGATCACAAAAAAGGACACAGCGAAGGATTCAGGATGTCCAGAATCAAATCTGTTGAAGCGTGTTTGTTCAATGTCCCGCTGGATGAGGTGTTGGTGGACGCCAAACACGGGGATCACAGTCACTTCCAACTGGTGACAGTGACAGTCACATTGGAGGATGGCGCCCAGGGAACCGGGTACACCTACACAGGTGGGCGTGGCGGTCATGCGGTGCAGGCAATGATCCAACATGATATTGGGCCGTGGCTGATCGGGCAAGACGCAGGCCGTGTCGAAGCGATCTATGAGGCAATGCAATGGCACATGCACTATGTCGGGCGCGGTGGGATCGTAAGCTTTGCAATTTCGGCGATCGACATTTCGTTGTGGGATCTGCGTGGAAAGTCTGCAGGAAAACCGCTTTGGCAAATGGCGGGTGGACATGGCAACACATGCAAAGCCTACGGGGGCGGGATCGATCTGGCTTATTCTTTGCCAAAACTATTGTCGCATGTGCAAAGCTATCTCGACGCAGGCCTGAATGCGGTAAAAATCAAAATCGGCCAACCAACCGAACACGAAGATGTCACGCGTATCAAAGCTGTGCGCAAACAAATCGGCGCGGACGCGAAATTCATGATCGACGCGAATTATTCGATGACGGTGGATCAGGCGATCAGCCTTGCACAGGCCGTGAAAGATCAAGACATTCTGTGGTTCGAGGAACCTATAATTCCAGACGATTACGCAGGTTACGCCGCAATCACGCAGGCCACCGGAATGGCCGTCGCCATGGGGGAAAACCTGCATACCATCCATGAATTTGAAATGGCGATGGCGCAGTCCGAATTGGGGTTCATCCAGCCTGATGCTTCGAATTGTGGTGGGATCACGGGGTGGTTGCAGGTCGCGGCACTGACCCGGAACACTAATGTGCCTGTGTGTTCACATGGAATGCAGGAACTGCATGTCAGCCTTGTGTCGTCGCAGGCTCATGGGGGGTGGCTTGAAGTGCACAGCTTCCCCATCGACCGCTATACCACGCGCCCGCTGGTGATCCGGAACGCCCACGCTGTTGCACCGGACACCCCCGGAACAGGGGTGGAATTCCTTTGGGACACACTCGCCCCCTACAAGGTAACGCCTGAATGATCGAATTCGCCTTGGCCGTGTTCTTCTTGATTGTGACCCCCGGTCCGGGCGTGTTGACCACAGCTGGAATTGGGGCGGCTTACGGGTATCGTCCGGGGCTGGCGTTTATTGCGGGGCTGTTTGTGGGCGGGCACATCGTGATGGTGCTGGTGATTTCCGGCATTGCCGCGGCTGGTCTTGCAATCCCATGGTTGCGCACGGGCCTTTTGTTGGCGTCGGTGGGGTATCTGGTCTATTTGGCATACCGTGTTGCAAGCGCAGGCAGTCGCATAGGCTTTATTGATCCGAGCAAACCTTTGGGGTTCTGGAACGGATTGGCCTTGCAACCGATCAATCCCAAGGCCTACGTCGTGACGGCCACATTGTTTTCGGGCTTTGTCATTTTCCCGCAGGCTTTGGCCTTCGAGGTTGTGGTCAAAATCGTAATCTACAATCTGATCTGGGTGCCTTTGCATGTAGGATGGTTGTGGGCGGGGGTGACGTTGCATGCTTTGAACCTGCCGCATGTGATCCAGCGCCGCATCAATGTGGCTATGGCAGTGTCCATGCTGTTGGTTGTGGGGTTGGCGCTTTGGTCGGCGGCATAAGCTGCGTGGGTTGCGGTCTTGAACGCGGATTTCCTTGCGGCACTGGCGTTTTTCGTTGCAAGCCGGTAGTTATACTTTAGGCTTAAAGCATATTCATTCAACGGGAGACACCCATGTCCTCTATCTTGCGCAAAGATCAATTCCACCTGCCAGACGGCATCATTTATCTTGATGGCAATTCGCTTGGACCTTTGCCCAAGTCGGTGCCGGCAAGGGTGGCTGCGATGCTGACGGACGAGTGGGGCGAGATGCTGATCAAAGGTTGGAACACGGCCGGATGGATGGCGCAACCCAGCGCCGTTGGTAACACCGTGGCGGGGCTTGTTGGGGCACCAGAAGGCACAATCGCCATGGGCGACACCTTGTCCGTGAAAGTGTTTCAAGCCGTTGCTGCCGCAATCAAAATGCGACCCGAACGCAAAGTGATCTTGTCGGATACCGGCAACTTTCCCACAGATCTTTATATGGTGGACGGGCTGACGAAATTGCTGGACGACGGCTACAGCCTGCGCACCGAAGCCCCGGAAAATATCACAGACTTTATCGACGACAGCGTGGCGGTTGTGATGCTGACACAGGTTGATTACCGCACAGGGCGCATGCACGATATGGATGCAGTGACCAAGGCGGCCCACGCCGCAGGTGCCGTGATGATATGGGATCTTGCGCATTCAGCCGGTGCTGTGCCTGTTGACCTGTCAGCATGCCAATGTGAATTTGCCGTTGGCTGCACCTATAAATATCTGAATGGCGGACCGGGTGCGCCTGCGTTTATCTACGTGCGTTCTGATTTGGCCGATCAGGTTGATCCTGCTTTGGCGGGATGGTTGGGCCATGACGCCCCCTTTGATTTTGACCTTGATTACCGCCCCGCACCGGGCATCGAACGGATGCGCGTCGGGACACCGCCCGTGATCCAGATGGCGTCTTTGGAAGAGGCTTTGAAAGTCTGGGAGGGTGTCGACATGGCGGAACTGCGTCGCGCGTCCATCGCGCTGCAAGAACAGTTTATCGAAGAAATCGAAGCCCAAGTGCCCGCCTTGACCCTTGCAAGTCCACGCGATTCTGCGACGCGTGGCAGTCAGGTGTCCTTTGCGTTCAAAGAAGGCTACGCGGCCATGCAGGCCGTCATTGCGCGTGGTGTTATTGGCGATTTCCGCGCCCCCAACATCATGCGCTTCGGCTTTACGCCGCTGTATGTGGACGCCGTGGATGTCACAGCGGCGGTGGAACACATCGCAGAGGTGATCAACGGCGATTTGTGGGACAATCCGGTCTACAAACAACGCAGCCGCGTCACCTAGGGACCTGATCCTAACGGCGGCGCAACGCCCCGATCAGGTGGCTGACAACAAAGAAAATGGCGGCCAGCGTCACAATTGTTGGCCCCGTTTGCGTGTTCCATTGGAACGCAGCACCCAAGCCCCCCAATGCGGCCACACCGCCAAGCCCTGCGGCCATGATCGCCATTGCCTCGGGGGTGCGCACCAGCGGGCGGGCAGCGGCTGCGGGAATGATCAACAACGCCGAAATCAGCAAAGCTCCCACAACCTTGATCGCCACAGCCACAACAACAGCCAAAGCGACTGTCAACACAAGCTGTTCGCGCCGGCTGTTCAGCCCTGCGGCTTGTGCCAGATCAGGGTTAAGGGTCACCGTCAGCAACGCGTTCCAGCGCCAGATCATGACGCCCAGAATCGCCACCACACCGCCCCAAATCAGCGCGAGGTCCGTCTTTGAGACCCCCAGAATGTCACCCATTAAAAATCCCATAAGGTCCATACGCACGCCACTCATGAAGGAAACGGCCACGAGGCCGACAGCCAAAAGGCTATGGGCCAGAACCCCAAGGATGGTATCTTCGCCCAGCCCACGTCCCGATAAAAACGTGACACACACACCAACCACCGATGCGACCGCAAGAACACCGACCATAATGGGACCATCCAGCGCAAGGGAAAGGGCAACCCCCAGCAGGGCCGCATGGGCTGTGGCATCACCAAAATAGGCCATCCGGCGCCATACAACAAAACATCCCAAGGGTGCTGCTGCCAAGGCAACACCTACACCGGCCAGCGCAGCACGCACCATAAAATCATCTAAATAGTTCAAAATTTCCAGCTCGCGTCTTAATGGGTGTGACCATGATCATGGGCGTGCTCATGGGCGCCAACATGTTCGTGATTGTGATCATGATGATGGCGGTACAGCGCCAACGCGCCTTGTGTGCCGGTTCCAAACAACGCGCGATATTCTGGCGCCGACGCCACAATATCAGGGGTCCCTTCACAACAGACATGACCGTTCAGGCACAACACACGGTCAGAAGCCGCCATCACAACATGCAAATCATGGCTGACCATCAAAATCGCGCAGCCAAGATCTTTGCGCACATCTTCGATCTGGCGATAGAATGCGGCGGCCCCGGGTTGGTCCAGCCCTTGTGTGGCTTCGTCCAGGATCAAAATGTCGGGTTTTGTCAAAAGTGCGCGCGCCAGCATAACGCGCTGGAACTGTCCGCCTGACAGCTGGGACATTTGGGTCTGCGCCTGCTCGACCACACCGGCACGGGTGAGGGCGTCAGAAATAATATCCGCGTCCAAGCGTTTGGGAATGTTCAAAAACCGCTTCACGGTTAACGGCAATGTGGTGTCCACATGCAACTTTTGCGGCACATATCCGATGCGCAGACCGGACTGCCGGACCACGCTGCCTTGCATGGGGCGCAAAGCACCAATCAATCCACGCAGCAAAGTGGATTTGCCTGATCCGTTGGGGCCGACAACGGTAACAATTTCGCCTTTTTCAATGCTGAAATCCACGTCGCGCAAAACGATTTTGCCGCCCAGGCGCAGCGTCATGTTTTGCGCCTCTATCAAGGGTGTCATGGGGCGTCCTGACACGCTGGGCACAACCCAAGGGCCTCAACCACAGTACGTTCAATCTGAAACCCTGCGGCACGGGCGGCGTCCCCCAGACGGCCATTGGCCAACTCTGCATTGGCTTCGTTGATGGCATTGCAATTGCGGCATATCAGGAACGCCGGTGCGTGATCCGATCCAAGATGCGAACACGCAATGTAGGCGTTCAATCGTTCTATCTTATGGGCGAAACCGGCGGACACCAAAAAGTCCAAAGCGCGATAGGCAACGGGGGGCTGTTTGCCCATGCCGCTTGCCGCAAGCTCAGTCAAAAGATCATAGGCCCCGAGGGCGCGGTGTTCTTGCAACAGAATTTCCAAAGCCCGCCGCCGCACTGGCGTAAAGTTTAGATTTGCTTCCCGGCAATGCACTTCGGCCCGCTGCAAAGTGTCCGAAATACACGCGCTGTGATTGTGGTGTTCAAAGCCTAGGGGCATTTGGGTCCTCCAATTTGAAGGGTTGATATAATATAACATATCTTCTAGCAAGAGGCGCATCGTTACTTTATAACATCGGAAACTTCACCCATGCGTCTTAAAACCCTGTCTTTCATAGCAGCTGCCCTGCCGCTGTCCGCCCATGCGCAAGATGTGCGTGTTGCCGTCGACATCGCCCCTGTTCACAGTCTTGTATCGCTGGTTATGGAAGGCGTTGGTGCGCCGGATCTGATTGTGCCACAAACCGCATCGCCACATGATCACAGCATGCGCCCGTCCGAGGCACGCGCGCTGGATCAAGCGGACGTTGTGTTCTGGATAGGGCCCGATCTGACGCCTTGGCTTGAGAAATCCGTCGATACGTTGGCCGCTGATGCATTGGTTGTGAATGTGATGACGGACCCGGCCACCAAGACGATGCCATTTCGTGAGGGCGCTACGTTTGAAGCGCATGACCATCACGATCACGGAGCAGAGCATAAGGACGATCATAAAGATGAACATGATGATGATCATGATCATGATGATAAGCATGCGGATGGGCATGATGAAGATGGGCATGCAGATCATGCGGACACGCATGACGAAAGCCACGATGAAGCGCATAACGACGAGACGCATAACGACGAAGCCCATCACGATGATGATCATCACGACGCACATGGGGATGGCCAAGACCCGCACGTCTGGATGGATCCGGACAATGCCCAAAACTGGGTGGCTGTGATCGCGGCGACATTGGCCGAAGCGGACCCCGCCAACAAAGCCGTCTACTTGCAAAACGCCGCGAATGCCTCCAGCCGGTTTGCGCAGTTGGACGCGGATGTCCGCGCCCGTCTGGCCCCGATCAAAGGTATTCCTTTCGTCGTGTCTCATGATGCCTATCACTATTTCGAGGCGCATTTTGACATTGAAGCTGTCGGCGCAATCGCGGCCTCTGATGCCCAAAGCCCCAGCCCCAAGCGACTGGTCGAAATCCGCAACACCATTGAACAGACACAAGCGAAATGCGTGTTCACCGAACCTGCCGAAAACCGCGACTGGATTTCCGCCGTGGCACCTGACGTTGGCGTCGGTGAACTGGACCCAATCGGCTTTGATGTGCCACTTGGACCAGACCACTACTTTGAAACCATCCGAGCCTTGTCTGTTTCTTTGGCGAATTGCCTAAGAGACTGATTGCGGCCCGTCAGGTAAGATCTCAGATAAGATCAAGGTCGCTGCGTTCATAAACGTGGCGGCCGTCGTCCGAGGGCAGGGCACGCTTGAGGGCCCAAAAATGGCGCACGTCGGACAGGCCCATCCTGGGATTGTCGCCTAAAAAATCGCGGGTGTATTGATTGAACTGGTTGTGGTGTGCGATCATGCTTTCATACTCAGGATCGGCCTCGCGCAACTTCATGGCCATGTACTCGGCCACCGCATCCGCCAAGGTGGCGCCTGTGTTGTTTTTCATCCAAGCCATGAATTCGATGTTGAACTTGAATGTGTCCCCCACCTGCGACTTGAAAAACCGTCGCACGTTCTGGGTGTTTTTGTAACTGTCCGTCAGCGCCGTATCCGGTGTCAGTTCCGCGCAATGCCAGTCGAATTTGGATGAGGTTTTGGGGGCCACGTCTGTTGGGGCGATTTTGGACCCTGTGTCGTGAAAATGTGCGATCCTGTCCAGAATTGCAAATTTTTGCCCTGTTGTTTTTAGCCCCAAGCGCCGTGCTTCAGCCAACAATTCAGATTTTAACCAATACCAGCGTTTCAACCCGACGCCGGATGTCAGTGTCTTGATGTCGGGGCGTTTTTCTTGAGCCATTGGGACAGCCTTTCAAATCCGCGTTCAAAGAAGTTCAGAGGTTTTTGGAACCTTTTGTTGGGGTGCGCCGTTGTCTCACCATACCCGAACACAAACGGGCTTAATAGAGGGAGACGACACGATGAAACGCATTCTTATGACTTCCGCACTGGCGACAACGCTGACAGCTGGTTCTTTGGCTGCCACGACAACGATCAGCGACGTAGAGGTCGACGTGGATCTGGACGCCATCAAAACCTACGAGGCCGCCAAAGCCTGGTCCGAATTGCCAACCGATTTGGCCGCTGCCCTTGTGTTGCGCCTGAATGACCGCATTGACGAAGATGGCATGACGGTCAAAATCGACATCGACGAAGTGGCCCTTGCCATTTCGTTCGAAAGCGCGACCGGCCAAGCCGAAAGTTCATTGGCGGGCCGCGTGCAACTGCTGCACGGTGACGACACCGGCATCGAAGGCAAGAAGTACAAAACGTATGACTTGTCGGAGACGGCAGAGCAAGTTGTCGCATTCTACCCCGATGGCTTCGACACGAAATATGTGGCGGTGGACAGCGATGAATACTATGCGGCGGTGGTGTCTGCCTTTGCTGACAACGTTGCAAGCCAGTTCGAATAATATCGGGCATGCAGACATTGGAAAGGGCAGCCTACTGGGGCTGCCCTTCTTAGTTTGCGCATGGAACTTAATCCATGAAACTTAAACAGCGATTTTCCCGCCACCCTGTTTGGTCACAACCAGAACCGATGGACGTGGCGGCATGGCGGGGTCAAAGTCAGGCCAACGTGTAGCAGGGTCTTCAAAGGTTGAGTTCCGTTCAAACCCTTTTAGGTCCTTGGTGCCGTCTGTTCCGGGGTGCTGCACCGCCAAAAACAGTGTTTCACCGCTGTCGTGGAAATAGGGTCCGCACAATTCACCGCCCACAGGGCATCGGAAAAACAGCTTTGAGGTGCCGCGCGCATCGCCTTCGGTTTCAACGCCGTAAAGCCCGTCGGACTTGCCTGTTTTGCCCCACTTCGATCCTTGATCCGTTGACACCCAAAGCCGCCCGTCTGCATCAATTGCGCAATTGTCAGGGGATCCGAACCAGCCATTTTCGGATGTCTCAGGGTTCCACTGGGCGCCGACTTCGGTCACTTCGGGGTCGCCACATTTGACCAAGATAGACCATGTGCCGCGGGTGGCTGCGTGGTCCTGATTGTCTTCCTTGATCTCGATGATATGCCCGAAATCAGACGCGGCACGCGGGTTGGCAGCATTCTCATCGCCCGCTTTGCGTTTGTTGTTGTTGGTCAGCATCACATAGGCTGTGCCATCGCCGCGGGGTTGTGCGTCTTCGGGACGGTCCATTGGGGTGGCGCCCAGCAGGTCTGCGGCGATCCGCGTGTCGATCATCACATCTGCTTGGCTGTCAAAGCCGTTTTCCGCAGTCAGCGGCCCTGTGCCATGGACCAATGGCAGCCAGTCAATCACGCCATCTTCGTTAAAGCGCGCCACGTAAAGTGTGCCGTCCGAAAACAACGAGGACCCGAACACAGCCGTCTCGTCATTGACGACGCCTTTGGATACATACTTGTATTGGTAATCAAAGCGGTTGTCGTCGCCCGAATAGATCACCAGATGCCCGTCTTTAGATGTTGTGGTTTCCGCGCCTTCGTGCCGGAACCGGCCAAGAGCTGTGTGTTTGATCGGCTTGGCGTCGGGGTTGCGCGGGTCGACTTCGACGATCCAGCCCCAGCGGTTCGGCTCATTGGGTTCTTTGTCGATGTTCCAGCGGTCGTGGTGCTGACCCCATGCGTACCAGCGCCCGGGCACGCCGTAACGCTTCATTTTGGCGGCGTCCGCATGTGCCGAAATGTCGGGCTTGCCGTCTGCGTCCACAACATCGGTCCAGAAATAGCCATGGAAATTTTCCTCGGCCATCAGGTAGGTGCCCCAAGGCGTCATGCCCCCTGCGCAGTTGTTGACCGTGCCGATGACGGTCATGCCTTCGGGGTCGGCGTTGGTTTTCATACGGGGGTGGCCTGCGGCTGGCCCGTCGATGGTCATTTGTGTGTTCAACGGCGTGATGCGGCGGTTGTACTGGCTGTCTTTGACCAGCGCCCATGTGCCGGCGTCGTCTTGGGCAATCTCGACCACTGATCCGCCATGCGCTGCCATTTCGATGTCTATGAGCTCTTTGGTCATGCCTTTGAACCCGTCGCGGTCCTGACGGCCAAGGCCGGGGAACATCACCTCTTCGTTGGTGTATTCGTGGTTCACACACAGCAATCCACGTGTGCCTTCGTCGTTCAGCGCGGTGAAGCCCACGTAGTCATTGTTATAGCCAAACTGTTGTAGCTGTGCTTCGGCGCTTTGGTTCATCACATCGAAATCAGGGGCGTCGGCCGTGATCGGATCCCCCCACCGCAGCAAAACATCCGCGTTGTAGCCATTTGCAATGTGATGCGTTTCATCGTTGCCCCAAGCCAGTTCATCAAAGCTGTAGCGGCTGCTTGTGTCTGTTGCGGCATTTGCATGCGATGGCGCGATCAGCGCGGATGTACCGAACAGGGCAGTGGTGGCAGACACCCCCAAAGCGCCACGTAAGACATCGCGACGGCCATAGCGGGCATTGATCACATCACCGATGGTGTTGGACAGGTTGGGGTTTGTGGGAATGTCGTCAAAGGCTTCATAAGCTTCTGCTTTGTTGCCGATTTCGGGATCGTTGATGATGTCGTTGCGGTTCATTTCATGTCCTCAAGCTGCGACTGACAGTGACGTGGCGTATGGTCGATGCTCGCATGGGTCGTGGATTCGTGTAACAGGGGCGTAACAGCTGTGTGACGAATTGGCGAAAAGTCGCTCAATCAGTGGTAGAAACCCCATTCAGGTAGCCGATCAGTTTGGGGATTTTTTCCTTGAATTTAAAAAAACCGTGGGTGGCGAAAGGCCAAGCGGCTGTGTCGTAGGGCCGCCGCACGCGGACCACCGGCACAGATTTGACCGCCGCCAAAGCATCTGCATTCGGGCCCACCGGTGCCACGGCTGTCACAATTTGCTCAATGCCATTGTCTTTGGCCCATCCTTCGATGTCTTCGGCGCTTTGCCCGTGGGACAGCGTGCCCAGTTGCCCGGCCCAACGGGTGGTCACATCTTGTGTTGCGGTCTTCGCAAAGTCAATCACATGGGGGGCAGGGGCCAAGGGGCTAAGCCTTTGGGATGTTTCAAGACACAGCGTTGCATCGACGCCTTTGACGCGGTCCAGCACGAATTGCGGGCTTAGATCGTCGTTGTGCAAAACCAGACCGGTGCGCTTTGCGGGGGCGGGTTCGGTCAGATGGGGCAGGGGCAGGGGCGCGGGTTTTTCCGCGCCGTGCAGCGCATCGGCATGGGGGGCAAGCCCTTGTGGCTGAAACCGCCTTTCGGTGTATTTTGCGATGTTGTCGGGGCGGGCCAGGTAGGTTTTGCCCGGTGTCTGAATGCCTGCGACCCATCGCCACGACAAGGTGTTAGAGGCCGGGTCGCCATCCAGAAGATGTCGCAAAAAGAAATCCGCACCCAGTTCCCAAGGCAGCTTTAGGGTAAAAATCCAGATTGAGGCAAACCACATCCGCGCATGATTGTGCAGGTATCCGGTTGTGACCAATTCATTGGCCCATGCGTCAAAACACGCGATGCCTGTGTCGCCCATACAGGCTGCCTCCCAACGGTCGCGCAGACCCGACTGGGTGTGCACGGCGTCCATTTGGCGCATCACACCGTGCTGGTAGTCGCGCCAGACCGTGGGGCGCAGTTCCAGCCATCCTTTCCAATACGTGCGCCAAAAGACTTCCTGAATGAACTTTTCGGCGCTGGACAGCGAAAACCGGGCCAAAACCGCTTCCAAGACCTCTGCCTCGGTCAAAATGCGGTGGCGCAGGTAGGGCGATAAAGCCGATACATGGATGTGGCGACCTGCGCCCAAATCATAGTTGCGTTTGCTTGTGTAATCGCGCCCGGCGTGGGGCACGAAACGGGCCAAACGGGTCAGGGCTGCGGTGCGGGTCGGGGTGAATTCTGTTAACACTTTTGTCATGCTCTGGCAGGTAAAACGATTTGAAAACAGATCAACCGTTCGGCCCCCCTTGCAGGTCCCGAAAGGCAATACTAACATTCAGGCAAGGTCGCGGCTGGTATGGTCCAGCACGACGGTAATTCAGGCAGGCATTCCATGAACGATCCCATCGACACGTATATGAACACAATGGTCCCCATGGTGGTGGAACAGACAAGCCGGGGCGAACGCGCCTACGACATTTTCTCGCGGCTTTTGAAAGAGCGGATTATTTTTGTTAACGGTCCGATCCACAGTGGCATGAGCCATCTGATTGTCGCGCAGTTGCTGCACCTTGAAGCGGAAAACCCGTCCAAGGATATCAGCATGTACATCAATTCGCCCGGTGGTGAAGTGACGGCGGGCATGAGCATTTATGACACGATGCAGTATATCCGCCCCAAAGTGTCGACACTGATTTGTGGCATGGCAGCCTCTATGGGGTCGCTGATCGCGATTGGCGGCGAAAAAGGAATGCGGTTTGCGTTGCCCAACGCCGAAGTGATGATTCACCAACCCTCTGGCGGGTCACAGGGCAAAGCCGAAGATATCCTGATCTCTGCGCGCCACATCGAACGTACACGCGAACGGATGTATCAATTGTATGTAAAGCACTCTGGCCAACCTTTGAAGACAGTTCAGAAGGCTTTGGATCGTGATCTGTGGATGACCCCCGAAGAAGCCAAAGAATGGGGCCACATCGATGAAATCGTCGAAAACCGTGCCAAAGACGGTGACGACGCGGAATAAGCGCCCGGCGCTGCGACAGGTCATGTTCGCGATTGCATCCATTTTGCGATTGTGGACCTGTCGGGGCTGGCCTAAGCTGGTCCAGACCAGCGTAAAACGCGCCTTTGGGTGTGGCCACCATTTCGGTATGGCGCACCAGACGTAAGACTAAACGGGTAAAACCCTGAAAGAGTGACAATGGCAACGAACTCCGGCGGCGATAGCAAAAACACCCTTTACTGCAGCTTTTGCGGCAAAAGCCAACACGAAGTGCGCAAGCTGATTGCTGGGCCGACTGTGTTCATTTGTGATGAATGCGTCGAACTTTGCATGGACATCATCCGCGAAGAAACCAAAGCCTCTGGCTTGAAGGCGACCGACGGTGTGCCGACACCAAAAGACATCTGCGAAGTGCTGGATGACTATGTGATCGGGCAAGCCATGGCCAAACGCGTTTTGTCTGTTGCTGTTCACAACCACTACAAACGTCTGAATCACGCGCAAAAGGGCGGTGATATCGAACTGGCAAAATCCAACATTCTTTTGATGGGGCCAACGGGCTGTGGTAAGACTTTGCTGGCTCAGACCTTGGCGCGCATTCTTGATGTGCCGTTTACAATGGCAGACGCGACAACCCTGACCGAAGCCGGCTACGTCGGGGAAGACGTCGAAAACATCATTCTTAAGTTGCTTCAAGCGTCCGAATACAATGTGGAACGGGCGCAACGCGGCATCGTATACATCGACGAAGTCGACAAGATCACACGCAAGTCTGAAAACCCCTCCATTACACGCGACGTGTCTGGTGAAGGTGTACAACAAGCGCTTTTGAAGCTGATGGAAGGCACTGTGGCCTCTGTGCCGCCGCAAGGTGGACGTAAACACCCGCAGCAGGAATTCCTGCAAGTCGATACAACGAATATCCTGTTCATTTGTGGCGGTGCATTCGCTGGTTTGGATAAAATTATCGCGGCGCGCGGTAAGGGGTCTGCGATGGGCTTTGGCGCGGACGTGCGTGACAATGATGTCCGAGGTGTGGGTGAAATCTTCACAGATCTTGAGCCAGAGGATTTGCTGAAATTCGGTCTCATTCCTGAGTTCGTGGGCCGTTTGCCTGTTTTGGCGACATTGGAAGATCTGGACGAAGATGCATTGGTTACCATTCTGACGGCACCCAAAAATGCCTTGGTGAAGCAATATCAGCGTTTGTTTGAACTGGAAGACACCGCACTGACATTCACGGAAGATGCGCTAAGCGCGATTGCCAAACGGGCGATCGAACGTAAGACGGGTGCGCGGGGCTTGCGGTCAATTCTGGAAGAAATTCTGCTTGATACGATGTTTGAACTGCCAGGCATGGAAAGTGTGACTGAAGTTGTGGTGAATGAAGAAGCTGTAAATTCGGATGCGGCACCTTTGATGATCCATGCAGATGCAGAAAAAGAGCCTGCCTCTGCGGGATAGAGTTTTCCAGACGTGTTTTGGTTGGGGGCTTTGCCCCCAAGCCCCCAGGATATTTTAAGCGAAAAGAAAACGGATCATGACAATTAGACGTATTCATTCCGGCGGGCCCTTCGAAGCAAAGATCGGGTATTGTCGTGCCGTTGTTGCAGGCGGATTTGTTCATGTTGCGGGAACGACCGGAGCGGGAGACGACGTCCAAAGCCAGTGCGCATCTGCTTTGGCCACGATTGAAGCCGCATTAAAGGAAGCCGGCGCTTCAATGGCTGATGTTGTGCGTGTGACTTACATGCTTCCTGAGGCATCGGATTTTGAGCCATGCTGGCCGATGCTGCGCACGTCTTTTGGGGAAAACCCGCCAGCTGCGACCATGATTGAATGTGGGCTGATCGCGCCGCACCTAAAAATTGAGATTGAAGTCACTGCTCTTTTGCCCAACTGATGCCGTTGTTTATCTTTTGCAAAGAGAAAATGCGCTAAATCTTGCGTGCATGCCCGCTTTGATGGCTTAGCCACCTCTGGACGCGGCGTCAAAAATAAACCATATCAAAGGTAACCAGATATGAGGCACCTATGGGACTTCTGAAAACAGCTTTGCGCGCCGTGACATGGTGGAACGGGCAGACTTTGAACACACAGCTATTCACCTGGCGCAAAGGCGTGAAAGTTGGCGAGGATGGTCAAGGCAATATCTTTTACAAGACCCATGATGATGCCCGCCGCTGGGTCATCTTTAATGGGGAAGCCGAAGCATCACGGATCGATCCTGAATGGCATGGCTGGTTGCACCGCACATGGGACGAACCCCCAACAGACAAACCGTTGCCACGCAAATCATGGGAAAAGCCGCATCAGGAGAACCTGACTGGGACGGCTTTGGCTTACGCTCCATCTGGATCTATTCGCCGCACCGAACCCAAATCACGCGATGACTATGAGGCGTGGACGCCCGAATAAGGCGGATCACTCAAGGGGCAAACGATGGCGGAAAATACAACTGAAGTGGCCGTTGGCGGTATCGTTTTGGCCGCTGCAATAGGTTTTGCAATCTACGCGACGCAATTGGCGGGCGTATCCGGCCCGTCAGACAGTTACCCACTCACAGCAAGCTTTCGCAGCATCGAGGGGGTGAGTGTCGGCACGGATGTGCGTTTGGCCGGTGTCAAAGTGGGCACCGTGACAGATGTGACGCTCAACACGCAAACGTTCCGTGCTGACGCCACTGTGAATGTACAACAAAGCGTCGAGATCCCTGATGACAGTGCGATTGTAGTGGCATCCGAAGGTCTTCTGGGTGGTAACTTTATTGAAATCGTTCCGGGTGGATCGCCTTTCAACTTCGAAGAAGGTGCCGAGATTACGGATACCCAAGGGGCGGTTAGCTTGATTTCGCTTCTGTTGAAGTTTGTCAGCGGCGGTGACGCAGAATGATCCTGCGCCTGTCTTTGTTGATTGCTGTATTGGCCACCGCAGGGCATGCACAACAACAAACAACAAGCGCTTCTGGTGCTGTTTTGCGGGGTTTGGACAAGATCAACGGGACCACCAAAGACATCGAAATCAAATCGGGTTCAGCCGTCGCTTTTGGTAGTCTTAACATTGCCTTGCGCGACTGCCGCTATCCGGTGGGCAATCCGTCCGGCAACGCCTTTGCTGCTCTGGAAATCGCCGAAACTGGCAAATCAGGTGCCGTATTTTCCGGCTGGATGATTGCATCGGCCCCGGCACTCAGTGCTATGGATCATTCGCGTTATGACGTCTGGGTCATGCGCTGCACCACATCCTGAGGTGACACAGGCTGCAAAAACCTGGCTTTGCTGTACTGCGCATCCCGAAGCCGCTGGTGGTATTGTGCGCGGCTGATTTCGACCGCGCCCAACGACGCTAAATGATCTGTGATGAATTGCGTGTCGAACAATTTGAAATTGCCGCGTCCCAAGGCTTCGACCAAACAAGCCAACGCTGTTTTGGACGCGTTTGTCCGCCGTGAGAACATGCTTTCGCCAAAAAACGCAGCCCCCAAGACAACACCGTATACCCCACCCACGAGCATCTCGTCTTCCCAGATTTCCAAGGAATGGGCATGATCGCGTTCAAACAATCGCAGGTAAAGCTGTCTGATTTCGCCACTGATCCATGTGTCGACCCGGTCCGCACATCCGTCAACCACGCCTTCAAAGTCATGATCGATGGTCGCGACCATTGATGTGCGTCGCATGTGTTTGGCCAGTGATTTCGAGATATGAAAGCCGTCAACTGGCAAGATGCCACGTTTTTTGGGATCGACCCAAAACACCTCAGGATCATCACGATGTTCGGCCATGGGAAAGATGCCCATCCCATAGCCGCGCAACAAGATATCTGGGGTGAGCGCAGTCACCCGGCTTGCAAATTGCTTTCCAGCCAGTGTTCCAACCAGTGGATGTTGTAGTCACCGGAATGGACATCACCGTTTTGCAAAAGTGCATGGAACAACGGCACAGTGGTATCGACACCGTCCACGATCAATTCACCCAAGGCACGGTTCAAGCGCGCCAAGGCTTCGGGGCGGTCGCGGCCGTGCACGATCAATTTGCCGATCAAGCTATCGTAGTAGGGTGGGATTGAATAGCCATCGTACAGCGCCGAATCCATGCGGACCCCAAGCCCTCCGGGGGCGTGGTACTGTGTGATTTTGCCCGGGCAGGGCGCGAAATTGGGCAAGCGTTCTGCGTTGATGCGAACTTCAATGGCGTGGCCGTTGATTTCCAATTCATCTTGCGTGAACGACATTGGCAAGCCTTCGGCCACGCGGATTTGTTCGCGTACCAGATCGACACCAAAGATGGCTTCTGTCACCGGATGTTCCACCTGCAAACGGGTGTTCATCTCGATGAAATAGAATTCGCCGTTTTCATACAGAAATTCGATTGTACCGGCGCCGATGTAGTTGATCCGTGCCACGGCATCAGCACAGATTTTGCCAATCCGCGCACGTTCGTCGGGGGTGATCGAAGGCCCAGGGGCTTCCTCAAAGACCTTTTGGTGGCGGCGCTGCAATGAACAATCGCGTTCGCCCAAATGGACCGCTTGGCCTTTGCCATCCCCAAAAACCTGAATTTCGATGTGGCGTGGCGTGGTCAAATACTTCTCGATGTAGACTTCATCGTTGCCGAAGTTCGACTTGCCCTCGGCGCGTGCCGTCATAAAGGCGCTTTCCATGTCTGCGGCAGTTTGTGCCACTTTCATGCCTTTGCCGCCGCCACCTGCTGTGGCTTTGACGATAACGGGATACCCGACCTCTTCGCCGATCCGTTGTGCGTCGGCCAATGTTGGCACGCCGCCGTCGGATCCGGGAACGCACGGCACGCCCAATTCCTTCATGGTGTCTTTAGCGGTGATCTTGTCGCCCATGACGCGGATATGTTCTGCGGTGGGGCCGATGAATTTCAGGCCATGATCTTCGACGATCTGCACGAAGTTGGCGTTTTCGGACAAGAAACCGTATCCGGGGTGGATCGCTTCTGCCCCAGTGATCTCACATGCCGCGATGATGGCCGGAATAGACAGGTAGGACTGCGGAGACGCAGGCGGTCCGATGCACACGCTTTCGTCGGCCATACGCACATGCATGGCGTCACTGTCTGCGGTGGAATGCACGGCCACGGAACCGATGCCCATTTCGCGGGCGGCCCGGATGACGCGCAATGCAATTTCGCCGCGATTGGCGATCAGAATTTTATTGAACATGGATCGCCCCTTATTCGAGGATGACGAGTGGTGCGCCAAATTCCACAGCCGCGCCATCGTCGACGAGAATGCGTTTCACTTTACCGCCGCGCGGAGCGGGGATGTGGTTCATTGTTTTCATGGCTTCCACGATCAACAGTGTGTCGCCTTCGGCCACGGTGTCGCCGACAGATACAAAAGACGGGGCGTCCGGTTCGGCCTGCAAATAGACTGTGCCCACCATCGGTGACGTGACGGCGCCTGGATCAGAGGCCGGATCATCTTGTGGTGCTGCAGCAGCGGCGGCTGGAGCCGCTGTAGGCGCTGCGGCCACTGGTGCTGCCGCGATGTGTTGCACTGCAGGGGCAACGGCCACTTGGCGGCTGACCCGAACATTCAGGCAATCAGATTCGCCGTATTCACGTTTCACTTGAACTTCAGCCAGATCATTTTCACGCAGCACTTCTGCCAGTGCCTGAATAAATGCTACATCTGCGTCACGGGTATTTTTCGCCATTCTTCCTCAGCCTTTTCCCTATTGGTGCCTGTCCCTGCACCTTGATGGTTATGGGGTATCGCGGGCTGGTTATAGGGCAAGGGTTGACCTAAGGAAAGCGCCGTGATGCGGTGAATATAGGCACGGGTTTCCCATCGTGTAAGGGTGTTGGCAATCGAAGGGGAGGCTTTGCAGTGAATCTAGGGCTTTGGTTGGCGCGAATGGCGCAAAAGTCGGCTGCGGCGCCTGCGTTGTTTCTGGGGGAAACGCTAGTCGCGCGGTACGACCAGTTTCATGACGCAGCGGCGTGCTTTGGGGGCTGGCTGAAAGAACAAGGGGTGCGTCCGGGGGACCGTGTGGCCGTGTTCATGCCAAATGTGCCGCAATACCTGATTGCGCTGTATGGCATTTGGTATGCAGGTGCTGTGGCCGTTCCGATAAATGCGAAACTGCATGGTCAAGAAGCGGCTTATATTCTGGATCACTCCGACTGTGCGTTGGCGATTTGCGCCGCGGCGCAAACGGGCGTTTTGCAAAAGGTTCAAACGGCGGTGCCGGTGATTGACGTCACCAAGCAAGTGCCGCAAGGCGAAGCCATCGATGTCGTATCGCGCAATCGCGATGATTTGGCGTGGCTTTTTTATACGTCTGGCACGACAGGGCGTCCTAAAGGCGTGCAAATTACACATGGTATGTTGATGGCGATGGCCTATGCGTACCAGTCGGATGTGGATCAGGTCACATCAGAAGATGCCACTATATACGCGGCCCCCATGAGCCACGGTGCAGGGCTTTATGCTGTGATGCACGTACAAAAGGGCGCACGGCACGTCTGCCCTGCGTCGGCTGGTTTTGAGGCACAAGAGGTGCTGGATTTGGCGGATTACTTTGGCCGCGCCCATATGTTTGCAGCCCCCACCATCGTGACGCGCCTGACGGCCCACGCGCAAGCAACGGGGCAAGACGGGCGCGGATTGCGTACGATCGTATATGCGGGGGCCCCGATGTATGTGGCGGATATCCTCAAGGCGCGGTCGGTGTTTGGTGATGTTTTTGTGCAGATTTACGGCCAGGGCGAATGCCCCATGGCGATAACGGTTCTGCCACGTGAAGACCTAGCAAACGATACCCACCCTGAGTGGGCTGTGCGCTTGGCATCTGTTGGGCGTGCGCAATCTTGTGTCGAGGTGGCCATTGGCGATGCACAAGGTCAAGTTTTGCCAGTGGGCACACAGGGTGAGATTATGGTGCGCGGTGCGCCGGTGATGCCTGGTTATTGGCGCAACCGGCAAGCGACTGATGCGGCGTTGCGTGATGGGTGGTTGATGACCGGTGACATCGGTGTTTTGGATGCTTGCGGATACTTGACGCTGAAAGACCGCTCGAAGGATATGATCATCAGCGGCGGGTCCAATATTTACCCGCGTGAAGTCGAAGAGGTGTTGCTACAACATTCAGGCGTCGTTGAAGCATCTGTTGTAGGGCGGCGCCATCCCGATTGGGGTGAAGAGGTTGTGGCCTTTGTCGTGGGGCACGCAACACAAGCTGAGCTGGATGCAACCTGCCGCGCATCTATTGCAAACTTCAAAGCGCCCAAGGCTTATGTCTTTGTAGATGCCTTGCCGAAAAACAACTACGGCAAGGTTCTTAAAACAGAATTACGGGACCGGCTGATGCGACGCTCTTGAGCCGTTGGCTCAAGTCGCCCCACCCACCGTCCCAAATCAAAGAAGGTCTACGACCTCTACGGGCGGCAGTGCGTCCTGAGGTGTCCAGAAATTGTCGCCTGTCAAGCTGTCGGGCGTGACATTCAGGAACGTGATTTCTATTCCGTCCGCATTGGACAGAATTTCGGCCCCGTAGAAGGTGTTGAACGTCTGGTACAGGCCGGAAAGGTCGAGCACTGCATTGCCATCTGCATAGGTCACGAAATCCAGCACGTCGGCATCGCCGTACCATCCAACAGTCCCTTGCGCTACAACCTGCAAATTCACCACCTCAGCCCCGGTGTCGAAATCGGTTATGACATCTTCGCCGCTGTCGCCGCGGAAAACGAAGACGTCCGCCCCGGATCCCCCAACCAAACGGTCTTCACCGCGTCCGCCGTTGATCCGGTCCTGTCCGGTTCCGCCGTTCAACGTGTCATCGCCATTGCCGCCCTGAAGATTGTCGCGGCCGTCATTGCCCATGAGGCGATCGTTGTCGTTTCCGCCTTGCAACAGGTCTTTGCCGTTGCCGCCGACCAGTTTGTCGTCACCGTCGTGGCCCCGCAATGTGTCGTTGTTGGCATCACCATAAAACAGGTCATTCGCCTCACCGCCGCGTATCTCGTCGTTGCCTATGCCACCGCGCACGATGATTGCAGATGCGTTGACCGCGCTGAAATCCAAGCTGTCATCGCCAATCGGATTGATCGCAACGTAAAGATCATTGCCGCTGCCCAGAAAAACGCGCCCCATTGAGCCCGCGTTTTGCACCAGATCGTCGCCAGACCCCATGCGCAACGGCCCGGTGACCGAACCGTATGTGTCGGGGTTTTCCAGATCAAAGATATGGTTGATAAATGTGTCGTTGCCTGCGCCCATGCGAATGTCACCGTTCATGACACCGATGTTTCCGATCAACCCTTCGCCACCGCCAAACAGCACAGGCACGTCGATTTCACCTACGTTGATGACGATTTGGGTGTTTGTCCCAAGCAGTGAGATCCGCCCGTTTTCCCCGATGATTGCACCGCTGTTCAGGACTACGTTAAATGTGTTGTCGAAGGACACAAGCGATCCTGTCAGGACTGTTTCGACCTCGATCAAAGCGTCAGAACCGGTGACGTCGAAAAAGCCCGAGGCACTATCGCCGTCCAGAACCAGAGTGTCGGTGAAGCTGGCGTTCACTGTAACTGTTGGAAGGATTTGCAATCCATTGCGGTCAATCGTGATGTCATCAAAAGCTGGCATAATATTTCCCCAAAATTATCTATGTATAAAATATGCCGCAATTTTGCCTTAATTTGTTGGGGAAAGCGACTGCAAACAGTCAGTGTTTCAACAATGGAAATAATTCAATCAGGCGTAGTAAATAATGCAAAAAACCGCCCGAATGAGGGGCGGCTTTCGCGTTCAGGTTGAGAAACGTTAACCTAGATTGCGAGGTACTCTGCCCGCAACTGTTCGTTCTCAAGCACTTCTGAGGCAAGACCGTCAAAAACGATCCCCCCTGTGTCCAGAATCACCGCCCGATCTGCCAGCTTTAGGGCACGCACCGCGTTTTGTTCGACAAGGATGGTTGTGATGCCCTGTTCTTTGATGATCGAAAGCGTCTTTTCGATCTCGTCCACGATCACCGGCGCCAACCCTTCATAGGGTTCGTCCAACAGCAGAACTTTGATGTCGCGGCAAAGTGCGCGGGCGATTGCGAGCATTTGTTGTTCACCACCCGACAGTGTCACCCCTTCTTGGGTGCGCCGTTCGCGCAGGCGCGGAAACAGGTCGTAGACGCGGTCGATGGACCAGCCGATAGGGGGGGCGATCTGCGCAAGCTTCAGGTTTTCTTCGACCGTTAGGCCGGGAATGATCGAACGGTCTTCAGGGACCAGACCCAGACCCGCTTGGCTGGCTTGGTAGCTGGACATGGTGTGCAATGGTTGGTGGTCCAACCAAATCTCGCCGTGGCTTACCTGTGGGTCGTCCATGCGGGCAATCGCACGTAGGGTTGTCGTTTTGCCAGCGCCGTTGCGGCCCAAGAGGGCAAGAATTTCACCCTCATGGACGTTAAAGTTAATGCCCTGCACAATGTAGCTTTCGCCGTAGTAGGCGTGCATGTCCCAGATGGACAAAAAGGCCGGCGCGTTGGTCGCGTGATTTGCGTTGCTTGCGCTCATGATAGTGTTCCTTATGCCGCGTCTTGTGTCTCGCCCAGATACGCTTCGCGCACCTTGGGGTGACCTTTGATGTTGTCAGGTGTGTCTTCGACCAAGGGCGTGCCCTGGGCCAGCACGGTAATGCGCTGGGCCAAGGAAAACACCACGTGCATATCGTGTTCGATGATGGCGATGGTGATGTCACGTTCGTCGCTGATCTGTTTCAGCAGGTCGATGGTGTTGTTTGTGTCTGCGCGCGCCATGCCAGCGGTTGGTTCGTCCAAAAGCAACAGACGGGGTTCTTGGGACAGGCACATGCCGATCTCGAGGCGTCGTTTGTCGCCCCGTGACATGGCCGCCGCGTGCATTTCGCGTTTGTCGGCCATGTTCATGTCTTCCAGCATGTGTTCGGCTGTGTCGATGATTTCTTTGTCTTTCATCATGTTCTTGATGGCGCTGAGGTGAAAGGCACCGTCACGCTTTGCAAAGCACGGGATCATCATGTTTTCCAACACGCTGAGATCACCGAAGATTTCAGGCGTTTGGAACACGCGCGAAATTCCCATCTGGTTGATCTCGTAGGGTTTGCGGCCCAGCACGGACTGACCGTCAAACATGACAGAACCCGTGTCAGGGATCAGCTTGCCCACAAGACAATTCAGCAATGTGGATTTACCTGCCCCGTTTGGCCCGATGATCGCATGGACCGAATTTTCGGCGACGCTGAGGTTTACATCACCCAAGGCCTGCAGGCCACCAAAGCGTTTGTTGACGTTTTTAACTTCAAGGATACCCATTGATTTCGTCCTTATTCCGCAGGTGTGGTTTTGCCGTCAGGCGTGGAGGGGTCGGATTTCTTGCGACGGAACATACCCGCAATGCGTTGTCCGCCTTCGACCAAGCCACCAGGCAGGAAGATGACAACCAGCATGAACACAAGGCCAAGCGTCAGGTGCCAGCCTTTGCCGATGAACGGGTAGACCAAAGTGACCAGCAAGTCTTCGATGCCGTCAGGCATGAAGGCAAACCACTGTTCCAGAATGCCTTTGTTGATCTTGGACACGATGTTTTCCATGTATTTGATCAATCCAGCGCCGAGAACGGGGCCAATCAAAGTACCAGCACCCCCGAGAATGGTCATGATCACGACTTCGCCCGAGGCCGTCCAGAACATGCGTTCGGCGCCCACTTGCGTGTCCATGGCCACCAGTAGACCGCCCGCCAAACCCGCATACATGCCGGAAATTACAAAGGCCGCCAGTGTGTAGGGTTTTGAGTTCAAACCGGTGTAGTCTAGGCGCTGTTGGTTGGACTTCACAGCCCGCAGCATCATGCCAAACGGCGAGCGGAAGATGCGGATCGACATGTAGAATGCCACAACCATCAACACTGCGGCCAGATAGTAGCCTGCGTTAAAGGTGAACACCCAATCGCCCACGTTCATTTGAAACCCGCTGTTCATTTCCAGCCCGAACAGGTTGGCGCGTGGGGTCTGGCCCTGTGGCACAGCTCCGTCAAGGATACGTGGGTCTGTGTATTTTGGCTGCAATCCCGTTTCACCGCCTGTGATCGGTGTCAGAACCGAATAAGCGAGGGCATAGGACATTTGCGCAAAGGCCAGTGTCAGGATTGAAAAGTAGATGCCGGAACGGCGCAGCGAAATCCAACCGACCAGCAGGGAAAAGAGGCCTGCGATGACAACCGAAATGACGATGGCCGGGATGACGTTCATTGTCAGCAACTTCATCATCCAGATCGCCGCGTAGGAACCGACACCCAAGAAGGCGGCGTGGCCGAAGCTGAGGTAGCCCGTGAGGCCAAAGAGGATGTTGAACCCGATGGCGAAGATGCCAAAGATCACCAGACGCTGCATCAAATCGGGGTAGCCCGCGTTGAACTGCGCCATGGCAGAGCCTTCAGGGAAGGGGTTCAGGATGAAGGGTGCGAAGAGGGCAAGGATCACCACGATGATCAGCAGGCCGAAGTCTTTTTTGTTAAGTCCAAGCATGTGATTAGTCCTCCATCACGCCTTTGCGGCCCATGAGACCACGGGGGCGTGTGAGCAGAATGATGATTGCCACCAGATAAATGATGATTTGGTTGATGCCGGGCACGATCTCGAGCACGACAGACATGGATGCAAAGCTTTCCAGAATGCCCAGCAAGAAGCCCGCAAGAACAGCCCCCGGAAGCGACCCCATGCCGCCCACAACAACAACCACGAAGCTTAGAACCAGAAAGTCCATGCCCATGTGATAGTTGGGCGAATTGATGGGGGCGTACATGACACCCGCAAGCCCCGCGACGGCGGCCGCGATGCCGAACATGATGGTAAAGCGTTTGTCGATGTTGATGCCCAGCAGGCCAACGGTTTCGCGGTCTGCCATGCCGGCACGCACCACCATCCCGAAGGTGGTGAACTGCAAGAAGGCGAAGACGGCCCCAATGATGACTGCGGCAAAGGCAAAGTAAACCAAACGCCAGTAAGGGTAGATGATTGTGTTGGGATCAAAGCCCAAAAGCGATCCAAAATCATAGGATCCCGCAAAGGCGGCAGGCGCCGGTGTCGGGATCGGGTTGGCACCATAGTAATACTTGATGACCTCTTGCAAAACGATGGCAAGGCCGAATGTCACAAGGATCTGATCCGCGTGGGGGCGTTTGTAAAAGTGCTTGATCAACCCACGTTCCATGATGAAACCAATGGCAATCATAACGGGGATCGAGAACAGAATGGACAGTGGCACGGCCCAATCAATGATGACATCTCCGGTGGCTTGTCCAAACCAGTCATACAGATAAGGGACTTCGACCTTGAGCGGGTTGCCCAGGAAGTCCTTTTGGCTTTCGTCCACCACGATGTGGCTCCAGGTCAGGATGCGGCTGAGGGTCACCGCGCAGAACGCGCCAATCATGAACAAGGCACCATGTGCGAAGTTCACAACACCCAATGTGCCGAAGATCAGGGTCAGGCCCAAAGCGATCAACGCATACGCGGATCCTTTGTCCAGACCGTTTAGAATTTGCAAGACTATTGCGTCCATGGTGCCACCCTCATGAAGCGAAAGACCGGCCCTTTATGGCCGAAAATCGGGAAAGATCGGCTTTGAAATGCCGCTTAAGAAGAGGGCGGAA
Organism: Ascidiaceihabitans sp.; assembly: GCF_039986515.1. NCBI lineage: Bacteria > Pseudomonadati > Pseudomonadota > Alphaproteobacteria > Rhodobacterales > Paracoccaceae > Ascidiaceihabitans > Ascidiaceihabitans sp. Next base: position 10,857 of record NZ_JBDWQO010000019.1, on the reverse strand, counting down.
ACCAGTCCCGCCCTCAAAGTGTTACGCTTATGCGCCCGGGTTACATGTACCCAAGGAACCGCCTGCCACTTGTGGGTGGTCTGGCGCGTATGTCACTTGCTCAACTGGTGTGACTTCAACGATTTCGAGAAGGTCGAATTCGCTTGTTGGGTTCTCTTTACCCTTCACAACCAGAACGTCTTTGAAGCACTGGTGATCTTCGGCGCGGTACAGCGTTTTGCCGTTGCCCATGCCGTCGAATTCAAAGCCTTCAAGCGCTTCAACAACGCCACAAGGGTTGAATGTGCCCGCACGTTCACATGCATCCGCATACAGCATTGTTTGCACGTAGCATGTGTGCGCCGCCTGCGATGGTGGGAAGCCGTACTTGGTGCCGAAGGACTTAACGAAGGCTTTGGAACCCTCATCCGTCAAGGACCAGTGCCAGTTTGTAGAGCCAAAGATGCCCTTAACGTTGGCGCCCGCACCTTTCGCCATCAGGCGAGAGTACAAAGGAACAACAATTTCGAAGTTCTTGTTGTTGATGGACTTGTCACGCAAACCGAACTGAACGGCGTTTGTGAGCGAGTTCACCATGTTCCCGCCGTAGTGGTTCAGAACCAGAACGTCAGCACCGGAGTTCAAAACTGGCGCGATGTAGGAAGAGAAGTCAGTGGACGCCAGTGGTGTTTTCACCGCGTTTACTGTTTCCCAACCCATGGCTTCTGTGGAAGAGCGAACCGCTTCTTCCGTGGTGTAACCCCAGTTGTAGTCAGCTGTCAGGTGGTACGCTTTACGGTCTGTGCCGTAGTTCGCCGCCAGAACCGGCGCCAAAGCCGCACCAGACATGTATGAGTTAAAGAAGTGACGGAAACCGTTGGCCCGCTTGTCTTTACCCGTTGTGTCGTTGGAGTGCGTGAGGCCAGCCATAAAGATGACGCCTGCGTCTTGGCAAAGCGCCTGAACCGCAACAGCAACACCCGAAGAAGAGCCGCCTGTGATCATCACAGCGCCGTCTTTTTCGATCATGGATTTGGCAGATGCGCGCGCTGCGTCAGACTTTGTCTGCGTGTCGCCTGTGACATATGTCACTTTCTTGCCCAAGATGCCGTTGCCTTTAAGGGCTTTGGACGAGAACGTGTTCATCATCCCGGCGTCGCCTTCGCCGTTCAGGTGCTCAACAGCCAGCTCATATGCGCGCAGCTCGTCTGCGCCTTCGTCGGCATAAGGACCGGACTGTGGCACGTTGAAGCCCAGTGTCACAGTGTCGCCTTGTGGCGCGTTTGTGTAGGCGTGGCCGTCAGCGCTGAGGTATGTTGGCAGCGCGAGACCCGCACCAGCAACTGCACCAGTCTTCAGCACGGAGCGACGTGTGATTTTTGAATTGGACATAAATATCCTCCCATGGATTGATTAGCCCGGACAACGCCTCCTCAGCCGTGTCTGGGCACGCATTTTACATGCAAAGCGGTTATCGCTTGCTTTGCGTAAATTGCGCAATAAGTCCCTTGAAAATCACGATTATTTTGTAAATATTTGCACAATACCTCGGTATACCTTGTAAATAATTTTATGCCGCGTTGCAGAAAGTTGTTGAAAAGGCAGGGTTTACGCAAGATTTGAGTGGAGAAGGCAATGGCACGTGAAGGGCTAACCGGAAGCAGGATCAGAGAAAGACGGACCATGTCGGGCATGCGGCAAGCTGATTTGGCCCGTGAAATTGGCATTTCCGCGTCTTATCTGAACTTGATTGAACACAATCGCCGGAGAATCGGCGGCAAACTGCTGGTCAACATTGCGTCAGCCCTTGGGGTCGAACCCGCAGCCCTCAGCGAAGGTGCAGAGGCCGCTTTGATCGCCACATTACGTGAAGCTGCCGTGGGCAACGCAATATCGGACGCCGAACTGGACCGTGCGGACGAATTTGCGGGCCGGTTTCCGGGGTGGGCCGAAATTTTGGCAGGCGCACACCGCCGCGTGAATGCGTTGGAACGCACGATAGAAACTTTGACCGACCGTCTGGCCCATGATCCCCAACTTGCCGCGTCCCTGCACGAGGTTTTGTCAACGGCCGCTGCCATCCGGTCAACGGCCTCCATTCTGGCGGAAAGCAAAGACATTTCAGACGAGTGGCGCGACCGGTTTCACAACAATATCGATCAAGACAGTCGGCGATTGTCAGACAGTTCCAAAGCGTTGGTTGGGTATCTGGATGCAACGGATGGTCAGGATGGGTCGGATCTTGCCAGTTCTCCGCAGGAAGAAGTCGACGCGTTTTTGATCGAACATGGCTATCATTTTGCGTCTTTGGAAAGTGGCGCACAAACCCCGGAAGCTTTGATCGAAGACGCAATCCAGCTGACCTCGATGGCGGGTAGACACATTGCTTTGGGGATATTGAAGCAAATGCAACGCGATGCGCGTCTGGTTGATCTGGGGGCACTGCAACAGGCTTGTGCAGATCTGGGGCCAGACCCCTTGCAGCTGGCGCATCACTTCAATGCGCCTGCGTCTGTTATTTTGCGCCGACTGGCCACGTTGCCGGATTTGGTATCCGGATTTGTTGCATGTGACAGGGCAGGCAGTTTGCTTGTGCGCAAACCTATTGACCATTTTGCACTGCCGCGTTTTGGGGCAGCTTGTCCGCTTTGGCCAATGTTTCAGGCGATCGCGACGCCGGGGGTCTTTGTGTCGCATGCCGTTCAACAGGTCGGACGCAACAATGCAGAGTTTTCGTGTTATGCCGTGGCAGAACAAACGCAGCCTGCCGGGTATAACACCCCGCCTTTGGTGCAGGGCATGATGCTGATCTTGCCCGCAACATTAAATCGCGAAGATCGTTTAAAGCATGGAAGCGGATCGAACGAAGGTAAAGGCGGACACCAAAACGGGACCCAAACGCCTTTGCACGTTGGCTCGACATGCCGTGTGTGTGCCCGCAGAGCCTGCCCCGGGCGCCGTGAGCCTTCAATCTTGAGCGAAGGCTTCTAACGCGTTTTGACATGACGCATAAAAGCGGCGATAGTTTCAATTGATGGAAACGTGCTCTTTTGGGGAGGAGACGCCGCGATGGGCAAGCATGTGCTGCTGGTAGAGGATGAGCCAAACATCATCGAAGCGGTGAGCTTTCTTCTGAGCCGTGACGGATGGCGTGTCGACACACATGTGGACGGCGCAACAGCTGTGGCGCGTGTGCACGAACTTTCCCCGGATTTGGTTGTGCTGGATCACATGTTACCCGGCAAAAGTGGTATGGATATCCTGACAGAATTGCGCAGCGACGATGCATTCCGGGACTTGCCTATTCTGATGTTGACGGCACGCGGACAAATGCGAGATCGCGCCTTGGCCGAAGAGGCTGGTGTGAGCCGCTTCATGACAAAACCCTTTTCCAACACCGAAGTGCTGAACGCTGTGCGCGATTTGATGCGGGTTTATTCGGCTGATGGCTGACAAGAATACGCCGCCTGTGTTTCTGGATCGGCGCAGCTATCGCAAGCGCCGCATGATGGACGCGATACGGCTGACCCCTGTTCTGGGCGCACTGCTTTGGATGGTTCCATTGCTTTGGGCTGAAGGGCCGCAAGGTGCTTTGGACAGTGAACCTGTGCAGACAACACTGTCCAGTGCGATCAAATACGTATTTTGGGTGTGGCTTGGTTTGATCGTGTTGTCGGCTGCCTTGTGGCGCATGACACGTGATGATGTGGCCCGCATCCATGCGCCGGACACCGACAGCTGATGGCAAGCGTCAATCTTCTGATCGGGGTGTGTCTGCTTTATGTGACGGGTTTGTTTGGCATTGCTTTCTTGGCGGAACGGGCCGCATCCAAGGGCCGCCGCCCTTGGTTAAGATCACCGCTGGTCTATACGTTGTCCTTGTCCATCTACTGCACAGGTTGGACGTTCTACGGCGCTGTGGGCTACGCTGCGCGGTCAGGGATGGAGTTTGTCACGATCTATCTGGGCCCATCCCTTGTGATGATTGGCTGGTGGTGGGTGTTGCGCAAACTGGTGCGGATCGGCCGTGCGCAGCGCGCGACATCGGTCGCGGACTTGATTTCGTCGCGTTACGGTAAATCCAATGCGTTGGCCATCGTGGTGACGATCATGGCTGTCTTAGGCGTCACACCTTATATTGCTTTGCAATTGCAATCGGTGACCACGTCATTGTCCATTTTTGCCGACCCTTTTGAAACGGCGACGTCGGGCGCGCAGGCGGGCATGAACCAGATATCGGCAGGCTTTTGGATCGCCCTTGGCTTGGCTTTGTTCACCTTGCTGTTCGGGACACGCAACCTCAATGCCAACGAACGCCATGACGGGGTTGTTATGGCCATCGCAGTGGAAGCTGTGGTGAAACTTCTGGCGCTGCTGGCTGTTGGTGTTTTTGTTGTGTGGGGGGTGGCCGGTGGCCCGTCGCAAATGATGGCGCGTATCGACGCGTCCCCCATCGGAGCTTGGCAAATGGATGGCAGCCGCTGGGCGGCATTGACGGCTTTGGCGGGGGCTGCATTCCTGTGCCTGCCACGCATGTTTCAGGTTCTCGTGGTTGAAAACGACGATGAACGACACCTGCAAACAGCATCTTGGGCCTTTCCGCTGTACCTTATGCTGATGAGCTTGTTTGTTGTGCCAATCGCGGTCGTCGGATTGGATCTTTTGCCCGCAGGCAGCAACCCTGACTTTTTCGTTCTGACTGTACCCTTGTCGCAGGGGCAAAACACACTTGCGATGCTCAGCTTTTTGGGGGGGTTTTCGTCTGCCACGTCCATGGTGATCGTGGCGACTTTGGCCTTGTCTACGATGGTGTCCAACCACGTGGTGATGCCGATTTATTTGTCTGCACAAGGGCAGGGGGCCACTGTGTCAGGCGACGTGCGCCACGTGGTCATCCTGTCGCGGCGACTGTCAGTTCTGGTGATTATTGCACTGGGTTACTTTTACTATCGCTTGTCGGGGGGCGGCGGGGCTTTGGCCGCCATTGGTTTGATTTCATTTGTCGGCGTTGCACAGTTTTTGCCTGCCATGCTGGGCGGTATCATTTGGCGTGGCGCCACCCGCATCGGGGCGATGTGCGGACTGGTGACGGGGTTTGCCGTCTGGAGCTTTACGTCGTTTCTTCCCAGTTTCGGCAGTGATGGTCTGATCAGCAGCGCGGTGTTCGAACAGGGGGCGCTGGGATTGAATGTTTTGCGACCCCATGCCTTGTTTGGCATTGAGGGGATCGACCCCACTGTCCATGCAGTTATCTGGTCTATGGCGCTGAATATTATCGCCTTTATTCTGGGTTCATTGGTGTCATTTCCAACACCGTTGGAACGGTTGCAGGGGGCGCAATTCGTGAATGTTTTTGCGCATTCCGGTCAGGCCAAGGGGTGGTCCGCGTCGGTGGCGGAAAGTGAAGATTTGATGATTATGACCCAGCGTATTCTTGGGGCAAAAGAAGCACAAACCCTGTTTCGGGATGTGGCGCGGACCCAAGGGGTTCAAGGGTTTTTGCCCGAACCTACACCTGACTTTTTGCAGCGATTGGAACGCGAACTTTCTGCATCGGTCGGGGCCGCAACCGCGCACGCCATGATAGGCCAGCTTGTGGGGGGGGCAACTGTGTCGGTGCAAGACTTGATGGCGGTGGCCGACGAATCTGCGCAGATGTTGGAATATTCCAACAGGCTGGAAGAGCAATCGGCCGAACTGAGCCAAACAGCGCGGAAACTGCGCAATGCCAACGCCAAGTTGACGCAGTTGTCGGTGCAAAAAGATGCATTTTTAAGCCAGATCAGTCACGAGCTGCGAACGCCGATGACCTCGATCCGCTCATTTTCCGAGATTTTGCGTGACACAGATGGTTTGGACCCGTCCGAACAGACAAAATACGCGTCAATTATTCATGTCGAATCCATTCGCCTGACGCGATTGTTGGATGATTTGCTGGACTTGAGTGTTCTGGAGAACGGGCAGGTTAGCCTTAATGAAAGTGTAGGGTCACTTGGCGATGTGATTGAACACGCAGTGGTCACATGTGGCGTGGGCCAACGCCAGAAACTGATCGTGACACGGCACCGGGCGCGCGAAAATGTTGTGATGCATACTGATTTGGACCGGCTTGCGCAGGTTTTCATCAATTTGATTACAAATGCGCATAAATACTGCACAGCCCCGCAACCCGAACTGACAATAGACGTCGAACAAGACGCGGACGGAACATTCGTGCGCTTCAGCGACAACGGAACGCCAATCCCGGGAAACGCCCGGGATGTGATTTTTGAAAAATTTGCGCGAATTAACGACCAGGAAGGCAAGGGAGCAGGCCTTGGGTTGGCAATTTGCCGCGAAATCATGACTCGTTTGCAAGGTGCGATTTTTTACGAACCTATTCCTGATGGCAATTGTTTTGTCGTGCGTTTGCCCCAGGCAGAATCTTTGGCAGCACAATAGGCGTCATTTTTTGAGCAAACAAATTTGCTTAAAATGAACCGCTTAAATCCGATGGTAACGAATGGTGGTTTATCTGGTGCCATAACAGCATCCCGCGGAAAACGGGCGGAGGCGATGGGTTCAAGCGAAACACAAACCATCCTGCGGCGCAAAGCGTCTGTCGGGCTGCAAGAGCATCAGGCGCGGGCGATGACCGCAGCCAAGGCTTTGCGCTTGACCGTAGCAAAGATTGCCGATGAAATTTTCGATATGTCGATGTCAGTGATTGGTATCGTTTCCGAAAAACGTGACCTTGATGGTTGTTTGGAACTTTTGGATGAACAGTCCCTTTTAGCCGCTTTGGATGGTCCCAACCGGACGCGTGGCGGTGTGGTGATTGGTGCGGATATTGTTGGCGGGTTAATCCAACAACAAACGATGTCTTTGGTTTCGGCCCCCTTGGATGATGCCAGAAAAATGACGTCAACCGATGCCGCGATGTGCGCACCGTTGGTAGATGCCTTGTTTGAACGCGTGCCACCCCAGCTGGAGATGAAAGAAGAACAGGCCATGATGTCGGGGTTTGCTTTCGGGGCGCGGGCCGATGAAGCCCGCATTCTTAGCATGTGGCTGGAGGCCCCCGAGTTTCATGTCATTCGGATGACGTTGGATATGGCCGGTGGGGTCCGACAGGGGCAGATGGTGCTTATCTTGCCCGTGGTTGAAGATTTCGATGCGATGTCCTCTGACGCGGGTGCGCAGGATGCAGATGGTGATCCCGAACAGGCCTCTTCTTTGAGTGACGCTGTTTTGTCCGTTCCTGCTGAGTTGCGGGTAGATGTCTGTAAACTGACAATGCCTTTGATGGACTTGGAAGCCCTTAAGGTGGGACACGTCTTACAACTGCCACAAAATGGCTTTCCAGAGGCAAATATCACAACATTGACGGGGCGCGTTATCGGCAGCGGAATTGTGGGACAAGTCGAAGGCACCCGCGCTATGCGACTTAAACAAGAACCGATTTATGCATCCCAGCCACGCCGCCGAACAGCAGACCGTGCGGGATTGGACCTGCCTGAAATAGAAGCATTGCCTGGAACCAAACAACGAAGTGGAGATGCACCCGCCGCTCCGGATATGAGCCCGCCTATGATTGAAACGCTGCCTGCACCCACACCGGATGCGGCGCCAGCAGCACTTGAATTACCGGATTTAAACGATCTGCCATCCGCAGAAGACCCGGGATTGACGGAATTGCCAGACCTGAACGATTTGCCCGACTTAGCAACTCTTCCCGATGTGGTGCCCGAAGTAGATGCATTGCCTGAATTGGACGATCTGCCTGATCTGGCCAGCCTTCCTGATCTCGCTGATCTGACGAAAACAGGATAAGTGCTGCGGCCAAGGTGAAACCGGGGCCACATAAGTTGGCTGACCCAGCGCACCGTTTGAAAAAGCAGTTTTAACGTTTTTCAAGATTGGGCGGCGGCCACTTCAAGCGATGGGCGCAAAGCATCCAGTGCATAGCCTGCAGCACTTGATTTTGTCAGAATTTCTGAAATATCCATGCCTTTTGCCGCAGATCCCAACGCCCAAGCAACCGTGCAACGGGTACCTGACGCACAGTACGCCAGAACGGGTGTGTTTTCTTCCGCATAGGCCATGTGTTGGGCGATGACTTCGGCCGTCATCGTATGATGCGTCAACGGCAGATTATAAAAGACCAAACCGGCTGCATGGGCCGCTTTTTGCATTTCGGCGGCATGATGGCTTGGCGGGATCTCAGGGTCTGGGCGGTTGCAAATCACAGCTTTGAACCCTGCGGCGGCGATCGCTGGGAAATCGTTCAGGTCGATTTGCGGCGCGACACTATAGGCGGGGGTGATTTCACGTATATCCATTCCGGTATTTTAAGTCCCTGACGGATGGGTGTCCAGTTGCACACTGATTTTTGACGCCAAGATCATACCCGTCAGAGCGGCTGCTAAAAATGGTGCCCAAGCTCAGATTGCTCAAATGTTCAAAAACCCTTGTTTCTTGCGGGTGTTGATCCTGACCAAGAATAAAAAGCTGCCCCGATAGACTACCTGAAACAACCACAGGCCAAGCTTGCGTCACACAAGGTGTTACATCTGCTGAATTGCGAAAGCAGGTTTTATGCTGACCTCTTGGTGGCAAGCCCGGGTTGCGTCAATTCCACCGACACTCTGTCCAGAGCCATTCAACTGGCCCATGGACGTCTCAAAATCTATGAAAATGCAATTCCGACGCCGACCATCATCAGCCCGATCACGGACAAAAACAAAGCGCCGAGATTCATAGGCAGAACAGTTTGCATCACCGATTGCAGCGCCTCATCGTCTAGATCAGCACGTTTTGCGCGAGCCACCTTTACGATGCACCACAAAATGCCAACCAAACCGACGATTGAGACGCATGCGCCGCCCCAAATAATGCCGTCGAACAGAGATAGAGTTTTTGTTTCCATGCGGGCGGGCTATCCTAAATCATACATTGGGGCAAGATCACCCATTGCCCCGACTGGGACAGGGCGGTATCCCGAAGCCCTTGCCACAGAGTTATTCGACAAAGGAACCAAGGCCATGACCGACACCGCCACAAACGCCGAAAGCTACCGCGTGACCGCTGACGAATTGCGCCAGTTCATCGAACGGGTAGAGCGGCTTGATGCCGAAAAGAAAGACCTTGCCGAACAGCAAAAAGAAGTGATGGCTGAAGCCAAAGCACGTGGTTACGACACAAAAGTGATGCGCAAGGTGATTGCGTTGCGTAAACGCGACAAAGACGACATCGCCGAAGAAGAAGCGGTGCTTGAAATGTACAAAGAAGCCTTGGGCATGGGGTAATCGTGCAGTTTCAGGGCGTTATCATAGTAACGCCCGGAATGCGCTGAATTTCCAGGACGTCTTCGTCGTAGATGTCGCTCATCTCGTCTATCAGGGCTTCTGTCCAACCGTAGACGTCCAGCTCTTCTTCGATCTCGTCTTCCAAAGCGAATTTATCCAAGAACGCCGCTATAACGCGGCGTTTTTGCATTTCTGACATGCCTTTGTGGGTTTTTAGGTAGGTTCGGAAACGCTTCATGCCCTCATCGCTCATGATACTGCTGAGTAAATCGAAACCGCCCGTAATTTTTTCACCGTGTTCAAGGCCTGTCATATCGCGAATGATCTGTGACCAAATCAAAGGCGCGTCTTCATTGCACCAAACAGTGATAGAAAGGCGTGGAGCCGCTTCGCGAATGGCTGTCAACGTCTCCGACCAACGCACCATGCGCGGATCGGTCCCGCCGATGAAGCTGGCCATGTCATGTTTCGGCGAATGTTGTAACAGCGCAGGCAGCAATGTTGCCGGATTGCGAATCGCTATGAACATTTCGATGTCATCGTGTGGAAACAAATCGCAAAAATGCTGCATCCGCTCAGGCGCTTTATGGAAAATCATCCCACGATACACAGACGCACGCGGCGCTCCGAAAATAAAGGGATGGCTTAGAACAACCCGGTCAGCCGTTTCATCGTCCAAGATTGCGTCAAGAACCACGTCCCTTGCAGCATCCGAGGCGGGTGCTGTTTGCAATGCATTCAGAATTTCTTTCAGCAATTTGCGGTATCTGCTTGGACCAGGGACAACGACGCCTTTTTTCGACAACATGCTTGTGTTGCGCAACAAACACTTCATGAGCCGTTCTTCTTCGGTGAAGTGTGCGCCAGTGTGAAGAACCAGTTGCATTTTGCGTGAATTTACCCTGCTGAACCTAATATTTCTTATATCTGGTTTACAGGTTAATAAAACCATCAAAGTCCGTGCATTTTTCGTCTTGCGCGGTTCGAAAACTTCCCTTAAACGACGCCCCAGTGCCCCTATAGCTCAGCTGGTAGAGCAATTGATTTGTAATCAATAGGTCCGCGGTTCGAGTCCGTGTGGGGGCACCACTTCACATAAAAATATTATGTATTTCAATTGGTTCTGTGGAGTATTTAGTTTTGAGCCACCCTTTGGGCCACCTCAATACATGCGCTGCTGTGTCGTTGCATGTTCAGCCATGATTCCAGTATCCTAAAATTCCTCGGCCCGTGGGTAACCGCAACCGGGGCATCGCGATGCTCCTTTCTTAAGGAGACATTGTGATGAGGATACTATCAAAACCCGAACTGAAGGAGCTGGTTCTTTATTCGCCACAACACGTGGCTCGACTGGAAAAGGCAGGCAAGTTTCCCAAAAGGGTACAGCTCGGCCCCAACCGCGTCGGCTGGGTGGAAAGCGAAGTGCTGAAACTGGACCTGTCGCGGTTTCGTGCCGCCCCAAGTGCTCGTTTAAGCCACCTTTCGTTCGAAGGCGACAGGGCTTTTCCAGCCCAGTGCTGAGTGGCGGCGACGCGGATTGTAGAAGCCGTTGATGTATTCGAAGATGGCCATTTCAGCCTTGCGCCGCGTC
>NZ_JBDWQO010000018.1:0-251218 GCF_039986515.1 Ascidiaceihabitans sp. | reverse complement strand
CTGGGGCCGCGTTAAGCCACTGGTTGCGGCCATGGGCACTGCATCACGCCGAAACGCGTCGGTATATCTCTTTGCCATTCTCAATCTGCTTCATAGCAAACATTGCTCGAAAAAAACGGAACTAAAACGCGACAAGACCAGCGTAAAAGGTGAAGTTACTCGTACCGGCAAGGCAGCCTCGTTGAGTTGCCGGTACTTATCGCACAGAGAAGGTAAGGCTACCGTGAGCGGTTGTACCCTCTGTGTCGCTGCCAATGACGGTGCCCGACGCATTGCGCTGTTCAAGGATAAATTAGTTCGTTAGAAATAATCCATTCCAAATTGGGTGTAAGCGGGAATGACATTACATGACGACGAACGTATTGCGCATTTGGTCCGGCTGTTAGAACGCCAGTTTCGCCGTAACTTGCAAGCCAAGCTGAAACAGCACGATGTGATGTTTGGCCATTGGGAATTTCTGCGGATCCTTTGGGACGAAGAAGGCCTTTCACAAAAAGAACTGGCAGATCGGGCTGGGCTAACCGGACCGACGGCGCACACGGCGCTTTCTAAGATGGAACTGAAAGGGTTGATCGAAAAAGAGGTTCCAAAAGGCGGGCAAAGCCGGCCTGTGATCAACCTCAGCCCCTTGGGCCGATCCTTGCGTCTCAAACTTGAGCCGCTTGCCATCGAAACGAACGACACTGCATCCCAAGGTTTAGCAACAGATGAAATATCACAATTCCGCAGACTTCTTATCAAGATGACGCAAAACCTTGACGAGGATAGCGACGTTCAACGAGTTCGAGATATGCAAGAAAGTTAGATATCTATTTTTCTTGCATGTTTGCGCGAACTGCCTAAAATTAGATATCTAATTTAGGGAGAGAAACATGAAGATACGGTTAGGGAAACTCATTGCGCCGGTGATGGCAGCTGGATTGATTGCAACACCTGCATTCGCCGCTGATGACTATGTGATCGACAGCGCCCATACATTGGTCGCATTTGAACTGAACCACCTTGGGTTCTCAAAGAGCATCGGCTGGATGGGCGATGTATCAGGCACGATTTCTTATGACGCAGATGATGTCGCAAAAAGCGCCGTGTCGGTTATCATGGCCGTAGCTTCAGTGAATACAAACCACCCAGAGCGTGATGGCTGGATCAAATCAGACAAAGCTTTGAACGTGGCTGCGAACCCAGAGATTACTTTTGCATCCACTGGCATCGAAGTGACGTCCGAGACCACAGGCAAGATCATGGGCGACTTGACCATGAATGGTGTGAGCAAGCCAGTCGTCTTGGACGCTGTGTTTAACGGTTCTGGTCCCAACCCTTTGTCCAAAAAAGAAACCATCGGTGTGAGTGCAACGACCAGCATCATGCGCTCTGATTGGGGTGTGACGGCTTTTGTTGGTCCCCTTGGCGATGAGATCGCAATTCAGATTGAGCTTGAAGCCGTTAAGGCCGAGTAAGCGATAGTTACGATAAGACATGGTTGGACGGGGCGATGTAAACCACATCGACCCCGCTAACGGTCGTTTTGATCAAAGAGAGATAAAATGCAGTTTTGCCGGTTTAACGTCGATCGCTTGGGTGTTGTTCAAGGTGACGAGATTTGTGATGTGACGGATGCGCTAGACACATTGCCTGATGTGAAATGGGTCCGCAGCTTGCACGATCCGTTTGTGGCGGCGCTTGATCAGATTTCTGCGAAAGCACAGCCATTATTGGCGTCAGCGCCCCGTCTTAGGCGCGGGGATGTCGTGCTTGAAGCCCCTGTTGCTTTGCCCTCTAAAATCATCGGCGCGCCTGTAAATTATCATGCCCATCTTGACGAAGCCCAAGACGATCATGGCTTGCATCAAGGTGCGAAGGTTCATCCGATTGATGAAATCGGGTGCTTTTTGAAAGCCGGATCTGCCCTTGTCGGTGATGACGCGACGATCACTTTGCCAAAAGACGCCGCACGTGTGGATCACGAGGCCGAGGTTGCCGTGATCATTGGTAAAGCCGGGCGCAATATCGCGGCCAGCGATGCCATGGCTTATGTCGCGGGATACAGCCTTGCGCTGGATATGACCGTGCGCGGCAAACAGGATCGCTCTATGCGCAAATCCTGCGATGGCTTTGCGGTCTTGGGACCGACGCTGGCCACGCCCGATGAAGTTGCCGACCCTGCCCGCATCGCCTTTTCACTGAGCGTCAACGGCGAGGTCCGTCAGGCCTCTGACACCAGCCTGTTGATCCGTTCCATTCCGGAACTGATCGAGATGTGTTCCGCCTTTTACAGCCTTTTGCCGGGTGACGTGATCATGACGGGCACACCTGCCGGCGTTGGCCCTGTCAGTGCGGGGGATACGATTGTTGTGACCTCACCAGAGCTTGGCGTGCTGACGGCCCACGTCGCCTAATACAGCAAGCTTGGCAGCCAGATCGCAAGACTTGGGATCGCGATCAACAATGCGATCCCAACGATATGCGTCACAAGAAACGGCATGATCCCCCGATAGATTGTCATCAGCGGGATATCTGGCGCTTGGGCCCGGATGACAAATATATTCAGGCCCACCGGCGGCGTGATCAACCCAATTTCTGCCACGATGACCAGAAAGACACCGAACCAGATCGGCGAATACCCAAGTGTCTCAACGATGGGAAGAAAGACCGGTACGGTGATCAGGATCATCGAGATCGAGTCCAGAAAACATCCCAAGATCACATACATCACGACAAGGAATAGGATCACCGCAAGCGGGGCCATCCCCTGCGATGTGACCCAATCGCCCAACGTTGCGGGGATACGGGTTTGCACCATAAAGGCGGCGAACATGAACGCGCCGAGGATGATGAAAAACAAAGTTCCTGTGGTCGTGACCGTTTCTTTGAACGCGCTGATCAACGTTGGAATGTTCAATTGACGGGTCACAAATCCCATCAGAATGGTCAAGAGCGCGCCTATGGCTGCAGCCTCAGTTGGGGAAAACCACCCTAGGAAAATCCCGCCAACAACCAAGGTAAAGATCACGGCCATTTTCCAAAAACCAGCAATCGCGGAAAAGCGCTCAGACCACGACATGGAGGGAACCGGCGGCATGTCGTCAGGGCGCAATCGTGACAGCACACTCAAGGTCACAAGGTGCAAGGCCGCCAGCAGCAGCCCCGGGATCAAAGCCGCAGCGAACAACGCAGGGACGCTTTGCTGCGCGATGATCGAGTAGATGATCAAGATGATCGACGGCGGGATCAGAATGCCCAAAGTGCCACCCGATGCCACAACACCGGCGGCGATTGCGTCTGAATACCCATGTTTGCGCATCTCTGGGATCGACACCCGCGTCATGGTGGATGCCGTGGCCAATGATGATCCGCAGATCGCCCCGAACCCCGCACAGGCGCCGACGGTGCCCATCGCAAGCCCGCCGCGAAAGTTTGAAAACAGCGCATTTGCCGCCGTAAATAGCTCTGTCGCCATCTTGGTGCGACTGGCGACCACGCCCATCAAAAGGAACAGCGGCACGACCGAAAGCGAATAGGCCTGTGCGAGCAAAAACGGCTTGTCGCCAAGCGTGTACAGCGCCGTTTTCGAGCCATCAACGGCCCAATATCCGCCAAAGCCAACCAGCAGCAAAGCAGTTCCGACAGGCACGCGTAGGAAAATCATACCAACAAGGATCGCTATGGCCAGCAGGCCGATAATTTGAGGCGTCACGTCTTTGGACCCTTCTTGGCTACGATTTCAAGCAGAACGGCAAGGATGGAAAATCCGATACCTGCCCAAATCGCTATCCAGTAATAGAATTTCAAAATGCCCAAGTCGAACGTCACCTCGCCCCATTCAAGCACAGCAAGTGCCGGGCGAATGATCTGTGTGCCAACAGCGATCAGCGCGATCAAAGTCAACAGTTGGCCGATCTTTTGAAAGCGGTATCTGGTGTCCCATTTATCGATGATATCCACCGCAATCACCTGTCCCGCAAAGAAGGCGGCGGCAATCGACAGATAGATCATCCAGTTGAGGGAAAACTCAACATAGTCCAGCGTCCCTGATATCCGCCACTTTGGATCAATTGCGCGCATGGCAACGTCGGCGGTGACGATCAGCATAAGGAAAGCCAAACAAACAGAAGCCGCAGCAGTCATTACCGCTGCGGCCCCATTTCGTATCGTGTTCAGGGTCGTTAAGACTGACATCCAGGGCCCACGGGTCCGACGGCCTCAATCGCTGCTTTGATCGCAGACATGACGTCATCAGCAGGTAGCCCTGCGTCATTGAGAGAAGCAAGATATCCTGCGGTTTGCGCTGCGCCAACGGCTTGGAACTTGGCCGTTTCCTCATCAGACAATGTGTGAATGTTCACACCTGCTTTGGTCAGCACATCTTTTCCAATCGCATCTAGCTTGTCCCAGATCTGACCGATTTGGGGCGAGATACCAACAAGGCTTTCGTCCACCATCGCTTGCAGATCGGCAGGCAAATCGCCAAAGCTGTCTGGGTTCATCACCAACGCGAACGACGAAGTATAGGCGTAGACTTCGGTGATATCCGTCAGGAATGGTCCCAATTGGAAGGCAAGACCTGCCCCACCATAATCGATCATAGTGCCGTCAATTGTGCCTTTTTGCAGCGCTTCGGCCATCGCGGTTGGCGGCAATCCAACAGGTTTTCCACCCAGCATCGCAATCAATTGCCCGACCGTTTTTGACGGCGGTCGCATGGCTTTGCCCGCAAGATCAGATAGCGCCAGAACAGGCCCGCCCTTCATGTTGATCTGCCCCGGAGGGTGCATAAACGTCGTCAGAACTTTGACACCGCGATGTTCAGGATCGGTGAGTGCCCGCACAGATGGGTCATTCAAGACCCGCGTCGCCTGTTCTGCCGAGCAGAACAGATACGGCATGTTCGAAATCTCAGTCAGCTTGAAACGTCCCGGCGTCGCGCCGTGCAAAACCCATGCAATGTCCGCTTGGCCATTTGACGCAAGGTCGTAATAGGCCGGCGGTGGGCCCATCTGCGCACCATGCAAAATCTCAAATTTCAGGCGGCCTTCGGACTTTTCCTCAAGCGACGCGGCCCAACCGTCGATCCATTTGGACATCCCATGTTTCGGCGTCACAAAGCTCGCAATTTTCAGATCATATGTCTGCGCCGAGGCGAAAGTACCCACAGCAGACAGCACAGCGGCTGCGATGATTGATTTCAAATTCATCTGTCCCTCCCAAGACAATTTACGTTAGGCCGCAGGCTTCTCTTCGCGAAAAATCCCAAGCTTTTCTTGCGCAGCTCGGTCTGAGAAACTGAACAGCACCGCGTCCGTGTTGGCCGCGATTTGATAGGCCGTCCAATTGGGGACAACGAAGGTATCGCTTTCTTCAAAGCGCATCTCTGTGTCGCCGACGCGCACAACGCCTGATCCTTCGACCACACTGAACACAGTTGATTCCGTTGAGCGCCATGCGGCCGTCTCAAACCCTTTTGGTAGATGCTGCAAAAACGCCGAAATCGTTGGCAGGACATGCCCCCCGTCATTGGGGTTTGCATAGATCATCTTATGGCCCAGATGGGGATCGATGGTGCCTTGTGCCATATCCATCAAAGCCGTGCGGCAGCGGTCATATGGATAGCGAAAGATCGGAGAATAGGGTTTCTGTTCTGCCCCGTTGAATGGGCGCAAGCCAGTGCCGTACCCTGCAACAGACGCATTATCGCTGCGAAAGATCGGTTGCTGGTCCGTTTCATTTTCCTCGGCAAACTTTCCGCCCAGAAAATTCACAAGCGGAACATCCAGCCCATCCAGCCAAATCATCGGGCCGTCGCCAGTGTTCTCGTGATCGTGCCAGCACCAGCTTGGTGTCGTGATAAAGTCACCGCGCTGCATTGTGCACCGCTCACCTTCAACCGCCGTATAGCCGCCTGTGCTTTCCAATACGAACCGAATGGCCCCTTGCGTGTGGCGGTGTGCGGGCGCGATTTCGCCCGGCATGACAAGTTGCAAACCCGCAAACAATGTCTGCGCAATGCCAGGACGTTCAAGACCCGGGTTCTTGAGGGCAAGAACGCGGCGCTCTGCCTCTTCAGCAGAGATTTTGTTGCCAGCGTCCAGCAAGAGCGGACGCAAATCACTGTAACGCCACAGATGCGGATCCCCCATCGGCTTTGGCTCATTGGATACCAGCAGGTGATAGATCTCCCACAAGGGGATCGTCGAATGCTTGCCCATTTCTTTGTAGGCGTCGGCCAGATGCGGGTGGATTGGGTTCTTGATCATGATCTACTCCGCTGCGGTCTGTGTGTCGGCGCCAACAAGATCACGCCAATCCACGTCCTTGGACACGACGCCTTCATAAGACGCGATGTTCGTCTGCACGATGTCAGGGTTAGCCCCGATAGCAGGCCCGCCTTCCGCAACAAGTTGTGCGGCATCCACCATCAGACGGCGGAATTCGACAATCGCCAAATCAGACGCCCCCAAGATATCTTTGCTGCGATCAACTTTGGCACCCATCGAAACCCACATGGCGATATCTTGGTTCGGGATACCCGCGATACCGGTGAAATTCCCTTCTTTCATCCACTCGCGGTCCTGACCAAACCAGTTTTCCTTGGTACGCCGTGTAGCCCATGTGCCTTCATCAAGATCAACGCCCGGCACAACATGGTTAAAGGCGCGCCAGCTGTCGGTGTCGGGGGTCGTTTCAGCGTCGCCCCAAGCGATGAAGTGAAACGCGCTGGTTTCATCGTCAATGGGGACAACAACAGTTGCGACTTGGTACGAACTGTTGGGCGGGATCAGCGAGAAATACGGCGCTACATATTCGGTCACGCGGATGTAGTTATGCGTCGCGGCCCCTTTGATCGGGCGGCGAATGGCGGCGTAGTGAAAACCATATTCCGTGGTCTGCGTTTGCATGCGCGGCGACTTATCCGTCGACGGGCGATACCAGCTTTTGCCATCGGCGGCGGCCCCCTCAACCCGTGCGGGCACCATGTCTGAGGAATGCAGCGACGACGAATGTGCACTGTCGATCTGGCCCTCGGTGATCTGCGCCCAGTTGGCGGGAATGCGGATCTTAAGTATGGACACGCGAACGTCGTCATTGGGCGCGAAAGGCGGGCGGCGGAACGCTGGTGTGTCTTCCTTTGCGCCCAGCCACGCCCAAACAAACCCACCGCATTCACGCACAGGGTATGACCGCGCGGCAACCTTCTCGGCCAGCGGGCTGCCTTCGGGTTCAGACGCCATTGCAACCGTCTTGCCTGTCACGTCGAACTTCCATCCGTGATAAAGGCAGCGCAATCCGCAATCCTCATTACGCCCAAGAACAAGCGAGGCTTTGCGGTGCGGGCAAAGTTCATCGAGCAAACCCAAGCGGCCTTCGGAGTCGCGAAACGCCACATAGCGTTCACCAAGCGCTTCGACCAACAGCGGCTTGCAGTCAGGCTCTGCAACTTCTTCGATCAAGCAAACAGGCGTCCAATGGCTGCGCATCAAGGTGCCCATTGGGGTGCCTGGTCCGGCCTCTACAAGCGTTTTATTTTCTTCTGTCGTGAGCAAAACAACCGTCCAGATAGACTACATTCAAGCCTAAGCTTATCACCATCTTCTCGATTGACAATAGAAAATTAGATATCTAATTATTATTCACCTAAGGAGATTGATGGTGTCCCAAAAAATGATGCTTACCTTGATGTCGCGCCGTGACGTTGCGCAGGAAATCACAGAGTTCACGTTTGAAGCATCGGGCGCAAGCGTTCTACCTGCGGCGGATGCGGGTGGGCATATCGCCATTGAAACGCCTGGTGGTGCTGTGCGTCAGTATTCCTTGGTGTATCCCGACCAAAACCCCACGAGCTATAAAGTTGCTGTTAAACGCGAAGAAACCGGACGCGGCGGATCGCTGGCCATGCATAGGCTTGCCATTGGCGAAAGCGTATCGGTTCAGGCCCCGGCAAATAATTTCCCGCTTGGCACAGCCCCTGAATACCTTTTGATTGCAGGCGGCATTGGCGTCACACCGATTTATGCGATGGCCCAGCAGCTGATGGCCACAAAGGCAAAACTGCGGATGATCTATTGCGCCCGCAGCGCGCAAGACGCCGCTTATGTGCCTGACCTCCAAGCCCTGCTTGGGGGCCGGTTGAACGTGCATTACGACAACGGCGACTTCGAAAATCTGTACGATTTTTGGGATGATTTCGCGGACCCCAGCAAGGCGCATGTCTATTGTTGCGGCCCTGGCCCATTGATGGAAGAGATAAAAGGCATCTCTGGTCATTGGCCTGATGGCTCAATCCATTTTGAGGATTTCGCAGGCGTTGCCGCCGTGCGCGAGGATGACAAACCCTTTGAGGTGCGCCTTCAAAAAACCGGCCAAACGATCACCGTGCCAAGCGATAAATCTATTCTTGAGGCGCTGCGCGATGAAGGCATCGCGACCACCAGTTCGTGCGAAAGCGGCACCTGTGGCACCTGTAAATGTGGCCTGATCGAAGGCGACGTAGACCACCGTGATATGGTGCTGATGGATGAGGAAAAAGCAGACCAGATTATGATTTGTGTATCGCGTGCGCGTGCTGGCGAGTTGGTTCTTGACCTATAGTCCGGCCAGAATGGGTGTGATCGGGTTGGGCCGCGGCTTTGCCCTTTCAGCGCGAGGGTTGCAGACGCATCCCGACATTCACCTGATCGCTGGCGCAAACCCGTCTGAGGCTCCGCGCAAAGCTTTTGAGGCAGCCTTTGGCGGACAAACTTATGCGGACTACACCGACATGCTGTGTGATCCTGAGATCGAGATTGTCTATGTCGCGACCCCGCACCAAATGCACAACGCGCATGTCACCGATTGTTTGAATGCAGGCAAACATGTGGTTGTTGAAAAACCCATCACCATTGATCTGGATGAGGCGCGCGCGCTCACACAATTGGCCGCCGACAAAGGCCTACATCTATTGGTCGGCCCTAGTCACAGCTATGACGCGCCCATTGCGCAAGCCGCTTCGACAATCGAGAGTGGCGCGATGGGGCAAGTCAAAATGCTGCATATGCTGACGGCCACAGACTTTATGTACCGTCCGCGCAGGCCTGAGGAATTGCAAACCAGTGCGGGCGGCGGCGTCATTTTTTCGCAGGCTGTGCATCAGGTGGATGTCGCCATGCGATTGATCGGAGCGCGTCCCGTTTCCGTTTTTGCCAAGACCGGAAACTGGGATCCTGAGCGCCCCAGCGAAGGGGCTTTCATGGCAATCGTGTCATTTGAGAATGGCGCATGCGCCAGCCTGACCTATTCGGGCTATGGGTTCTACGACAGCGACATACAGATGGACGGTGTCTCGGAACTTGGGGTGGCAAAGCCCGCTAATGCCTATGGCAAAGCCCGCCGCGCGCTGAAAGACGTTACCGATGAGGTCACTTTTAAACGCACCCGCGCTTTCACAGGCGTAAACGGGTTACCCGACCCCACGCATCACGAACACTTTGGGCCCGTCACCGTGTTTTGCGAGCTTGGCGATATTCATATCGGCATGGACCGTGTTTCAATCTATGGGCCCGACAAAATCGAAACCATCAATTGCCCTTTTGACTATTCCCGCAAGGACTTCGCGCAGGCGATTGTAGATCTCCTTCGTGCTGGCCCAAAGCCTGTGCAATCGGGGGCATGGGGCCATGATGCCCTCGCTACATGCCACGCAATCTTGGACAGCGCAAATTCCGGGCAGCCGGTTTCGATCAACCCCTTAAAGACTGGTGATACATGACTGATCTGACCTTATCCGTTGCTGTTGGTGACTATGATCGCACCCGCCCAATTTACGACGGGCGCGTGAAGATTGACGGCGTTGATCCCGTGGTAATGCTGCAAAGCCCCGAAGAGATGTTCTTTAACGCTTTCCGCCACAAAACCTGCGACATCAGTGAACTGTCATTTAGCTCTTACTGTATGTCTCTGACGCGCGATGACCCGCCCTACATTGCGGTGCCTGTGTTCCTTAGCCGCGCCTTTCGCCATACCTCGATCTATATCCGGACGGACAAAGGCATTGCGTCACCCGCCGATCTGAAAGGCAAAAAGATCGGCATTGCCGAATATCAATTGACCGCAAACGTTTGGGTGCGCGCGATCTTACAAGGCTACGGTGTCTCGCCCAGCGACATCGAATGGGTGCGCGGTGGCATGGATACGGCCGGACGCCCTGAAAAGCTCAAGTTCACGCCACCGGATGATGTGACCATTACACTGGCACCCGAAGGTCGTTCGTTGAATGAAATGCTGGCAGCAGGAGAAATCGACGGTTTCGTCGGCCCCCGCTGGCCGCGCTGTTTCGCCGAAGGGCACGCCGACGTCGGGCGACTGTTTGCCGACAGCCAAGCGGTTGCGACGCAGTGGTACAAAGACACGCAAATCTTCCCGATCATGCACGTCCTTGGCGTGCGTCGCAGCCTTGCGGACCAACATCCTTGGTTGCCTGGCGCGCTGTTGAAAGCGTTTGGCCAGTCCAAAGCTATGGCCACGGCGGCGTTGGCGGACACCTCAGCCACCAAAGTCACCATGCCGTTTGTCGAGGACACACTGCGCCTTGCCGATCAACTCCAACCCAATATTTGGTCCTACGGTGTGGGGGGCAACGAACATGTCATCGACGCCTTTTTGACAGCACATCACGCTCAAGGTCTTTCCCCGCGTAAACTGGATATCGCAGAGCTGTTCCACCCCGCAACATATGAAGGTTACAGCCTGTGACACTGCGTGCTGGTGAGGTCGTTCGCATTGATCTTGATGATGCGCATTTCTATGCGAAATGCGTTTCCGTTCATCCGACCTATCACGAGATATTGGCAATCGATCCGAACGGATACGACGTGCCCGTTGCAACATCTGATGTGTTGTCATTTTCTGAGTTTGCCATTGCCCCGATGTCACACGCTTTGCAGTTAGGCCGTCTGAAGGGGCAGGTCGAAAGCCATCTATCCAATCAAAATCCGATTACGATGCCTTTGTTTCGGTTTGCTGTAAGAGACAGCGCAGGGCGACCCATCTACTGGTGGTTGTGGGACGGAAATTCAATAAAAATCGCGGAACCGGATTGTGATATTTCTTGTCTACCCGACCGCAAAATGACGTCGATTTCTGAGCTTACGTCTCGATGGGTGAAGAAAAGGGATGACTGATAGTTGCAAGAAGTGGTGCATTGGGTCTCTTGCCATCCAATGATGCGCATCCCCTAATGCCACTAACGAACAAGGCTTGTAGCCCCAAAAGGACAATTTGGTCCGCGTCTTGATTGACCAAACGAACGCTTGGATGAAGACTGCAGCACTAGAACATAGTCATTGCTGTCTGAAGTCAGCGCTTATAGGCCCAAATAGCGTTCTTTGCTAAAAGAGGGTTTGTTGCGCATCTGACCTGAGCCCCAAGTCTCCTCGAGCTTTGCGCGGAGTCCTTGGGGTTAAATCTTTGACCTTATGCAGCCATCTTGTCGATCGCCTTTCTCTGCAAGAATTCCATGGGTGTCAGGTTGCCTAAAGCTGAATGTGATCTGCGCCAGTTGTAGAGCGCTACGCAATCGCCTGCCGGGCAGTGTATGATCTGTTCGTCCGTGACACGTGCCTTCATTCGTCCGTCCTTTTGTTGGGCGAACTCTACACAAATTTGGAGGTGTTTTAGAGGCCCAGGTCAGCTCCTTGCCCTCCAGACTCCAATTATGCGTCTGTCAGTCCCTCGCCGCCCGAGCGGCGCGGCGGATACATCACTATCACAATTGATGGAATCTACCGCTGCGGTCCTCAACACGGGATTGACCCACTTTTTCAGAAAGAAAGGGGTGCAAGCATCTCACTGCTTCGTGATCTCCACGCAATCTTAACAATTAGACCAAAACGTTAAAATACACTAAGAAAACCACTAAATTTGGTTCATGAAAGTGTGGAAGTGTAGTGTTTTCTGTATCAAGAAAGGGGATTTCATATAGACTGGCGCGGCTATCCATATTGGTGGCCGTTATTCTTGGTGTTATCACGACTCTTGTTGAAACATGGTTCGATTACGATCACGATCGGCGCCGAATTGACGAGTTGGCGGAAAGAGTATTGCAGGTTCTAGCGCCAAGTGCTGCGGATGCTGCTCATCAATTAGATGAAGAACTGGCCCAACAAGTCATTGAAGGTCTATTCAGTTATGATTTCGTGTTTCAGGCCGCCATTAAAGATGATCTTGGGAACACTCTGGCAGCAACGATGCATGTTCCCACAGCAAGTAATTTCTTTTGGATCACCGAGAAATTAAGTGATCCGTATCCGGAGTATCTAGTCGATCTCATAGCCACAACAGAGAACCGTGAGGTGGGGCATTTGATGGTGAGCATCAACATGGACAAAGCTCTGTCCGTGTTCTACTCGCGGTTTTTCACAAATATATTCGCGGGCTTAGCAAGGAATGTGTTGTTATCCTTGATCTTATTTGCCGTTTTTCAGCGCGTGATCACCCGTCCATTGGTCTCGCTGAGTAAGGATATTGTATCGGTCGATCCGCATGATCCCCGGCAACTCAAAGCCACGATAGGTGCAGCCAATCAATCAAACGAGATCGGTCAACTTGAGGGATCGATGAACGGTTTGCTGACCGCCAGCCGTGACAAAATCAAGGAATTGGAAGAGACGCAGACGGAACTTCAACGCAATGAAGTGCGCATTAACGATTTTGTGCGCGCAGCGTCGGATTGGTTTTGGGAAACCGACAAGGATCACAGGGTGACATATCTGTCGGACAGTTTTTTCGAGGTCATCGGTGTTGGCGTGGATCCATCCGACCTAGGGCAGGCTGATTTTGACACACGGGTCGGTCTTGACCAAGACGGACAATCCGCGTTTTTGGCGATTAAAAAAACGCAAAGACCATTTCGGGATTTCTGGGTTTCATTCCAGTTGCCGGATGGCGAAACCAGACAAGTTCAATCGAGCGGCGTTCCTCTTTTCGATGCATCTGGTAATTTCAGTGGCTACCGAGGGGTGAGCGCTGACAGAACAGACCTGCGCCAATCCCAACTTGAACAAAAACGCTTAGCTGACGAATTAAACCACTCACAAAAGCTGCGTGCTATCGGCCAGTTAACTGGGGGCGTGGCGCATGACTTCAACAATTTGCTGACAATCCTCGTGGGGAGTCTCGAATTGGCGCGATCACCAGACTCGTCCGACAAGGAGGTCTCTAGCGCCTTTGAAATGGCTTTAGGCGCAACACAAAGGGGGGCGCTTTTGACCCATCGTTTGTTGGCGTTTTCCCGCCAGCAACCGCTTACCCCAAAATCCTTAGACCCCGTGCAGCTACTGCTTGATTTTGAAAACTTGTTGTGTCGGTCTTTGGGTGAGCAAATCAGTTTAGAAGTTGTCGTCGAAAGCGGCACATGGTTCTGCTGGGTGGATCGCCAAGAACTGGAAACGGTCCTTTTGAATTTGGTTATCAACGCACGAGACGCGATGCCGGATGGTGGTAAGATTAAGATCAAGGTCTTTAACACTAAGCTTCAAGATGACAGTGTCGAGGTTCCCTCCGACATCGTACCGGGACCTTATATTTGTTTTGCAGTGTCCGATAACGGAGTTGGCATGTCTAAGGATACCGCTGAACGCGCATTTGACCCATATTTCACCACCAAACCCGTCGGAAAAGGCTCTGGGTTAGGGCTTTCGATGGCTTTCGGATACGCAAAACAATCAGGTGGTCATATCGCCATAGACAGTATGGAAGGCGAAGGGACGAACGTCAGACTTTATTTGCCCAAATCAGAGATTGAACCTGACGATGATCCGAAGGCCAACAGCTCGATAAACGACGAACATTTACTGGTTGGCCGCCGCGCTTTGGTTGTTGAAGATGACGACACGCTGCGACACATCCTAAAACAGCGTCTCAATCAAGCCGGCATGGATGTCACTGTTGCAAGTGTGGCCACGCAAGCTATCGAAATTTGCTCTGCAGAACCTGCCTTCGATTTCTTTCTCTTGGATGTTGTTCTGCCGGGCGAAATCATGGGTCCCGATCTTTCTGAAGTACTCTTGCATTTTACGCCAAACGCGTCGGTTGTATTCATGTCTGGTTATACTGGCTTAGCTATGAAGGACCAATCCGCTTTCAGTAGGACGTTCAAATTTATTCAAAAACCTTTCTCAAGCACGGTGCTGAAACAGGCTTTGCTGGAGGCTTTGAGAAAGAAACAATCAATGCCTGAGATCGGTGAATCTTCGGAATAATCACAAGGGAGAAGTGAATGGGTAACCTTGCAATTAAAGTGACTTCTGCGTTGCGTCGTATAGCATTGGCGTCATGTGTTTTTGTGGCGAGCGTAACTGCTTCATCAGCCATTTCGGATGACCGGGTCCTTCGGGTTTTGTTGGTTGCCGACAGAGTGTATCCCATCTTGAATTTAGGTACGACGCCCGGAAATGGGGTTAGAACCAGTATCAGTGTCGCAGATTGCCCGATGTTCGACTCTCCAATTTTTAAGGGCGCGTTCCGATTTGAAGTCGAACTGATGATACTCTGCAATGCCATCAGTGATGCTGATTTGGCCGACCGGCTTGAATTCGTAGGGTTTCCCAACCTCAAACGCGCAGTATCAGATCTGGTTGAAGGGAATGCCGATTTCTTGGGAGCTTCTGTCTTTCCAGTCAAGATCACTGACGGAATCTTGGCATCTGACCCGGTTCTAAGGCGGGGAGAGTTTCAAGTTGGTTTATTCACCACCGCCAATCGAGACGACGTTCTGGGCATTGAAAGCCAAGAAGACCTTTTCCGTCTGACCGGGATTACTGAGCGGAATTGGGAAGTCGATCTACTTACGCTAAACGGTATGGGTTTGCGAGATGTTGTTGCGGCACGCAAGATGACTTTGATACCAGACATGATTGCAGCAAGTCGTGCGGATTTCACGTTGTCTTACCTAGATAGACCTACGACCGAACACATGGGTGACCCCCTAGTTCGCATAGACGGTTTTCGGGCTTCGATGAATTTAGAGCGAGTTCTCGCGTTCTCCCCGTCTAATAGTGAGCTACGGAATGTCGTGAATGCATACATTCACCGAATGAGAGCGTTGCCGGTTGATCGGCTTTATGAGGGTTATAAAAATAGTGGCTTTATCGTCGACACCTACGAAGACTGGGTAGATGTCACGAATCCGCAATGAAATTCACAAAATGTCAGGTACTTAATCTACGGAAGGGTCTGTTTCGAGAGTGGCTTCTCCACCATTCCTCCATGATACCTGCACGCAGTCCCAACACCTCTTCGACAATTTGCTTGTATCTCGGAGTAAACGTTGAAAAATCTTTATTCTCGTTCAATCGGTCTCGTCTGGACAGAGAAACTACGCAACATCACAATGCACAAAAGAAATGCAGAGTTGCGAAGTCGCTCATCAACACAGGCTAACACCAACAGCAATCGGGCAGCTAAGGATTGTGCCGAGCAATCTTGCCAATACTCTATCGCTAACCTTATGGATTTCGTTCATGTCATCTGATTATCAGCCTCTTGTTCTAATTGTTGAAGATGAGCGAGAAATCGCTTCAATGTTGCGAACTTACTTTGAACGTGACGGGTTTCGAACCGTGATGGCATCAGACGGTGAGACGGCGATTACACATGCGGGCATGCTTTCACCGGATATCATCATCCTTGATGTAGGTCTTCCCAAGATGGATGGTTTCGATGTTTTGAAAGAAATTACAAACAAATTTTCTACACCGGTGATTATGGCGACCTCCCACGCAGAAGACCTTGATAAACTTCTGGCGCTACGAATTGGCGCAGACGACTATGTGGTCAAGCCCTTCAATCCATTGGAAATTGTGGCACGCGCGCGCGCAGTATTGAAACGTGGCCGAGCCGCTGAAACGAAAACACTAGCATATGGACAGATCAAGGTGGACGTACAGTCCCATGTGGCAATCGTTGATCGGCCGGACGGGGTGCTTAAGCTCGATCTAACATTGACTGAATTTCGATTGCTCAGCCATGCGATTAGATTTCCTACGCTTGTATTCTCTAGATTGGACTTGCTGGATTCATGCCTTTCCGAAAGTGACGCTGTTGAGCGAACTGTAGATAGCCACATTAGCAATTTACGCCGTAAATTGAGCAAAGCAGGTATTGAAGGCCACTTTGCTGGAGTTCGTGGCGTCGGCTATCGATTCTCCCCAAACTGAAGCGCATTAAAACCCTAAGTGAATTTGTGCACCTAGCAGCTTTTAACAGGCATTTCCCCTTAGAATCGATCATGTGTCGTCGTGTCGTATTGTGGTAACCTACTGGTTTTTGCTCGAAATATTTTGAGCTTAGCAGCAGTTTTCAAGTTCAATTTAGAACATAAGTCATTGATCAGAATGTATTTTTTAATTGATCGGCTTCACTGAATCCTCTTACCAATCGGTCTCCACACAACCTCCACGAAAAGTAAACAAGTCCTCATCTCAGGTTAGCGATAACAGTTCCACTAACCGAAACATTTTGCGGAGTATCAAATGTCAATTTGTTTCGATCAAAGCACGAAAAAGGAACATAATATGTTTAACTTCACGGACTTCTTTAACAACTTAGCCCTCAACCTGTCTGAATTTGGCCAAAGTAACGGCGTTGGGAATGTTGGCGGCGTCAACGGCACTGGTAACACCGGTATTGGCAATGGAAACGGCAATGTTGGAGGCTTTAATGGCAACAACAACGGCGGTAACAACAACGGTAACAATAACACTGGCGGCTTTAACGGCAACGGAAATGGCGTAGGAAACAATGACGAGGGGAACAGTGAGAGCTTCTCCTCTTTCGATTTGAGCGAATTCCTCGATAGTTCCGCCTTGACCGAAACAGAAGAAGAAACAGCGGCAGAAACGGTTGCTGAACCTGTCGTAGATAGGGAAGTTACTGAAACAACAACGCCAGAGACCCTTCAAACCGAACCCGCTGACACGTTTGAGTTCGTAAGCACTAATGGTGCTGATAACATTGGCGGCGTGAACGGCACTGGTAACACCGGCATTGGTAATGGGAACGGCAACGTCGGCGGTTTCAACGGCAATGATAACGGTGGCGACTTTAACGGCAACGCGAATGTTGGTGGTGGATTTAACGGCAACGGTAACGGTAATGGCAACAGTAACGCCGATGTCGACTTGGCCGCTTTCCAGCCTGTGGAAGAATTCCAATCTTGGCAGGATTTTGTCCCTGATTGGGATAGCTTCTTCGCATAATATTGGGTTTCCCAACCCAAATTATACGTGAACATAGTGACGCTTGAATTGAAAGCGTCACTAAGTTGGCACTCCTGCGACCCTCCCCTTCGCTGGAGTGCCTTCAATTTACTCCTGCAATCTCGCGTAATTGCAATGTTGTAGGGATGAATTCGCCTGTTTTCTGCATCAAGAAATAGAAGGGCAATTGCCGTATCAAGGCGGGTCAAACACCAACCCATTGGTCTTGCTGCGGTTTAGTTCCGGTCTCTTACGAGCAAGGTTCACCATAAAGGCTATATGGAGAGAATTGTAGCACTTCGTCCAAAACCGCTCGTTTGAAGCAGACGGCGCAAAGAAAACTTCACCTGCATTTCAATCTCTGTAACCGTTTCAAACTATCGTGTACCCACGTGGTCAAAATTGATGCCTGCCATTACGGGCTTAGGCTTTCACGTCGCACCCATAGCGAAAGACAGCTTTCCGCTTTTGGTGCCCATCGACGCGATCGGCCCTTTACCAACATTGGCTCTCGACCCCTGATGCTGCGCTTGCAGCCCACATAGCTGTCATTCAAAGTTTGAGCTAAATTTTTACCGTGGATAAGCCACTGCCACGGCGGAAATACCAATCAGTATAAGAAACGGCGGCTCCTTCCGGGCCGCCGTTCTGTATACTGCCCCAACGCATCAGGGCAGTGCCTGGCTTAACGATAGGACTCCAGGTTGATCGCAAAAAGATCAATCTCCAGCTTGTGCTTTGTATTCGGCGGCAAGCCAATATCCCTGCGCAGGTGGTCACACAGATGATCCGTACTCGTTTGGGCACACAACCGGCCGAACCCAATCGCATCCGGCGGGCGGCTTCGCTTAAACACGCGCGTCAGGACCGCAAAAAACACGCGGCGGAACCCAAAACTGGCGATCAAATCATCGATCACTTCACGTGGTGTATGGCTGTTATCAAGGGGCAGTGCATTCATAACACATAATTCCTGTTTAGGGGGCAAGAAGGGCCCGTTTTGAGAGAGGTTCCGACAGATGGCCGCACGCAAACGCAAATCGACGAACGGTACAATCTATCTATAGGTTGGGGATATGTCGCCTTGGCGACACGATGGGACTGGAGGCAAGGCTAGCCTAAAAGGGCAGCGGATCCAGACACAGGTCGCACTCCGAAGGCGGCGGCGAGACGATATTCTTTAGACATTTGCATCGAAACCCTCCTTCATTTCCTAGGTGCGATAAGTACAACTCATACGTGAGTTTTACCAAAAGTCAACGGCCGTCTGCCGCACAGCCTTTTTGCGGCTCACAGATATGTCTTGATGCACGGCCAAGACATCCACACTGCATGCTCTCATAATCTGGAAAACCCGCTAACACTGCGGTTCAGAATCGAGTTGAAGGTGCCAAACCATCGCTGACCCGCTCGTTCTGCCAAGGGCAAACCAGGGTTTAACGCGAAAGCGATTTTGATTTTTCATTTCTGGCCTAATCTGGAGGAAAGCCGTCTTTCGCTGCCCTCGGAAACTAAATTGGGCAACTTGAATAAAGCGGACACTCAGGGCTACGGCCCAGTTTTTCGGTTTGCACACGCAGCTAAGGTCAGGAATGAGCCCATGTAGTCGTTTTTCTGCGGCGCGGCGAATGACTGCTTACATATTTTGCATCAGCGCGGTTGACATACTTTTCCTAGAAATCATTATGTTTTGCTATGAAATCAATAGAGGCTCCAACAGAACTTATAACGCCGTCACAGCGGATGCACGCGGTACCTGTCAGTTGCACCGGGCATTCGGATTTGTTCGGTTGGGACGGAATTCGCGTGGAAGATTACCGCGACCTACCAGAAAGCGACCTCCGGCTCCCCGGTATGGATCACCATTTGTTGGTGTATCATTACAAGGCGTTGACTGGCGAATTCACCCATGAATGTGCTGGCCGTAAGACGTTGACGCATCTCCGGTCTGGTCAACTCAGTTTTATTCCTGCGGGTGCTGACAATCGTTGGGCCTTTGGCCAAGGGAAGCCGTCGGCTTTGCACATAATGGTTCGCACTGATTGCTTTGATAAAGTGCTCACTAGTGATCAAATGACGTTGCGCGACAACTTTCAGGTCACATCCTCCGCATTGGAGGATATTGCCAGAAGGCTTCAATTCGAGTTGGACCAGAATGGCGCATCGGGTGTTTTGTTTGCAGAAACAATGACGGCAATGCTGTCAGAAACAATCTCCAAAGAATTTGGTGAACACACGTCCAAGAATTCGGAAAACCGATGTAATGTGTCACTTGCCAGAGAGTTGATTGAAGCCGAGTACGACAGGAGTATTCACCTGGATGAACTCGCGTCTTTGTCAAACCTCAGCCAAAGTCAGGTTATTCGTGCGTTCACGACACAATTCGGAACAAGTCCCCATCAATACCTTCTGGCGTGCCGCTTGAATAAAGCCAAACGCCGCCTTCTTTCTGGGGGTGATGAAACGCTTGCGCAACTTGCTGTCGATTTGGGTTTCTCTGACCAAAGCCATTTTACGCGGCTGTTTCGCCGCGCCACAGGGGTAACGCCAAACCAGTTTCTTGCCCGTCAGTGAATGCGCATTTTGTTCTATAACGGCAGCAAGATACCCATGTAACCTTCCACAGAGAATTTGAAATCTGACAAGGACACATGAAATGAAAATTGGCGATAATGAAATATTTCTGACCGACACTGGTGGCGAAAAACCTGCGTTACTGTTTGTCCACGGGATCATGATGGACCATTCCGTTTGGACAAAACAAATTGCAGCCTTTGCGGAAACGCACCGTGTGGTTTGTGTTGACTTGCGAGGGTTTGGAGCCTCTAGCACAACCAGCCCAGAGACGACATTTGAAGAACATTGCGATGATTTACTAGCGGTTGTTGCGGGCCTCAGTTTGACAGACGTGACCTTTGTTGGGTGGTCAATGGGTGGTGCAATCGGTCAAATAATGGCTGCTAAAAACGGGTCATCGTTCAAGCAATTCGTATTTGTCGACACGACACCACAGCTGGTCGCGGATGATGCCTTTACGCATGCGCTTCCGGGCGAAGCGGCGCAGCAACTTGGTGGGCTCCTGATGGAAGATTTTGCAACCGGATGTGGCGCATTTTGTGGAATGATCGCGCCGGAAGACGGTGCTGTTGTTGAAAAACTCACAGCCATTGCTGCCGCAACCGATGTTGGAGTGGCGATGACTGCCTTTGGAAACTCTGGGGCACGAAACCAAATTAGCGAGTTGCCTCAAATCACTGCACCGACGACTATAATTTGTGGCCGTAATGATGCGATTTGCTTGCCTGCAGCTAGTGAATTTATGGCAAAAACCATACCTGGTTGTGATGGCAATGTGGTCTGGATTGATGACGCGGGTCACGCGCCCTTCCTCACGCGGGCTGACGCCTTCAACACGGCGTTAAGTGCGATCATCTAAATCCACAGCAGAAAGAACTCACATCCGGAAAATTACTTCCGGGTGTGCCCCAGCAGAACTTGCGACATGCAAACACAAACCGGACATTGGTCGTAACATTCCAATAGTAGCAAAGTCCGCATTGCGGCCATCTGGTTATCACGAATGCTGCGCCACAGCCAACGTCAGCTTTGGGGAAGTTGGCTGTGGTGCCCAGTTTCTTGGCTAGTATGTCTAACGCACATAAATAGTAAGCGGCTGATTGCCGTCGTCAATCACCTACAACCCAAAGTTTAAAGTTTCCCCATTTATCCACCAACGGTATGTTGACAGTTTTTATCAGGTATATTAAAGACCAATTACAGCGAACGACCGCTGAACCAGCAAGATAGATGCCATCAAAGCCTGTCCAGCAATCCCATTCATTATGGTGCAATTGAGCCGCAATGTGCGCGCTCTGCAACTCATTAAAAACGGCGGATTGGGGTGATGAATTCCCCCAAATCGGGGATATTATATGACGCGACATTCCAAAATACCATTTACTGGCCCCTTGGCCCTAGCCGTTTCCATGGTCATTTCCATTGCCCATGCGCAAACCGCGTCAGACGTGGTTGATCTTGGTACCATCGTGCTGAAAAGGACTTCCGACACACCGTTGGAAAACTACGAAGGTTACGCAGCAGAAGCCAGCAGCACTGCAACCCGCGGCCTTCCGGGTGATTTAGCAAAATCCCCACGAAGCGTCACCGTTGTGACCCGCGAACAAGTCGAAGATCAGGGCGCAAGGTCTTTGGAAGACGCCATTGCTTATACACCCGGCGTGACCGTGCAAACCTACGGATCAGATAGCCGGTATGAACAATACGCGATCCGTGGCTACGAAGGTCAATCCACATCAACCTATCGCGACGGCATGCCCTTGCGCACCTTCGGTTGGGGCGCCTGGCGCACCGAGGTCTTTGGGGTTGAACGAATAGAAGTGCTACGTGGCGGTACAGCTGATCTTTATGGTTCCAACGAACCCGGCGGCGTGGTGAACGCTGTGACCAAACGACCCCAGTTCACCTATGGCGGCGAAATCCTCACTCGATTGAACAGCTATGGTGGCGGAGAATTGGGCTTTGATGTCACGGGACCGCTCAGTGACACTATAGCCTATCGGTTCGTTGGTCTCTTTGGTGAAACGGGTACTGTGTTTGACGAAGTTGACGAAGGTCGTGTTTATCTTGCGCCCTCTTTGACCTGGAAGGCCACAGACCGCACGAATATTACCTTCTTTGGCCAATACCAAAAAGACGATGTCGGGGACACATATGTCATCGTACCACAGTTTGGCTCACAGCTGGCCAACCCGATTGCCAGCTACGACAATGATTTTTATTCTGGCAACCCGGACCGGAACATTATCGAAACCACGCAAAACTACCTAGGTTACGAGCTGGATCATGCATTTGATAACGGTCTGACCTTCCGCTCCCGTGCCCGCTTTACAGAAAACGATTGGATTAATCAAACAACATATCCGGCGGCATTCTATTCTTCGACAGGCGTTGCGGGTGCCGTGGATTCAGCGATCATGACCGACTTTGATGTCGATCAAACCACGACCCAGTTCAGCTTTGACAACGCGCTTGTCAAAGAATTCTCGTTCGGAAATGTAAGCGGTCAGATTATCGGTGGCGTCGATTACTACGAAGCCGAATATGACAATACCTACAGCTTTCGATACGCAGGAAATCGCAATCTGCTAACAGAGAGTACCGTGGTCATACCCGGAATTCCCGTCGCAGCAGATATCGAATTCACCCAAGACATTAAACAAGTCGGATACTATCTTGGAGCGAACGCAGAAATCGCCGACAATTGGTTGGTGACCGTATCATTGCGCCACGACCGTGTGGATATGACAACCGTGTCCAGCGGCTTTAGCCAACGCAACAAGACCGATTACACAACGGGCAATATTGGCGTGTCCCACACCTTTGGTAATGGTGTGACCTTGTACTCCAACGCGGGCACAAGCTTTAACTTACCACCTGTCGGGGTCAACGCCTCGAGCCAACCTCTGGAAGTTGAAACAGCGACATCTTATGAAATTGGTGCACGTTTCCGCCCCTTAGGAAGCAACTCATTGCTTAGCATTGCGTTGTTTGACGTGACCAAAGACAACACGACCCAATCGTTGAACCAATTCGCTGGCGACCCCCGTGTCGAACAAGTGGGTGAAATCAGATCGCAAGGCGTCGAAGTGTCCGCCAACTACGCCTTTAAAAACGGCGTCTCTGTATTGGCCAATTATACTTATAACGATGCCAAAATCACCCAAAATGCTACCAATCAGGGCAATCGCGTCGCGCGCATTCCAAAACACAGCGCCTCACTTTGGTTAAATTACGACGTGCAGGCCCCACGCTTTGATGGTCTTAGCTTGGGCGTTGGCGCACGGTTTACGGGAGATCGGTTCTCAGACTCCGCAAACACAGCGACTCGTAAAATCTCTGATCTCACTGTGTTCGATGCATCCGTGGCCTACGAATGGGATGATTGGAGCGCGACACTGTCCGCGCGAAATCTGACAGACCGTCAAGATGTCACGTTTTGCACTTCTGGCGCAGAGGCCGCGACCCAAGCCGGTCTGCCATTGGCCGAAGCGGGAGGCTGTACTTATGGCACGGGTCGTACAATCCAACTCAGCTTAACACGTCGTTTTTAAACATCATGCGTTGCGGGCAGTTGGAACACCTGCAACCCTCAAAAAGAGGTTCTCTCATGTCGCGCTTCGCTCTTACCGTAAGTCTTTTTGTGATGAGTGTGACCACAACATGGGCTGATGGTTTTCCTCAACACTTTACCCACCGTTACGGCACGACCATCGTTGTGGACGAACCCCAAAAGGTCGTCTCGATCAGTTACATCGGCCACGATTTCCTTCTGGCACTTGGGGTCAAACCTTATGCTTTACGCAAGTGGTATGGAACGGATGCCTTTGGGGTTTGGCCTTGGGGGCATGAAGCCTTGGGTGATGCGACGCCCATCGTGCTGCAAGGCCAGCTCGATTTTGAACAGATTGCGGCTCTGCGGCCCGACCTGATTGTTGGCCAGTGGTCCGGCATTTCCGAGCAAGATTACAAAATCTTGTCCCGGATTGCGCCAACTATCGCGCCACAGGTAGGATTTGGTGATTACGGAATGCGTTGGCAAGACATGCTCGCCACATTGGGACGCGCCACCGATACAACCGCCAAAGCGCAAGCGATTATCAACAGAATAGAGACGCGGTTTACCACGCTCAAAGCCCAACACCCCGAGTGGCAGAATGCCAGCGCGGTTATGGTCTTTCCCGGTCAAACAGGCGCATATACCGCGCGGGATATCCGCGGCAGGTTCCTTGAGGATCTCGGTTTCAAAGTACCCGCTGCGATAAACGAACACCCCATGGCCGATAATTTCTACGTGCCTATCCCGGATGAGGATCTGTCGGCGATTGATACTGATGCATTGATCTGGCTTGACGCAGGGGGCTCTATTCCGACCCTGCAGAAAATGCCTTTGCGCCCCCATACGAGAGCTTTCAAAGAGGGTCGCGAGGTCTACGCGTCACCCATGTTGAGTGCAGCGCTGTCGCATTCAAGCCCGCTCAGCCTAGACTATGCGTTGGACGCCTTGGTTCCCCTGCTTGAGGCGGCAACCGATGGCAATCCGCGCACCGTCGTTCCCAGCATGCAAAAGGCTGGCATTGCGCCTGCCTTCGGCGGCTAGGAAGGGGCTTAGCACATGACAGCCACACCGGATATCTTGCAAACCAAAACCGCGATACATGCATCTGCCAGTGATCATCGCAAACTGGGCTTGGCTCTGTCTCTTATGGCTTTGTGTCTGCTGGCACCGGTCGCGTTGAGCTTTGGGGTGCGATCTGTGGACTGGACACAAATCTGGTCCGCCCTTACGGATTATGACCCCACAAACCCCGATCATGTGGTGGTACAGGTTATCCGCCTGCCTCGGTTCCTTTCGGCTGTTTTGGCTGGGGCGGCTTTAGCGAGCGCGGGCGCGCTGATGCAAGGCATGACACGCAATCCCTTGGCTGATCCCGGATTGCTGGGTGTCAACGCGGGCGCGTCTATTGGGGTTGTCATCTGCATCTGGATACTTGGCCTGTCCGATCCTGCACAATTCATCTGGGTCGCCCTCGGTGGCGGTTTGGCTGCTTCGGTTCTGGTTTTTGCGTTGGGGAACGCCGGGCGCGGCACACCAGCGCAACTGATCTTAGCCGGAGCAGCCGTGAGCGCTTTGGGCCTTGCGCTGACACGGGGCGTGCTCTTGATCAGTCAGCAAACATTAGATGTTTATCGGTTCTGGGTCTTAGGTGGTTTCAACGGGATTAGGCTGGATACCCTCGCGGCATTGTTGCCCTTCTTTGCCGTCGGCGGCATCGCCACACTGTTCGCGGCAACCACCATAAATGCGCTAAGCCTTGGGAATGACACCGCGCGCAATCTTGGCGTGCGCGTTGGCTTGGCTCAAATCCTGATTGGACTCACTGTTGTAGTACTATGCGGGGCAACGGTGTCTTTGGCTGGGCCAATTACCTTCGTGGGATTGGTCGTTCCCCATCTGGCCCGCAAAGTCGCCGGTAGCGATATGCGCTGGCAAGTCTTGCTCAGCGCAACCTTCGGGGCGGTGCTGATGATTTGCGCAGACCTTACCGGCCGTCTCAGCCTGTTTGGCGGCAATATGCAGGCAGGGGTTATGGCGGCCTTTCTGGGCGGACCTGTCCTGATTTGGATTGTCCGAAAGCATGGGGGCGGCACGCTGTGAACCGCGTCATTCGGATAGGTCCAGTCTCTGTGCAGGTCAGTCGCCGTGCGGGTCTGATGACATTCTTGATTGGGCTGGGCATGATTTTCGCCTGCGTCATCGCCTTGCGCGCCGGCAGTTTCCCGATGAATACCCAAGACGTTCTTGCAGCGCTGACCGGCGACAGCGACCCGATGCACACGCTTGTGGTCTATGATTTGCGTCTGCCCCGTATCTTGGCGGCGCTGGGTGCCGGGGCTGCCTTTGGGATTGCGGGTGCCATGTTCCAAACCATGCTCCGCAATCCGCTGGCCTCCCCCGATATCATCGGCTTCAATGCAGGCGCCAGTTGTGGTGCCCTTTTCGCCATGGTGACGTGTGGTGGTTTTGTCTTACTGGGTGCCATGATTGGCGGTGCCTTGGCTGCGATGCTGGTTCTTGTCCTGTCATGGCAAAATGGTTTGCATCCCTATCGTTTGATCCTGATCGGGATTGGGGTCAGCCTCACACTTTCGGCTTTTGCCGACCTGTTGATCACACGTATGGACGCGTTGACCGCGGCAGATATGGCAAAATGGTTGATTGGGACCCTGAATGCGCGCAGCTGGGCTGATGTCATCCGCGTCACTGTTGGGCTTGGCCTTTTGTTGCCTTTGATCATTTGGTTGAACTTTGTTCTTACACGATTGTCCCTTTCGGATGAGACCGCTACCGGCCTTGGCTTGGCGGTTTCCCTCTTACGATTGACGATCACGGCAGCGGGTGTCGCACTTGTTGCGCTTGCCATTAGCGTCGCAGGCCCACTGCCCTTTGTTGCCTTTGTCAGCGGACCGATTGCGCGTCGTTTGGTGGGTCGTGGCAAACCCGCCCTTCTGGCCGCTGGCGGAATTGGGGCGTTGGTCACGTTGCTTGCTGACACGGCCTCACGACTTATCCCGTTTGTTTCGCTGCCCACGGGCGTGTTTACGGCCATCATTGGTGCACCTGTTCTGATGTGGTTGCTGCTGGTGCAAGCCCGCAAAGGAAATATCATATGACACACCGACTGAGCGCCGAACATCTTGGCGTAACTTACGACAAAGCACCTGTTCTAAGCGGGCTGTCCTTAGAGGTGCCAAATCATAAGGTTACGGTGATCGTTGGACCCAACGCGTGCGGGAAGTCGACCCTTTTGCGCAGCCTTGCGCGGCTTCAATCGCCCACCTCAGGTCACGTCAACTTGGATGGCAAAGCCATTCATCGCCAAAACAGCAGGTCTGTGGCCAAACGGCTGGCGATCCTGCCCCAAGCCCCTGTTGTTCCTGAAGGGTTGCAGGTGCAAGATCTTGTCACACGCGGGCGCACGCCGCATCAAAGCGCCATCCGCCAATGGTCACAAGGTGATGCCGAGGCCGTCGAAAACGCCTTAAGTGTGACCAACCTTAGTCGTCATGCACAGCGCCCACTATCGGCATTGTCAGGTGGCCAACGACAAAGGGCATGGATCGCCATGACCTTGGCCCAAGACACTGACATCTTGCTGCTGGACGAACCCACCACGTATCTTGACCTGCCCCATCAGATCGAACTGTTGAAGATGGTCAAATCCTTGAACCAGGATACGGGGCGCACCATCGTCATGGTCCTACATGATATCAACTTGGCCGCACGGTTTGCCGACCACATCGTCGCCCTCAAAGCTGGTGTGATCGTGGCACAAGGCAGCGCCGCGGATGTGATCACCCCTTCTGGCATGCGTCAAATTTTCGATCTTGAATGCACGGTCATCGACGATCCACTTCACCACACACCTCATGTTATCCCCTCTTGAAAGGGTCTGCTTATGTCTGTCCATCCTAGCTTTCCGCTAAGCGCTGAAACCACGTTACCTAATCTCAATTTCACCGCCACACGTATGGTGATGCTGCATGAAGCCGAAGAACATGGGCTGAAAGTTCTGGCAGACACCGACACATGCGTCACTGTTGAAACCGATTTCGGGGTTTTCCATTTCGAGGCAACAGATCAAGGCATCCGTGCCCAAGTCGCGGCCGCCAAACCAGATTGGCTTTATATGCTGAAAGAAAGTCTGGTCGAGCACATAGAGCACAGCGTCCCAGAGGTCGCCAAGAACATTCGCTGGTCAGATACCGAAACGGTCGGTGCGCGACCACCAAATTTCCATTTTGTGGCGGTTTACTCAGTTGAGAAAATCGGCACGTCGTTCTTGCGGCTACGCCTGAAAGCCAAGGACTTCACGAGCTTTGCAGATGATGCCATCCACTTCCGCTTTGTGCTTCCCCCGGAAGGCCTACTAAATATCGAATGGCCCCATGTCGCACCCAACGGGGCCACCATTTGGCCCAAGGGTGACAAAGCGGTGCACAAGCCGGTCTACACCAGCCGTTGGGTTGATCGCGAAGCCGGGTTTATGGATGTTGATATCTTCATCCACCAAGGCGGGCGTGTCTCGGATTGGGCCGCAACGGTTGCACCCGGCACACAGATTGGCGTGATCGGTCCAGGTGGCGGCGGCGTGGTGGACACTTCTGATATCCACTTCTTTGGTGACGAAACGGCCTTTCCCGCCATCGCACGATTGCTGGAAAGCATGCCGAGCGGTACCAAAGGCACCGCAACCCTTCTGGCCGCAAACGGTGCCGCTTGCGGATACGACATCGTAGCACCTGATGGCATCGCCCTGAACTGGTTAACCTCAGAGCAAAGTGACCTGTTCCAATCTCAGGCTTTGAACGCCTTGAAAGGCAAGCCTAACGCCTATTTCTGGTACGCGGCTGACACAGCAAAAGTGCAAACCATCCGCGCGGCTGCAAAGACAGCACAACGACCAACCAACAGTTCATACATCGCCGCTTATTGGAGCGAATAGCGATGTTGTCGTCGTTAAAAAAGACGCGGGTCATTGCTCAGGTAAATGTCTTTTATGCAAAAAGGTGAGCGAGCCATAATACTGGTTTTGGATTATTCATGAAGCTCACGACGTACCACATCGCAAATGAAACGCACTGATTGCCGAGGCATTCGATAAAGTTAACGTTCAGAATTCCACTGCGAATGGCAAATTTCGTCCACAAGCTGTGAGTTCGACCATCTCACCGTTTTGGGGGTACGGCGGATGACGACAATACACGCTGCGACACGGCATCACGATCAGTGATCTAACGGCAAGTATGGGCCGTCCCTTACGAACGGCCCAAAGGTTTAGATTTCAATAGCTTCCGAAATTGCCAAGGCGTCTTCAAGCTCAACGCCAAGATATCGCACTGTGCTGTCCATCTTGGTGTGACCGAGCAACAAATGAACAGCACGCAGATTGCCGGTCTTCTTGTAAATCTGTGCGACCTTCGTCCGTCGCATTGAATGCGTACCATACAATCCGCGACGCCGTCATTCAGCACTGGGCTGGAAAAGCCCTGTCGCCTTCGAACGAAAGGTGGCTTAAACGAGCACTTGGGGCGGCACGAAACCGCGACAGGTCCAGTTCATATCCGTCTCTCCTTGGTTCTAAAATTACCAAGCAAAGCATCTACAAATCTAGGGCACCTCAGACATCGGCGAGCGAGATAACATAATCAGACGTTAGATCTCCCGCTATTACGACTTCTAAGAACTCTACCTGATCATTCGTTATTTGCATTCGTTGACCATACCATGATTTGGAATTAAATTTTGAATAGCCTCTTCCACGTCAGCTATAGCAAGCTGCCAACCGGAGTATGTGTCTCCGCCTGTGGGCCACTGCCCTTCAAGATCTAACCCAACGTTAAATGAAACCAATACCGGGGATTTGTCAGGAAGAGACCCACTAAAGTCGCAAGAAAATCTATTAGGGTCTTCGCTGTAGGCCGGAAGTCCCGCTGAACACCTAACGGATATTGGATTGCCAAACATGCCGAAGTTTAGTGACTTGTATTAGTCACCTTTTCCAGTATCGCTAAGGTGTGTAATTTTAAGTACCGACCCTTCCTTGAGGTCAGAAGGAGTCCCCAAGGAGTGGAAGTGCCGGTACGGCCATTCACGTCTTTTAGGATAAATAGAAATTTCAAAAACTTCAAATTGACTTTCTCGGCCCAACAAAAAGTCCAAAACGGATATAGGTGGGCCAGATCCCACCCCTAAAGAATACCTGATTTTCGAAACAGTCAAGGGTGGCTGTCCCGGCTGCCAAAAGCGTGGGGGTGATGTTGAAGATGGTTTGTCTTCACCCTCGCCAATTTTTAGTTGCCGGCCACTGCTAGATAACCCTGCTTGGTAAGGTAACTCATACAATACATCATCTAAACATACTGGTATTATATTGGTCGCGCTTGAAGCGGCTGCATTAGGCAGCGCATAAACAGTACAAACAATTGCGGACCGCAGACCTCGACCTAATGCTTCTTTCAATGTAGCTGCCGCCATCAGGTAATTTCGTGCTACAAATATCGGTAAGAAAAAATCCCATCAAGGTGGAACCATTCGAAAGCCTCCGCAAAACAAGGGTTTTACGGAAAGCCCCCCGCCTCGGCTCGACGCTCCCTTAGATCAGGCCCTGAGTATCCTAAAACAGTTTCTTGAAACCAAACATCCGAAAACGTCCATCACCGTGAGTTTTCGGAATACGGGAACCGTTTGTGATTTGGATAAAAACAGAAGTTGGATGTCCTGATTACGCGTTGCAAAGCGCCGTGGCCCCTTTAAGGTATAGCTCTAACTAACAAGTTAACTTAATCTATCACTCCGCAGCCAATCCTTTGGTTCACAAGATCGACAAAGAAAATGAAACGCCATCACCGACAATAAGATTTACGCCGAATTCGTCTGCTAGCGGAGGTCTCGAATTTTTTGTAGCGCCTTCGTGAGTATCTTGGGCAATCACGCGCATATCCCTCACTCACGGCAATCTGGGCAATATACACGCCGTTAAAGTAGCAAGTGCCAACTCACCTGTCGTACGTTTTTGCTCCGGTCAACTCGCATTGAACTGGCTTGTGCAACACCAAGCCTTGCATAAAACGCTTTCCAGCTTTGCCGCCACGTTCATCAAGCTCTGGGCCGTCTAAACCAATCAGTCGAACGGGCAAACCGGACACTTCAATCGTGTCAACATCACGGACATGCGTCACCTTACCTTTGATGATCTCTCCTGCCGTTGCACTTGAACCAACCACACCCACTAGGGCCAATATTCGGAACGCAACGAGGCCACCTTGGCCGTGGACGCAGGCAGGACCGGCGCACCGTCGAGATGATCCAATTCCCAAGCCGCATCCTCAAGAGCCTTTCTGATCGGCTGACCGTTGCTCTCTATATCCAAAACTGGCCGAAGAACCGCGGTTCGCTTGCCGGCCAGAGCGCTTCCAGCACTGCATCAGCACCATTCATTTCTTCATCAGAGCCTGTCACTTATCCATAATCCAAAAACCTTCTCATAATTCACACTACAACGACATTTGCATTGCACGACGCTTGATCGAAAGCCAGATATACAATGCAGGTCCCCTGTATAACGGCTCTCAAGCGTTATGACCCAGGCAAGAACAGCGAAATGATGGGGAACCCAATCAGCAACATCAGGACAATTAAATCACTGATCAAAAAGCGCCACAGGCCACTGAATATCTGCCCAATTGGCACTTTGCCGTCGATTGCCGCAGCAAGGACAAACACGTTCAAACCCACAGGCGGGGTGATTAACCCAATCTCCAGCAACTTTACGATGACAACCCCAAACCAGATTAAATCAAAGCCATAGCTTTCAACCATCGGGATCATCAACGGCAGAGTCAGAACAACAATGCCCACAGGATCAAGGAACATACCCAGCATCAGATAAATCACGCAGACCATGAACATAAATCCCCACGGCCCAATATTGGCCTCGCCCAAGGCGCTGACCATAGAATTGGACAGGCCGGTCAATGCGACGACAGTGATGAACACCTTCGCACAGGCTGCGATGAAAAAGATAACACAGCTGGTGCTGGCTATATCTCGGATCATTGGGATGATGTCGCTCAGTTTGATCAACTTACGCGCCATGCCAATCAGTGTTGCGGTGAACAGAGAAATTGCAGCGGCTTCAGTGGCTGTAAAAATTCCGCCATAAATACCGCCGACGACCACTGTGAACAAAAGCATGGCTGGCCATGCCCTAAACAACGCTGCAGTTTTTTGGGTGTTTGTGAACCTTTCATCCGAAGCCGGTGCAATAGAAGGGTTCCGTTTGACCCAAATATAGACGACGGTCGTGTAACCCAGCATCGACAAAAGGCCGGGGAAAATACCGGCAAGGAACAAATCACCAACAGACGTTTCGGTAAAGATCGCATAAACGATGAACAAAATCGATGGTGGGATCAATGCACCCAGTGTACCGCCTGCAGCGACACAGGCTGTGGCCAACCGCGGATCGTAATTCAGCTTGAGCATTTCAGGCGTGCAAATCCGCCCCATGGTAGACGCACAGGCGATGGAAGATCCAGAGATGGCAGAAAACCCACCACAGCCCGCAATGGACGCAATCGCTACCCCCCCGGGTAGGCGCGATAGGCAAACGCGCGCTGCCTCGTAGATCTCGGTCGTGATGTTGGCACGAAAGGCAACCTGCCCAAGTGCGATGAACAGTGGGATCATCGACAAATTATACGAGTGGATCAGATCAAATCCGTTTGAAAACACAATCGACAGAGTACGGCCAATGGCACGTTCCGGCATAAAGGTACCTGTGCGCATCGCAAAGACCATAAAGAGCGCAATAACCGCGACGCTCCCGATGGCAAAGCCAATCGGCACTCGGATCGCAAGCAAGAGAATGACCGCGACGCACGCGATAAGTCCAATTGTAGCCATGTCCATAGGGGCGCTCCGTTCAGATCAGAGTGTTGCGGGCGCAGGTTGCCCGGTAATTGCAGCTTTGAGGTCGATCCATAGGATTTGCAGCAATCGAAGAGATGTCAGGAAAAACGCAAAGGCACAGGCGCTGCGGCTGATCCATTTTGGGATTAACAAATCGCCGCCATGATGTGCCCCGCTTTGCCAAGTCGACGTGACTTGCAGCCATGACGCGTAAAAGAACGTCATCATGATTACCAAGCCGCAAAGTGCTGCAAGCACCGCAATCCAACGATTCAGCGCATCAGAGAAAAAGTTTGCAACCACCTCGATCGCAACATGCGACCGGCGGGAGGTCGCCGCACTCAGCGGAAACAGAATTGCTGGGACCATAAGCTCGCGCACAAGGATAAGATTGTC
Source organism: Ascidiaceihabitans sp. (assembly GCF_039986515.1). Lineage (NCBI taxonomy): Bacteria > Pseudomonadati > Pseudomonadota > Alphaproteobacteria > Rhodobacterales > Paracoccaceae > Ascidiaceihabitans > Ascidiaceihabitans sp. Next base: position 218,545 of record NZ_JBDWQO010000018.1, on the reverse strand, counting down.
TGGAATACCGACGCCCAAGACTTCGCGGCTAAAGATCGACCCAACGATCAGCAGACACAGCGCAACAACGGCGATGGCCCCCAATGTATCAAGGATAAATTCAAGACGTTTAAACATGTCGGAACTCCGAAATATGGTCTGATGGCCAAGGGGTTGGCCATCAGAATTCCACCTGCAGACAGGCGAAGCTCGCCGTCTTAGGCCGGCTCAAGTTCTTTGTATTTTTCGATCAGTGCGAGCAACTCGTCCAGAACGGCTTGGCCATCCAGCCCCGTCGCTTTTGCATCGGCAAGCCACTTTTCGGTAACAGTTGCGCCTGTTTTACGGATAACTTCTGTATCTTCTGCAGAGAATTCAGAAAAAGATATGGCATCATCGCCCGTGGACATAACCTCCATCGCGCGCTTGTCAGCTGCGCCCAATGTACGACCGTAATAATCAGGCATTTCAGCGCCAATGTCGCGGATCGCTTGCTGGTGTTCTGGCGCGAGGCTTTCAAAGCTGTCTTTGTTCATAAAGGTGATCACAACCGTCACAGCCGCAAAGTTCACGGGTGTCATCGTATCAACCAGCTCGTTCAGCTTGGTTGCCACGGCAAAGTAGGAATAGGTGACCGAACAATCGACCAAACCTGTCTCAGTTGCTTGGTACGTCTCATAGATCGGCATACTGACCATGTTCGCGCCAAGTTCGTTGAACAGCGCACTAAAACCGCCGGTGTTCGCCATTTTTTTGCCTGGGACGTCCTCGATTGAGGAAATGCCTTCGCCTTTACAGGCAACCAGACCCGGTGGCAGTGCATAGTGGTTTACATAGACAACATTCTTCTCATCCATACGCGCTTTGATGGTTTCGTTTGTGGTGAACAGTTCGTTCATCGCCTTCATCATGACCCACGGACTTGCGTCGGGCAAAACCAAGGACCCCAACGCCAGCTCGGGCATGACTGATTGCGCGTAAGGGCCGACCACAACGCCCATGTCCGCGACGCCGATCCCAATGGATTCCAACGCGGCCGTCGTCTTGAAAAGCGCGGCCCCCCAGTTGTTTTCCACAGTAACAGCCCCGCCGGTCCGTTCGGCAATCTGCTCTGTCAGGTAGTTAACGGCTGCAGCACGTACACCACGGTTCGGTCCTGAATCGTTGTTGATCAAAACCATGTCCGCATGCGCCGTTGTGGCCATCAGAACTGCACACAAAGCCATGCTTGTGCTTTTAAAAAAACTTTTCATTTTCGTTCCTCCCTAGGTTATGCGCCGCTTGTGCGGCGTTATGCGCCGCTTGTGCGGCATCGTATATCAACAAAGGTAGCGAGATAACTATTATCAAGCAATCTTTTTTGTGACAGTTCGGCCGATCCTTTCTCATCCGTAGCAGCGCTTTCTTTCAGTAACTTTTCAACTGACCACTAAGGCGTTCGCGAGCCGCGATAAATTCACGCTCCAAACGGTCTACCACTTCGGCTGTCGGGACAACCTTTTCAATCGCGCCAAGCCCCTGCCCCGCGCCCCAGACTTCCTTCCAACTTTTTGGTTTCTCACGATCTTCTGCAAAGTTCATTTTAGAGGGATCTGAAATTTCCAGTTCAGCAGGGTTCATGCCTGCCTTTGCAATCGACGGTTTGAGATAGTTACCATGCACCCCTGTAAACAGATTGGTATAGATGATGTCTTCGGCACCATGATCCGCAACCATCTGTTTATAATCCGGCACTGCGGCACATTCCTCAGTGGCGATAAAGAGCGTACCGGCATATCCACCGTCCGCCCCCATCGCCATCGCAGCAAGGATAGAATCCCCGCGCGCAATCGCCCCTGACAGGAAAAGTGGACCGTCAAACCACGCACGGATTTCTTGGATCAACGCCAAAGGCGATTGCGCACCAGCATGCCCTCCCGCACCCGCCGCCACCGCGACGAGCCCGTCGGCGCCTTTTTCAATCGCCTTTTTCGCAAAGCGATTGTTGATCACATCATGCAACACCACACCCCCACATGAATGTGCCGCCTCATTCACCTCGACCCGCGCACCAAGGGATGTGACCCAGATCGGAACTTTGTGTTTAACGCAAATCTCAATGTCGCGGTCCAACCGTGCGTTGGATTTGTGAACGATCTGGTTGATCGCATACGGGGCCGCCGGGCGGTCAGGGTTTTCCTGATTATGCCTGTCCAGTTCCTCGTTAATGTAGGTCAGCCACGCATCCAAACTTTCACCGTCCTTTTCACGCGCATTTAACGCAGGAAAGCACCCGACGATTCCGGCCTTACACTGGGCCAGCACCAATTCTGGACGCGAAATGATGAACAACGGGCTTCCGATCAACGGCAATCGCCATCCTTGAAGGGCTTTGGGGAGGGTCATTTTGCGTTTTCCTTTGTTTGTGTTTCGGAGATCGCGCCTTGGACAATCAGATGTTGAATATCGTCTGCACTGAACCCAAGCTCTTCGAGCAGTGTTACAGTTTCAGCACCGGGATCGGATGGCGGTTGCATCGGGCCGTTGCCTGCCAGGGCAAAACGTGGGGCCGGGCTTGGCTGTTCTGGACCTTGTGGCTGAAAAGCATTACGCGCCGCCATATGGGGGTGCGTGCGGGCCTCATTTGGCCGTAAAACAGGCGCGTAACAGGCATCCGTGCCGCTCAAAAGATCGTTCCAATACGCCTGTGGGTGCGCCGCAAACGTCTGTTCCAATAGGGTGCGCGTCGCGGCGTGGGTACTGGGGTCATCTCGCCTGCCCACCTGATCGGCAGGGATGTCGAGTATTTCAAGCAGCTTGGCCCAGAATTGGGGTTCTAACGCGCCGATACTGATCCATTCACCGTCAGCACATTGATAAACATCGTACCACGGCACACCACCATCCAGCTTGTTGGCCTGACGGCGATCCTCCCAAAGGCCCATGGCGCGGCGTGAATGAATGAAGGTCATCAAACTGTTGGTGCCGTCACAAATCGCGGCATCAACGGTATCGCCCTTACCAGTCGTCTGCGCATTCAGGATGCCCGCGACAATTCCAAAGGCCAAGTACATGCCGCCCCCGCCATAGTCCCCCAACAGGTTCATGGGAAACGTCGGTTTGCTGTCCGCTTCGCCCGTAGCCCATAAGGCGCCAGACAGGGCGATATAGTTCAAATCATGGCCCGCCGCCTGCGCCCATGGCCCGTCTTGCCCCCACCCCGTCATCCGCCCATACACCAATTTGGGGTTACGCCCGTTGCACACATCTGGCCCCAGGCCCAACCGCTCCATCACGCCGGGGCGGAACCCTTCGATCAACGCGTCGGCGGATGCTATCAAAGACAACGCGATGTCGATTGCCTTGGGGTCTTTTAGATTCAGCGCAAGAGACCGCCGATTGCGCAGTGTAAAGTCATTGGGGTGTGCAGGCACATCCGAAATGCGATCCACACGGATCACCTCCGCGCCCATATCAGCCAACATCATTGCCGCAAATGGACCCGGTCCAATGCCTGCAAATTCGATGATGCGTAGGCCGCTTAAGGGCCCGTGTCTTTGGGGTGGTGCCTGAGTGTTCTGTGTCAAAATTCCAACTGGAAACTGACGCGTCTAGCCTGATACGATCTGCTTTTTCAGATTATTCCGCATTTTCGCCAGTACTTTGAGCGTCGTTGCCAGATCCTCTTCTGTTACGCCTGTGTTCGCAATTTCATCAACGTCAGCAATGATCCCGGTCATCACCTTAACAAGGTCACGGCCACGGCTGGTGGCAAAAACACAATTGGACCGTCGGTCTTCCACATTGGCGCGCCGCTCTACGAAACTGTGCGCCTCCAATCTGTCGATCAGCTTTGAAACCGTGACGGTCGCCACTTCCATACGGTTGGCCAGTTGCGATTGCGTCAGCCCGTCCTCGTACCAAAGATGCACAAGTATCCATCCTTGGCTCATGGTGACATCATGCGGTTTCAGCAAAGCATCAAAGATGATGCCCCGAAAGCGCGCAATCTCTTGAAAGATTGGTTGTTGGATTTGTGCCAGTTTCGGATGTTTATTCACAACAGACCCTTTCGCGTGTGGTCACAGGCGCACCCCCAAAGGGGCACACCCGCTGACATAGCGGCTTGGGATATCGTTGGGAAAGGGTCAAATTGGATCCCAGGTGAAAACATCACCGGAACGGTCCAGATCGTAAAAGTCCGCCTTGAGTGCGGGAAGCGCGTGTTCCGTGACTGATTCAGGTGTCCAACCATCGTCCCGATGTACGGACCGGATCGGGCGCGGCTGGCTCATCAAAAAGATCTCATTCTTGCGGATGCAGAAGATTTGGCCCGTGACATCGCAATCTGGTGCGGCCAGCGATACGCAAAGCGGTGCAATTTTTGCGGGGGTCATTGCTTTGATCCGCTCAACACGCGCGGCCTCGGCTTCGGTGTTGGCCGGGATCGTTCCGATCAGGCGGGACCACGCAAAGGGCGCAATGCAATTGGACCGCACATTGAACCGCGACATATCTAAGGCCAGGGATTTGGACAAACCAACAATCCCCATCTTCGCGGCAGAATAGTTGGCCTGCCCAAAATTGCCAATCAACCCGGATGTCGAGGTGAAATTAACAAAGCATCCTGACCCCTGCTCACGGAACTGGCCTGCGACAGCTTTGGCCATGTTAAAGCTACCGTTCAGATGCACATCCAAAACTGATTGCCAAGCATGATGGCTCATCTTGTGGAAAATCGTATCGCGCAGAATGCCCGCGTTGTTCACGACAACATCGACCGCACCAAAGCTGTCCATAGCTTGCGCATACATCGCCTCGGCGTCTTGTGCTTTCGCCACATTGCCAAAGTTTGCAACGGCTTCACCCCCGCCTGCGACAATCTCGGCCACCACGTCTTCTGCAGGCGCAGCATCTGTGCCATCACCATCCGCCGCCCCACCAAGGTCATTCACAACAACCCGACCGCCATAGGCCGCCATCATCAATGCGATGTCACGGCCAATACCCCGGCCTGCACCCGTCACGATTACAACTTTACCGTCCAACATGAGATTATCCTCTGAGATCTTTGAGTTGACATTTAATTACCTTGATTATTATTTGCAAGCTAATATTAATGCTAAAAGACAATCACGCGATATCACCCCGGAGGACGACCCATGTTTCAGCGTACGGTTTTCAACGAAGACCATGAAATGTTTCGCGATCAGGTGCGCCGGTTTGTTGCGACTGAAATCGTACCCAACCACGCACAATGGGAAAAAGAAGGGCGCGTCAGCCGAGACGCTTGGCTGAAAGCGGGCGAAAGCGGTCTTTTGTGTGCAGCGATACCCGAAGAATACGGCGGTGTGGGTGCGGATTTTCTATTTTCGATGGTCGTAATGGAAGAATTGGCCCGCGTCGGGGCGATGGGGCCTGGTTTCAGCCTCCACTCTGATATTGTGGCGCCTTATCTGCTGCACTACGGGGCCGAGAGCGTGAAATCAGAATGGTTGCCTCGCATGGCGCGCGGAGAGGTGATCGGAGCCATTGCCATGACGGAACCCGGCGCAGGGTCTGATGTGCAAGGGATCAAAACCACCGCCGTGCGCGACGGTGATGATTATGTGATCAACGGGCAAAAGGTGTTCATCACCAACGGCGGCAACTGTGATCTACTGGTGCTTGCGTGCAAAACCGATCCGACCCTTGGCGCCAAGGGCATCTCCTTGATTGTTGTGCCTGCCGACACACCCGGCTTTCGCAAAGGCAATCAGCTGCTCGAAAAGATCGGCTGGAAAGCGCAAGACACCGCAGAGCTGTTTTTTGATGACTGCCGTGTCCCCGCGGCGAACCTTCTGGGTGAAGAAGGGCGCGGATTTTACTATCTGATGGAGCAACTCCCCCAAGAACGGCTTTTGCAATGTGTACGCTCCGTCGCCAATCTGGAAGGCGCGCTCGAATGGACGATTGAACATGTCACAGGGCGCAAAGCCTTTGGCAAAACCATCGCAGATTTTCAAAATACCCGCTTCAAACTGGCTGAGATCAAAGCAGAAGCTACGATGCTGCGTGTCTTTGTCGATAAATGCCTAGAAATGCACATGGCTGGAGATTTGGACGCAGTTGATGCCGCGATGGGCAAAATGCTGACGTCGGAAATGCTCTGCAATCGACTGGATGACCTTCTGCAACTTCATGGTGGCTATGGATATATGTGGGAATACGCGATTGCGCGCGCATGGGCCGATGCACGTGTGGGACGCATTGCAGGGGGCACTGGTGAAATCATGCGTGAAATTATCGGGCGTTCCGTATTAGGGGGGCAAAAATGATCCGTTTACCTGATCTTGCACGCAAATATGCGTTCCAAACGCCAGAAAAAACAGCCACGTATTTTGAAACACGGGGCCACGATTGGCAGACCTATACACAGCGCATGCACGGTCTTGCCAAAGGGTTGAAAGATCTGGGTGTCAAACCGGGCGACCGAGTTGGATATCTCGGCATGAATTCCCATTGGATCGTCGAATCTTACTTAGCGCCCTGCATGATCGGGGCGATTTGCGTGCCCCTGAACTACCGCCTGTCAGAGGACGAGCTTGTAGAAACAATTGAGGACTGCACACCAGAAATTCTGATTGTAGATCGGCACTTTCAAACGGTCGCTGCAGCCTTGATCGACCGATGTGCGTCGCTCAAAACACTGATCTTTGCGGACTGGGATAGCCCCAGTGCAGATATGCCAAACGATACATTGCCTTACGAAGATCTAATCGCAAACGCAGGCACCGTGGCCTTTGATGCGTTCGACGACATCTCTTCTGCCTCTGATGATACCATGATTTTGTTCTATACGTCGGGAACGACGGGTGTTCCCAAGGGCGTCATGTTGAGCCATTCCAACATTTTGGCCAACACGATGGGCACAGGCCCGTTGTACAAATACGCAGCAGATGATGTGCTGTTGCTGTCAGGACCGATGTTCCATCTTGGTACTGGCAGCCGGGTGTTCACCTCAGTGGGATATGGCACCACCAAAATCATCCAACCCAAATTTGATGTCGAAGACACGATGCGTCTGATCCAAGAACAGCGGGTCACCACGATGACGATGGTGCCAACCATGTTGCGGATGATTTTGGACCACCCTGATTTCAGCAAGTTTGATTTTTCATCCTTGCGTTGTCTCACCTATGGTGCGGCCCCCATGCCCATCGGTGTGATCCAGCAATGTCTGGACCAAATCCCCGGTGTCAGCTTTTGCCAAGGGTATGGCATGACGGAAGCGGCTCCCAACCTGTGTGTGCTGCGCCCCGAAGATCATGTGCCGATTGATGGCGTCATCCCCAAACTCGGGTCCGTTGGACGCCCCATTTCCACCACGGATTTACGTGTCGTCGATGAAAACGGTGTGCCCGTCGCACAGGGCGAAACCGGCGAGGTAATCGTGCGCGGTCCGCAGATTATGAACGGGTATTGGAACAAACCAAAGGAAACCGCCGACGTCTTGCGCGGCGGGTTCTACCACACAGGCGATGCAGGATATGAGGATGCGGATGGGTTTCTTTATCTCGCGGGCCGCACGAAAGAGATGATCATCACAGGTGGTGAAAACGTCTATCCGATAGAGACCGAAAATTGTTTGTCCAAACATCCTGCGGTCGCGTCATCGGCGGTTTTAGGGCTTCCCCATGAAAAATGGGGCGAAATGGTATTTGCTGCGGTTTCGCTCAAAGCGGGCGCAACAGCCACAGAACAAGACTTGATCGATCACTGCCGGAGCAAAATCGCGGGATACAAAACTCCCAAAAAGATCACGATTTGGGACGGCCCTTTGCCACTGAACCCTGCCAACAAGATCGACAAACGCGGGATCAAAGCACAGATGCAGGAGACCGATGATGAGTGACGCTGTAAAAGTGACGCGCGACGGCGATGTAGCTTTGATCGAATTGAACGAACCGGCAAGCCGTAACGCATTTTCCCAAGACATCCGCGATGGGCTACGCGACGCCGCCGCAGCGCTAACAGGTGATGCAACCTTGCGCGCTGTTGTGCTGACCGGAACGGGCGGCGTGTTTAGTGCCGGCGGTGATCTAAAGGCCATGTTGCGCCGCCACAAATCCGGCGAGGAATATAGCCATGACACCGCCAAAGCGCGGATGGAAGCCCTGCACGATTGGTTCAAGCAGTTCTGCGCGCTGCCCGTTCCTGTGATCGCAGCGGTGGATGGTCCTGCTTATGGTGCTGGCTTTGGGCTGGCCATGTGCGCCGATATTGTGATCGCCTCCGAGCGGGCCGAATTTGGAGCGTCCTTTGCCAAGGTGGGGGCTGTGCCAGATTGCAATCTGATGTGGTCCCTACCCCGTATCATTGGTCTGCAAAAAGCACGCGAGCTGTTTTATACTGCGCGCGTTGTCGGGGCCACCGAAGCGCAAGCGCTTGGCATTTGCATGGAAGTGCTACCCCCAGAGGCCGTTTTACCCCGCGCCTTAGAGATCGCGGGCATGATGCAAGAAACGTCTCAGTTGGCGTTTTCACTGACAAAAGAACTAACAGGGCGCGCATTGCAAAGTGATGCAGAAACAATGCTGAAGCTGGAAGCCGAAGCACAGGCACAATGCCTGACCAGTGAATATCACATAAATGCTATCGGGCGCTTTACCGAGAAAAAGCCGCCAAAATTCAACTTTTCATAGGGCCGTTATGTCAAAACAAATCATCTTCGATAGCCCGCATCCAGCCTTACCCGTGCCAGACATGTCCGTCACTGAATGGGTGATCCAAGGGTTGCGAAAAAGCCATGATGCTCCGGTTTTCACCGAGACCTTTTCGGGCATTTCCATCACCGGCCAACACGCGATTGACCAAATTCAAGCCCTCGCCGGGGCGCTTGTGGCGCAGGGGCTTCAAAAGGGGGATGTTGTCGCTGTCATGGCCCCGAACAGCATCCATTATTTTGTGCTGTTCCAAGCGACTGCGCTGGCAGGTGGCACCTTGACCATGATCAACCCCCGATACACCGCAGCGGAGCTTGATTTCCAGCTGCGCGCGACGAACGCAGCGATGTTGTTTTATGATCCCGGCCTTACGGAGATGGCGCAAACCGCCTTGTCCGACACAGATTTGCGCAATGTCGTAGCAATGGACCCCACAGCGCTTGATGCCTTCATTGACACAAGCGGCGCTGCCCCGCTCACCACACAAGTGCCAATTGATCCGGATCAAGATGTTGCTGTTATTCCTTATTCCTCTGGCACGACAGGTCTGCCCAAAGGTGTGATGCTGACCCATCGCAATCTGTTGGCCAACGCGACCCAATGGCAAGACAACCGCAACATCGGACAACAGGACGTGGCCCCTGTCTTCCTGCCTTTTTTCCATATCTTCGGCTTGATGCTTTGCCAAATCGTGTTTCCTGGATCAGGGGGGCATTTGCATCTCATGCAGCGCTTTAACCTTGAAGAATATCTACAGATTGCACAGGACACCAAAGCCAAGCGCCTGAATGTCGTTCCACCTATTGCTGTAATGCTGGCCAAAGACCCACGCGTTGACCGCTATGATCTGTCTGCGGTCACCGATATCGGATCAGGTGCCGCGCCTTTGTCCTCTGAAATCGGGCAACTGATTAGCGAACGATTGGACTGCCAGTTTTACCAAGGCTACGGCATGACGGAATTGAGCGGCTCCAGCCATTCACACCCCATCAATAGTACAAAATGGGAAACCCTTGGCGTGACCGTTGCGAACGGACAAAGCCGGATTGTCGATCCTGATACAAAAGAGGACTGCGATGTTGGCGTCGCAGGCGAACTTTGGGTCAGAGGTCCTTTTGTGATGAAAGGGTATCTCAACAATCCCGAAGCGACGGCCGAAGTGCTGACCGAAGACGGTTGGCTGCGCACCGGCGATATTTGCTCATTTGATGCAGAAGGGCATCTTTCGATCCATGACCGTCTGAAAGAGATGATCAAAAGCAACGGTTTCCCTGTTGCTCCCGCTGAGGTCGAAGCCGCCTTGATCACGCACACCAGCATCAAGGATGCCGCGGTTTTTGGGGCGCCGGACCCCGAAAAGGGCGAAGTTCCCATGGCCGTGCTTGTCTTTGAAGCGGGCGAGGTTCTCGGTTTGGAGGAGATTCAAACCTACCTCAGCACCAAATTGGCGACCTACAAAATCGTGCAACGGATCGAGGTGGTTCAAGACATTCCCAAAGCCCCCTCTGGCAAAATATTGCGCCGGGTGTTGCGGCAACAATTTCTGAACACAAACTGACACAAGGACACGCCAATGATTGATAGAGATTCTTTGCTGTCACGACCCTTTGATGTGGTCGAACATGCCTATACCGCCAAAGATTGCAGCCTGTTTGCCTTGGGTGTTGGGCTCGGCGGTGATCCAATGGCCACAGCTGAGCTGCAGGCAATTTTCGAACGCGCCGACGGCTTTGCTCCACTGCCCGCTATGGTAAATGTGCTGTCCTATCCCGGTTTTTGGGCGATGGAGCCCGATACTGGTCTGACGTGGCAAAAAATCCTGCATGGCGAACAATCCCTGACCATTCACAACCCGATCCCACAAGAAGGGGTCATTCTGGGTGAAACCAAAATCGTCGATATCATCGACAAAGGGGCAGACAAAGGCGCGCTGATCTATACAGATCGCAAACTGACGGACAAAGCGACCGGCTTGCCGATTGCCACGGTCTCTTCGACCACTTTTGCGCGCGCAGATGGCGGGTTTGGGGGGCCGACGGGACCTGTGAAACCCATTCATGCCCTACCTGACCGCGCGCCTGACACGCACCATGATTTCAAAACATCACCGCGCAGTGCACTAATCTATCGCTTAAGCGGCGATTTCAATCCACTGCACGCCGATCCTGCTGTCGCGCAAGCGGTCGGGTTTGAACGACCGATCTTGCATGGTCTGTGCACAATGGCGGTGGCGTCGTGGTCCTTGCCAATGGCGCTCAGACAGGGTGATTTTTCAGCGCTGACGCATATGCAGCAACGCTTTTCCGCGCCAGTCTACCCCGGTGAAACCATTCGCACCGAGATTTGGGAAGATGGCGACACCGTCAGCTTTCGCGCGCGCGTGCTGGAACGCGATGTCGTTGTCCTGAACAACGGCCTTGCCCATCTTTCTTAAGTTTCCCCTTTCTCAAGGACATCTCCGATGACAGAAAAACCACACCCCGAAATCTATCCCGAAACGCAGTTTTACTGGGATGGTGCCAAGGCAGGGCAACTTTTATTGAACCACTGCACCTCTTGTGATCAAAGCTATTTCCCACCCCGCCCCTTTTGCCCAAACTGCGGGAACCGCGACGTTATTGTACGCGAAGCATCGGGCAAAGGTCGGCTGTATTCCTATGTCATCAGCCATCTACCCGCACCCGGATACGAACCACCCTATATCGTCGCAGTTGTAGAATTAGAGGAAGGCACGCGTATGCTCACCAACCTTTTGGACTGCCCTGTCGACCCCAGCGCGATTGAAGTGGACATGCCCGTGGAAGTCACATTTGAAAACCGCGGCGATGTCACCGTTCCACAGTTTCGCCCCCAAGGAGGTGCAGCATGAGCTTGACTGAAATCGCAATTGTTGGCGCAGCAGAAACCACACGAATGGGTAAAGTGCCCGAGTTAAGCCAGATTGGACTACACGCAGATGCGGCCTTAAATGCGCTCGCCGATTGTGGGCTATCGATCCGCGATGTCGACGGGATTGCAACAGCCGGCCATGACGTGGCGGAAATTGCCGAATACCTCGGGATCACACCCACATGGGCCGATGGCACATCTGTCGGGGGATGTTCGTTTATCACCCATGTTCGCCATGCTGCCGCCGCGCTTAAGGCAGGGTTGTGCACAACAGTTTTGATCACGCACGGCGAAAGCGGCAGATCCGACAACCGCGGACACCGCCCGCTTTTCCCCGCACAAATGCAGCAGGAATTTGAAAACGTTTATGGCGCACGATTTCCACCTATAAAATTCCCGCTCCCCGTGATGCGCAAAATGAAGGATCACGGTCTTACCGAAGAACAGCTGGCCATGGTCGCAGTGGTCCAACGCGAATGGGCCGGTTTTCATCCTCGCGCTACAGCGCGCGATCCAATGACTGTGGATGACGTGTTGAATTCGCGTATGATCGCCTACCCGTTTCGCAAACTTATGTGCTGCTTGGTCAGTGACGGTGGCGGTGCATTGGTTTTGACAACATCAGAACGCGCCCAAGATTTTCCGACCAAACCTGTCTATCTGCGTGGCATGGGGGGCGAATGTACCCAAGGCCCAATGGTCAGCCAAATGGAGGATTTCACATCCTCCAAAGCCTTCCGTATCTCTGGAAAACTGGCCTTTGAAAACGCGGGTATATCCACTGCCGATGTGGATCACCTTATGATCTATGACGCCTTTGCCCACCTGCCGATCTACGGATTGGAAGACTTGGGTTTCGTCGCCCCGGGCGAAGCAGGTAGTTTTATTGCCGAAGGTCATACCCGACCGGGGGGCAGCCTGCCGCTCAATACAAACGGGGGCGGTTTGAGCTATATGCACTCTGGCATGTATGGGATGTACGCGCTGCAAGAAGGCGTGCGGCAAATGCGCGGTGTATCCCCTGCACAGATCGAGAACGCCAAAATTTCCATGGTGCATGGCGTCGGCGGCATGTTCTCGGCCGCGTCAACGGTCGTGCTGACAAACGAGAAAGATTAGATTTTGTCACACCTAAACGTTACCCACCGAAGTGTCTGACGTCAGCGCCTATGGGTCCAAATAGGGTTTTTTTGCTAGGCTCAGGACCCATTAATCCACCTGAGGCTGAGATGGCTGCGTGCTTCATATCCCTCAATCTGGGGGACTTTATGAGCAATCTTTACTGGCTGAACGAAGATCAAATGGCGCGGCTTCGACCCTATTTTCCAAACAGCCATGGCGTACCGCGCGTTGACGATTGACATGTCTTAACTGGCATTATCTTCCTCAATCGCTATGGCTTACGTTGGCGTTATTCCTTCGAAACCAACGCTTTGACTGATGGTATCGCACCAAAGATGTTAGACATTTTCCTTGGACATACCCCAGTAGGCGAAGGGCAGAAGTCATACGCAAAGACGCTGCGCGAAAACCCCACCATTATGAAGCGAAACGTTCTGGATCACATGACATTTCCAGATGTGTCGTGGACGAAGAAGATGGCCGCAGAGATACTCGAAACAACAAAATCTCGATCTGATTAAACACACGCACCGATGCGGCCAAATCTTGCAGCTTGTTCAGTAGTAATCCTTACTGCGACTTGTGGCATTGACGCGACCTTTTTTGTGGCACGCATCTGCCACGGCATTGCATTTCTTCGCTGTCGGGGTCGCATGGCCAAGAAAACGGCGCCCGCATTTTTGTAATGTGCCGTCTGGCGGGGGCCCTTGATACTGGTCTAAGTGGCATCGGTTTGGGGCTTTATCTGCTGTTCAAGCTTGCAACCCAGACTTGATCTGTTTTGCATCGTCCAACGCCTGGCCTGATCGGTCAGGTTTCGGGCCATGCAAAGTCACCGCATGGTCCAGTGGACACAGCGCAACACAACACCTAGCAGAATCATTCCCCGCCCTGCACTCTGCGCCGACAAAAGGGCGTACAACATGGACAAAACCCAATTTGAAGGCCTGTTGGCGGCGGCGTGTGTTCAATTGACCGCCGAAGCCCGCGCCAGCACCCGACATCATAAGCCCAGCGCCTTTGAATTGCGCGTGCGTACGGTGATGGGGAACTTGCTGCACGGCACCGGACTGGACGCACAGCCCGACATTGATCAGGGATTTCCCGATATCGTTGTCGGTGGCTTCGGCGTTGAGGTCAAAGCCACGGAAAGCAACAGCTGGCGGTGCATCGCCAACTCCGTTTCCGAAGGCCAACGCGCCAAGAATGTCGACCAAATCTATGTCATCTACGGAAAATTCGGCGGCACCCCCGAAGTGCGTTGGGCGGATTATGGCAAGTCCATCATGCATGTCCGCACCAGCCATGTTCCACGTTTTGAAATCGAAATCGGCACACAGACCCCGTTGTTCGATCATCTCGGCACCACCTACGAAGATTTTCGGTCACTGCCGATGCACGACAAGATGCCATTGATCCGCCAATACGCCCGCGGGCGCTTGAAAGACGGGGAAAGGCTTTGGTGGCTTGAAGACAGTGACGTCGACAATCAGTCACATTCGCTGCCCTTACAAGTGCAGGTTTACATGGATTTGCCACAGCATCAAAAGCGGCAGTTTCGGGCGGAAGCTGCGTTGATGTGTCCCCAGATTGTGGGCGGGTCCCGGCAACGTCGCAAATATGTGGATGCGGTTTTGTATCTGATGACCTATCGCGGCGTTTTATGCCCGCAGGCCCGTGATCTTTATTCGGCAGGCAGCGTTGGCGAAAAGGGACCGACAGGCAATTTTCTGATCAATGCCCTGATCGACATCCAAACAGAGTTTCGCGCCGCCGCAACCAATCTTGAAGACGCATTGTTTCTGGAGTATTGGGGAACATGTCCTGCGGCCAAGGACAGGCTGTTGGAATGGCTGGACCGCGCGGATGCGTTTGCGCAAGACTGGACGCCTTCGGACTACCTCTTTTTGGAAGAGCAGGGTAAAGTAGCGCAATAGGCACATCGCAAAAGCCAGCCGGGCATGATCACTTCGGGCTTTGCGCAAAAGGGGGATACGACATGAAAAATAACTACAAAGTGGTGTCCCTGTTCAGCGGTTGCGGTGGCATGGATCTTGGGCTGATGGGCGGGTTTTCGTTCTTGGGCAAACACTATGCGGAACGCCCTTTTGACGTGATCTGGGCCAATGATTTGAACCCGTTTGCGTGCAAAACATATGAACACAACCTGAAACACCCAATTTTACAGGGCGATGTTTGGGGCCACCTTGATAGCTTGCCCGAAGCCTGTGATGTCGTTGTGGGCGGTTTTCCGTGTCAGGACATTTCCATCAATGGCAAACGCGCAGGCGTTGCGGGCGAACGCAGCGGATTGTACCGCGCAATGGTCGAAACCGTGCGGCGCATGCAGCCCAAAGTGTTTGTTGCCGAAAACGTCCGCGGCCTGCTGTACAAGTACAACGCCGACAGCCTCAAGCAGGTGCTCGAGGATTTCACGGCCCTTGGTTATGACGTCACCTACCAATTGTACCACGCGGCCGACTTTGAGGTGCCCCAGCGCCGAGAACGCGTGTTCATTGTAGGTGTCAAAGGCGGCACCGTGCCCTTTACCCCGCCAAAACCGACCTTGGACAAGCATACGTGGATCACCTCCAAAGCAGCCATTGCCGACCTTGCCGGGTTAGAGCAGGACGCCGACTACAGCCATGTGTGGTCACTGGCCAAGAAAAGCAGCGATCAAGGCGGCCGTAAGCTGGACCCCAACAAAACCTCCCATACCATTCGCGCAGAATGTCATGGCAACAACCAGTTCCACTACGAATTGCCCCGACGTATTTCCATGCGCGAAGCGGCCCGCTTCCAGACCTTTCCCGACGATTTCATCTTCAAAGCCAAGCTGCGTGAAACAGAGCGCATGATCGGCAATGCCGTTCCGCCTGTTCTGGCGTGGCATCTGGCAAACAGCCTGCTTGAGACTTTGGAAGCTCACACAAATCACCAGAACGACCTGGTCGCCGCAGAATAACGGCAAGGACCCTGCCCCATGAAACCCTGGTTGCTTAGTCTTATCGTGTTTGGCGCAGGCATCGGCGTCCCCACAATGGCCGCCATCAACGCAAATCTTGGCGCACGATTGGCCAGTCCGGTTTTTGCCACTGTTGTTTTGATGTTTTTCGGGTTTGCCCTGTCCGCGACATATCTGGTTTTTGCGCAAGGCATGCCCCGCCTGCCATCGCAATTCCCCCCGTTGTGGACTCTGACAGGCGGCTTTTTCGTTGTCTTTTATGTACTGTCCGTCACAGCCATCGCCCCGATCATCGGGCTTGGAAATGCGATTTTTCTGGTCCTTTTGGGGCAAATCGTAGCCACAACCGCCATCGATCACTTTGGCTTGTTTGGCGCCATCAAAACGGAAGTATCTTTGCGCAAGGTGGCCGGCATTGCCTTTATGATCGTTGGAATAGTTCTGGTGCGCAAAGCAACGTGAAGACCGCATCGCCTTTCGGCGCATAAGACTTTGGGCCAGTGGACAGGTCGGCCACACCATGCCACGCTGTGCCCATGCAACGAAATGCACCCCTGTTTGCCCTTTGTCTTGCCGCCACGCCTGCGGCAGCCACTGACGATTGCAGCGCGGACGCCATGATTGTCTTCGACGGGTCAGGCTCAATGGCTGAAATGGGGTTCAACGACATAGATGAGCCACGCATTTTTGAAGCGCGGCGCGCCATGGCGGATGCCATTCCCGACATTGCCAGAAACAGACACTTGGGATTGGTTATTTACGGCCCCAACGGCGTGGACGAATGCACAGGGCTTGATGTGCGTTTTGCGCCGATGGCAAATGCGGCGTCAGCCGTGTTGGACGCTGTGAATACCTTGGAACCCACCGGCAGCACGCCTTTGACGGCGGCCGTCGGGCTTGCGGCCCAAACACTGGATTACACGCGCAAGCCTGCCACAATTGTTCTGGTCACAGACGGCAAGGAAACCTGCAATGGCCAACCCTGCGCCCTTGCGGCGGAACTGGCTGCAACCGGCGTAGACACCACGGTGCATGTCATCGGCTTCAAAGTCCGCGGTTCGTTCTTTTCGTGGGACCGTCAAACCGACAACGACTATAACGTGTCAGACGCCGTATCGCGCTGTCTGGCGGACAGCACGGGCGGCACCTATGCCAGCGCTGAAACCCTGGACGATTTGGTTGAAGCGCTGCGGGCGTCGCTGGGATGTGCTTTGTTGTTTTAAGCAGGCTTCACTGGGTCTTCGCTATCGGGCTTGCAGGGTTTTCCAACGCACAGCGCGGGCCTCGATCTGGCCGATCACGGCATATTCGATCACCAGCATCAACGCCACAAAGCTAAGCGCATAGGCCAGCACATACCCCGTTTCAAACAGTTGGAAATACAGATGGATCTGGAACCCGACCCCATCGCTGCGCCCCAAAAATTCGACCACAAGCACAATTTTCCAAATAATCGCCAAACCGTTGCGCGTGCTGGACGCAATAAACGGCCAAAGCTGTGGCAGGGTCACATGTCTGAAACGCTTGAACCGCCCCATCCGAAAGACCCGCGCCATATCCGCAAGCTTTGGATCAAACGCATGCACCCCCTCGCGGATCGTCACCGCAACCATCGCCGTTTTGTTCACTGCCACCGCGGTGATCGCCGCCGTTTCGTTTAACCCGATCCACAGATAACATAGCACAATCACCACCAGGGCCGGCACATTCAGCAAAACCACAACCCAAGGCCCAAGCCATCGGTTCAGCTGCGTATAAGCCCCCAGCGCAAGGCCCAAAAGGACCCCAAAGATCATCGCAAGCCCAAACGCAAACCCAACCCTTCGCAGCGTGGCGGCCATGTGGCGAGGCAGCTCGCCCGCCTGTGTCTCGGCGATGATCAAAGCCCACACGTCACGCGGATTCGGCAAAACGGCTGGATCGCCTTCCAAAACCGCAGCCCCCCACCACAGCGCGATCAAGCCCGTCAAAGAAACGAACACAACATGTATCTGCATCTGGGGGCGCGGTTGGTGCATCTTTGCAAACTGTCACGAATTGGCAGCCCGCCAAAGCCCCAAAGCGCCTAAGTCATACCTTGGTCCAATATTGCGCGATTGCGTCCCCGACTAGGCTTTTCATCATGTCGAACCGTTTTGCCCTGCGCCCTGTATTCTATGCTGCTTTGATGTGGCTTTGCGCCTGCGTTACAGCCTATGCCGAACCACTGACCCGCGATGTATTGGCCCCCTACATTGTGCCGCCCATGTCGCTTGGGGATCAGGTCAACGATCAAGGTGTGTGGCAACTGTTGAATTCTGGCGGGGCCGAAGCGGGATATGTCTTTGAGACAGAACCGATGGCCCCCCTGCCCGGCTTTTCCGGCGCCGCGATCAACGTCCTTGTTGTGCTTGATCTTGAAGGGCGTTTTCTGGATGTGCAGCTGATTTCACACAATGAACCTATCTTTGTGTCGGGCCTGCCCGAAAACCTGTTCTACGATTTTTTCAAACAGTATCGCGGCCATTCGATTTCCGACAGCCTTGTGGTGGGGTCGCCTTATGGCGGAGGGTCGGAAGGGTCGGCTCTTGTCTATTTGGACGGCGTCACAAAGGGCACGGCATCCGTGCGTATCGCCCATGAAAGCATCCTTGCAGCCGCTTTGAAAGTGGCACGTGAGAAGATGAACGGCATTTCAACTGGCCCGCCGTCCTTTCCAAATCTCGACTACCGTGAAGACTTGACGTGGGACGATCTTGTGACCCAAGGCATCGTGACGCGCAAAATTGTCACCAACCGCGAAATTGACGCCAAATTTGCCGACACGTTATGGGAAGACGACGACCCCGAAGCCACAGCTGCACCGGACGAGACCTTTCTGGACCTTTGGGTTGTTGATTTGGGGGCACCGTCCGTGGCCTCGGCGGTCTTAAGCAAAGACAGTTTCAAAGAACTCCAAGACTTCATGTCGATCTCCACAAAGGACGAACCTGTTTTGGTGCTTGAGACCGCCCGCCACGGCCTTGTTACCGAAGACTTTGTGCGCAACACCGCCCCAAATTTGATCAGCGCGGAACAGGGTGGATTTCCCATCGCTTTTCGCGATTCCGATATCTACGTTGAACTGAACGACGCCGTGCCAGATGCGTTGCATGACGGGGCGGCTTTGATCTTGCGGACGGACCGGCGGTTGGGGTTTGATCCGACAAGTGAGTGGACACTTAGCATCAAAGCCTTGCGCAAACACGGGTCCTTTCAGCCGGAAATCGGTTCAGCCAGTTTCGACGTGACCCATGTGACGCCTGCCCGTTTCTATTCCCGCGTTGAGCAGGTCAAACCATCACCGCCGTGGGTGGATGCCTTGCGCAACCGCCAGACGGATTTGATCATTTTGGGCGTTTTTCTGGTGGGGTTGATTGCTGTTTTGGGGCTGCGCCTGAACCGTTTGGCCGGACATCCATACTTTACCCCGATACGGCTTGGTATTTTGGCATTTGTCACCGGGTTCATCGGGTGGTGGGGGCAAGGCCAGTTGTCGATTGCGACACCGTTGGCTGTGGGGCGGACTGCGCTGGATGGCGGGTCCTATTCCTTTTTGCTCTATGATCCGTTTTCGCTGGCCATCTGGGGCGTGACAATCGTTGGGTTCGTGCTTTGGGGGCGCGGGTTGTTTTGCGGGTGGCTATGTCCTTTCGGCGCGTTACAGGAATTTGCCCACCACATTGGCCGCCTTTTGCGCCTGCCACAAATTGAACCGTCAGCGGAATGGGACAACCGGCTGAAATGGTTGAAATACATCGTGTTGGCCGCTTTGGTTTTGATGCTTTTGACAGCCCCCGCACGCTTGGACAAAGCCATCGAGGTCGAGCCCTTCAAAACCGCCATAACCACCTTCTTCATCCGCGAATGGTACTATGTCGCCTACGCCGTGGGGTTGTTGTTGCTGTCCATGGTCTTGTTTAAGGGGTTTTGCCGCTACGTCTGCCCGTTGGGGGCCGTCATGGCCATTGGTGGGGTGCTGCGTGGGCGCAAATGGATAGAACGTCGCGCTGAATGCGGGTCGCCGTGCCAATTATGCAAAGTAAAATGCAACTACGGCGCCATCAAGAAAACCGGTGAAATCCAGTATTCCGAATGCTTTCAATGCCTCGATTGCGTGACGATCCACGATGATCAAGCGCAATGTGTGCCGCTGATTTTGGCGGCCAAAGGGCGCAAATTGGGAATGGCTGCAAAATGAAGATGAACCGACGCCGCTTTTTGACCATCTCGGCCGCGTTCGCGGCGTCCCCTGCCACCGCACATACCCACAGTTGGCAGGGTTGGGCCTTTGGAGCAGAGGTATCTTTGCAGTTTCGCGGCCCCCGCGCCCAAGCGAAAGCCGCTTTGGACAAGGCCCGACAACTCATCATACAAACAGAGGCCTTGTTCAGTCTGTATGATCCCGGTTCAGCGCTGGTCGTGTTGAACACAACAGGGCAGTTGCACGCCCCTGACCCTGCGTTTCACGATCTGATGCAGGCCGCAGACCTTGCGCATACGGTGACGAACGGATTGTTTGATCCAACTGTGCAACCGCTATGGGCCGCGCAGGCTTCGGGCGCGGCAATGGACGATGCGAATGGCCATGTCGGGTGGTCCCGGGTGCGTTTTGATGCAAACCACATTCAGCTTGGTCACAGACAGGCGCTGACCTTCAACGGGATCGCACAGGGCTATGCCACTGACCGTGTCACAGACATGTTGGTGGCCTTGGGATTGTCCGAAACGCTTGTGAACATTGGGGAATACCGAAGCGTCGGTGGCCCATGGACGATTGGATTGCAAGACCCACACCACGGACATTTGGGCCACCGAACCTTAACGTCCGGCGCGATCGCGACCTCAAGCCCTGCCGCCACCCGCGTTGGGGAACGCAGCCATATTATGCACCCGAACGCCGCCCCAAGATGGTCAACGGTGACGGTAGAAGCCCCCACTGCGACGCTGGCTGACAGCCTGTCCACGGCGATGGTGTTGGCGACGCGAGATCAGATCGAAGACATACACAAACGTGCGCAAACAACCCGTATCACCGTGGTGGATCATGACGGCAATCTGACAACCCTTTGAACGGTCACGCGACACAAAACCAGGGTTGGACCCTAGCCAATAAGCCCCTTCAACCAGCCTTTTTTCTTAGGCGCATCGCCGCCGTCAGATAGGTCTTCAGACGCGATAGTGTCGCCTGCGTCATCCGCTGAAGGTCCGCCCACAACGTCGGAAAAATTGGTAAAGAACTGATCGGCCATTTTCTTGGCAAAACCGTCAATAATGCGGCTGCCCAATTGGGCGAGTTTGCCGCCCACTTTGGCCTCTACGTCATAGTGCAGCGTTGTGGTCGGGCCGTGCGCCTCAAGACGCACATCGGCGCCACCTTTGGCAAAGCCCGCGGCCCCGCCTTTGCCTTCGCCAGAAATCGTCATTTTTGACGGCGCGTCCTGATCGCTGATTGTCACCACACCTTTGAATGTCGCCTTCACAGGACCAACTTTTTGCACAACGGTGGCTTCAAACCCGTCTTCGGCGGACCCCCTCATTTCGGTACAGCCCGGAACGCAGGCCTTCAAAACATCAGCATCCAACAAAGCGGCCCAAACCGTTTCGGCATCTGCGTGAATGGTACGGCTGTCGCTGAGTTTCATATCGGTGTCCCTTTGCTGTTCCACACACCCAATACCATGCCATATTAAAGCACGGCCATTGGACCAAATGTGTAATACAAAGGTCTGGTTCTAGCGTTCCGGTTGCTGAAACGTCAGCCCGTAACTTTGGTAAATCTCACCAATGCGCCCGTCTTGCAGCGCATAGTTGATGGCATCATCCACGGCATAGGACAGTGGCCTGTAGCTGAAATTCACAGCCACACCCAACGTCCATTTGCTGACGGCAAAACCGGCCAAGGGGGGCTGGTGCACGGCGGCTGTATCGCCCAAACCGTGTTCCAGCTGTGCCAATGGCCCCATAGCCGCCTTGGTTTGCCCGTCGCGCAAGGCGGCCATTGCAGCAGTCATGTCAGGAAATCGCTGCATCTTTCCCGCCAACTGGCCACCGGCAAAGGACGACAGATAAAAGTCCGAAATGGAATCGTTTTCGACAGCCACAGCATCAAACCGGAAATAGGCAGGCACCGGCTTTTCATCCGGATAGCTTGCCTTGTCATAGGCTATGGCAATGCTTTCCGCGCCGTATTGGCCCGTAAACACAACTTGTTCGACCTTGCATTTAAACGCGCTGTCATATGGCACCCGCATCATCACATTGGATATGCGTCCCCCGATCAGCGCGCCTTTCCAGATGTTGTTGCGCAAGTCCGCTTCCAGATTTTCGCCTGACGCCACAAAATTGAAACGTGCCTCAACGCCAAGGTCCTGTGCAATGATGCGTGCGATGTCGATATCCACGCCGCGCGGCTGCCCGCCCTCTTGCCACGAATAGGGCGGGAAATTTTCATAAACCGCAAACAACATGTGCCCTTGATCCTGAATGGCATCCATGTCCTGACCGACAACATCGCGCCCCGTATTTTGCGGTTTGGGTTGCGGGATATGATCGGCGCAGGGATCAGCCGCCCGGGCCTGCCCTGACAACAAAACCCCAACAGCAAAAGTGGTCGTTAAAAGCAGTGTACGCAGCGATTTGTTCCTACTGAGTGGCCGACAATCCAATTGTCAGGGTTTCTGATGCGGATTTATAGGATGCAGGTGTCCCATCAATCAAGTTCGCCGCCCGAAAGGCCACGGAATCCGCAACAGGCGCCCCCGACAAGGTTTCGATGCCGGACGCGATTTCGCCAAGCCGCGCTTTCAGTGCATCCGGATCTGCACCTGTGGCGTCTTCTGCATAGCCCGCAAGCTGGTCACGCATCGTTTTCAACTCTTCCGCGACATCTTCCATAGCGTCCCCGTCGGGGCGCGTTTCGATATAGGTGCGAATGGCCCAAGCCGCGTCCTGACCCAGCAATTCACCAAATGCAGGCATCTTGGTGGTGCCGTTTTGGGTGTATCCCACGCGGAAGCGTTCCACATACCATTCGTCACCGTATTCTTCAGCCTCAAGAAAACGCAGATCAGGCGCTAGCCCCCCCGAGACAACCTCAAGGCCATGGCACCGGGCGCAGTTCTGATTGTACCCTGACGCGCCGATCTCGATGGCTTTGAACCACACATCTTCGCCTGCAGCCTCCGCGCGGTACGGGTTTTCCGTGAGCCATTCGTCACCCGTCTCCGGCAATCCTGCCGTGTCCACAGGCTGCGGGTTCACATCGCCATGTGCCATCACCAGCACGCTTGAGGCAAACACAAAGCCCCCTGTCAAAATCCCTTTAAGTGTCACTGTACGCATAACGATCCTCCCTCGACGATGCCGCCTTTTGTTTTGTTTAGAGCAGCGCCGCGTTGATGCGTATTGGACTTTGGTTGTGGTCCAAACATGCCAAGACCAAAGTATCATTCGACTGGGTTCAATGGCATTGTTAGCCTGAAGCGTGGGAGGCATTGAAATGCTAAGAGTGTTCGGTTTCTTGATGGTGGTTGCGACAGCACAACCGGCTCTGTCAGATGTGACACTCGGCGTGGGACTATTGCGCGTGACAACACCGCAACCTGCGACGTTGTCCAATCTGGATCCTGTGCCCGACACCTCAGGACTGGCAGGGGCACAAACTGGCCTAAGCGACAATCTGACAACGGGTAAATTCCTGGGCCAAACCTATACATTGGATCACCAAACGGTTGATGTATCCGGTGATCCGCTAGCTGTCGCACAAGACATGCTAAAGGCGTCATCGTATCTGATTTTGGACGCCCCTGCCGACGTTCTGCTGGCCATTGCAGATCTGCCGCAAGCGCAAGATGCTTTGTTGTTCAACACATCTGCGTCTGATGTGGATTTGCGCGATGACAACTGCCGTGCAAACCTGCTGCACAGCATACCGTCACACGCGATGCGCACCGATGCTTTGGCGCAGGTTCTGGTTCAGAAACGCTGGACCGATCTTGTGATGATTGCAGGCACATACCCCGAAGACATCGCCTATGCCGACGCCATGCGGGCGTCGCTCACAAAGTTCGGCCTGAAACTTTCGGATGAAAAAACATGGGACGCTGATGCCGATATGCGACGCACGGCATCGCAGGAAATTCCGCTGTTTACCCAAGGTTTTGGGGACTATGACGCCCTTGTTCTGGCTGATGAGGTTCATGATTTTGGGCGCTACGTCCTTTACAACACATGGCAAGCCCGACCCGTGGTGGGGTCCGAAGGCTTGTCGGCACAAACCTGGTCGCCGGTGATCGAACAATGGGGCGCTGCACAATTGCAAAGCCGTTTCGCAGACGAACACGGTCGCAAAATGAACAGCCACGACTATGCCGCATGGGCCGCTATGCGCACCTTAGGAGAGGCCGTGACACGCACCAATGCCACGGACGTCGGAACCTTGCGGGCCTATGTGATGTCCGAAGCTTTTGAGCTGGCAGGATTTAAAGGCCGCCCCCTGACCTACCGCGCATGGAACGGGCAATTGCGCCAGCCCATTGCCATCGCCCACCCCCGCGCACTGGTGGCGCAAGCCCCGTTAGAGGGGTTTCTGCATCAGGTGAATGAACTTGATACCCTTGGCATCGACCGCCCCGAAAGCAACTGTGAGGCCTTCCAATGACATCCCTTTTGCGCAGCAGCGCCGCCCTTTGTGTCTTGACCCTGACCGCGACAACCGCATGGTCGGGCGAAATCTGGGTCACCAACGAAAAAGATGACACTGTGTCCGTGATCGACACGGAAACGCTTGAGGTTATCAACACTTACGCCACAGGCGAACGCCCGCGTGGCATCACCTTTTCCAAAGATTTCAGCCGCGTCTACATCTGTGCCTCTGACAGCGATGCGGTACAGGTAATGGACCCGGAAACGGGCGAAATCCTGTTCGATTTACCATCCGGTGAAGACCCCGAACAATTCGTTCTGCACCCCGACGACACCCATTTGTACATCGCCAACGAAGACGACGCGATCACAACCGTGGTCAACACACAAACCCGCAAAGTGGTGGCACAAATCGATGTGGGCGTGGAACCCGAAGGCATGGCGGTGTCGCCCGACGGCAAAATCGCCATCACCACATCCGAGACCACGAATATGGCCCATTGGATCGATACCGAAACCCAAGACCTGTTTGCCAACACGTTGGTCGACAGCCGCCCTCGCCACGCCGAGTTTGCAAAAGACGGCACTCAGATGTGGGTCAGTTCGGAAATCGGCGGCACATTGACGGTGTTTGACACGGCCACACAGACGGAAACGGCCAAGATCAGCTTTGAGGTTCAAGGCGTGCATCCAGACCGCGTGCAACCGGTGGGATTTGAATTTACAACAGGTGACACACACGCGTTTGTGGCGTTGGGGCCTTCCAACCACATCGCTGTTGTGAATGCAGAAACCTACGAGGTCGAAGATTACATCCTTGTGGGGCGCCGCGTCTGGCACATGGCGTTCAACGCCGACAAATCACAACTTTTCACCACCAACGGTGTTTCGAGTGACGTCACTGTGATCGACGTGGCCTCACGCAAAGCTCTAAAATCCATAAAAGTCGGGCGCTTCCCTTGGGGCGCTGCATTTCGTCCGTAACGCTGCAAATGAGGTAAACACATGTCCCTTCGCTTTTCGAAATACCTGACAACTTGCGCCGCCATGCTCGCTTTGGGCGCATCGCCCCTATTGGCTGACGGCTTCGGCGCTGCGGGCGTCTTGTCGGGCAAAAACAAAGAAGACCTGCCGCCGATTACCCTGTCTGCAGGCGAGCCGATCGCGCAAGGCCCCTGGACGTTGAAATCCGGCACCTACTACGAATTCGAGATTGTCGGTGACGGGTCACAAGAACTGGCTTTGGTCGGACCAGAGTTTTTCCGCGCCATCTGGATCGACGAGATCGTCATCGAAGGTCTCGAAATTCGACCTCTTGGTCTGGACAGCGTCGAATTTGACGAAGCGGGCGAGATGGAGATCGGGTTTCTGGCCATTAAACCGGGGCGGTATTACATGAAAATTCCCGGCACCACAGGCGAAACCCAACGCATCGAGATTACCATAGAATGAACGGGCTTCGGGTCCGCGACCTTAGCTTTTCCTATGGCCCGAAACAGGCCCTGAACACAGTATCGTTTGATGTGGATCAGGGCCGGTTCTGTGCGTTGCTTGGCCCCAATGGTGCTGGTAAATCCACGTTGTTTTCGTGCCTTACACGGCTGTTGACCACGCCGGACGGCACCATATCTGTGGCCGGACATGATCTGGCAGCCGACCCGCGCAAAGCTTTGGCGCAGTTGGGAATTGTGTTTCAACAAACCACGCTGGACCTTGATCTGACGGTGCGCCAAAATTTGTCCTATTTTGCGGCATTACACGGCCTTTCAGGACGCAACGCGGCCCGTCGCATTGACGCTGCACTGGACAAACTGCACATGCTGGAGCGCAGCCACGAAAAGGCCCGCGCCCTGAACGGCGGCCACAGGCGGCGGGCGGAAATCGCGCGCGCTTTGATCCATGATCCTGCCGTTTTGCTATTGGACGAGCCAACCGTGGGCCTGGATGCAGCCGCGCGTGCCGCGATAACCGATCACGTACACGCCCTTGCCGATGCGGGCACCACAGTGCTTTGGGCGACCCATCTGACCGATGAGGTTGCCCCGACAGACCATTTGGTGATCTTGCACCAAGCACAGGTATTGGCTGAAGGCACCGCTGCCGACATCTGCGATGGCGCACCGCTGCAAGACGTGTTTTTGCAACGCACGGCGATCCCCGCATGAGCCCTTATGCCACATCCCTTATTGCTATCGTCAAACGCGAAGCGCTGCGTTTCATCCACCAACGCGAACGCTTTGTCGCAGCCCTTGTGCGCCCGCTGGTCTGGCTTTTGGTCTTTGCCGCGGGCTTTC
The DNA here is from genome assembly GCF_039986515.1 of Ascidiaceihabitans sp. Taxonomy (NCBI): domain Bacteria; kingdom Pseudomonadati; phylum Pseudomonadota; class Alphaproteobacteria; order Rhodobacterales; family Paracoccaceae; genus Ascidiaceihabitans; species Ascidiaceihabitans sp. Next base: position 191,948 of record NZ_JBDWQO010000018.1, on the reverse strand, counting down.
GCGCAGCACTGGGTTTAAGCATCATTCCCCCCTACCAGACCTACATCACCTACGAGACCTACATCGTGCCCGGCCTTTGCGGAATGATCATGCTGTTCAACGGGATGCAATCATCCCTAAGCCTTGTGTATGACCGCGAAATGGGGTCGATGAAGCTGCTGTTGACCAGCCCCTTGCCGCGTTGGTGGGTGTTGTTTTGCAAGCTGATCGGATCGACTGCGATTTCCGTTTTGCAAGTCTATACCTTTTTGGCAATTGCCGCCGCGTTCGGGATCACGATGCCCGCTTTAGGTTATCTTGCGGCGTTGCCCGCGCTGATCGTAGCGGGTGTTATGTTGGGGGCATTGGGGTTGTTGTTGTCCAGCTTTATCAAACAGTTGGAAAACTTTGCAGGGGTGATGAACTTTGTGATCTTCCCGATGTTTTTTCTATCCTCAGCGCTTTATCCGTTGTGGAAAATGGCCGAAAGTTCAGAATTTTTGCACAGTATTTGCGCCTTGAACCCCTTCACACATGCCGTTGAGCTGATCCGGTTCGCGTTGTACCTGGACTTCAATGGCGCCGCGTTGATATGGGCGCTTTTGGCCACAGCTGTGTTCACGATTGCAGCCCTTTGGGGCTACAATCCGGCACGCACCGGCTTGGGAAAGCGCCGCTAGTCCGCTTCGATCATGTCCACGCGGGTGGCGTGACGTCCGCCCTCGAAGTTGGCGTTTAAAAACGCGTCCACAATGTCCAGCGCCAAGCCTTCGCCGACGACACGCGCGCCCATGGACAGCATGTTTGCGTTGTTGTGTTCGCGGATCATCCGCGCGGAAAATGTATCGGAACACACACCACACCGGATGCCTTTGACTTTGTTGGCCGCCATCATGATGCCTTGGCCTGTGCCACACAAAAGGATGCCCAACTGGCAATCACCAGACGCCACGCGCGTCGCAGCCGCTTGGCCGTGAATAGGGTAATGTGTGCTTTCCGAGGTCATCGGGCCGATATCCACAACGTCCCACCCCAGATCGGCCACATGTGAGGCGATCGTTTTACGCAGTTCGATATCTGCGTGGTCGCTGGACAAAACAATGCGGGGCTTGGCAGTCATAGGATCGGCTTTCTATGTCAAAGATGAAGACGGAATACCGCCTGATACCATAGCGCAAAGGGGCGTCCAGCCCTCAAATTGTACCCGCAACTGGTGTTTTGGTGTCTTCTATGATGCAGGCAGGCGACCCGCCCAGACGCACACAGCGATCCGCAAGCCGCTGCACCTCGGTGTCCACATGGGTCACAAGGATCGTGGCGACGCGGCGGGCGGCCTTCATTTTCGCAAAAAGCGTCATCATATCGTCCGCCAAACCGGCATCCAGAGATACAAAAGGTTCATCCAGAAGCAGCAGATCAGGTTGCAACGCAAAAGCCCGCGCCAACGCCAAGCGCCGCTGTTGCCCAAGCGACAGTTGGTTGGGAAAGGCCGCGGCGCGGGTGTCCAGACCGACCTCCTCCAATGCGTGCATGGCCTGCGCATCGGGTATGCCCGTGGGAATGGCAATGTTGTCGCGCAAACTGCGCCACGGCAACAATGTGGGTTCTTGAAACACCATTCCAACGCGGCCACGCACGTCACATTGCCCATCAAACCCCGTCTCTAGCCCCGCAATGATGCGCAAAAGCGTCGTTTTACCCACCCCTGACGGGCCAACCAACGCCAAAGTGTCCGTGTCGTCAAGCCTCAGATCAATGCCCGCCAGAATGGCGCTGTTTTCGACATCAAAACGCTTTAGGCGCAGGTTCAGAACCGCATCAGACACCTTACGGATACATCTGCAAAAAAGTGCCAGCAGGCAAACGGGTGGCATCCCCCAATAGTTTTGCCCCGCCCGCCGCAACAAGCACTTGCACCATGCGATCCGCAGCGGCTTCATCCACCGGCGCTTCGCTTGGAATACCTGCCCGAAACCCCTGTTTCAGCGCCAAAAACGCGGCTTCCGATTTCGCGTTCATCATCGGGCGCAATCGTTCCCAAGCCGCATCGTCTTGCGCCAGAACAGACTTTGCGGCCCGTGACGCGGCCACCAATCCTTGCACCACTTCGGGATCTTCGCGCAACAAATCCCCTTTGATAACATAGCCCAATAGCGGCGTGTCCGGATCCAATCCCAATGCCCGCGCCGCGTCTGAAACGTCTAGCAGTTTGCGCAGGCCGGATGCCTCCATTTTTGCACTGAAGTGCCAATAGTTGATGACCGCATCCACGTCCCCATCAAGCGCCGCTTTGAAAATCAAAGGCGGTGCGCCGTAGACTTGCTGCGTTGCGGATTTCAGGTCGACGCCTGCAACCTTCGCCGCATAGGCTTGAAAGATCAGCCAGCTTTTGTCCAATGGGCCACCTGCGATGCCGATCTTTGCGCCGTCCAGATCCGCCAGCGTCTGCGCCGTGTCATCGGCCCCGACAAGCAAGCCCCCGACCGCTTTGGAATAAGGGAAAAAGACATAATCCTTGCCCGCAGCGCGTTGCCGCGCAACCCAAAGCCAATCCGATACGATCACATCAGCCTGTCCGCCCTGAAATGCCACTTTGGCCGCTGCACCACCGGCCATGCCCTGCACTTGCAAACGAAGCCCATGGCGTGTGTCAAAACCGTTGTGGATGATGGTATCCAGTTCCCAGTTCACCGTGCCAAATTTCAGCACCGCAATCTTTAGCGTCTTTTCACCGGCCCAAACGGTCGTTGACAAAAAAAACGCAGCCAAAGCCATCAAAACCGGTCTCAAGCCCATAGCACATGTCCCCCGACACAGTGGCGCCCGCCGGTCATTCGATCACCAGGCGTGGCAGCCAATGGCTTTCAGGATCGCTTTCGTGCAGGTGTTTTTCTGCCACCGGACGCAAATCGCCCGTCGCTGGCGGGGCAGACAAAATGTCCATGTCCATTTCGTGCAACGTGCCTGACACGCGCCCTTCGACCTGTTGCATCTTGTAGTAGACCCCGTTCCACATGTTGATCCCGTAGTCGGTCGCCCCCTTCCAGACAAAAAGGAAATCATATTCCAGATCGGTCAGATCGTCTGAAATATTGCGTTCTATCTCATACGGATACGGCACAAAGCACCAGTGTTTGGCGGGCCCCTGCAAACATCTGAACGGACGCATCGACAAGAAATGATCCGTAAACGGGGCATCTGACATTGTGATCTTGTAGTCGCCGGTCGCAGCGACATCGACAGACGCAATCTGAATACGCGCACCTGCGATGTCCTCTAGGTAGACAGATTTTGTTTCGGCCTGCGCCATAGGCGCCAAACAGCAAAGACCAAGAAAAATGCCGGATTTCATGACGCACCCCCGATCGCAGATGCTACCGCACAATCGACGACGGCGCAGTGCGACTAAGGTGGCACTGCTATATCTACAGGCCTTTAGGCTCAGGACCCATTAATCTTAATGGGTCTTGGGCCTAGGACCTTACGACCATTGTTCAATACCCGCAGACATGCTTTGAGCGAATACTGCTCCCAAGGCTAAATGCGCCAGATCCGTTCGTGCGCGGCCTTTTTGAGATACGCCCGTCACAAGGGCATAGGGAGGAACTAGACACAATGAACAGGTTTATCATTGCAGCGACGGTCGGGATAATGACGGTCGCAGGCTTTACAAGCGCACATGCCGCTGGCGTCACAGAAGAGATGCTTGCCAACGACACAGCCACCACAGACAGCGTTCTGACAAATGGCATGGGGCGGCACCTGCAACGCCATTCCCCATTGGACATCCTGAACAAGGACAACGTCAAAAACCTGCAACCGGCCTGGGCCTTCAGCCTTGGCGGCGAAAAGCAACGCGGTCAGGAAACACAACCCATCGTCCATGATGGTGTGATGTATATCACAGGGTCATACAGCCGCATGTACGCCATCGACGTCATGACAGGCAAAGAGCTTTGGCAATATGATGCCCGCCTGCCTGAAGGCATTTTGCCATGCTGCGACGTGGTGAATCGTGGCGCTGCCATCTTCGGCGACAACATCTACTTTGGCACACTGGACGCACGTATCGTGGCCTTGAACCAGAAAACAGGCGATGTGGTTTGGAACAAAAAGATCGCCGACTACAAGGCGGGCTACAGCTATACGGCGGCCCCTTTGATCGTGGACGGCCTTATCATCACAGGCAACTCCGGCGGTGAATTTGGCATCGTTGGCGAAGTGCAAGCCCGCAGCGCCGAAACAGGCGATGTCGTTTGGACGCGCCCCGTGATCGAAGGCCACATGGGCACGCTGAACGGCGAAGAAAGCACCATGACAGGCACACTGAACGCCACATGGCCTGGCGATATGTGGAAAACCGGTGGCGGTGCCACATGGTTGGGCGGTTCTTATGATGCCGACACAGACACGCTGGTGTTTGGCACAGGCAACCCTGCCCCATGGAACAGCCACTTGCGTGATGCAGGGTCTCCAACGGATGGAAACACCGGTGACAACCTGTATGCCGCCAGCCGTATCGGCATTGATCCGGCAACGGGTGAAATCAAATGGCACTACCAAACCACGCCGCGCGAAGGCTGGGATTATGACGGTGTGAACGAAGTGGTCGCCTATACCGATCGCTCGGGCAACAAGCGTTTTGCCACAGCCGACCGCAACGGGTTCTTTTACGTTTTGAACCGTGAAGACGGGAAATTCGTGTCAGCGGTGCCTTTCGTGAAGGACATCACATGGGCCGAAGGGATCGATGACACGGGTCGTCCGATCTTTAACGAAGGCAACCGCCCCGGCAATCCTGCGGACTCTGCCGATGGCAAGAAAGGCGAAGTTGTCTTTTCCTCGCCGTCCTTCCTGGGTGGTAAAAACTGGATGCCGATGGCGCACAGCCCTAAAACAGGCCTGTTCTATGTGCCGTCCAACGAATGGGGCATGGACATCTGGAACGAGCCGATCTCCTACAAGAAAGGCGCCGCCTACCTTGGGTCGGGCTTCACCATCAAGCCGAACTACGATGACCACATCGGCAGCTTGAAAGCCATCGACCCTGACACGGGCGAGTTGAAGTGGGAATTCAAAAACAACGCACCACTTTGGGGCGGCGTGATGACCACGGCGGGTGGACTTGTGTTCACAGGCACACCCGAGGGCGAATTCATCGCCTTTGACGATGAAACCGGCGAACAGCTTTGGTCCTTCCAGACAGGGTCCGGCGTAATCGGCCAGCCCGTGACATGGGAACAGGACGGGGAACAGTATCTGACCGTGATTTCCGGTTGGGGTGGTGCTGTGCCGCTTTGGGGCGGTGAAGTGGCCAAAAAGGTCAATTACCTGAACCAGGGCGGTTTGCTTTGGACATTCCGCCTGCCCAAGCAGCTTGCATCCAACTAAGCCAGCCGCATCAAACACCACACGCATCCCGGACAACCGGGGTGCGTTTTTTTATGTCTAAGACCTTTTGGCAAGTGACCTGAGCGGGCCTGACAGGGTATCATTTTCATATGATCTCATTTGACACAGCCTCTGCTGACAATACCGCAACCGCGACGCCGCAAGGATGGGCGCTTGTGATCGACGACCACCCGCTGTTTTGTGATGCGCTGGAATTGACGTTGAAATCGGTGACTGGCTTTACCCAGATCAAAACCGCCGATTGCCTTGAAAACGCTTTGGCCACTTTGGAAGACGTTGCACCGCCGGCCTTGGTTATTTTGGACCTGAACCTGCCAGATGTGAACGGTTTGGATGGGTTGATCCGCCTCAAGCGCCATGCGGAAAAGACGCCTGTTATCATCGTATCCTCAATGACGGACAATTCCATCATCAGCGGCGCAATCGTTGCAGGCGCTGCGGGATTCGTGCCAAAGCACAGCCCGCGTGCGGTGTTCAAAGACGCCATAGAACAAATCGAGCGTGGCGAAATCTACAAGCCTGCGGGCTACGTCGAAAGCTCTGGTCCATCCGAACGCGACGAAACGGTCACACGCCTGTCGTCGCTGACCAATCAGCAAGCGCGTATTCTGGAACTGATCTGCGAAGGCAAGCTGAACAAACAGATCGCCTATGACCTGACCATCGCTGAAACCACCGTGAAGGCGCATGTCACAGCCATCATGCGCAAACTGGGCGTACAAAGCCGCACGCAGGCTGTTTTGGTGGCGCAGGATGCACGCTTTGCAAGTGCCTTGCCAAATCCAGAGTAACCGCAATATCCTCTCCCTTAGGGAGAACTTCAAAAATGCAAACAACTGTTGACGAGGATAGCCCCGTCACAGGCCACGGCGCTGATGCGTCACCAGTCCTGTTGACCACCCAAGTGTCATGGGCGGACACATCGCCCGTCGCCCAGATCCGCAAAGACTTTGGCGCAGAACCTTTAAGCTTTCTGTCCCTGTTCATTTCGCCGCGCGCGGATTTTCAAAGCGTCGTGGATCAAGCCCAAAGGCTGTTTGCAGGCACAGATGTCGTGGCCTGCACCACAGCGGGCGAAATCGGTGCGGCGGGCTATGATGACGGTCAAATCATCGCCATCGGTTTTCCCGCTTCTGGCTTTGCCAGCACATCTTTGGCCATTGAACATGTGGATGATCTAAATCCCCTGCCCCTGATTGACCGGATTGCGTTGGAACGCATTCAGCTTCAGGATCAAAACCCCAAGATGAAACACAGCTTTGCCTTTCTGGTGGTGGACGGATTGTCTTTGGCTGAAGACACGTTGACGGCCACGATTTCACCTGCCTTGCGTGACATGCCGATCTTTGGTGGCTCTGCCGGTGATGGCACCGATTTTGGGCACACATTGGTGGCGTTGAACGGCAAAGTCATGGCCACAGCCGCCGTTTTGACGCTGGTGCGCAGCCGTTTTCGCACGCGCGTGTTCAGTCTGGATCACCTTGTGCCATCAGAACAGCAAATGGTTGTGACCCAAGCGGACCCAGACCGGCGCATTGTCAAAACGATCAACGCAGAACCCGCCGGGCGCGAATATGCTAGGATCGTGGGGAAAGACCCCGAACAATTGGACCGCTTCACCTTTGCCTCACACCCCGTGGTCGTGCGCATCGGTGGTGCCCATCACGTCCGCGCCATTCAACACGTCAACGACGCCGGCGAACTGGTGTTCTTCTCTGCCATCGACGAAGGCATGGTGCTGACGATGGCGTCTCCTCAGAACATGGTCGAACATCTGCAAAACAAAATGACCGAATTGGCGCAAGACGGCCCCCCTGCCCATATCGTGGGCTGTGACTGCGTCTTGCGGCGCATAGAAGCCGAACAAACCCAAACGGCCCGCGATGTGTCCTCCGTTCTGTCTGCGCATAATGTGACGGGGTTCTCGACCTATGGTGAGCAAATCGGCCCGTTACATGTCAATCACACCATGACCGGTGTGGCCATCTACCCCAGCGAAGAATAGCGGTGTTTGTCGATGTCATTGATCAACCCTGCCGACAGTCTGGAACGTCAAAACGAGAAACTGCTTCAAATCACGCAGTCCCTGATGCGCAGGGTCGAGCAGAAAAATGAACAATCCGGATTTGCCTATCAGCAATTTGAACGGGCCGCATTGCTGGAAACCGAAGTACGCGAACGCACGCAGGATCTGGAACGCGCACTGGATCTATTGCAGGATTCCAACACCCGTTTGGAAGTCGCCAACAGCGAAACCGAAAAAGCCCGTTCAAACCTGACCGAAGCCATTGAAACCATCAACGAAGGCTTTGCGCTGTTTGAACAAAATGAAGGGCTGGTTCTGTCCAACAGCCGATTTTGTCGTGATTTGACCGACATTGCGGGACTTTTGGTGGGCGGTTTGTCCTTCGAAAATTACGTGAAACTGATCTCTGAAAGCCGCGTTTTGGCGCTGCCAGACGATCAAACCCCTGCCGATTGGGTTGCCAAACGCATGGCACGACACCGCGACGATCACGTGGTGTTCAACGTGCGCCTGAAATGGGATCGCTGGTTGCAAGTCAGCGAACATCGCACATCGCAAGGCGGCACCGTCATTTTGCAAACCGACGTCACATCGATCATTCGCCGCGAACGTCAGGAACGCGACAAACAGGCCGAAATATTGCAAGCCACCCTCGATCACCTCAATCAGGGTGTGTGCATCTTCAACAACGACCAGATGTTGATGGGTTGGAATTCGCGCATGGACAGCTTGCTTGCATCCTCACCCAACACAGCCGCCCTCAGGATGAGTTTCGGGATCTTGCTGGATTGGCTTAAAGACGAATTGGTTTTTGACGCATCGTTGGACGCAGAACATCTGCGCCAATGGGCCAATCGCACCAGCCGTCGCGATCCCATCATCTTTGAAGTTCACCGCGGATCGGCACAAACATACAGTGTTTTTGCACAAGAAATGCCCGACAAAGGGTTTGTGATCAGCTTTACAGATGTCACCGCAGAACGTGCCGCGGCACGCACCTTATATGAATTGAACGAAATCCTCGAACAACGTGTCGAAGACCGCACGCGGGAATTGGGACTTGCCTTGGCTGAAGCCGAACGCGCAAACGCGTCAAAATCGCGTTTTGTCGCCGCAGCCAGCCATGATTTGCTACAACCCCTATCCGCGGCAAAGCTGTTCGTCTCATCGCTGTCTGAGCAAAACAACCCCGAAGACGCCCGTGCAATCTTGGACAAAGCCGAAATGGCCCTCAGCAGCGTTGAACAATTCATCGCAGCCCTTTTGGACATTTCCAAACTGGATGCAGGTAAAGCCGTTTTCGAAGTGCAACCGCTGCGCTTGTCAGACGTTTTTGTCCCCTTGCGCAACGAATTGATGCCCATCGCACAGCAAAAGGGCATCGAGTTGAAGGTGGTGGATTGTGACCTGACCGTGGAAAGCGATCCGGGGTATCTGCGCCGCATCGTCCAGAACCTGCTGACCAACGCCATCCGCTACACCGACAAAGGCCGTGTGTTGGTGGGCGTGCGCCGCGTCGGTCAATTGGCGCGTATCGAGGTCTGGGACACGGGACGCGGCATCGCACATGCCGACCAGCAAGTGATTTTTCGCGAATTCGAACGCCTATCTCCCAACAACGCGGACACAGGGTTAGGCTTGGGGCTTTCGATTGTCGAACGCGCTTGTAAGGGCCTCGATCATACCCTTAGCCTTTGGTCAGAGCCCGGCGTCGGCAGTTGCTTTTCGCTGAACGTGCCCGTGCGCCATGACATTTTCTATGACACCGACCAGCAAAAGAAACAGGACATCGTCCCGCAATCCTTGTCAGACCGGTTGGTGATGTTGGTCGAAGACAACCCGCAATTGGCAACAGCCATCAGTGCAATGATCGAAAGCTTTGGCCCCACGGTCATTCATGCTCACAGCGCAGAAGAAGCCTTTGGTATCTTGACTGAAATCCAATTGGTCCCAGATGCATTTCTGGTTGATTTCCAACTGGGGACGGGCCTGAACGGCACTGATTTTTACACCGAAGCAACGCGCCGCTATGGTCCCGTACCGGCCGCGATCATTTCAGCCGAACGCACAAAAGCCTTGCGCGAAACCTGCAAGACTTTGGATTTGCCACTGATTGCAAAGCCCATCGACAAAAACCGGTTGCGCGGTTTGCTGGTGCAATTGTTTCGCCAGAACGGCGTCGATGTGTCGGTGATCTAGGGACTTTTACGGTACACCAGCGGGGCTGCATCATCTTCGGAAAACGCTTGCGCCATGGCTTGCATTTTGTCGTGCAGCGGGGATTTGACGCAAACCGGATCCGTGGCAGAGGCATCGCCCGCAATGGCCATGGCCTGACACCGGCACCCGCCAAAATCCAGCTTGCGCCTGTCGCAGCTTTTGCAGGGGTCCTGCATCCAGTCTTCGCCGCGATAGGCATTGAACGCAGCACCCGTGTACCAAATGTCGGACAATGTCTTGTCGCGCACATTGTCAAAGCGCAAAGACGGGATCGTTTGGGCCGCATGGCACGGTAAAACCAGCCCGTCGGGGGTCACATTCAGCCCCGTTGTCCCCCATCCGCCCATGCAGCGTTTTGGATAATCGCTGTGATAATCTGCCGGAACATAGTCGATCACCAGCACACCCTTCAGTCGTTCACGGGCCTCGGCCACGATGTGGCTGGCCTCGGCGGCTTGCTCGCGTGTTGGCATCATCGCGTCGCGGTTCAGCATGGCCCAGCCGTGAAACTGCACAATCGCCACTTCCATGCGTCGCGCTTTCATGGCCACCGCCATCTCGATGGCCTGCGGCAACTGGTGCAGATTCTGGCGGTGTACAACAGCGTTCAGGGTCAAGGGAAAGCCAGCCTCAACGATCCATGCCGCAGCTTGCATTTTGCGATCAAAGCCGCCCTTGTAGCCGCCAATATGGTCCGCCATTTCCGCGTCTGTGCCTTGCAAAGACAGTTGCACATGATCCAGCCCTGCGGCTTCCAACTGGTCTAAACGCCGCTGCGTCAAACCGATGGCCGAGGTGATCAGATTTGTGTAAAGGCCTGCGTCCCGTGCGCCCGCCACCAATTCGATCAAGTCACGCCGCGATGCAGGTTCCCCCCCCGACAAATGCAATTGCAAGACGCCCAACCGTGCAGCTTGCGCAAAAACATCCACCCAAGTGGCGGTGTCCAGCTCACTTTCCTTTTTGGCCATTTCCACGGGGTTCGAACAATAGGGGCACGACAAAGGACAGCGATATGTCAGTTCGGCCAGCATCGCGATCGGGGCGGGAATTGCGCTGGGGTGTGTCATTGGTTCAGGTCCAGGATGCGGCGATCTGCCAAGCCTGTGATAAACTCTGCCACATCTCCTTCAATCTGTTCGGCAGGGGCATCGTAGATATTGGCCAAGCGTTGCACCACATCGCCAAAGCTCCGGACGCCATCCAGTTGCTGCAAAATCGCCAGACCGATGGGGTCAAGGTTGATGGTGCGTTCGGGGGCCAAAAGCACCCAAAGCCCGCGCACAGTGTCTTCGTGCAGGCGCACACCGCGCGGAATTGCAGGCACAGTTGTGGATGTTATCCCTGTCATTTGGCGCCCGACCTCAAATGCGTTCCCGGCTGCCATCCCCCCGGCGGGATACGCGCAGGGGTAACATAAGCCGCATGAAGCGCATCCAGCTGCGCCCACAACACATTGGTTTTGAAAACCAAAGCAGCAGCGGCCGCATCCTGCTTTTCACCCGTATCCGCGTGATCCAAAACCCAAGCTAAGCCAAATGCCACATCCTTGGGCGCTTCGGTGAGACGATTGCGAAAATAGGACAGGCTGCTGTCGTCGGCAAACGCATAGTTGGCCAGCAGACCTTCGATACGGGCCGCGTGGATTTTGGGTGCAAAAAGTTCGGTCAAAGACGCAGCAACAGCTTCCAACAGGGTTTTGTCGCGCACAAAGCGCACGTAAGCGTCCACGGCAAATTTTGTTGCAGGCAGCACGCCTTCCTTGCTGGCAACATAATCACGGTCCAACCCCACGGCGTCCGCCAACCGCAGCCAGCGCATTATGCCGCCTTCATTGTCGGCTGTGCCATCATGATCTTCGATGCGCGACCGCCATGCGCGGCGCAGCGCAGGGTCTTCTACACGGCTCATGAAGGCCGCGTCTTTTACGGGGATGCTGGCCTGATAGTAGAACCGGTTAATGACCCACGCCCGCACCTGGTCCGGGGTGCATCCACCGCTGTGCAAAAGGTGGTGAAACGGATGTTTATCGTGATATTGATCCGCACCGATTTGACGCAGACGGGCTTCGAAGTCAGCGGGTGTTGCGGTCATACATCCAGCTCCAATCCATCATGTGCAACGGTCCAGCCGGCTTGCTCTGCTTGGGTCCGCTGATGCGATCCGGGCCGCAGTACAGGGTTTGTGTTGTTCATGTGCACAAAGACCTTTTGGGCAATGTTCAAATTCTCAAACGCCGCGATTGATCCATCCTGCCCCGACATTGACATATGGCCCATGCGCTGCCCCGTTTTCTGGCTCAGTCCGGCCACGACCATTTCATCGTCTTGCCACAGCGTGCCGTCGAACATCACCATATCGGCGCCCTCAATTCGAGCGCTCAGATCGGGCCGCATGGTTGAGCACCCCGGAATGTAGAACACATTCTTGCCCTGTGCCTGAAGATGAACCCCCACGGTTTGTTCGCCTTCCAGATCGGTTTGGACGCTTGCCCCTTCCAGATACAGTGGCACTTTGCCCGGCACCGCAAACAGGCAGGCCGTCAGACCCGGCGCCAGTTCAAACGGCTGGTTCAGGGCAATGTCCACACGGGTGACAAAGTTAGGATTCAACGCGTCAAAAATGGGATTATCAGACAGAACGCGGTGGATTTCGGACGTGGCAAACAGGGCAAACGCCTGCTGTTCGCGCAGCGTCAAAAGACCCGCAACATGGTCAATATCACCATTGGTCAAAAGCACCGATTTCAAAGGGGAAACCCGCAAGTCTGTCGGGTGCAGAACCTGCGCACGCGCCATTTGGTCGCGGATGTCGGGGGATGCGTTCAATACAGCCCAATCTGCACCGTTGGCACTGAAGGCCACCGATGATTGGGATTGCGCAGGAATTTTACCAGCCCGCGCGAGATTGCAGTTTTCACACCCGCAATTCCACTGAGGCAGACCGCCGCCCGCTGCGGCGCCAAGAATATGCGCGCGGAATGTCATTGCGAACCCCGCACGCCGTTTTACTTAGAACAGTACGCCGCCATCGTCTTCACGATCGCCATCTGGGCCGTACATGTTGATTTCCATACCGCATTCGATTTCACGAATGATTGGTTTTGACCATGCCATCATAGATCCTCCCGAAAAGTAGCACTCATATCGTCACTATTCTGAAACGTTGTGTCAATGTCTATGAGACCAAGGTGCAGGTGCGTGTAAATCCGGCGCGGCTTTTGGCCTTCAAATCCTATGAATGGTGGGGGGCACTTTGCAGACCTTCAGGGCGATATCCACCACATGCTGGTGATGCGTCAGGTAAATCGCCTGCCCCCGTCGCCCGATGTCTTCCATGACCAGGCAGGCCGCACTTGTGCGGCCCTCGTCGAAGGTCTCAAAGATGTCGTCGCAGAAAAACGGCAGGCAATTTCCTTCTTTAACCAGCTGTTCATGTGCGGCCGCCCGCAAGGCAAGATACAATTGAAACCGCGTGCCTTTCGACATTTCCGCCGCTTGTTTCGTCACACCATTCGCGTCCACAGCCAACAGGATTTCCCTGTCTTTTTCCGGCTGTGCAATCAATCGCGTGTAAGCGCCCCGCGTCAGCATTCCAAAGCACTTTTCTGTGGCGGCCATCATGCCGCTGCGGTGGGTGTCACGGTAGCGACGGATCGCTTCATCGGCCAGTCGATGGCCCAGCGACAGCTCCAGATATGTGACGGCTGCGTCTTCCAGTTCCAGTTCAAGCGTGGCTTTGCGTTCGTTCAAAACCGCTATGTCCGCGTTGCCTGTCACTTGGGCCAGACCGTGTTCCGCCCCAACCCGCATTTCAGTCGCTTTGGTGACACTGGCCTCTGCCGTGACAAGATCGGCTTCAAGTGTGGCGGCCTCAGCTTGGGTGGTTGCGGGGCTGCTGTTTGATAACAACCGGCGCACCGCATCCATATCCGCACATTCCAGTTCGGCCATCAAATCGCGTTCCAGCTTGGCGCAGGTGCCACGTTTCTCGATCACACTTTGCGCCGTTAATGCCGTTTGGCGCAGGTCGGACAGGGTGTGTGTCGGGGCATCTTCGGGAAAGGTCTCACTTAGAACCGATACGTGGTGGGCGATGTCTTCCAGACACCGCTGCGCAGCCTTATGATCCTGTTTGGCGGTTTCAATCCTGCTTTTCAGGGTTTCAGCCTGCGTTTGCGTGGTCTGCGATGACGCCACAAAAGCCCGCAACGCTGCGAACCGTGCTGCAGACGTGTCTGCCCCGGTCACATCATATTTTTCGGCAAGGTCTTTCACGGCAATCGAAAATTGCGTTTGATCCGCTTTCATGCGCGTCACACGCTCAGCCACATCATCGCGCTTGTCAGCGATCTGACGCAGCGCACGCAACGGATCAAGGGACGCCATCAAAGCAGGACCAATGCTGGCGTTCCCAAAATGTGTCACCAAAGCCCTATCCCACGCCTTCATGGCCGTTTCCTGAACCTTCAGGGCTGTTGCATACAGGGTTTCGCGATCCGCCAAATCCTGCGTTACGACCGCCAAACCTTCCTGCGCCTTGGACAGCGCCGACTGCGTTTGCATTTCTGACTTTGCCAGTGCGCGGGCCGCCGACACGGCGCTTTCAAATGTAGGGTCCTCAAAACTCAGGTGTTCGGACACATCACGTACCAACGCCGCCGCACGGTCCAAAACAGCGCTATGGCTGTCTTCCAGATGGTCCAGCTTTCGCGCATCTTGTGCGGCAACAGCGTGCCGTCCCACCCAATCAGACCACTCATCCGCCGACATCTGTGGCAGACCGATATCCGCGACAGCTTTGGCGATCCGGTCTTCGATGTCCTCTTGTTTGGCACGTGCGACGGTCATCCGTGCATCCGCCTGTTGGGCGCGGGTCTGGGCCTCGGCTTTGGAGTGTGCCAGCTGACGCAATTGGCCCAAATCTTGCGCCTGAAGAAGCCGGTGGTCTTGGGCCGCGTCAAAAGCCTTCATTTGCGCGACAAACGCCTGCGCCGTATCCGCATCCAGCGCCGAAGCATGTGCATCCCATGCAAGGTCACGCTGCTTTTTCATGGCGTGCGCGTCGCCATCTGTAACAACGCCACCCTTTTGCATGATCTGTTCGTTCTGGACCGCATAGGCGGCAACATCGTCCGTGTGCTTTTGGTACGCGGCATCTTCATCCCGCAGGGTTTGCGAAATCTCAGCGGCTTCGCGGGCCCATTCACGGGCTTTAATCACACTGATGGAACAGGGTGGCAGAAGTTTGAAATGCAGCGCCCCGATCGCCAATGCATCCAGTGAAGTTTGCGCCGTGCTTTTCGCGGCTGACAAAGCTTGCAGTGCAGACGCATAGGCTGGCGCCAAATGGTCAACATCGTAGCGGCTCAACACCTCACCAATCCCGGTCGGGCGCGGCGTTTGGGCGGTCTCATGGTCCAAAGCGGCCTGCGCCTGATCACGTCGCGTCTGCAAAGCCGTCACTTCGCGGGCCTGCCCCTGCGTATAATTGCCCGCTTGCGCCACGGCATCGCGCGCATCATTCAACTGTGCGATCTGGCTATGTGACAAGATCAAGGTGTCTGGTTTGTCACCATCTACAACGCCAAGGTCACGCGCCACTTTCTCAAGTTCGGCATCCAGCGTTTTCACCTCTTGGCTGCGGCGTGTCAGGTCCTGAGACGCGGTGCGGTCGCGTGCTGACAAGTCTTCCAAAGCGTTCAAACCAGCGATCAGGTCTTCCAACGCGATGACCACCTCAAGCCCGTCCAAACGGGCCGACATATCGGCGATTTCCTTTGTCAGACGGTCTAGGTCCGCGCGGGCCTGCGCGTCATTTGTCATATGCGCCAGCAGCGTTTCAGGGTTGAAATCAAGCCGTTCGGGATATGCCCCAAATGGCTGCAATTCGCGTGTCAAAGCATCGATTTCAGCCAAGATCGGAAACGCCCGGCCCATCGCTGACACTTGGGCGGATCGTTTGTGCAAAGTGTCACGCGCCTGCCGTGCTGTGCTTTCGTCTTCGACAGCACTGGCCACTTCGCGTTTCAACCCCTTCCACGCACTGGCCGAGACGTCTTTATCGCGGATGTCACGTTCGACCTCGGTCAATGCGCGTTTTAATTCAGCCACGCGCGTCTTGGATGTCCGTTTGCGCCAGATCGCATCCGCATCTTCACGCACGCCCTGCAACACCGTGCTTAGGTCCGACACCCCTGCGGCCGCGGAAAACAACAACCGCCCAATGTCACCGCTGGCCTTGGTGATTTCCTCACCGCCGCTTTCCAATGTTGCATCGTCCAGACACAGTAATTTCTGGTAGTCGTCTTTGGACAGCCCCGCCAAATGGGATGACAGCGCCGCTTCGGGCAAAACGCTGCCGTGTTCGTCCACAAGGGCGCCGCTTTTCTTTGGTAGACGTGTGAAATGACGGGTTTGACCGTCAATTTCCACTGTTCCCGACACTTGCAAGTTCTTGCGCGGGTGCTTGAATTGATAGCCCTCTTTGTTGGGAAACCCGTACAGCAAACGCAAAGCGCCTTCCATCGTTGTGGTTTTTCCCGCCTCGTTGGGGCCATAGATGATATGAAAATCCGGGTTTTCCGTCACCGCACCAAAATCGAAACTTTGATCGGTGAAATGCCCGAAACGGTCCAATGACAGCTTGCGAAACCGCATCAGCCCACCGACCCTTTCATGCGGGCCAAAACACGCGCAGCACCATTGGACGCCGCAGTCTTAACCAACGCATCGGCACTATCTTCATCCGGCAACAACCGCGCACGCACAGAAGCGGGCATATCACCCAAAATCGCGTCTATTTCGCCGCGTGCTGCGTGGATAAACCCTTGTTCCGCCTGCACTGTGCCCATGGTTTCGCCCAGCTCGACCGTGGCGTTGGCAGCGCTTTGAAGACCATCCGACAGGGGTGTCGCGGGTGCCGCAATGTCAAAGACCACCTTGTCGATCCAAAGCACATCAGTGTCGCGGGCCATATCATCAATCTGTGCGCGCCAAACGTCTTGGTCACGCAATATTTGCCAATGCAGCGCAGTCGCACCCGTAAGCGTCAATCGCACAACACAAGCGGGGCTGTCACAGTTCTGCGCAACGGTCTGTAGATGCATCCGCAAGGCGACGCGCAATTCGTCTTCTGTTTCGCAATCGCTGGCATCCACCACGCTTTGCGCAAATTCCACTTCGCTGGTGCGGACCGCTTCGACGCGGATAGCCCCATGTTGCAGGGTCAAAAGGCTGGCAGATTTTGGCCCGGCCTCTCCGATGTCACGCCCCTGCGGCATACCCGGCATCACAACCCAAGGGGCTTCGGCATGCACCTGTCGTTTGTGGACATGCCCCAAAGCCCAATAGTCAAAGTTCATCGCAAGCAAATCACCAAGAGCACAGGGCGCATACACATCATGGCCCGCAGCCCCCGCCAAAGACGTGTGCATCATCGCAATATTAACAGCCTGTGCCACGGGTTCGGGAAACTTCGGCAACAGGCTGTCGGGGGCGTGACGATCGGCAAAGCTGACCCCGTGCACCCAAATATCGTCGCCCAAAGGGACTTTGCCGCCCCGCGCATCGAAAACATGCACATTGTCCGGCAATTCCAACCCGCCAGTGATCGGGTTTTCGGCGTCATGATTGCCTTTGATGTAGAACACGGCGATGCCCGCTGTGCGCAACCGGTCCAATTGGCCGACCAAAAACGCAGCCGTGCGCGCACTACGCTGCTTTCCGTCGAACAAATCGCCTGCAATCAGCAGGGCCGCCACGCATTCCGTTACTGCAACATCTACGATCCGTGAAAAGGCCGTGCGCGTCGCCCCTTCGACCAATTGGCGCAATTCGGGGTTTCGCAAAGCCAATGACTTGAGCGGAGAGTCGAGATGGACATCAGCTGTGTGCAGTATTTTGATCAACGCGTTTCCCTTTGCCAAACCTTGTCACCGCAACGTCCAAAGCTCAAGCAAGGCGAAGTCCGAATTCAAGACTTAGCGGCTTTCCATGCCACGGGTGTCACGTAGACGATGTTTTCACCCACACTGACCATGACATCGCCGTCTTGCACATTCACTTGCACTTTCATTGTGCGATCCGCCAATTTGGCCAATTCGGTGGTCTCATCCTGTGTGAAACTGACCACGGAGAGGTTTTCGAACCGGGTGGTGCTGTTTTGGACTTTCGACCACCACATTTCGGCCGGGTTGCCGCCGTAGGCATAGATAATCACCTGTTTGGCTTTGCCACAGGATTGCCGCACGATCTTTTCGCTGGGAAGACCCAATGTGATCCACGTCTCCAGCTCTCCGCTCAGACTTTTTTGCCAAATGTCAGGCTCATCGTCCGAGGAAAGCCCCTTGGTCATTTCCAACTGTTCATGGGCGTTCAAAGCAAATGCCAAAACGCGCACCATCATGCGTTCATCCGTCTCAGACGGATGCTTGGCCACAGTCAGTTTATGGGTTTCATAATAGTGGCGATCCATATCACTGACAGACAGTTCGACTTTGTAGATGGTGGCTTTTTGCGCCATGCTTTACCCCAAGGTTGCCAAGTTCAGACTGCCTAATGGGTCTGCGCAACATCCGAAAGCAGATAAAGCGATGTGCAGGGGCCGGACCCGCGCCTGTAGGGGCGTTCACCCCAGTGCCGTCAACAAATCCATCGCTGTGATATGGCTAAAGTGCACGTGGCTTTGCATGGCTGTTTCCGCCTCTGCGCTTTGACGGTCAAGGATCAGCTGCGCGATGTGGCGGTGTTCTTTCGCAGAAGCTTCTATGACACCTTTGTATTTGTACCGCGCACGGTAATAGGCCATCAGCTTTCGCGCATTCGACTTAACCAACTCTGTCAAAAACGTATTGCCAGCGGCTTCGGCGATAGTGCCATGAAACATCAGATTCAATTGGTAGTACCCGTCAGGATCCCCGTCACCTTTTGTCGCCGAATGGGCATCACAGGCGGCGACAGAGGCCTCCAAGGCTTTGCCGCTTGCCGCAGACAGCCGCCGCGCAGCCAGACCTGCGGCCTGCCCTTCAAGACCCGCGTGAATTTCCAGAATACTCAGAAACTCTTCGATTGTGGGCCGGAAAACATAGGCCCCCTTGCGCGGTTGTCGCTGAATGAGCCCGTGCGCTTCCAGCTTTATCAGGGCCTCGCGCAACGGTGTGCGCGAGATTTCCAAAGTCGCAATCAGCGCGTCCTCATCGATCAAATCACCGGGGTTCAGCACCCCGGTGTCGATGTGGTGCAGGATCGTTTCCGTCACTGATTTTTGCGGGTGCTTCATTCCGTATCGGGCACTGTCAGTTTGATGCCGTCAAGCGCTGGCGACATCACGATCTGGCAAGACAAACGGCTGGAGGCCACCCGCTCTGTTTCGGTCACGTCAAGCATAGCATCCTCAAAATCGCCCATGTCGCCCGTTTTGTCCAACCACTGCGGGTCCACGATGATGTGACATGTCGCACATGACAGACAGCCACCGCATTCGCCTACAACGCCCGCGATATTGTTGGCAACTGCCGCTTCCATCAGGTTGGTGCCTTCCGCGACATCCGCGGTGGCAATATGGCCGTCAGGTAGGGTCCAGGTTACGTTCATAGGTTTGCCCCTTTAGATGTAATGAATGTAGAAATCGCGTAAAGCCGCATCATCAAGGGATGCCGTCTTTTCAACCTCGGCACGGCGCATAAAGACATGGTTGTCCATCAGACCCTGCCCCACTGCACCACCCAAGGCGCTGTCTGCTTCCAGATCATCCATTGCGCAGTTCAAGTCAGCTGCAACACCGTCGCTGGCGTCCGTGACTTCGAACCCGTCGCCGGTTTCCCGTGCCGGCAATGGATAGCTTTCCTTGACCCCCAAACGGGCGGCCTGCAACACAGCCGCCACAGCCGTATAGGGATTGGCAGAGGCATCGGCCATTCGGTGTTCAAGGCGTGTCTTGGCCCCGCCTTCTTCCGTCACGCGGGTTGTCACATTGCGGTGGTCACCCCCCCAGTTTTTCCAATATCCAGACAGGCTTGCCGGTTGCAGGCGCTTGTAGGACAAGGCCGTCGGGGCCAGCAGACCCGCAAGCCCTTTATGGTGGTGCACAAGGCCCGAAATGCAGCCCTGTGCCAGATCGCTTAGGTGATCAGGTCCGCTTTTTCCGTTTTGGGGCAAGGCGTTGTTGCCGTTCTGGTCTTCGAAAGAAAAATTGATGTGCATGCCGGACCCGCCAGCCTCTGCGATCGGCTTGGGCAGAAAGCTCAGGACAATCCCAAAGCCCAGCGCCACTTCGCGGGCCAGTTGGCGAAACAACACAATGTCGTCCACCGCTTGCAAGGCGGTGTCAAAGGTCAGCGTGTATTCAAATTGGGGGGCATCATATTCCGCCGTGATCATATCCAGCCGGAAGCCAAGTTTCGTAGCGGCCTCCCAGATGGCATCGTTGAACCCCAAAGGATCGGTTCCCGGGCCTGTGCCGTAAACCACAGCCCCCGGCGCCTGATACGGCACCAGTGCCCCGTCTGCATCCCTTTGAAAGGCAAAGGCTTCCAATTCGATCCCGACCATTGGCGTCAAACCATCTTCCGCCCACGCCGCAACCGCGCGTTTTAAGGCGCCACGCCCGCACATCTCTAACGGTGTGCCGTCAGTGCCATACAAATCCCCGATCACGATTTTTGTACCGCTTTGCCAGCTGTCGCGGATGTCGTCCGCCTGCCAGCGCAATTCCATGTCGGGCAGCCCTTCCATCATCATAGAACCGGGTGACGGCAAAAGGTCTTTGTCGAAATGGACGCCAAACGTAGACCGGCAGAAATTGGTGCTGCTGGTCGCGATTTTGGAGGCGGGTAAATACTTGCCACGCAGCAAGCTCAGGTGGTCGCAGAACACTGCGCGCAAACGGTCGGTCATATGGGGTTCCCTATTCAAGTTGGACAGTCACTGGCAGGGTTTTGATCCCGCTCACAAAATTGGACCGCAGAAACTGGATATCTCCGGCCGGTTCGATAGATTTGATGCGTTTGGCGAGCTCTTGAAATAAAATGCGCACCTCAAGTCGCGCAAGCCACATGCCCAAACAGACGTGCGGCCCGCCTTGCCCAAACGCCACGTGTTTGTTGGGGGTTCTTGCAAGGTTGACACGAAACGGATCATCAAAGGCCGCGTCATCGCGGTTGCCCGAGATAAACCAATACACAACTTTGTCGCCCGCTTTGACCGTTTTTCCGTGCATCTCGAAATCACAGGTCGCTGTGCGTCGGAAATATGTGGCAGGCGACGCCCACCGGATGATCTCATCCGGTGCCGTGTCCAGCACAGACCCTTCTTTGATCTGCCCCAAAAGCTCAGGCTGTTGGCACAAGGCATGAATGCCCGCGGCCAGTGAATACCGCGTTGTGTCATTTCCCGCGGCCACCAAGAGACAAAAGAAGTTCTTGAATTCGCGCTCATTGATACATTTGCCGTCAGGTCCCGGCTGACGGATCATGTGCAGGATGCCGCTGGTGTCCCCCGCCGCAGCTTTGCGCGCCATAAGCGTGTCTGCGTATTGGTACAGTTCGGCGCCCGCTGGCGAATTGAAGGGCATCAGGCGAAACTCATCGGTTTCCAGCTTGTCCATGACGTGGTCGGTAAAATCCGGGTCGGTATTCGCCATAAGCGCGTCGCCCTTGTCCACAAGCCACGGCAAGTCTTCGTCGGGCGTGCCCAAGATACGGCCCAGCATACGCATGGGCAGTTCGCGGGCGATCTTTTTGGTGGCATCGAATGTTCCGGCTTGCAGCGCCTCGTCCAGAATATCGACACACAGGTCGCGAATTTGACCTTCGAACCCTGCAATGACCTGTTTTGAAAAGGCTTTGGCAACTTTTACGCGCGTGGACATATGTTCCGGCGGATCTGTTTCCTGAAACGTGCGGCGGGCCAGATATTCCTCTTCGGATTGGTCTTCGATCCGGATGCCACGCGCCGACGACAAGAGGTCGCTTTGACGGTTCAGCTGTAAAATATCTGCATGTCGCGTGACGGACCAAAAGCCTTTGCCCCCGTCCCATTCCGTCCAATGCAGCGGATCCTCCCGGCGCAATCGCGCAAATGTATTGTGGGGCGCCCCCTGCACAAACGCGTCGTGATCCGTCAGGTCCGCGTGGCCGTCATCGTTAGGTGTCCAAATTGTCATACGCACTTTCATATAGTTTACTAATCTTTAAATATATTTATATATTACCAAAAATATGTAAAGAAGTTTCTCATGCACCTTGCCATCCTGATGACGAACACAGACGAAACCCCATTTGCGGACAAACATCCGCGCGATGGTGAAAAGTTCCAGACTTTGCTTCACGAAGTGCGCCCCACGTGGACATTCGAGGTGTTCAGCGTGAAAGATGGCATCTTTCCTGCCGACATCAGCCGCTTTGACGGCTTTGTCATCACAGGCAGCCCCGCATCAGTCCGCGATGGCGATCCGTGGATTGATCAGTTGGCTGAGGTGATCCGCACGATTATAGCCCAGCGCAAGCCCGTGTACGGGGCGTGCTTTGGACATCAGGCTATCGCTGCCGCATTGGGGGCAAAGATCGACTACAATCCTGACGGGTGGGTCCTTGGCACGGTGGAAACCACCCTGACGGGCAATTCTGCCCGCCACCTGATCTATGGTGCCCATAAAGAACAGGTAACGACGCTGCCGCATGGGGCGAAAGTTATCGCGAAGACGCCCGGTTGCCCGATTGCGGGATTTGCAATCGACAATCACGTGCTGACAACACAGTATCATCCTGAAATGAAAGACGATTTCATCGCGGCCTTGATCGAGGAAATGGAAGAAGAGTTGCCAGCAGAAACCATCCATGCCGCCCGCGCATCACTGGAACGGCCTGCCGACAGGGTGACAGCAGCTCAGCAGATCGTGGGTTTTTTTGAGGGCCAATAGTCCCCAACCCAAGGAAGACGCAGGCGTATATTTTCCTAAAAAAGATACGCGAAAATCCGCTATGATGTCCTGACGATACTGGTTTGCCGCTTGGCCCGCGTTTAAGCACGTCCAATCCCCTTTTCTGCCCTGCAGTGCGCACATCGAAAGAGACACAACCATGTTCCAGACCCTGCCAAAGATTGAATTGCACACCCACCTTGAAGGTTGCGCACCTCCAACTTTCATTCAGCAGCTTGCGGTTGAGAAAAACATCGACATCACCAAAATTTTCGCAGCCGACGGTGGATACGCTTTCGAAAATTTCGATCACTTTCTGCAAGTTTACGAGGCAGCTTGCACGACGTTGCAAACACCCGAAGACTTTCGCCGGCTGACGTTCGCAGTTCTGGAAGAAACCGCCAAACACGGTGTCGTTTACATGGAGACGTTTGTGTCACCTGACTTTTGTGGTGGTGGCGACCTTGTGGCATGGCGGGACTATGTCGCGGCAATGGAAGACGCCGCAACGGAAGCGGAAACGCGGTTCGGGATTACTTTGCGCGGGATTGTTACAGGCATTCGCCACTTCGGGCACGAAAACTGTATTCCAGCGGCGAAATGCGCCGCCGACACCTTCGGAAGTTTCATAACCGGTTATGGCATGGCTGGCGGCGAGATGGTTGGCCGGCCAGCCGACTATACACGAAGCTTTGACATCGCGCGGGACGCAGGCATGCCACTGACCTGCCACGCGGGCGAATGGGGCGGCGCCTCAATGGTGGCTGAAACCATCAAGCACCTCAAAGTTGCGCGTATCGGGCACGGCATCGGTGCCATTGATGATCCCGCATTGGTTCAACACATCGCAGAAACTGGCATTGTGCTTGAGGTATGCCCCGGATCCAACGTCGTCTTGAATGCGGTATCGGGCTGGGATGCGCACCCGATCGTGAAACTGCGCGACGCCGGTGTGAAAGTGACCGTTTCCACAGACGATCCACCGTTCTTCCACACCACAATGACCCACGAATACGAAATGCTGTCCAAGACATTTGGCTGGACCCAAGCCGATTTTGATGATGTCATCGAAACGGCCCTGAATGCCGCGTTCTGCGATGATCAAACACGCCAGCGGGTTGCCGCCCGGCTAGGCTGACAATCCGCCCTATTTGGAAAGACCTTGTGGCGTGACGGTTTGAAGAAAATCCAGATATGCTGCGGCAACTTTGTCCGTTTGATCCAACATGGGAAGGTGCCCGCATCCTTCCAAAGTCACCAAGGTGCTGGCCTGCAATGCAGCATCCAAGACCTGCGCCCCGCTGATGTGAAAAATCCTGTCTGGGTTACACCAGATTACCAATGCATCCATCGCCAAATCGGGTGCAATATCCAGAACGGTTGGCACATCGGATTGAGTGTGAACGATGTCCCACACGCGGGCATTTTGATCCCCACGCGCCACTTCGCTTTGCATCCAGCTGTTTAAAATCGGCCCCGGCAAATAGGGCATTTTGGGCGAAAGCCATGCGTTGCGCTGGTGAAAATCGTCTTCAGATTGCACAAGCAACGGTATTTCGCCTTGTGCCAACGCTTTGTCCATATCGCTAGGACGCGGGGTTGGAACCCCAAGGGGACTGCCGATGAAAGCAAGGCTGGAAAAAATATCCGGCCTGGTTTGCGCAAGCAGAACCGACACATAGGCCCCCATCGAATTTGCAGCCACATGCGCGTTCACCAAACCCAGACCATCAAAGAACAGGGACAGGTTGTCGCGTTGCCGGTCCAATAGATATTCACCGTCGGCCAAAGCCGCATTGTCGCCGAACCCCGGCAGATCAAGCGCAATGACGTGATAATCGTCGACCAGATGGCGTGCAAGATCGACCCAATGCTCTTTGCGGGCATAGATACCGTGGACCAACACAATCGTTTGCCCCTGACCGCCTTCCAGATAGTGGATGTCGCCTATTTCCGTTGCGAGTGTTTTGTCGACCAGCCCCGCAGACATGTTATTCAACTGGATCAGCACAGCTGCCGTGCGCTGCGGCAGAACCACCCAAAAGAAGACACCACAGCCTATAAGTGCAACCACCGCACCTAGCGCGATGCGTATGAAACGCTTCATGAGTTTTCCATTCAGTTTAAGTGCAAACTGATGCTGTCTTCCCATAAGTGGCCCATGTATGACTTGAAGAAACGTGCAAGAAAGTGTCGTGATCCGATATCTATCCCTGTACGTTAAGCACCTTGCACCAAACACAGGTGTCGCACCCGAATTCTGAAACCACGCCTATGCCTTTCACACCCCACAGTTTTCACAACCATCTGTTTGCCTTTGACGAAGGCAGCCTTGGGATGCATGAAAATCTGATGCCATGCGTTATCGTCGGGAAACAGCGTCCGGTAATTGTGTCAAATGACACGCAGCACATCGAAGCCGAAATTGTGTGCATAACACCTGGTCTTGCCCACCGTGTGGCTGTCCGAAGGGGCGGTGCGGATATCATCTATCTGGATGGTGTCGATCTGGCGCAATCCGTGGCACCCTTCTGTCCGTTGTCTTCGGATTGGCGCGCCCTGCCCGCAGCCTTTGAACAGCACGACCATCACAGCGTGTCAGAATTTCGGGCAATGCTGGATGCAAGTTCGGGGCCGCATGATCAAAGTGTCATGCAGATTGTCAGCCGGCTTTATGACGACCCGTTTACGCGACTGTCCCAAATGGATCTTGCGCAGGCGTTGAACCTTGAACGCTCACAAGCGTTGCGACACTTTAAGGCCACAACCGGTCAGACGTTTCGGAAGTTCAAAATCTGGGCTGGAATTGTCGCGGCCACGCGCATGGCCATGGGCGGCACCCAAATCGGGCATGCAGGCGTTGAGGCAGGCTTTTCCGATGCAGCGCATCTGACACGAACAGCCAGCAGTGTTTTTGGGACAACACCGACAAAAGGGCTATCTGGCTTGAACGGCATGCAAACTATGATTGGCACCGCACCGTAGGGTCAGGATCCTACGGTGCGCGTCGTGTCTGATCCAAAAACAGGTGAACCCCACTGTTTTCGCGGCTTATATTTTCTGAACTCCTATTTTGAATGGCGCGGGCACGATAAACGGTTTTTGTTCCATTTCCGGTAGGCTTTCTTGTTGAGCGACCACTTTATGGCCACGCAGAATTCCAACCACAATCGCCATCAATTGCTGCATGGCCATACCCTGAGCCACGCAATTTCGTGCCCCATGTCCAAAAGGTACAAAATTCGGCGAGCGCACCAACGATCCATCCAAAAATCTGGCAGGATCAAAGGCTTCCGGGTTTTCGAAAACACGCGGATCGTGATGCATATTATAGAATGAATTGAAGATATATGTGCCTTTGGGAAGCTTGTGTCCCGCAACCTCTACGGCACGGTTCAAAACCCGCGGTTGGTTGGCGGGCGCAGGTGGTCGCATGCGCAGAACCTCAGCAATTGTTGCTTTAAGCAATGGGCTGTCGTGAAGATCAGAAGCTTGTGATCCTATATTGGCAACTTCGGTTCGAATGTCGTCTTGGACGGTCGGATAATGTGCCAGAAAAGCCAAAATCCAAGCTGCGGCAGCCGCAATATTGTCCTGCGCCCCCATCAGCAAGCCGACAAGAATAGTCAGCATTTCCTCGTCCGTTGAGGTGATGAAATCCCCGTTCACATAATGGTCCATCAATCCGTCATTGGGCGCGTTCGAGCGCCGCAAATCATCAATGGCGTTTTGAACAATCGGGAAAACCTCATTTTTTCGACGGGTCAATTCGCGGCGCGACGGGGCTTGTATCCAATCGGGACGCGCAAACAATTGCGCTGATTCCGCGTTGAACCGGTCTGCAGCGGCTTGGCTGAAGGCGATTTGGATGTCGGCCTCGTCCAAAGAGATTTCGCGCCCCAAGATCCCGCGGCTTGATGTCAGTGCAGCCAAACGCCTGGCCATTGTCATTGCGTCACTCGGGCCCGCGCCTAAACTGGATACATATTTTTCCGTGACGGCCACTTGCCCTGCGCAAGACGCTTCCACCGCGCTGCGTGAAAACAGGCTGTTTGCTTCTTTTCTTTTGGTGCGCCACGCGTCTCCATGCGCCGTGGCAACACTTGGTCCTGCGGCATATAAAAACGTCTGTATCTGGGACGGGGATTTTCCAAGTGCATCGGCGTTGCGCACAAACAAATCCCTGTTCACCGCGCTGTCGCTGATAAACGCGAAATTCGTCGCACCGCCAAACACGCGCCAATGCACAAGATCGCCATGACGCGCTTGCACTTTGGACAAGGTTCCAACGTAGTCACCGGGCAATTCCTTCAAAAAGCGCACAAATGACCAACCAAATCCGTTTCCATTGACGACTTTAAACTGCATTTTTTAACACCGATTTGACGATAGCACGATGAAAAGGCGCAACAACGGCGATATAAATCCGACCCATTGCGTTGTGACGGCCCACCAAAGTTGTGGCCCGCAACAAAAAAGATGCCCGGTCGGTTGCGTGGCGGTCGACAACGATCCTAAAATCCAGATGACGGTCATCGAAGCCAAGCACGATACGGTCTTTTGTTTCGTCCAGAACCGGAAAAATATCGATACAATCTGCAGTACCTTGCCCGTCAGCCAATCCGTCAGACTTCAGCCCAAACGGCACAACCAGAATGTTACGCACGACCAAAAGCCACCGCGCCCATCGTGGCATTGATCCGATTGTCTGTTCCGCCAATTGTCTCATGTCGGAAAAAACACGCGGCGTTTCGATTTCAAATGCATCGGCCCAATTGGCAGTTGGCAAAATAGGGTTCGGCAATCGCGGTTCAGCTTCAACAGGGTAATTCTTTGGTGGGGATGTGTACGGCATGTGTAGACCTCTTGTATGTTGCGAATGATCTGGCACAGCCGCGGCACAATCTATAGAACGATGGCGTCATATTCTTGAAAGGCGTTTCAATGGCGTCGAATTGCCAGCTTATTTTGCCACCCAGATCACTATCCAGCTGTATCGCCGGGTGCATTGTGCGTGACACACGCAATGTGCAGTTGTCCGATGCAGATCGGGTCAATTACTTTCCCGCGTCCCCCCTGTATTCCGTTTCGATGTTTTTTGAAGGGCAGCTGCATTTGGCCGAAGGCATCCTTCCGCTTGAACACCTCAAACAACAACCCGTTTCCCCACGAACACTGTTCTTGCCGCCACAAAGCAAGCCGCAAATGAGTTGGAGCGCGGGGCCGGTTTTGGCCGCCACTGTCACCTTCTTTCCCGACGCCTGGCGGCAATTGGGTGGCACATTGGACGCCGTACCATCGACGCGCATAAAACACGCCCTTTCCCCTTTGGCTGTCCCGCCCCTTGAAGCTGCATGGCCCAAGTTCTGGCAGGAAATGGCACACAGCTGGGTTGGCACAAAGGGCAACGGTGAACCGTTTGACCGGACGGCTCCCGATATGCTCAAAGACTGGATGTATCACCTGACGATCCAACTTGCGCAAACCGGAGCCGGACGCAGCCTTCGATCCATGCAACGACGCCTTCAACGACACACAGGGCTAAGCAAACAAACTTTGGATTTCTTTGCCAAGCTGGAAGACGTCCATCGTCTGATTTCGCAAGATCCGCAGTCCACCCCGGCTGAAGTTGCCGCTGACGCAGGGTTTGCAGATCAGTCCCACATGGGGCGCGCCCTAAAGCGTGCGACGGGATTTTCCCCCGTCACCCTGAACCAAAAAATCGCCTCCGAAGAACCCTTTTGGTGTTACCGGTTGCTGGGCGAGCGATTTTGAACGGCCTGTTTTGCTTTCCAGACCACATACCCAAAACCCAAAGCAAATCTGAAGGCCGGTCCAGCCTATCGCCCGGATGCGCGATCAAAGTCCCAAATCAGACAGGCTTGGATGGTCATCGGGACGTCGTCCCAAAGGCCAATGGAACAGACGGTCTTCTTCGCGGATCGGCAGATCATTGATGCTGGCGTGGCGGTTCTGCATCAAGCCGTCCTCGGCGAATTCCCAGTTTTCGTTTCCATATGACCGGAACCAATTGCCGCTGTCATCGCGCCATTCATAGGCATAGCGCACCGCGATCCGGTTGTCGGTAAAGGCCCACAGCTCTTTGATCAGGCGGTATTCATTTTCACGTACCCATTTGCCTGACAAGAATGCTTCGGCCTCATCGCGATTGGTCACAAAATCTGCGCGGTTGCGCCATTTGGTATCAAGCGTGTAGGCGGTCGCAACTTTGCCCGCATCGCGGCTGTTCCAACCGTCTTCGGCAAGGCGTACCTTTTGAATTGCGGTTTCACGGGTAAATGGCGGCAAAGGGGGGCGTGACATTCGAATAGTCCTTCCACTTAAGTTTAAAGATCAAGAACGAGGGTGTCGGTGCCTTCGGCAGGAACCGCGCAGCACAGCAGCACTTCGTCGTCCGCGTGTGTGGCAGTCACGGCGGTACGGTATGCAACGCGGCCCGATAGCGTTTTGGTCAGGCAACTGCCGCATGATCCGCTTCGGCAAGAAAATGGAGGCGTGATACCCTGCGATTCTGCCGTTTCCAACAAGGTCGCGCCGCCTTTTTCCCAGCCCCGCTTTTGACCTGATTTGGCAAAGGTGATCACTGCTGCGTCTGCTTCAGGGTCCGGTTCAAACGTGGCCGTTCCTGCGTCAGCACGACGTGTCAGGGCTGCGGGCCCGAATGCTTCAGCAAAAATGCGCACGTCCCGCGCACCAAGATCGCGCAACGCGTCATAAACAGCCTGCATGAAGGCCGGCGGACCACATAGGAAGACGTCGTAGTCATCAAAAGATAGCCGGCTTTTTATCAATTCCGGCGTGATGAAGCCGCTGGCGTCGAAATCAATGCCTTGGATCTCATCGTCCTTAGGTGCGCCGATGATCGACACATATTTGATCTTTCCATCGCTTTGCATCTCGGCTGCGCGGAACGCGTCCAAAAAGGCGCGTTGGTCGGTGGATTGCGCCGCATGAAACACAGTCAGCGGGCGGGTATAGCGTTTTCGCACGCCTTCCTTCAGTACATGCCGCGTCATGGACATCATCGGCGTGACCCCGACACCACCAGCAAACAGAACTGCGGGGCGTTTGTCCAAAGCGTCGATGTAGAAGGCGCCCATTGGTCCTTTCGCCTCGATCACATCGCCGATCTGAAGCCTGTTGTGCAGGTCATTGGACACCACACCACCGGGTTCGCGTTTGACGGAAATGCGGTAGCCGTCATCATCGGGGGCGGATGACACTGTGTATGTTCTGATTTGCGGGCCTGCATCTTGCGGGGTGACGCGGATGGTCAAAAACTGGCCCGCTTGGAACAAAGGAAGCGGTTGCTTGTCTGCTGCCTCGAATGTGAAAGACCGGATGACGCTGCTTTCGTCTTTTATGGCGACGACACGCAGGGGCCGCCACGTGTTTCGCGCAGCCTCAGCCGTTTGGCGGGCGTCTGCCTTGGCCCAGCTGTCGGCCATCAGACTGTTGGGCGACCATTCGGTGAAATCAGCCCGAAACGGCAAAGCGTCATAAATGCGTAGGCCATGATCAAGGGTAAAGCGCCAACCGCGTTCCGCTCCTTTGAAGCCCGCAAGTTCGGGTGCATCCGCATCCAAAACCTCTGTCGTGCCAGTCAACATCAACACATCGCCAGT
This sequence comes from Ascidiaceihabitans sp., assembly GCF_039986515.1. Taxonomy (NCBI): domain Bacteria; kingdom Pseudomonadati; phylum Pseudomonadota; class Alphaproteobacteria; order Rhodobacterales; family Paracoccaceae; genus Ascidiaceihabitans; species Ascidiaceihabitans sp. Next base: position 161,747 of record NZ_JBDWQO010000018.1, on the reverse strand, counting down.
GCTGAAGTCCGCAAACAGCAGACCCGCTTTGGGATTCACAAGGAAATTGCCCAATGTGTTGAAAAAGTTATTACCCGAGAAGTCGGGAACAAGGATCGTATTGCCCTCAACCTTGAGGAACCCGGACTGGCCACCACGATGTGACACGTCGACACCATTTGCCATCGGGTTTTCCGCCACATCCGATGAACTGGCCACATAGAATGAATTGGCTTGGCCGATGAAAGCCTGTGCCGCGGCATCCATGTCTACGAATGTGTCCGTCGGGGGCCTGTCGACTGCGGCATGCACCTGCCGCACAAATTGAATGTCGCGGGTCTGGATGTACTGAGGGCAGTTGCCAAACGATTGTACAACGTCAAGTGACATGCCTTTTTCAGCGGTTGTCCTTACGGTCGCGTTCATCCGGTTGCGGCGACGCGTGGACAATTCGATCCCAAGCAACCCGACAGACGATCCAGTCACCAGATTTGCACGCAGCGGGTCGTCATCCAGTGGTTGAGCATCAAGATCAAGACGCGTGTCGGTAGGCGACGTAATAAAGTTCGGACCACCTGTCAGCATCGACGCCCAAGGCCACCCATCACCATCAACACTGCCCACCAGAATAAACGGGATCTGTTCATAGAATGCACGGTGCTGGTCCGGCATGAACGGGCGGATGGCGTTCTTGCCAATTGCTTCCATGGATCTCTGCAAACCTGCGCGGTCCTGCATTTCGCGTTCACCCTTATGAAAAGGGGAAGACGGGTTCGATGTCGCAACATTCATTGCAAGCCTCGTGAGCGAAGAAAATAAAGGGGGCGCGCCTGACCGCCGGGATAAACAGTCAGGCGCACAATGCGCAAACCGTCTATGCGGCGCTTAGGCCAACAGCCGTTGTCGGCATCGGAACAAATCCGTCCAACGCTTCGATGTTGGTCAACAGACGTCGTACGTTCGCGTAAGGTTCAAGCGAAACGTCGCCCTCGGGTGCGTGCGCTGTGTAACTGTAGATCGCAACATCCGCGATTGTTGGCGCGTCGCCCACCAACCAATCGCGCCCCTTAAGATGTGCGTCCAACTTCCCCAAAACCTTTGCGGCCGTGGCATGGGTAAAGTCCTTGTCCAGCGGTGCCTTGAAGACGTTGATCAGCCGCGCAGCTGCCGGGCCAAAAGCCAATTCTCCCGCAGCCAAAGTCAGAAATTTTTGCACTTCCGCTTCGCCAACCGGATCATTGGGAATGTAGGACGGGGCATATTTACGCGCCAGATAGACCAGAATGGCGTTGCTGTCGCTGATCACTGTGTCACCATCTTCGATCATTGGCACTTGTCCGGCGGGGTTTTTGGCAAGGTAGGCATCTGATTTATGGGCACCAGCGCCGAGGTCCACATTGATGACATCGTGATGGATGCCTGCAAGACCTGCGAACAAAACCACGCGGTGGGCGTGACCGGACAAGGGAAAGCTGTGAATACGAATTGCGTTGGACATGTGATGTTCCTCTTGTGGGGCCAGAGGATGTCTCCGGCGATGCGGAAAGAGATAACTTGAAAGGGTTTTGGCGATAATATACCCACTTGTAGAATATTTATGAACAAGGCGTAGATAGTGGACACCATTGCCGGAATGAAGACCTTTGCGGCTGTTGCGGCCCATGCGTCCTTTACGGAAGGGGCGCGTCAGGTCGGGATCAGCACCAAATTGGCCAGCAAATACATCGGCCAGCTAGAGGAACGCCTGAACGCCCAACTGTTCAACCGCACCACCAGAAGCGTCACCCTGACAGACACCGGACGGTCCTATTACGATCGGTGTCTGCCATTGCTTGAACAATTTGACGAACTGGAAGGCTTGGTTCAACAACGTCAGTCAGAGCTGGCAGGTCGAATTCGCATTACTGCACCAACGGGGTACGGATCATCGCAGCTGGTTCATTTGCTAAAACCCTTCCAAACCGCAAATCCGAAGGTGTCTATCGAGCTTCATTTATCTGATGCCCATGTTTCGCTGATCGAGGAAGGTCACGACCTTGCAGTGCGTTTTGGTGCACTGAAGGATTCAAGCCTTGTCGCTCGCAAGCTCATGGATATGCGCATCGTGTGTTGTGCCGCGCCGGAGTATCTGGAAAAGCACGGCCACCCAAGCGAACCCGCCGCATTGACCACGCACAATTGCCTTTTGCAAACAACGTCTTCTCATATTGATCAATGGGAATTTCAAGGGCCCCAAAAGACCTACAATGTCGCCGTATCGGGAAACTTTCGTGCCAATTCGCCGCGTGCTGTCGCCAATATGGCGGCTGATGGTCTCGGCATTGGTCGGGTGCCTCTTTACACCGCGCAACCTTTTCTGGACGCGGGACGGCTGCAATTGCTGTTTGAAGCGGAAGAAGCAAAGGTTTTGGGGCTGTATGCTGTCTACCCGCCAAGCCGCCATCTGACGGCACGAATTCGCGCAGTTATCGATCACCTGGCTGCCCAATTCTGACCACAACATCCCAAAGGCGGCATGCAATGGTTTCTCGCTGATGTGCGCGTTGACCTAAACCGCACACAGAGCTTCAACTATGGTCAAGCCCGGCATTGGCGACAAGCTGCGATTGTCCTGTCTGTGCCATTGCGATGCTCATTTCATCGCTCAGAATGGTCCAAAGCCGGTGCAACCCCGCCTCCCCCCCAGCTGCGATGGCGAACTGTAGGATTCGGCCCAAGAACACGAAATCAGCGCCTTGGTGCATGGCGCGCATAACGTCTTCACCGGACCTTATACCGCTATCGAAAAACAACGGATATTCGGGGCCAACCTCGGCGCGTATCTGCGGCAGGATGTCGATTGGGGCTGGCGCGCTTTCCAACTGGCGCGCACCGTGGCTGGACACTTGAATGCCATCAACGCCAGCGGCCTTCAGGCCTGCTGCGTCTTCCACGTCCAACACCCCTTTGACCACAAGTTTTCCGGGCCACATGTCACGCAATTTGGCCAATGTGTCCCATGTCGCCCGCGCCCGGCTTTCAGTGCGGTCAAAATCATAACCGTCCATCTCGAAGTTGGCCATTTGGGGTTTGCCAGCGGCCAGCTGCGTCAACGACCATCGTGGGTGCAAAGCAAAATCAACGAACTGGCGCGGCCCGATCGCGAACGGCATCTTGAAGCCGTGCCGCAATTCACGCGGGCGCCGACCAACTTCTGGCACATCAACGGTCAGAACAAGGGTGGTGTAGCCTGCCGCCTCGGCCCGTTCGACCAGTTTGAAGGTGCCTATCCCGTCGCCAGAGAAATACAGCTGGAACCAAGCGTTCCCTTCGGCGACGTCGATGATTTGCTCAAGTGGTGTGGACGCCACGGTCGACACACCATGCGGCACTTTGTATTTCGCGGCCAGACGCGCCAGCATAAGATCGGCCCCCGGCGCGCTTAAATTGCACATGCCCATCGGCGCGATGCCAAAAGGGCGCTGGGCCTGCGTTCCGAACAATGACGTACTTAGATCGCGGGATGAAACGTCCCGCAAAATCCGGGGCCGCAACGTCAGGGCATCAAGGGCAGCACGATTGCGCGCTGCCCCTGTTTCACGTCCGGCGGACCCGTCAATGTAGTCAAACACCATCCAAGGCAGGCGCCGCTTTGCAACACGTCGCGCGTCGTCGGCACTGTGGATGGCATTGACAGACATTAGGCTTTCACGGCTTCCATAAAGCGGTGGCGGATGACAACCGGGTCCATTGTGATGACGGGCAGCTTGATGTTTCCGCTGTCACATTTGCACACGATGATGGTCATCTGGTCGCTGTCTACGGCTGCTTGCAAGACGGGGCCGAGGTCTTTGTCCTGCACCTCGATCACGTTTTCGCAGCCACAGGCACGCGCCACATCGGTAAGGTTGGTTTTCATACCGGCATAGGTTGGCTGATCCCCGGTTGATCCATAAGACCCATTATCGATAATCAGCAGCGTGTAGTTTCCTGTCGCGTTGTTGGCGATGGTGGGCAGCGTGCCGAGGTTGGTCAGAACAGAACCGTCCCCGTCGATCGAAATCACCGGTTTGTCTTGTGCCAGCGCCAGACCAAAACCGATAGAAGACGACAAGCCCATCGTGCCAAGCATGTAAAAATTGCGTTCGTTGTCGTCGATCATGTGCAGCTCTTGGCTGGGCAGACCGATGTTGCACACAACAAGGTGCGGGTTCAGAATCGGGGCGATTTCTTTGAGAATTTCAGAACGGATCATTGGTCGCCATAGCCTCCCCAGAAGTTGGCGTCGGTCAGGATCGCCACAGGTTTGTTGCACATGAAAGTGTATTTCAGGATGTTATCGAATTCTTTGACATCATCTTTCCAGTGGAAGTGATAGGTCGGGATGTTCAGCTGCGCCAACAGTGCCTTTGTGTGCACAGCCATTTCGACCTGACAGGCCACGGGTTCGCGCAATTCACCACGGTAGGAAATGATCATCGGCAACGGCATCCGGTAGAATTGCGTCAGCGTCGCCAAGGTGTTGATGGTCACACCGATGGCGGTGTTTTGCATGATGATAGCAGGCCGTTTGCCGCCCATAAAAGCACCAGCACACAGCCCCATGCCTTCGTCTTCTTTATTTGAGGGAATATGGAAGATGTCTTCGCGCGCCTCGACCTCTTCGATCACACCAGCAAGCTGTTTGCACGGCACGGTGGTCACGAATGAGACGTCATTTGCGACAAGATCGTCCACGATCTTCTTGTCGATATTCATAAGAGAAAAGCCTTTCTGATTGGGTAGAAAAATCGAAGATGCCTGAGTCAGGTGCTGCGATACACATGCACAGCGCAGGGCGCATGCCGCACAACACGCGCAGCAGTAGAGCCCAGCAAATAGTCGCTGAACCCCGGTTTGTGTGATCCCATGACGATGCAATCGATGCTGTGCGTCGATGCATAATCAATGATGGAGCGATAGGTGTGTCCAACCACCATTTCGGCTGTCACGCCGCTTAGGTGTTCGGTTTTTGCCTGCAATTCGGCCCGTGCCCGCGCAAGCCCCTCTTGTTTGACTTCGTCATCGACATAAGCCTGAACCGATCCTTGTGGCGCCTCGTAAACATGCAGGGCAATAATCTCGCCAGAGCCGCCGGTCAGGGCTTTGGCGATTTCCAAAGTGCCTTTGGACACACCGTGGTCAAGCGCCATGGGAACAAGGATTTTTTGATACACGGGGGAGATCTCCGGTTGGGCCGTCGTTGTTAAGACCAAGGGTCCAAAATGATTTTCGGTGTCGCAACCCTGCCTGCACGCAGATCGGCAAATGCGCTTGCCCCGTCAGCCAACGCGCGGGTTTGCGTCCAGTCCAACGGGCCAAGACGCCCGTCAAAAAGGGCTGCAGCCGTGTCGCGAAAATCGGCGGCGGTGTAGGTATAGGTGCCGATAAAGGTGATCTCTTGCAAAGTCGCGCGGCGCACATCAAACCCGGGATTGTCATCCCCCAAGCCCACATGCGCGATGACACCCCCCGGCTGCACAAGGCTGGACCCAGAGGCACGCGTGACCCCGAAGCCAACCGCGTCAATCACGATGGGAAAGCTCAATTCGGTTGATGCAACGGCCGTCTGCCCCGCTTGGTCCTGCAAAAAGGCACATCTGGCGGGATCAGGTTCCACGATTGTCACATCGTCCAGCCCCATCGCTTTCAGCGCAAGGGACGCGGCCAAACCGATGGCGCCGCCACCGATCACCAGTGCGCGACGGTCCATCGACGGGTGCAGCGCCTCAAGCGCCAATCGGGCCGCATGCCAACTGACGGCCAATGGTTCCGCCAATGCAGCTTTTTCCAGCGGCACATGATCCGGCACTTCGACCAGATTGGACATCGGCATCGCCACATATTGCGCAAACGCGCCTTCGCGGGGCATCATCGAAATGATCTGCCGCTCAGGGCACAGATTTTCGCGGCCTGCCTTGCAAGCGGGACAAACACCGCAGGTCACCAGCGGGTTTATCGTGACGCGCATCCCGTCATGTGTCCCGCCAATAATCGTACCAGCCGCCTCATGACCCAAAATAAGCGGCGCAGGGCGCCGTGCATCGTGGCCGAGATAGGCGTGCATGTCGGATCCGCAAATACCGACCGCCTCGACCTTGATCAGATGCTCTCCGGCTTGCGGCACAGCATCCGGTACATCCGTGAAACCCAGCGTTTCAACACCTTGATAAACCAGCGCTTTCATTTTGCGGTGAACCCCCCGTCAACCATAAGAACCTGCCCTGTGACGAAGGCCGACGCATCCGAGCACAAGAACAGGATCGGACCGTCCATGTCTTCCAGCGTGCCGTTGCGCCCCACACAAGTCTGCGCGGCGTTGCGATCCGCACGTGCCGGATCGTCAAAAACCGCCGCCGTCAGTTCCGTTGGGAAAAAACCCGGCCCGATGGCATTGGTGTTGATCCCATGGGGGGACCACGCCTCGGCCATGGCGCGGGTCAACTGGCTGATGCCGCCTTTGGTCGCGCCGTAGGAAATGCCGCCCGGGAAGGCCCGTGTGCTTTGCAACGACGCAAAATTCACGATGCGCCCCCAGCCTTTCGCTTGCATCGCAGGTACAAAGGCTTGCGACAAAAAGAACGGCGCAGACAGGTTCAGGGCAATTGTTTGATCCCATCCCTCTGGTGTCACATCATCCGCCGCTTGCCGCGTGTTGACACCCGCCGCATGGATCAGAATGTCCGGTGCGCCAAAGGGGGCGGACACATCGCTGACCAGTTGAGCATGGCTGTCGCGGGTCGCCACATCGGCCACGACCCGCGCAGCCTTGGGACCGATTTCAGCGCAAAGGCTGTCCAACGCCTCTGCGCGTCTTGCGATACCCACAACCGACGCCCCCGCCGCAGCCAGCGCGATCGCCGCGCGACGTCCAAGGCCGGAACTGGCACCCGTGATACAGGCAACCTTGCCAGACAGATCAAAAAGGGCGGCGGTCTGGGTCACGTCTTCACCCTTCGGCTGTCAGGTCAAAATTTTCGCCGGGGAAGTATTTGGCAAGGCGCACATCCGCGGCGCGCGCGTGTCCTTCCATCCCTTCAAGCCGTGAAATACGGGCCGTCGCAATCGCCACATCCTTAGAGGCCTCTTGCGTGGCGCGCTGCCATGTGACGATCTTCATGTACTTGTGCACGGAAAGGCCGCCCGTATATCCCGCAGCACCTGAAGTCGGCAACACGTGGTTGGTGCCCGACGCTTTGTCGCCGTAAGACACGGTGGTTTCTTCGCCCAAGAACAAAGAGCCATAGCAGGTCAGGTTTTCCAGCCACCAATCAAGGTCTTCGGCCATCACGGTCAAATGCTCTGGGGCGTATTCATCGCTGCATTTCGCCATGTCGACGCGGTCTTCGCACACGATGACTTCGGCATAATCGCGCCACGCCGCAAAGGCGTTGTCGCGGTTCAGCTGCGGCAAATCTTCGATCAAATCGGGCACCCGTGCCATGACGTCTTCGGCCAATGCGCGATCATCCGTGACCAGCCACACCGGAGAGTTGTAGCCATGTTCGGCTTGGCTGACCAAATCGGTTGCCACAATATGCGCATCGGCATGTTTGTCCGCCAAAATCAGGCTGTCCGTGGGGCCAGCAATCATGTCGATGCCGACACTGCCGAACAAGATGCGCTTGGCTTCGGCCACAAACTGATTGCCGGGACCGACGAGGATGTTGGCTTTTGGCAAACCGAATAACCCATAGGTCATAGCGGCGACGCCTTGCACGCCACCCATCGCCAAAATCTTGTCGGCACCGCAGATGTGCGCGGCATAGATGATGGCAGGGGCCACGCCAACATCGGGACGCGGTGGCGAACATGCAGTGATGTGTTTGCATCCCGCCACTTTCGCTGTGGTGACGGTCATAATAGCGCTTGCAATGTGGCTGTAGCGACCGCCGGGAACGTAACAGCCTGCCGCATCGACAGGGATCGCTTTTTGACCAGCCACATAGCCCGGTTTGATCTCCATCTCGACGTCGGCAACGGTGCTTTTTTGCAATTCGGCAAAGCGTTTGACGTTGTCATGGGCGAACTGGATATCAGCCTTCAACTTGTCCGGCACCAACGCGCCTGCGGCCTCGATTTCGGCTTGCGTTAGCAGAACATTGCCCGCGTAATTGTCGAACTTTGCGGCATACTCCATCGCTTTGGCGTCGCCACCCGCTTTGATGTCATCCAGAATTGAGACAACCGTATCGTGGACGTCGGATGCGCCGGACGCCGAAGTCAGGGTCGCCTTTTTGAGATATTCGCGTGTCATTTTGGGGGGTCCTACTTGTAGATATCTGGAAGCAAAGTCGTTGAAACGGCTGGCACATAGGCAATGAATAACACCACGACAAACATGCACAATACAAAGGGCACGGCGCGTGCGGCGATCTTCAGAATAGATTCGCCCGTAATGCCCGAGACAACAAAGAGGTTAAGGCCCAGTGGTGGCGTGATGAAACCCACACCAAGGGCAGTGATCATCATGATGCAGAACTGGATTTCATTCATGCCGATGTTTTCGGCCAAAGGCTGAAGGATGGGTGCCAGGATCACTATGTTGGGCGTGGTTTCCATCACACAACCTGCCGCGATCAGAATGCCGATCATAAGCAAGATCAGGATCCACGGCTCATTCGTGAGACCGGTGGCGGATGTTACAAAACCCTGCGGCACACCCATGATTGCCAGTGCTTCGGCCAAGGGGGCGGAAAAGGCGATAATTGGCAGAATGACACCGTTCACTTTGGCGGAACTGACCAACATCGCAGGAAAGTCTGCAAAGCTGAGCGTTCTGAGGATAAAGCCCATCAAAATGGTGACGACAACGGCTGTGGCGCCAGCTTCGGTCGGGGTCAAACGCCCCGAGAAGATGCCGTAAAAGATGATGCCGGGAACGATGAACGCATACCAACCGGATTTGAGCGAGCGGCCCAAATTGGTCAGCCATTCCATGAATGTCAGGTTGCCGCCGCCCTCATAGGCATAGATCCGGTTCACAACGAGGTTGGTGACCAGAATAGCAAAAAGGATGCACAGGCCGGGGATCAGCGCCGCAAGGAACAGCGTCGATGCTGAGACACCCAGCACAAGGCCGATAATGATATAGGCGATGGACGGCGGAATAAGGATGCCCGTGCAGGCCCCCGCCGCCACCAAAGCACAGGCATAGGGGCGCGGGTATCCGGCCTCGACCAGACGCGCGATTGTCATGCGACCCACGGCGGCAGCACCCGCCGCATCAGACCCTGAAATCGCGGCAAACATGCCGCAGACCAGAACCGTGGCAGACCCGAACCCGCCTTTGGTAAAGCATGTCAGTGCCTCGGCCACGTCAAGAAATTTCCGACTGAGCCCGGTTCGCACCAGCACATCGCCCGTCAGGATAAACAACGGGATCGCAGTTAACGCAAACGCGTCGATGCCGGTAAACAGGCGTTCGCCGACAAGGCTTAGCGGCAGGTCGCCGGACATCAACAACATCAAAATTGCCGAAGACCCAATGGCCGCCCAAACAGGCACCGCCATAGCAATCAGCGCTACAAAGAGGATCACAGGAACGTAGAAATCCCAGCCAAGTTCTACCGTCTGCTCAAGCGTATTCCACAGCATCGCGCAGGTCCTTAATCAAAGAGGGTGTCGCCCTCATAGACCGGCTTACCAGTCTTGAGGGAAATGAAGTCGCGGCGCAGCGATTGCAGCAAGCGCCAGATCATCAGGCCAAAACCTGTTGGCACCGCCATCAGGAACCAGACCTTCGAGATGCGCAAACCATCCGTCACAGATCCGAACTTCCACGACACATGTACCGATTCAAACGACCAATACAGCGCGATGGCAGCGACAATCATCATGACGATGTCGCCAAACATATAAAGCAGCGCTTTGGGGCGTTGGCCAAGATAATGCATGACCACATCAATGCGGATGTGCGCACGTTCCTTAACGGCCGCAGAGGCCCCGATCCACGCCAGATAAATAAAGGAATACCGCACGATTTCTTCGCCCCAAATGGACGAATAGGCGAATATCTCGCGGCGCAGCACTTCGACGGCCATTGTGATGACCAGCATCACGTAGAAGGTCAAAAGCAGCCAGCGTTCCGCGTTGTTATCAAATTTGCGCAGGAATTCCATAATCTGTCCATTCGGTTGTCATGCGAACAGAGGGCACATCCCGTGTGCGGACCGCTTTGCATGTCGAAGAGAAAGGGTGTCGGACGCCTGAAAAAGCGTCCGACGGGTTCGTTTACGCGTCGTGTACGTAGTATTTGCCTTGCGTACCCGCAGCTTCTTCCATCTGCGCAAAGGCGTCCATGGAACCGGCAAGCTCGACTTTGAACTTGTCCCATTCGGAACGCTGATAGCCACCGGCTGCTTTCCATTCGGCCAGTTGATCCTCAGATAGGCTGTGGAATTCGACGCCAGCTTTGGACAGCTCAGCCATGGCATGCGCCCGCGCAGATGGCACTTTGGCAAGGTTCTGGTGGCCGGACATCTCGGACGCCCACATGATCCCGTCCTGAACGTCAGCAGGCATGGAATTGAACCATTCGAGGTTACACGAATAAACCTGCGAATCCGGAACGGCCTGCGTGAACGTCACGTGGGACAGCATGTCTTTGAACCCAAAGACGTAAAGTGCGCCAACAGATGGATCAAGCGCATCAGCCACACCTTGCTGGATCGCAGAAGGCGTCTCACCCCATGCAACCGGCGTCGGGTTGGCGCCAACCATACGGTAGTACTGCTGCAACATGGCGGAACCCGGCACGCGGAATTTCACGCCGTCCAAGTCACCTGGTGTCAGTACGGCACCGTTGCCACCTTTACGAACCGCAACAACGCGCGGGTCGATGTTCACGTAGAACAAAGGCTTAAAGCCGTTCTGTTCGATCTTGGGTGTGACGTTGGTGTTCCAGAAGTCAGAGTTCACAAGGTTGGTGAAACGCTGATTGGAACCACAAAGGTAAGGCATGTTGATCAGATCAACTGTGGAGGCGAAAGGCGCAAAGTTGGACAGCGAATGCTGCGCGGCCTGAATGGTGCCACCCTGAACAGCCTGAACAAGCGCGCCGCCTGCACCCAACTGACCACCGGGGGCCAGTTTGACATAGACTTTGCCGTTTGTGGCGTTCTGGATGTTTTCTTTGAGATCCAGCTGCATGATCGGATAGCTGCGCGATGCACCCAGAACATAAGCTGTAGCGATGGTCATTGTGTGCTCTGCTGCGGCTTCGCGATCACGCTCTTCATTGGCTGATTGCGCTGCGGCCTCAGTCGACCAAAGCGTTCCTGCGGCACCTGCGACCAAGGCGGCGGTGAAGCCCGCAGTTGATGCAACTTTCAGAAAATTCCGGCGTTCTAGTGACGCAATCTCTTTGCGATCTTGATGATCCATTTGGATCTCCTCCCTTTGGGCTTGTTAACTGCCGTCGTTCTTCGAGCGGTCAGCTTCTTTTCTTAAAATGGCGACGACAAACAGAACCGTCGCACAAGACAGAACCAACATTTCCCCAACGTCTCCAAGAAACGCTGCATCGGCAAAAGCGCCCAAAGCCACGTTCGAAAAGAACACCGTGAATACAATAACTGCACCAATGAGAAACATGACGAGCCTCCCTGCTGTCTGGTTCTTGCTTCAGTGTAAGCGCTTACAAATGTGAATTGCAAGCGCTTACATCTTTTACAGCATCGATTGTTATCATACGTTGGAACCATCAGGATATTCCAAGGAACCCACTGTAAATGCACGTATCACCGCACATTCCCACGTTGGATGATGTCGCAAATGCTGCAGGCGTTTCGACGGCAACGGTGTCGCGTTGTTTGAATGAAAAGCAAAAAGTGTCACCCAAAACGCTGTCAAAAGTGATGGAGGCCGTCGAATCGCTTGGCTACACCCCGAACTTCAACGCGCGGGCCATGGCAGCAAAACAATCACATACAATTGGCGCAATTATCCCAACGATGGAGAACGCGATTTTCGCACGCGGGCTGCAAGCGTTTCAGGAAACACTGCTTGAGCAAGGGTACAATCTGCTCGTCTCTAGCAGCGCCTATCAACCGAAACTGGAAGCCCAGCAAATTCGGGAACTTGTGGCTCGTGGCGCCGATGGTCTGCTGTTGATCGGCTATGAACGGGACGAGGCCGTTTATGACTACCTTGCGCGACGAGGCATTCCCACTGTTCTGGCTTGGGCCTCTATGCCGGACAAAGGCCACGCCTCAGTCGGGTTTGACAACCGCGCGTCGATGCGGCTTTTGGCGGATCGTGTCATTGAAATGGGGCACCGCCGGATTGCTGTGATTTCTGGCATCACCGAAGGAAACGACCGCGCCGCCGGACGGTTGGCCGGCATCCAAGACAGCTGGCAGGCGCACGGTTTTGATCTGGCCGCCCTGCCCGTCATAGAAACCCCATATGAAACAGAAAACGGCGCGGCAGCTTTTGCCGAATTGATGCAAGCCCGTGAAAAACCAACAGTTGTAATGTGCGGAAACGATGTTTTGGCATCTGGGGCCATTTCCAAGGCGCGCGATCTGGATCTTGATGTACCCCGCGATGTTTCAGTGACCGGGTTCGACGATATCGAGTTGGCCAAACACGTTTTTCCGGCTCTTACCACTGTGCATGTGCCCCATCGTCAAATGGGTCGTATCGCAGCCCAAAGCTTGGTCGGATTGATTGAGAAACGATCTGAAAAAGTGACCCGCCAGCTGGACGTTTCTATCGTCATGCGGGCGTCGCTAATAAGTATATGAAGGCGTACCTCAACGCAGCCACGCCGGTGCAGTTAAATAGCAGACGTTGGTGATCGTTGGCCCCTGTAAAGCCTTACCCCCGCAAACAATCCAATCAATCTGATCTCCCACTGGCTTGTGCATTTTCAACAGTTGGGAGATCCCGGCCCAAAGGCATGACCGCCCTATCAAGCTGGGAGATGACGATTTTCCAACATTGCAAATATTGTGTAACTTAACGCCGCTACGCGAGCGTGTTTCCCCACTGACACAGAAAGAAGCCAACAGAATGCTCTGTTGATTTTTACATGGTGCCCTGGGGCGGAATCGAACCACCGACACGAGGATTTTAAATGCGCGTTACGGTAGGTTAAGCCGTTGATATTGTTGGGTTGAAACTGAGCTGTGCTAGATTTGAGCATGGACACGCGGATTGATGATTGGTTTTGCAATCGTCTGAATTTCTAGAGTTTTCAACATTGAGCGGCGTGTGAAGGGCCGCTCGTCAACCAATTTAGCCATCCGAGCGGTAACCGCCTGAGTGAGGTTCATCCTGGACCAAGATCCCGTGGGAGTCCGCCGTCACCACCTGAAATTTGGCTTTCTGACCAACACGGCTTGTCACGTTGCTAGTTTTGACCGAAGCTCAAACACAACATGTGCTACATTTCGACGATATTGTCGCTGCAGCACCTAACGACGTGAGATTTGAAAGGAATTGTTATGACAAATTCGGTCTTAGTTGCGGTCGATGGCAGTGACGGCGGCGCACGTGCACTCAACTATGCGAGAGAGCGAGCAAAACTGGGCGGCGCAAAACTAATTGTGACCTACGTCATCGAGTGGTCTCCATACTCATTTAATACTCCCGAAGAAAACGCTGAACGGCATAAGCGTCGCGAAGAAGAAATTGAACGGGCGACATCCGGTGTTGTTGAACCCGCCGCAGCACTGGTGGCTGGGGATGGCATCCAGTTTGAAACGGTTGTCCGGCACGGGCCACCCGCCGAAACCCTGATCAAACTGGCCGAGAAGTATGGCGTACAACAGATTGTTATCGGAAGACGCGGCCAGTCGGGTATAAAGTCTTTGTTGTTTGGGAGTGTCGCGAGCAACCTTGTCCAAACCTCGCCAGTGCCGGTTGTCGTTGTACCCTAAAACACGACACAATTTCCCCTATGGGGCCAAAACAATAATGAAAGAAGGGACATGCAATGACAAAATTCTTTGGAGCACTCACAGCTTTATTGCTTTTGTCACTTCCCGCACATGCGGGTTTTGACGAAACAATCAATGAAATTACAGCGCCAATCGCATCCGCGATCGGCAGTTTTGTATTCTTCAAGATCAACGTTTTTGGTGCAGGACTTCCGCTGGTCGTGCTGTGGCTTGTGATCGGAGCTGTATTTTTTACCTGCTATATGGGTTTTGTAAACGTCTCTGGCTTCAAACACGCCGTCCAATTGGTGCGTGGCGATTATGCCGATCCCGACAGCCCTGGCGAAGTGTCACATTTTCAAGCACTGGCCACCGCCGTTTCTGGTACGGTCGGTATTGGTAACATCGGTGGTGTGGCTGTCGCGGTGACCATTGGCGGAGCAGGAGCAACTTTCTGGCTGATTGTCGCAGGCTTCCTAGGAATGTCGACGAAGTTTGTGGAATGTACCTTGGGCGTGAAATATCGGAACGAAAATCTAGATGGATCGGTTTCTGGTGGCCCGATGTACTACATGAAGAAAGGCTTTGAAGAACGCGGCATGGGCGGCTTTGGCAAGTTCATGGGGACTTTCTATGCCGTCGGTATCTTCATTGGCGCCTTGGGCATCGGCAACATGTTCCAGTCCAACCAGGCCTATGTTCAGCTCAACACCGTCGCAGGTGGTGCGCTGGATGGTATGGGTTGGCTAGTTGGTTTGATCCTTGCTGCAGTTGTTTTTGCGGTCATCATCGGCGGGATTAAGTCCATAGCACGAGTGACAGAGAAAGTCGTACCATTCATGGCGATATTTTACTGCTTTTTCGCCATCGTCGTGATCCTGATGAACTTCACCTCAATCCCTGCCGCCATCGGTAATATCTTCTCCGGTGCCTTCACCGGTGCAGGCGTTCAAGGTGGTGCCATTGGTGCGCTGATCATCGGCTTCCAACGCGCTGTGTTTTCGAACGAGGCAGGTATCGGATCCGCGTCCATCGCCCACGCTGCGGTTAGAACGCCTGAGCCTGTGACAGAAGGTTATGTGTCACTACTGGAGCCGTTCATTGATACTATCGTCATCTGTACCATCACAGCACTGGTGATCGGGACAAGTCAGGTTGCTGATCCGAACTTTGCCGGCGATGCAACAGGTGTGGCTATGACGTCAGCGGCGTTTGAACGTCAGATTAGCTGGTTTCCACTGCCACTAGCATTTGGGGCTCTGCTCTTCGCCTTCTCGACCATGATTTCCTGGTCGTATTACGGGCTTAAAGGATGGACTTATCTGTTTGGCGAAGGCCAAATGGGGCAGACGATCTACAAGCTGATCTTCTGCGCGTTTGTTGCACTGGGTTGCATGGTGCAGCTTGGACCGATCTTGGATATCTCGGATGCATTAGTATTCCTAATCTGTGTGCCTAACATCCTAGGTCTGTATTTCCTTGCACCAATCGTGCGACGCGAAATGATCAGTTACAAGGCGCGTCTGGCCAGTGGTGAGATCAAGAAATATAACCACTAAGTGAACAGACCAGTAGCAGTATGTCTTAGGAAACGTACTGCTACTGTCAGGTGTGTAACAGCTGCATCAGAGAGAACGCTCGTCCTTGCAAGCAAGGCCCTAACAGAAATTCACGAGCAGCCGCTTTTGAGAACTGTGACCAAATCGAGGAATTTCTCACAACATAACAAAATACAAATTTTCCGCGCCTGTACCCTACCAACTTCAGATCCTTGGCAATCAGAGAACGATCGCTCTCCCCATCAGGTGGCAACATAACCAAAACAGCTCTCCGATAGGAAAGCGTTATGTTTCAGTCATTTGGCGGAGAACAGATGAAACAGGCAAAAGTGTTATCTTCTGAGGAGCTCAAGCGTGTGATGGCAATTTGCGTCACGATGCAGAACGGTAAGCGCAACAGGTTGATGCTCATGCTACAGTACGGAGAGCAGCTTGAAAGTAAGCGAAAAAACCGACCAAGTCGCAGTTGATGCCTTTTTACTTGCTACGGCTGATTTACTTCACACGCCCGCACGGGCGTTTGAACGTATGATGCGTGATCAGTTATCAAATGTTAACCTTAGTCCGGCAGGAACAACCGCACTTGATCGCGGAATTGCCAATGGTTCCTTCAAGTCTTTGGAATCAGCAAAAAATATGTTGATGCAACCGCTGGCCCAAGACAGCATGTTCTTAATATGGAAATCTAGCGCATTTCTTTGTGACGAAGGTCTAGAGATGGCAGGCTTAGCTCGACCAAATCAAAGCGCCGAGCTAAATAAAAACCAACTAGTAAAGATGGTGAGCAAAGGCATCGATTCATCTGAAGGTGTTGTCCAAAGAGTTAGCATAAGCGTTTCGAGGTACTTGCTTGCAATGGAAGTGTTCGAGTTGGTCCGAGTAGACAAGGTTAGAACCAACCTATTGAACATAGTTGCTCAACCAAACCTCGATGAGCTATTAAGGGCGTCTCTATCCGCCGCTGGCGAGATATTTTCCGACCAACTTATCGGAGAGAGGGGCAATGATGCATAATTTTCGTTCACTCGCACATCAGCTGAAGTCATCGTCGGTGCAGCAGACGCTTGATTTGCAAAACAAAAGACTAAATTCAACAGTCTTTCGTGGCTCATCCGAGCCTACAGCTGTTGATTTAGGCCAATGGCTTGCTCTAAAATTTAATTTTGAGAAAGCTATTGAGGCTCGTGCTTTCACCAGCGCCCAAACTCTAATATCAGGATTACCTCACGTCCAAGTTACAGCTGATAGTAAAAAGCACAAATTGCAAAGTGGACCTTCGTCATCCACAATTGAAACTCACGACCATGGTTTCAATTTCGCAAATGAAAGCACTTTTTCTCCTGAGATTGCGAGAGCAAATCATCGCGCTTCATTTCGTGGGATAGCTATAAGAGCACTAGGTATTATTGAAAGGTATTTTAGAGCTTTTGGACGGCACTTAATTGGGTTGTTGATAGCTCCACTTTTGTTTGTAGCAACATCAATTCCAGCAATAATTGCGTCTGTTGCCGTGAGCCTTTCTGTATTCATAACAGCCTATGGTCTAGCTTTGTCTCTTGGTGGAACCAGCGTACCGGAGGAAGCTAGCTTTGCCATCTCTAGCGTATTGGCAGGGCTACTGACATTAACGTTGTTTTTCGCATGGCAGACTTTTGGTTATCGCTTAGGCCGCAGAAAGCTACTGAGGCAAAGTCCAGTTTCGACTACCGCTAGTCTTCCGGTGCTTCTTGTGGCGATAGCATTGTCCACTATTTCATCGATGCTTTCTGTTGCCTCCCTCACCTTGGTTACGCATAGAGAACTGGTTCAACGGCATGTGAACTCAGATCTATTGCGACCAATTGAAGAGTTATCTAGAGACTTGGAACACACTGCATCGGCTGCAACAGCTGTATCTAGCTTTTCTGAGACAAGAGCTGCAGAAGAGTTAAGCGTTGGCGGAACGTGTGGCCCATCTATCCCGGGAAACGGTCCGATAGCAGACTTGCGTGCTAGTATAGCACTCGAGACTTTGTCTATTTCAAGGACGGCACGTCAACTATCCAATGAAGCTCAATCCTTGATTGTACGTGCTTCTTGGACGACGTCACAAAGAGAAATCAACTTAGTTTTCGATGGTGCCCAAAGGTTAGCACGAGCGGTTGAAAATGCCAGGATTCCGCAGCGGGCTCAGGTAATGAGAGCTGGTTATAGTGACAGCGGTTTTGTTCGTAATGGACGAACCTACGCTTGCCCAGATACGGCAATGATTGCCGTTTTGGATGAGCTGTTGGCCAAGGCTGGAAATATCAACGACATACCGCTTCAGGTGCCACAAGTTAGAACTGCCGGACTCTCAGATGCGCTTGCACTTAATCTTAAAGCGGTACCTGGATCAAATTTGCGTTCACCATCCAGCTTTTGGTTAACATCGGATTTCGTGCCTTCGTTAGTTTTTGTCATAATCTTCGAACTGATGATCGCATTCTCAGCATTCTGGTTCGGTAGTCGTCGTTCACTCCAGTTGAGCGGAAATCAACGTCAGAACTTGCACCGTTATAAATGGGTCCTGAACAACTTTCTTTTGGTAACCTCCGCTGGAACACGTCGGTCAGGAAATTCTATTGATGAGAACAACAAAAGAAAAACACCATACGGATATCTTCTACAACCGGAAGATGGGAATACTGCAGTAGCAAGTAATGTCCAATGGATCGCGAGTCACTATGGTTTAAACATCGATCCGAAGCGGCAGTGTTTTAAGCTAGACAATAGCTTTAAAGCTCCAAAGTTCTTTATTGAAAGATTGCGTTTTGCTAGCGGTGGAGCAGTACACTTTACAGCCTATCCAATTTTTAGTGCACAGGTTCTCTCTAATATTGAAAGGGACCGATCTGAGGCCACGGTCGTGTTAAGCGTCGATGATACGGCTTTACCGGAGTATTCGGGCCCAGAACTGCACGCAGAAGTTAACGTAACCGCATTCTCAAATAAGATTGGTGCGAAATGATGCCTGATCTGATCAAGGAGGTGATCTCTTCTCTTGTACAAAATCATATGCTGCTCAGCGTGAACTGGTTATCACAACATAACAAAATACAAATTTGCCGTGCCTATACCCTACCAACTTCAGATCCTTGGCAATCAGAAAACGGTCGCTCTCCCCATCAGATGGCAACATAACAAAACAGCTCTCCGATAGGAAAGCGTTATGTTTCAGTCATTTGGCGGAGAACAGATGAAACAGGCCAAAGTGTTATCTTCTGAGGAGCTCAAGCGCGTGATGGCGATTTGTGTCACGATACAAAACGGCAAGCGCAACAGGTTGATGCTCATGCTCTCACATTATGCTGGGATGCGTGTGGGCGAGATTGCCTCACTCAAATGGGCCGATCTGCTGGATCGTGAGTACAAGCCCAAGGCGATGTTCTACCTCAAGGCTGAGAACACCAAAGCCAAGGAAGCGCGTCAGGTGCATTTGAACGCCAAGCTGCAGAAGGAGCTGGCCTCCTATTGGGCGCAACTGAACCGATGGAAGAAGCCAGAACGCCCAGTGATCCAATCTCAGAAAGGTGGGCACTTTACGCCCAACAGCATGGTGCAGGCCTTTAAGCGTGTGTTTGATGCTGCTGGGATCGAGGATGCTTCCTCTCATAGTGGGCGGCGTTGGTTCATCACACAGATGGCACATGCTGGCGTATCACCCAAAGTGATAATGGAGCTTGCAGGTCACAAACAGCTGACCACAACCCAACGCTATATCGATGTCACTGATGAACAGAAACGAAGTGCGGTGGACCTGTTGTGAAAACTTGATTTAATCAAGTTTATGCCTGTCACGATGACCGGCTTTCTAGATGGGCAATCTTTGCCGGTAGATCACTCTTGGAATGCAAGAAATCCACAATGATGATCTCATCCTCATTTTCCAGGAACACAACGAAGTGCTGTCCTGCGCGAGTGAAACGCAGGCCAGCTTTGATGCTATCAACCAAAATCGTGCAGCTTTGGTGCGACGCTGATCCTCTGGCGATTTGTTCGCAGCGCGCAATAAGGTCTTCTTCATAAGCATCAGCTTGGCGCGGGCCAAAAGTCTCAAATGTCCAAATTGCAATTTCTGTCAGATGCTCTTCAGCTTGCTTTGTAAGGCGAAGTGACTTCAATTGGTTTTCGCCTTTGCAAAAGCGCGGCGGATAGCGTCAGCGCCGCTGCCCTCAGCAAGATCACCATTCAAAGCCTGGGTCACTCCATTCGCCAAACGAGCTGACAACTCTGTGACCTCTGCCTCTTCTCGTTCAAGTAAACGTAATCCAGCACGCATAGCCTCACTTGCATTCTGGTATCGACCTGAAGCAACCAGCCCAGCGACAACGGTCTCCTGATGATCCGTAAGTACGACGTTTTTCGTGGCCATTTTCTGCTCCTTTTGCTGTTGGCAATATATGCCATAAGGTTGCGTTTGTCTACGTCAGCATCCACAAAACACCATGATCAAACTGAACCAACTCGCCGATGACGATCCCTTGCTGGACCAATCCAAGCTGCTCTACGTGTTGGAGCAGACGATCCGATATGCAGAGGAAAACGACGGTATCGGCCTAACCCAAACCAAACTGTTCAATCGCAAGTTTGCCCACTGGGGTGCGCAGAACTTCAACTGGCCCGATTACTCAGAGGAAAAGCTGCTTCGGGTGCAAAAAGTGCTGAACGAGGAAGATGTGCCGCCTGTGATGGTGATCCATGATGTAATGACCATCGCCAAGTGGGGCCGACATGTGAAGGGTAAGTTCCAGCTGTCCAAGTCGGTGAAGGCCCTATCGGCGCATCGTGGTCAGTTGTTTGAAGCTTTGGTCCAGCACTATCTGTTTGGGTACAATCATGGCCGTCTCAGTCGGATCGATTTCACCGCACCTGGCAACTGGGACATCTTCTTGAACATCATCAATGTGGAAGCCCAACACGGTCTGACTGAATCGCATTTGGTGAAGACCCTGTATGGGCTGGAACAACCCATTGATCCGTTTGAACGTGAATATCGCAACCACCAATGGTTCCTTGTGTCAGAGGTACTGCGCCCACTGGTCTGGATGGGCTTCTTAGCAGAAACCCGTACAACCGAAGACCGGCTATCGGAGCGCATTTATTGGAAGACGCCCCTGTGGACCAAGTGCTTCAAGTTGGACACGGATCACTACCTAAGCGAACCAACCAAACACTGATTTTTCTCCTAAAAACAATCACATGAATAATGATTTTCCTTTGCGATGGCTTCAGATTCATTGAAACATTGAAAAGGAGAAATTCGATGAATAATACACTACCCTGGGGCTTTTCTAAATGGCACTGGCGCATCTTCAAGATGCACGGCCTAGCAAAAAAGATTGGTGTTGAGCGCGACTTATTAGAGTCTTGGTTCAGCCAACACTACGGTGATCCGACTACAAGTTGGCCGCAACCAGGCCTTGCGCGTTCGTTTAAATGTGGCCCACTTATTGAGTTCAATGTCGGGCATGTACCGATCATCCAACCAAATACATTTAACGCAATTAATAGTCGCTGGCATATTTACAGGCACAAGACCGCGAAGCATCAAAAAGGCAACATAGATGCCTATTTCGGGAATCTCCACATTAATTGGGGCGGTCGTTACGTCGGTGGCTCTCGCAGTGGTCAAAGAAAGGTTGATGATCTCGAGCTTTGCATACTTCCCATACATCAGCAGCAGCTGTTGGACGCACTCTGGGAAGAGTTGCTGGTGTACAAATTGTCAACCTGAGGCTGACACCAAGTCTGTCTGAAAAAACAACTTCTCGCCGCCTTGCGTGGCGAGAACCAAACTGGGTGTATGACACATACATCTAAACACATATATTTCGCCGTCTCAGTACAACATTTCATCCCAACCGGGGGTATCGGATCGTTCTTCAGGGGGTTCCTCAGAATGGCCAATCACTTTGGTTGGCAAGTCACAGTCGTGCTGGACAAAAAGCCATTCGGTCAGTCTCGAGAGATGATGGAGGCTCAATCCAGCGCTACATATTTTTGGCCACCCGAGCCGCTATCATACGCCGCACATACCGCTGCTACGCAATTCACCGGTGAGATGGTCAATGTCTCCAAGGTTGCTAACTTCATCGAGGCGTTCAAACTGGCACGCGCTGAGAACGAACCAGATCACATCCTTATCAACACACCTGACGCTGTTGAAGCCGCGCTGAACCTCAACCTACACAAGAAACACCCAACGACATTCTACACCCACCATGAAAACCTCGTCGTTCCCATGAACAAAGCGTCCAAAGTGTTCGGACCAAGCTACAATGGTTTTCTCTATCTGATCCCGCAAATTCCTGGGATGACTGTTGCCACGCAATGCGACTACAATCTGGTCCGCATGGGTCATCTTTCCTTTGCAAAGCCACCGATTGTGCTGCCCATGCCAATCCCTGATCCACAGCTGATGCAACCATATTCTGGGAAACGTGAGGGCGTGTTGTTCATCGGTCGCCATGAACCGCGCAAAGACCCAAAGCTGTTTGTCAAAACCGTCGCTGAAGCTGGTCTGCCTGCCAAGGTGCTCACCAATAAGCGCGGGGTCAAGAAGTTCGAAAAGCTGTTTGCAGATGCTGGCGTCTCCGATCCAGAGATCAAATGCCAGATTACCGGCGAGGACAAAGCTAACTTCATTAAATCTGCGAAGGTAGCGTTTCATCCTGCTTTGTCGGAATCCTATGGGTTCTCAGCAATGGAAACACTGGCGGCAGGTTTGCCAACTCTGCTGATTGAAGAACGTGAATGGTGGCAAGCATTTGCGAATGATGGCGTGGACCTTACATCAAAGCAGGATGCAACCGCCGCGTTGTGTTCGTTATATGGAACGACACAGCACACGTTGCAAAGCCCATGGGCGCAGCACGAAGCCAACACATTTGCGTCTTGGAACACCTATATGGCCTGAGTATCGGCGGCCCACTACTGTCATGGTAGTGGGTCACAATTTACCTTGGGAAGTTGAGTTCCACGGGATTGCCCTTTTGGGATAGCAACAAAGGCAAGGTCACTGATGCTGCCACTGGCAAACCGATAATCTCGAACTTGAGCGCTGTGAGACCTTGATGCCCCGCTAACAATTCAACTTCGTAAGAGACCCCATAGCGGACCTTCACGCTGGCATGTTCCGCTACAATACAACGTTTCTAAAGCGGGCTCCCAGCTACCGCTCGGAGAAAGCCACTTGTTGACGAACGATTTCCGTTTCTTTAGCTAGCCGATTGACCGCTACTAGGTTACTGAAAGGCTCGACTTTTTTGAGGGCGGTTCTTAGCATGAAATCTAATCAGAATTTTTTCAACTATGACTACCGAAGTTCATTATTTCCTATGTTCACGACCAAGTTTTTGATCAATTTTGGTGAAGATAAATTGCTAGAAAATTCAGCGAATTGCGTCAAATCGACTACCAGTATTGGCTTCTCGCCGCAGATTAAGGCCTATGCATCAAAACCCAAATTGCACTTGCGCAGAACTCCGAAGCTCGATCCATCGGCAGAGTGCTTTGTCTACGATTTGGTTTTCCGAAATCGTGATCTGTTTCGCGCTTCTAGGTCAGATAGCCACAAGCACTTTGGTTACCGCTTTGACGAAGACGACCTTCCAATTTCAGCAACCGAAGCTTACGGAGCGTTCCGAAAATCGCAGTCAGATTATGAACGGCAATACAGATACAGTTTAACTTTTGACGTTGCTTCCTATTTCAACTCATTGCGTCATGACGACATTGTTGAATGGTGCCACGTAGCGGGCCTAGGTTCAGAAGATACGAAGGCTTTGGATAGCTTCCTCGAGCAAAGTAATTCCGGACGCGGGTCAGATTGTTGGCCTCAGGGAATTTTTCCCGCGAAGATGGTAGGTAACGCCTTTCTTCGATTTGCCGAGGAAAACTCAGGCCTGAAGTCGTCCGCTGCCATTAGATTTTTAGATGATTTTGTTCTGTTTTCTGATGACAAAGGTCAACTTGTGGATGATTTCTTTTTGGTCCAAAAACTTCTCGGCTCAAGGGGTTTATCTATCAACCCGAGTAAAACGCGCTTCAATGAATCAATTGATGGGCTTTCTGAAACATCATTACCGGATGTCAGGAAGAGGTTATTGGAGAAGAGTCGGGAAGCAACGCACTTAGCTTACGCAGAAGACTTTGACGACGCATACGAGGGAATTGAACTTGATGACGAAGAGATCGACTATATCAAGAAGATATTGAATGAAGACAAATTGAACGAAGAGGATTCTGAACTCATTCTAAGTGTTTCCAGAAACCATCCAGATGAAGTTAAGCCGCATTTGGGAAAGTTGTTTACTAGCAGTCCACACCTTTCAAAGCGCGTTTGGTCGTTTTGCAGCGTAGTTGGTGATGTGGAGTTTACTGAAAAGTTTCTGTCAGAGACCTCGCAGAGCTCTACCATCCAAGAGTATCAACTGTTCTGGCTTGCACAAATTGTGGCTGACCATGCATCCGACATCATCTCAAATGGGGGAAGCATCTCAAACACTCTACAACACCTTTACAGTCATCGAAATGCGACTGACCTATCAAGAGCTAAGCTATTAGAAATAAGTATTTCCGATCCAGCCCTTATGGAATGGAGGCGTGAACATTTGTTGTCCGGACGCTCAGACTGGATGGTTTGGGGAAGCGCAATCGGGCATCGTGGCGTGATACAAAACTCTGCGGTTCGACGTTTTACTTCGTTCTCTAATGCGTCGCAGATGAATAAAGTCATATTTGACATAATTAGGAACGCAGATGAAAAATCTTCAGATTTAGAAAATCTGGTTGCGTTTTGATTGCATTGCTCTGCTCTCTCGACCCCTTGCCGGGTCAATTTGGCGCTAACGTCTATGACTACCTTTATTCAATCACCACATAGAACGGCTCACTTCGGCTAACTTGAATTCCGTCACGCTTACGTATGACAAATACCTCGACGAAGTGAACACCCCTATACTCGAGATTTTCCCATCTGACACCACCAGCATGTGAGCGCTCAATAGAACCGCGAAGTTGGCCTTTTCTCAATGCGTCCTCACCAGTGTTAGTAACTCGCCATCTAGTTTCAAACGCTTGGTTATCAAGCGGCATACCGGTTGCTGTTTTTGCGAAGAATTGTAACTGAAAACTCTTGGGGACAATGTCACCACTATCAACATTGGAAACCATGACCCCGCCTCGTGAACGGTGGAGTGTCGATGTAATATTCACAGAAAAAAGATGATTGCCGACGGCACGCCACGTTGGTTCTTCCAGATACGGCAAGCTCGAAAGTGAGGATGGAATAGCGCGTCTACCATATTTTTTAACTAGATCAACTACGTCCCCAACAAATCCAAGCGCGGGTGTCGCGAAGTTCTCGCGCAGTTGATCGACTGCTTTCACCGTAACGGATTTGGCCTGTTGTTCGCCTTCATTCTTTCCAAACTGATCGCCGAAAACACGTCGCCACTTTGAAATACTCTTGTTTCGGTCAGTTTCTTCGAAGGCATCATCGATCCAGCCGCGATACTTGTGAACCATATCTCGAAAATTCGAATATTGATCATTTGTCCAACAAGTAGAAAAATCTTCTCTACTGAACGGGCTTGATACCTGCGGTTTGACAGGCTGCATTTGCAACCACGTATCAAGCCGCTCAAACATCGCTCTAAGTGCACTCGGCGTATCAGCGAACTTGGCGTTACCTTGGTCATACGGATGAACTTGCTTTGCCAACAATGTGGTTAGACACACAGATGAACACGTGAATGTCGTTTTCACATCGCGAAGATACTTTACCAACCGAGTGACTTTTCGGAAACTGTTGTTGCCAGATAGAGAGTTTTTCTCCTTTAGCCAATCGGTGAATATTTTTGGCTGACTTTCCTCAAAATCATCGGTGTCACGATTGCAAACCTCCAGCCTTTCGAAGCCCCAACGATTTCGAATGCACGGCGCAATATCAATATGCTTGTCAGCGGCATAGTCGAGAGTAACACAATGAGAATATCGATGTGCCTTACTGCGATACAGATCACTGCCCCTAAATGTGGAGTAAAGATTGTTGATGTAGTCGCTGGCGCTCCAGCCTTCTACTGGGTCAATAATGGCAAGAACGTCCGCGTCGAATCCTCTGGTTGGCAACGGCTTGATAATGGTTTGATGCGCCCATGAACCTTGTGGATACCACTCCAAATTGATTGGCTCCCAATCTGAACTTACTACAAAGGTGTGTAATGCTGTGGAGGTATTGTTGAGGCTTGATAGGCGCGCGGCGTTCAAGTTTACGGTGTCGGTTAAAAATTCGTTAAATACTCTTAGGTTTTTCAATTAGATAACTTTCAAAAATGAGTTAACCCTTTAGATAGGAAGCCCAAAGCTCATTGAGATTAGTTTCCTGATTTCTATAAATTAAGGGAACTATCTCGGGCGCGCTTTGAATTGCACTTGTGTAGTCTTCCATGATCAGCAGAGCATCTGCAGTCCTTACATCGCCTTGTTTTGCAATTTCGATCCTGCTCAGCACTTCACTTGTATCAGTCGCACAACGGCGATGTGTCAAAAAAGACCCAAACACGTCTGCAGACATGATAAAAACAGTTGCTGCAAAGAATATCCGTACAGACATCATTAAAAAGTCGCTTGTTGCCGACGGGATCAGGAAGATGGCGAGTCCAGTGAAAACCATAGCATAGATGGCAACTATCACTAGCCATGCATTGGCACTCAGTCTGTGGAGCTTCGAACTGTAGAATGCCGACTCCTCCAAGCACTCCAACAGTTTTGCAGGCCCCGGTTCTGCTTCTGTTGCGTAGTAGTCACTCTTTTCAGCACTCCGCGCTTTGTCAGCGGGAACCGTGAACTTTTCCAACAATCTTCGCTTTTCTCCAGCAGACAGCTCCTCTCCCAACCCATTGACTATGAGGGCAGCCCTCCGCGCGGCATGGGCTGCACTCTGCTTTCGGCCGTATTGGTAGTTAATCAATACCCAAAACGTCAAAAAGAAAAAATTGACGGCAGCAAGGTAGTACAGTGCGATAGCTTCGGTTGTCACTACGGAAGCGACGGCGGGCAAGGTCACTACTAATCCGACTAAGAACGACGCAATGCGCCATTTCCCTGAAGCGGCGTACTCCGCTCTCAAATATCCAACCAAGGACTCAGCGCTCAGTTCCATCAATTTCTCCAGTTTAACCGTTTCGAGAAGACGCGAACAAAAACTATTCTATGTGAGGCTACCTGCAGCAATAAAGTTCCGCAACGCTGATCGGACTTTCTCCCAAGATTCAATTAAATGGACCCTGTAATGAAGGACTGCTTTTCATCTAAACGGCGCTACGTTTGCACCTGTAGCGAATGTCTGCTTTCCGCCAACCCTGATGCAAGTGTCACTTCCGCCGATACTGCATCAACCGCTTTTTCGACCAATCTGGGATCAGCTGTGCAATCTCATCAGTGGGTCTGATCTTGCTGTAATAGGCATCGATCATCTTGCTGGATGTGCCTACGTTCCGGCCCAACAGATGATGCCCAACCCCTTCGCGGATTTGCTGGGTGATGTAGAAATGCCGGAAACTGAAGCTGTCCCTGAGTTTACCATTACGGGCCACCCGTAGATCCGCTGCGATCAGCAGTTTTGCCAAACCACTCTTGAAACTGCGAATGCGTTTGCCTTCATGGGTGAAAAATACTGGATCATCATCTTCGGGCATCTCACCACGCGCAACATAAAACAATGACTTCAGCAGGTTGAAAAATGTGAGCGTTTCCGGCATCGCAGCAAGTTCGCGTTCTTTGCCTTTGCCACGGGCTTGGATCACAGTCACATCGCAGAACTCTCCGTTTTCCACTTGGATTTTGCGGGCTTCAATGTCGCCCCAGCTGAGGTTCAACAGTTCCGTCACACGCATTCCAGTGAACGCGGCGATCATGCAAAAGCAATGCAGGCGTAGCCGGTCTTGATACGTTTTCTGGTTCTTGCCGCTTGGATCATCATCTGTAAATTCAAATTCCCGCACCCTTTGTTCGGATACAGATTTCAGATGCATGAACTCTTCCATCGTGAAGCCGGGCCTGCTGTTGTCTTTGCGGCGTTTGTCTTTGGGCACATTGATTTCAGGGATTTCAGTGACGTAGCCACGGCGTTGGCCAAACTCAAACAACTGGCGCAGTAATGGGCTGGTGTTGGGTTCAAGGCGGACAAGATCGCTACATTGTGGATATGCTGGTACTTGTTCAAACCCCAAGGTGCATTGGGCAATTGCTCCGCCTGAATGCTCGACAATGAGTTCTCAACCAAATCCTCAACGTCCTTGTTCACCAGATACGCACAAGGACCGTGGAATTCAGATTGGATCGTCTCAAGATAGATGTTGAGATTTAGCTGTTCCAACCCGTTCAATATACTGGCTTTTCCTCTAAACGCCTTGGACCAATCGGTTTCAAACAGATAGCCAATGTGTAAGCGATCTCCGCAATCATGCCGCTTGTAGCGCAATTCGTTGGTGATCGGTTCAAAAGGTTCAAACTGCAGGTTCAAATGCGGCCATATCAATCCCAAGAGGCTGTTTTGGAATCCAGCGCCCATCACCAACACATCCGCAAATTGGTCAATGACTTCACAGTGGACGCCAACCCGCTCTCGATACTGCCTTGGTTGCCCAGACCCAAATAAAGTTGGTTGCAGCAGCGAGAACATCTCCAACTGCCGTGCGCCGACTTCGCCTTTGCCGGATTTAACCCGCTCATACCGTTGGGTCTTCACATAAGTTTCAAAGTACGGGCTAACGATGTGTCGTGCCATTGACGACAACACGGCACTGACTTCGTCTTTCTGTTGGTTTTCCGCATACCGCATCAGCACGGCTTTGCCTTCTTGTGTGGGTCGCACCTCACTGTAACCTTCTTTGTCGTCACCAAGTTCGATGGAATCGGTGAGCAAATGATGGTTGTCTGGGATGTTCAGTTTATCCGCAGGAGCGACGGCCGGGATTTCATCGCAAACGCAGGTCCACATCCAGCGGTTGGGCCAATGGGTAAGATTGATGAACGCAGCTTCCGTGATCATCAAGATTTCACCTGTGCGATGATCCGCTTGTTTGAGGTGGTCCGCCAATGTTGCAGCAACAGAAAAGTCGGTCCCAAATTGTTCAAACATATGGGAATGAATGCCGTTTATGGGCACTGTATTCTTGGATCGCTGATCAAACATGCAGGCATCACGTTGGGCTTGTTGCAGCAGTTCAATGGATTTGAACACCAAAACGGTTTAACCTTCTTAAATACAACGATGACGATTGAGGTCGCGCAGTGGTGTGAAGCCAACGAAGTAACTTGATTACAGCGGCAATGCCGCAAACCGCAAGAAACTGAGATTTCCATCAATAATCCCAAATAGTTAACACTACGAAGTAACGATAGAAGCACCATGAAGCAGTGCAACCAGCGTTTGTAGTCCACTGTGCAATCTTTTGAACCCATGTGGACCTCTTCCTGTGGGGTTCAACTGAGTTACGGCGATATGGTGCTAAGAGCGACTAAAGAATGAACTGCCAATGCGCCGCTCAGATTAAGTGCGACTAAGGCCAATTATACGCTCAAAGGCTAGGAAAGTAGCTCAAATCCCTTTGTATTTCGACCGCTTTGTCGCTCATCTCTTGTGTGATGTCCGGTAACTCAATGTAAGCTAAATCTGATGAGTACCCAACCTTAGAGCTACCTGGTTGGTCGGTTGCTATGCCTACGACACGTTGGGTGTCAGGCTGTTTGCACTGCACGACTAAACATCTCAACCCCAATTCCGAAACTCTGGCTTCTCGATCTGAACTAGGCGCGATCAGAAAGACAAAGGCAGTTCCTCCGTAGCCCAATGCTAATCTCGACCTGACTTTCAATTCAGGGTTTCCCAAAATTTCAAAAAATCGTCCCGAAAGTTGCGCTCTCATATATCTTGGCTGCAAAGCCATTTCTATCAGCGCGTGTTGATCATGGGTAACGGATTGGCTGTGCATGTCGAGCATGCCATCTGTAATTAAGTCTTTGGCATAACTTTTGATCAGGGAGTCCCACCGATAGGAGTTTTTGAAATATTCTGCATGGTCCTTAAACTCTTCTGATTTTTCAAAGCTATCCCAGATATCGCCGTCTAAAATCATTAGGCCAGCTTCGCTCGCACCTCCTGCAAAGTTCGGAAAGGTGTAATCATTCTGGATGAATAGCGCGACCAAGTCTTCAATGCCGCCCCCATTGAAAACTACCTTTGCTTCTCCTGTGACAAAAGCTTCGGAAGCTGTAAGAAATTCGACGAAATCTGTAATTGTATCGAGCGCACTAAAAACGATGCCTACGCTTTTTTCGTCGCAGACGTGAACAAAGCCATTTCCTAAGTCACCCCATTTGATCGGTGCTTGTTCCTTTGAACCGAGTGACACCGAAACTCGATGGTAAATTCGCTCTAGCTTTGGTGGTAGCGTAACTATCCTGCCATCGTGCCGGACTACATCATCGGCGTTCTTTAGCCATCGCTCTGCCCCCCAAATTTGACTGGCCGATTTTTCGATTGCGGTACGATGCCAGCGCTCCCAACCTTTAGTATCGCCAGTGTCTTTATACTCAATCTCTTTAACTGAAATAATGACTATGTGCGGACCACAGACAATCAAACAATCACAAAGCTCCTTTCCCTTCTTCCCTATCGGATTTGGATGTGTCCAAAGCTCAAGGAATGAGCGTTCACAAAGTTGGGTTACAAATTTTTCGGATCGGGTAAGACCAACTGACATAAAATATCCAGATCAAAGGCTAAAAGATTATTAGAACCAGATTCCTTTGGAAAATGGTACTCAAAGTTGCTGTTGCTCAAGTTCTACAAGGCAACCAATCAACCGTTTTGGCGGTCTACGTTTACAGAATGCAGCCAACGTTGCAAACGAGGAACGGGTTCAATTCACAAGCATCAATTTTGTTCCTACACCGCGCAGCGAAGGTCCGCACCACTGTAAAAACGCGGTTCCAACCAACTTGGAAAAACTTTCTCAGTGTAAGAACTCTTAAGAATTTTCCTCAAGAAACTTTTAGTGAGAACTTCCGCGAAGAAAATTGTTGTTCTTGACAAGGGTGGCTTCGCACGGTGCCAACTGACGATGGTGAAAATCATCTGATTTGATCGAAATTGCAGTGCTTGATGCCAAACAACCAAAACCCAAAATTTGTTCCAACAATCCCAAATACTTAAACCCACAACATCACTCTGTGAGCCCCATAAGCACGCGAAGAAGCGTTGCTACCGTGCTGTGCTAGGTTTGTGCTAGGTGCACGGCGCTATGCTTGCAAAGTACTGTGCTAAATGATGTTTTTTAGACTGTGCTAGCGCTGTGCTAGGTAAAATCGTGCTAGCACAACGTTTTCGCTGCAATGCAGAAAAACGCTAAGCGTATGCTTTTATTACGTTTAAATGGTGCCCGGGGGCGGAATCGAACCACCGACACGAGGATTTTCAATCCACTGCTCTACCCCTGAGCTACCCGGGCACGGGACGCCTTTGCAGGCTTGGGTGAGCGGGTTCTAGGACCATTGGGGCGCGGTGTCCAGAACCTTTTTCAACTCTTTTAATGTGGCTTTGGTTGCGTCTGATCCACAGCGTCAATTGCGGCCTCGATATCTTCCAGATCGTCGGACGGTACGGCATAGGATCCGTTCACCCAGCGCGCCAAATCTACGTCAGCGCATCGACGTGAACAGAACGGGCGATAGTCTTTGGCCGTTTCAGCATCGCAAATCGGGCAGCTCATGACAGAACCTCTAACAGCGGCAGGCGGACGCGCTTGCGTTGCAGTTCGTAATGCCCCAGCGGCGTCCAACCAACCAACGCAGTTTCGATCTCACATGCCTTGAACGAAGATCGCAAAGCGTTTTCAAACGCGCGCCGGTCTTTTTTCGGCATAGGGGCCAGATCAAGCGTAATCTGCCCCGCCAAACCGCGAACACGCAATGCCGTGGGCAACAATCTGGCACATGCCATGTTTGCTTTGATCCCTGCTGCAAGCGAAGCGTCGTTGCCGGTGTTGACGTCCACGGCAATCAGGGCACGCGTCGGCTCAATATACATGCCCCCCGCCCCGAAAGACACGAACGCGCCGGTCGCGTCCTCCAAAGCATCCAACACGCCATGGGCTTCAAATCCACCGGCTTCGGTGACGACCTCGGCCGGAGCAACCCAGTCGCGCCATGCAAGAACATGTGGGCCGTCGCCATCACTTAGCGTGGCTTGCCCGCTGCCTTCGTCGCCCATGACAGCATCTGCAAGGGACACCATCGCCTGAATGTCTTCAGCGATGTCTTCCGGCGCCGCATCCACACAACAAGACCGCAAGATCAAGCCAACTTGTCGCCCGTCCAGCGCGTCATGCGCAATTTCCAACAGCTGGTCTCGTAGATCGTCGTCGCGGATGCTGCGGGAAATGTTCAATCCCGGAGCGCCCGGGGTGACGATGGCATAGCGGCTTTTGAACAGGATTTTCTGAGTGACGGGAATTGCTTTGCCAGGCTCCGCGTATCCCGACACCTGAACAAGCAGGCTTTGGCCCGGCGCCAACCCTTTCACTTGCCGCAAAAAGGCAGGACCATCAGGCGTCTTCAAGAACATGCCACCTTGCCCTTTTACCGGCTTGTCAGCGATCGCGCGATAGATCGTGCCGGGGGGGGCAGTGTCGCCAGAAATCAACAGATCGTCCAGCTTGCCATCCACCATCAATGCAGCGGCTTCGCGGTCACCTAAGTGGTCCAGAATAATCGTGCGGCCTTTCATGGCGCTTCCTTATAAAGAGGGTATCCCGCAGCCGTAAGAAGGCCCGCGGTTTCAGTGACCGGCAATCCCATGATGGCGGAGAAAGATCCGCTGATCCATGGAATGAATGCACCTGCGGGGCCTTGGATGGCATAGCCGCCGGCTTTGCCTTGCCAGTCGCCGGTGGCCAGATATGCGTTTACCTCGACGTTGGACAACGCCTTCATGCGCACCGCGCTGACAACATCCTTTTGCCAAACACGGTCGCCGCGCTTTACTGCAACGGATGTAATGACACGGTGGCGACGTCCCGATAATTTCCACAAATACTCTGCAGCTTGTGCGGCATCGTCAGGTTTGCCCATGATCCGACGCCCCAAGGCGACAGTGGTGTCCGCGCATAAAACGATATCATCAGGGGCTGCTTCGACGGCAGCAACCTTTTGCGCCGTCACGCGGTTGCAATAGGGGCGCGGCAGTTCGGCCTTAAGCGGCGTTTCGTCGATGTCAGGGGCGCGAACAGCGTCAGGCACAACGCCAATTTGCCCCAGCAGCTCTAGGCGGCGGGGGCTTCCTGAACCTAAGATAAAAGCCATAAGGGCTGTTACTTAAAGCGATAGTTGATCCGACCCTTAGTCAGATCGTAGGGCGTCATTTCGACTTGCACCTTGTCGCCTGCCAGAACACGAATGCGGTTTTTGCGCATTTTGCCTGCCGTATGTGCGATGATCTCATGGCCGTTTTCCAGCTCGACCCGAAACGTCGCATTCGGCAGGAGTTCCTTTACGACACCGGGAAATTCGAGCGTATCTTCCTTGGCCATGGTCTCTCCTACATGGAATCTATCCGCCATCTGCGGACGCGCCACTAAATGAGCGCTTTTTACCGCAGTTTCAAGGCTTCAATCACTGCAAAGATGTATTTGTGACCGCAGCGTCACGACCAATCTGCGCATCCCAGTCGCGTCGGTTCAAAACCACGCCATCTGCGCGAACCTCTGCAATCTGCGCCAGGTCCACTTCCGCGTAAGTCCATCCAGCCACATTCAGGTCCCCCACCGCAAGAACGCCTGTTTCAGGAAATCCGCGATCGGGCGGACAAAACACACCACCTGCTCCAATGGTGCTGCCCAGCGCATCATTCCAGTCCGCGCCGCCAACAATCGACGACATCACAGTAATGCACTGGCTTTCCAAGGCCCGCGCCATGGCACCGATGCGCACACGCCAATAGCCTGACACAGCTTCCGTCACGGATGGCACCACGATGATGTCGGCCTGCGACAAAGCACGACCCAGCAACGGAAATTCACTGTCATAGCAGATCAACACGCCGATTTTCCCTAATGCAGTGTCAAAAATTTGCAACGCATTGCCCGGCACGACGTCCCAGACCTCAGCCTCAAAACGGGTCATGATCTGTTTGTCTTGCACGCCAATGCCGCCTTGCGGTGTAAACAGGCGGGCGCGGTTCACGGGGCGTCCGTTTTCCGGGCGTGGCGCATGAAACGACGGGGCCGATCCGGCAAGGATATGAACATCAAACTGCGTGGCAAGCCTAGCGTGCAGGGCATCTGCATCGGGCAACCGCTCAGACACAGCATGCATGGATTGCTCAAGATCGCCCGCCACGTTCATCCCCGCAAGCGTCGCAAGTTCCATGGCGGCGTATTCGGGAAACACCAGCAAATCGGCACCTTGGCCTGCGGCCTCTTTCACCCATCCGGTTAATTTGGACACGTATTGATCCCAATGCTCGAACACATCAAGCGGGTAAGCAGCTGTTGCGATTTTCATGGCATTCTCCAGTTTCGGTCCAGCCTGTCCCAAATTCAGGCCGATGTCCATGTTTAGACTTTCCAAATTCCTTTGACGTCTAACCCCTATATATGACATGATAGCCCGTATTAAGTTTCACATATTCTTAAACTGCAAAGGTCAGCCACAATGATTGCAAAAGGTGTCACACTACGTGGGTTAGAGGTGTTTGAGGCCTTAGCATCAAGTGGGTCTGTGGCCCAAACCGCCAAGATCACCGGATTAAGCCAGCCCGCGGTCAGCCAACAATTGACCAAGCTTGAACTGGCGCTGAAAACCGACTTGATCGAACACAACAAACGCCCCATGCGCCTGACACCAGCCGGGCACAGCTTTTTGGGACGTGCGCGCGCCGCTTTGGGCGAATTGCGCATGGCGCAAAGTGAATTGACAGTGATGGATCTGGCGCATCTGAGTGCGCTGTCTATCGGGTTGATCGACGACTTTGACAATGACCTGACACCGCGGTTGGCAACAATTTTGGCCGACAGTTTGACAGGGTGCAAATTCAAGCTGATCACAGCGCCCAGCCACGAGATTTCGGACGCCATTGCCGACAAGCAGCTGCATATCGCGATTTCTGCCAAAACCGGGCAAATGATGGAAGGTGTGCAGGAATATCCGTTGGTACGCGACCCCTTCATTCTAGTGGCCCCCAAAGGGGTGTTCACGCAAGCGACTTTGGAACAGCATCTCGATACGTTGCCGTTCCTGCGTTACGATGAGGACCAATTGATCAGCCGGCAGATCGAAGCCCATCTGGCGCGCCATAAGCTGAACTTCCCGCAACGCTTTGAATTGGGCAGCCATCTTGCGCTGATGGCTATGGTTGCGCGGGGCATCGGGTGGGCCGTGACCACCCCACTGGGCTATATGCGTGCCGAACGCTTTCATTCCGAAGTGGAGGCATTCCCCCTGCCCTTCAAACCCTTTTCGCGGGAAATTATGCTCTATGCTGGCATTGACTGGGCCGGCGACGTGCCCCGCGATGTCGCTGTAACCATGCGCCAATTGGTGCAACGCCATATGATTGATCCTGCAGTGACTTTTCTGCCATGGCTG
Organism: Ascidiaceihabitans sp.; assembly: GCF_039986515.1. Taxonomy (NCBI): domain Bacteria; kingdom Pseudomonadati; phylum Pseudomonadota; class Alphaproteobacteria; order Rhodobacterales; family Paracoccaceae; genus Ascidiaceihabitans; species Ascidiaceihabitans sp. The sequence goes on along the minus strand of NZ_JBDWQO010000018.1, from coordinate 126,634 downwards.
GCAGATGATTTGCGCACACTTGAGGGGTAAGGGGACAATCCGATGACCAATATCGTCATTCTGACCGGCGCAGGTATTTCTGCCGAAAGCGGCCTTGGCACTTTTCGGGGCGCAGACGGGCTATGGGCAAAACACAACATTGAAGATGTGGCCACACCAGAAGGTTTTGCCCGTAACCCGCAGCTTGTTGTCGATTTCTATAATATGCGCCGAGCCGAAGCCCAAAAAGCGCAAGCAAACGCAGCCCACATTGCTTTGGCCGAACTGGAAACCCTGCACACAGGCGCGGTGACTTTAATCACGCAAAACGTTGATGACCTGCACGAAAAAGGCGGCATGCAAAACGTTTTGCACATGCATGGCCAGTTGAATTCAGCGCTGTGTTCTTCATGTGATCACCGTTGGCCTGTCGCGCGGGACATGCAGGTGGGTGAAACATGCGGTGATTGCGGCGCCCGCACTGCACGTCCCGATATCGTGTGGTTTGGGGAAATGCCCTACGGCATGGAGCGCATTGAAACGGCGTTAAGCAAGGCTGATGTGTTTGCCGCTATCGGCACATCCGGCAACGTCTATCCTGCCGCAGGTTTTGTACAAATGGCAAAAGCGTATGGCGCTCATACAATAGAGTTGAATTTGGAACCCTCGGCGGTGGTCTCCCAATTTGATGAAACCCGTTTTGGAAAGGCCAGCGAAACAGTGCCTGCATGGGTCCATGACCTTCTGCAAACGTAAGGGCCGAACCACGCAAGGTCCGGCCCTGAAGGGATCAGTCGGATGAATGGCCCGAATGGTCGCCGTGGCCGCCATGCTTGGCTTTACGTTCGTTGTCGACGGGCACCTCAATCTCAACTTCGCCCGCGTTTTCAAACACCAGCGTCACTTTAATTGTGTTGCCCTGAATAAGGGACTGGTTCAGCCCCATCAGCATCACGTGGTCGCCGCCGCGTTGCATCATGTGCATTTCACCCGCGGCAATGGCGATCCCGCCTTCGATTTCTGTCATTTTCATAACGCCCTCACCCTGATCGATGTGGGTGTGCAATTCGACCTTTTTGGCAACGTCGGATTTTGCAGCAATCAGTCTATCGTCCTGATCGGTATGGTTCATCAGTATCATGAATGCAGCGCCCGCTTTGGCATTGGGGGTCGCGGCCCGCGCGTAGGCGTCTTTGGCCATAAGACCCATGCCATCGGCAAAAGCCGCACCAGACAGCATTACAGTTGCAGCCGCAGCTGCGAGAAATTTGGAAGTCACAGACATATCTGTTGTCCTTGTCGGTCGTGTCTAAAAGTGATGATTTGGTTCTGGATCACACTGCGGCAGGCGGTCCACGTGACATGTAGACAAAGGGAACAGTTCCGACATGTGCCATGCTGGCACTGACGATATATGCAATGGGGTGCAACACCACAGCCGCCGGCAAATCGTATTGCGGCTGAAGGCTATCCAGGCTTGCCGCCAAACAGTCAGGACATAAATGCGGCGCGGACGTCGGATTGCCCTGCGCATCCATATACACCAGTTTTTCACCGGACCCGGTGCACAAAACCATCTTGCCCGTGGCGTCATTTGCACCACGCGCCACAGCCATACTGTGGCCTGTGAAACTGATCACAAGCGCAAGGCACAACGCTAAAAGGGGGCGTATGACATACATGCGTATTGTGTAATTCAGCGCATCACGGGATTCAACTGCGCCAAAATGAAACAGCCCCGCACGCAGATTGCGAACGGGGCCAAATCAATTAAACCTCGCAAGCGCTTATGCCGCAGCAAGGGCTTTCGCGATTTCTTTCTTCACTTTCAACGCATTCGCGGAAAGTTCAACGTCTTTGGATTTCGCCATGAACGCATCCAGACCACCGCGGTGGTCAACAGTGCGCAGCGCTGCCGCAGAAATGCGAAACTTGATGCCGCGACCCAGAACTTCGGACTGCAACGTCACATCGTTCAGGTTTGGCAGAAAGCGACGCTTTGTTTTGTTGTTGGCGTGGCTGACATTGTTGCCAGACATTGGGCCTTTACCGGTCAATTCGCATACGCGCGACATGGGATCATCCTTTTGCTCAAGTCGTGTTTGAAGCGGTCTTCATAACGACAAAGGGTGCCGCCTATGCTGCACCTCATAATTTCGTTAGGCGGCAATAGGGGGAATCGCCGCTTGGGTCAAGCAGGTTCGCCCACTTTCCAGCCTTGTTTTACACTGCATTCGCCCCAACGTCACGCGGCAGCGCGTCTTGCCAATGCAGACCGGCCCGGTTCAAGCTGCCGCAACCCATGTAAAACGCCCCTTACCAAGGACAACAATCATGTCGATCGCCGGCCAGGACCTCATCGTCAACCGCAAAGATCTCAGCGAAACTCAGGTGGTGCCGGTCACGTTCCCTGACACGCCTCAGGACGGGGAATGCCTGCTGCGCGTCGATTGTTTTTCACTCACCGCCAATAACATCACATACGCAGTGGCGCCTGAAAGCATCGGGTATTGGTACTTTTTCCCGACCCCGAACGCCGACCACGGGCGCGTACCCGTATGGGGCTATGCCGAGGTCGTCGCATCGGCCCACCCCCAGGTTCCTGTTGGCAAGCGGGTCTATGGCTACCTGCCCATGTCCACACACCTGATGATCCGCCCGGGAAAAGTCACGGAGTTCGGAATGCTGGACACCGCAGGGCACCGGCAACCGATGGCGGCCATTTACAACCAATACAGCTTCGCCGACGCAGACCCCGCATATGCGCCACAACACGAGGGGATCATCAGCTTGTTGCGCCCCTTGTTTACCACGTCGTTCTTGCTGGATGACTACCACCGCTCCAATGACTGTTTCGGCGCCACACAACTGGTGCTGTCTAGCGCGTCCAGTAAAACGGCGTTGGGAATGGCGTTTTTGATGGCTCGGGAAAAGCCAAGCGGGCTGACGATTGTCGGACTGACCAGCCCACGCAATGTCGCCTTTACACAAAACTTGGGCATCTACGACAAAGTCGTAACCTACAACGATGTGGCCAGCCTACCACAGGAAAAAACGGCGTTTGTGGATATGGCAGGCAACGCCGACACACTGCGCGACGTGCACAGACACTTTGACACAAACCTCATGAATTCGTGCCGCGTCGGGCTAACACATTGGCAAAACACGTCGAATTTTGTGGATGGATTGGCAGGCGGGCCAAAGCCTGCATTTTTCTTCGCCCCAACCTATGCACAGGACAGAATCAAAGATTGGACGCCAGCTGGATTTCAGAAAAAAGTGGGCAAGGCTTCAGCTGCCTTTTTCGGGGCTGCCGCAAATTGGATGCAGATCGAAAACGGATCAGGCGCACAAGCAGTGCAAAACACATATTTGCAGATGTTGAACGGTAACATCGATCCCTCAAAAGGACATGTGCTGTCACTGCACACTTAACCCTTCCTTTCGCGGCAAATACTTCGGGGGCGGCCAAAGGCCGGGGGCAGAGCCCCCTTATCCCTAAGCCTTCTTAACCACGACCCAACATGTGCAACATTTGCTGCGCAGCCACGGCCGGATCCATACGGCCCTGGGTCACAGCGCGGCCCAGATCTTTCATGGTAGCCTTGGCAACAGGCGCCTCCAGCTGAGCCAACAAAGCGGCACGGACATCCTGTTCGAACCAGTACTGGGCTTGAAGGGACCGGGCACGGTCGAAATGACCATGCTCTTTGCGCCAATCATGTAACTCTTGCATGGTGGTCCAAGCGTCTTGCAAGCCCGCTTCCTCCAGTGCTGAAACAGTCATAGCTTGCGGGAAGCCCTCGGGATCCTGAGGACGCTTGCGCAACAAACGCAAAGCGCCAGCGTAATCGGCACGGGTGCGCATGGCCGCGGGTTTCAAATCCCCATCAGCCTTGTTGACCAAAATCAGATCCGCCATCTCCATGATGCCGCGTTTGACGCCCTGCAATTCGTCACCACCCGCAGGGGCCAGTAGCAACAAGAACAAATCCGACATCTGCGCCACAACGGTTTCGGATTGCCCGACCCCAACCGTTTCGATCAAAACCACATCAAAACCCGCCCCCTCACACAAAGCTACAGCCTCACGGGTACGGCGGGCCACACCGCCCAAATGGGTCTGACTGGGAGAGGGGCGAATAAATGCAAGGGGATCGCGGCTTAACCGGTCCATGCGGGTCTTGTCACCAAGGATCGACCCACCGGAACGGGCGGAAGACGGATCAACGGCCAATACGGCGACACGCAAGCCTGCCGCCGTCAACATCATGCCAAAACTCTCGATGAAAGTGGATTTACCCACCCCCGGAGTGCCAGACAATCCGATACGCAACGCACGACGTTCTTGTGGCAACAGGCTCAATAATTCTGTGGCCATGATACGGTGATCGGCCCGCGCACTTTCGACCAGCGTGATACCACGCGCCAACCCGCGACGTTCACCCTTAGAAATCCGTTCCGCCAGATCTGCGATATCCATAGGCACCCCCTCAATTGCGACGGTTTTGGGCGAGGGCACGCAAAAAGTCTAGCCTCTGCGCCCCAATCGGCGATAAGCGAAGACATGGATCATACCTTACCCATTGATGCGGTGACGCCAGAGGTCATAGACGCCTTGCGCAGCCAAGGCCGGGTTGTGCTGCAGGCCCCGCCCGGGGCAGGCAAAACAACCCGCATTCCTTTGGCAATGCTCAAAGCGCAACTGACGCAGGGCAAAATCCTGATGCTTGAACCCCGACGCCTTGCCGCACGCGCAGCAGCCGAACGCATGGCACATACGCTTGGGGAAAAGCTGGGTGAAACCGTCGGATACCGCATACGCGGCGAAGCGAAAGTCGGCTCAGACACCCGCATCGAAGTTGTCACCGAAGGCATTCTGACACGCATGCTGCAAGACACTGCAGACCTTCCCGGCATTGGGGCCGTGATTTTCGATGAATTCCACGAACGATCTCTGAACGCCGATCTCGGATTGGCCTTGTGTCTTGAAGTCGCAGGTGCGTTGCGCGACGATCTTTTGCTGGTGGCAATGTCCGCGACCCTTGACGCAGACCCCATAGCGCAGGTGATGAACGCACCGATTGTCACCTCTGAAGGGCGATCATTTGACGTCACCCCCCACTGGATGGACCGGCCTGCCCCCGCACGCCAACGATTTGAAGACACGGTGGCGGGCCAAGTGCTTCAGGCTTTGTCCGAAACCCAAGGGTCCGTCCTTGTGTTCTTACCCGGTGAAGGTGAAATCCGACGTGTGAACGGCTTACTCGGTGATCAAGTGCCGTCAGACTGCACGATCGCACCATTGTTCGGCGCGATGGATTTTACCGCACAGCGCCGCGCCATTGCACCAGCCACAACGGGGCGTAAAATCGTCCTAGCCACGTCCATTGCGGAAACGTCACTCACCATCCCGGACATCACCGTTGTGGTCGACGGTGGGCGGTCACGTCGCGCCCGGTTCGATCCGCCAAGCGGCATGTCCAGACTGGTCACCGAACGCGTCACACGCGCCGAAGCCGCACAGCGCGCGGGCCGTGCAGGGCGTGTAAAACCTGGGGACTGCTACAAGGTTTGGACAAAGGGCGAAGACGGGGCTTTGGCCGCATACCCCCCCGCCGAAATTGAAGCAGGCGATTTAACGGCCTTTGCGCTGGAACTGGCCGTGTGGGGGGCGCAACCGCAAGATCTGGCCTTTGTAACACCCCCACACGAAGGGCGCTTTCAAGAGGCGCAGGCCGTTTTGAAAATGCTTCAGGCTTTGGATACCAAGGGGCGGATCACCGATCACGGCCGTGCATTGGCGCAGTTCCCATTGCACCCTCGCTTGGCCCATATGTTGGTCCGCGCAGGCGTCCAAGCCGCTGAACTTGCAGCTTTATTGTCAGAACGTGATATTTTGCGCGGCGTTTCTGTCGATTTGACGCACCGGATGCAGGCCCTGCGCGACCCGAACAGGTTTGGAAATGCTGTCAACCGCGGCGCCTTGGAACGGGTCAAACAAGAAGCAAAACGGCTTAAGAAAAATGCAAAAACCGCACCGGATATGTCCTTGGGAGAAATGGCAGCATTGGCCTATCCAGACCGCATCGGACTGCGCCGCAAAGGCGACGCGCCCCGTTTTGTCCTGTCGGGCGGCAAAGGTGCCATCTTTCCAGAGAGCGATGGTTTGGGCAATCACCGCTTGATTGTGGCCACCGATCTTGATGGCGACCCGCGTGAGGCAAAAATACGCCAGGCCGTTGCGCTGGCTGATCATGACCTTAGGCGTCTTTTCCACAAACAGATTGCTTGGGAAAACGCTTGCCTCTGGTCGCGCAGAGACGGCCGCGTTCTGACACGGCAACAAGAACGGTTTGGTGCTTTGGTGCTTGAAGATCGTGCATGGGGCGATGCGCCACCCGACGACATTGCGCGGGCCATGTTGGACGGTGTCAAACAGTTGGGATTGCGCCCGAACGCAAAAGCAAAACGGTTAATTGCACGCTGTTTATTGATGAAGCGTGTAGAGACCGATTTCCCCGATTTTTGCGAAAATCACCTGTTGGAAACCTTGGAGAACTGGCTGTTGCCCCATCTGAACGGGATTAAAACCACCGCAGACTGGAAAGTCTTCGACATCACCCCTGCCCTGAAAGCACGGCTGGACTGGGGGCAAACGCAAGCTTTGGACGCGGCAGTTCCCGGGCAATTCACCACACCACTGAATCGCAATATCCCAATTGACTATTCAGACGCCCAGCCAAAAATTTCGCTGCGGCTGCAAGAGGTCTTTGGCGTGACCCGCCATCCGGTTGTCGGCGGTCATCCGTTGCAAGTGACGCTTTTGTCCCCCGCCCAACGCCCAATTCAAGTGACAACCGATTTGCCGGGGTTCTGGGCAGGATCTTATAGCGATGTGCGCAAGGACATGCGTGCGCAGTACCCGAAACACCCGTGGCCTGAGGATCCGACGCAAGCGGACCCAACCTTGCGGGCCAATCGAAAAAAGTAGCCGGCGCAGTGCTGCTTTTCGTTCATTCTTTCGGCTGTTCGTTCATAGGACTTTAAGCTTCACCCCAGTCTCCGTGGTGCTTGCCCGTCGCGTCGACACGCGCAAATCCGTGATGACCAAAGAAGTCCCGTTGCGCCTGAATCATATTGGCCGTTCCGCGCCCCAAAGCCATCGTGTCATACCAGACAAGTGCCGCAGACAGGGCGGGCATGGGCTGCCCCGACAGCGCTGCAGCCGCCACGACACGGCGCAAAGCAGGGATGGTTTTGGCCAAAGTTTCGCGCATCGCTGGCGCCAAAATCAGATGCCCATGGGGCAAGCCGCTTTGAAAGGCATCCATAAGCTGGTCCAGCAAAGCCGACCGTATAATGCAACCGGCACGCCAGATTTCCGCGATCTTCGACATGTCCAACGCCCATTCAAATGCGTCGGATGCAGCTTGCAGAACTCTGAAGCCTTGCGCATGCCCCAAGATGCGACCTGCCTGCATCGCGTCATGCAAATCGGACAGGCTTGGTACAGATGCAGCTTGCGTCGTTTCAGCCAAAAGCGCCTCTGCCTCGGTGCGCATTTCCTTTTCAGAGGACCAGGATCGTGCGCCCATTGCAGCTTCGATTGTAGACGCCGATTGCCCAAGTTTCAGCGCCTCAATCAGCGTCCAGCGTCCGGTGCCTTTTGATCCGGCCTTGTCCAGAATGACATCCACGACCGGCTGCTTGGTCTTCTCATCTACGGCGCGCAACGCCGCTGATGAGGCCTCTATCAGATAGGACTGCAACGGGCCGGTGTTCCAATCCCCGAAGACAGCACCAATGGCCGCTGCATCTTGCCCCCCTTGATCGCGTAACATGCCGTAAATCTCTGCAATCATTTGCATATCTGCGTATTCGATGCCGTTGTGCACAGTTTTCACAAAATGCCCTGCACCGTCCGGACCCAAATGCGCAACACAGGGATTCCCTTCAAATTTAGCAGCAATCGCTTCAGCCATCGGCCGCAATTGCGCCCATGAATGGTCCGTCCCGCCGACCATCATTGAAGGTCCAAAACGCGCACCTTTTTCGCCCCCCGACACGCCCATCCCGACAAAATGCAATCCGGTTCCGGCAAAGTTCTTGGAGCGTCGTATGGTTTCATTGAAATCGGCATTTCCGCCATCAATGATCGTGTCACCTTCGCTTAACAGCGGCGAAATTGTTTCAATCATCGCATCCATAGGTGCGCCGGACGGGATCATAAACAAGATTGTGCGTGGGGTTTGAATGGCGTCTACAAAATCTCGTAAATCGTGTTTGGCGACAAGGTTGCCCTGCAAATCCTGCGCTTCTGCGACAAAGCTTTCGATCCAATCGGTTTCCCGGTTGGTCACTGCGACCTGGAACCCTTTGTCCGCTAGATTAAGCGCCAAAGCGCTGCCCATGGTGCCCAATCCGTAAACGCCGATGTCTGCTTTTGCCATGTTTTGCCCTTTGTCTTTGCCCCACGGTGACAGGACATGTCTAAAGGTTCAAGGGGACGCGATACGTGCGCGTATGCTTTGCGCCAAAAGACCGGGAGGGCCAGCACCTTCAGCTTCCGCGTCTTTGATCAGCACCTGCAAGGCTGCGTTGATCGGCGTCGCAATGCCCGCGCGTTGCCCCATCTCGACGATCAAACCTTGCAACGCATCAATTTCCGTTTTGCGTCGCTGTGTCAGATCATCCCACATAGATGACCGTGCTTTGGGGTCTATTGTTAACATTTGCGCCGCAATTTTCTTGAACAGCGGGCTGGGCAATCGCAAAATATGTGGCAGCAGTTTCACGGGGGCGGCAGTTGTCTTGGCCGGCGTGATCCCCTGCGCTTTCAGCACGCGCAAAGCCTCGGCCATCTGGTCTGCCATCAAGCGGCGCCACGCCCGCATGTGCAGCATGTCCAACAGGGGCAAATCAGACAAAGCGTTTATCGCATTGCCCAGATTGATCAACAACTTGCCCCATTGCACGGCCTCGATGTTATCGACGGATTGCCAAACCAAATGCGCCGAGGACAGCGCGTGATCCGACCCTGACTGCACCAGAATATCGCCCGAAGTCCCGCGGTGGAATGCAGCTTCACCTGCAGGAACGACATTGAATGGCACCATCGTCGCGAAAACCTTTTGCCTTGGCAGATGCTTTCGCAAAGCCGCGACATTTGTCACCCCGTTTTGCAAACTAAACACCGCAGCCTTTGGTGCGTGTTGCGCGATCAATTGCGCCATGCTTTCGGTTGCAGCAGACTTCACCGTAACCAAAACAACGTCTGCGTCTGCCAAAACACTTGGGTCAGTCTGAAAATCCAGATCGCGTAAAGTTGTGTTTAGCCCTGCAAAGTCCGTCAGCGTCAGACCGTTACTGGCCACGGCATCTGCGATGCGAGGGCGGGCAAGAAAGGCGACCTTATGACCGGCCTGCACCAAAGCACCGCCAACAAAACACCCGATACTTCCCGCACCTGCCACTACAATTTTCATATGGTGCATCCAACCCGATCCCGTTTTCTGAAACCAACGATGGAGGTTATCCTAGGCGTTCACAACCCCTTGGCCCGCACCCACGAAAAAGGCACAGGCCGATGGGGGTATTCAAAAAGACATGACTGCGGATAGCCCTACCGAGGTTGATTTTTCGCCCCCCACGTCAAAGCGCGCGACACCAAACCCGACTTCGATTGTCTCTGTCAGCGCACGGTCAACACCCAGTGTGATCAGGCTGTCATTGGATGCGTTGGAATGGTTCACAACTGTCGCTGCGGCGGAAAATGTCCAGTCTTCAAGACCGTAAGCCGCCCCCGCAGTTACATAGGTCGCACTGTCATCCGTGCCGTCGACCCCGTCAAAATAGGACACTTCGCCGATAACATCCCAGCCACTTGAAAAGCTGTGTGATGCACCAACCACGACCCCTGTTTCATCAGACACATCCCCCGTGCCCGCAGACAAATGACGCGCACCGACCCAGGCCGAAGTGTCACCAAATTCTTGTGAATATTGCACCGCGAAGTTGTTGAGCTTTCCCGTGTTTCCAACCCCGCCATTTACGGTGCTGTTGCGTCCGCGTTTGGTTCCGATGCTGTTCGACAGGCCCGTGTCGTCAGCGTAGAATACGGCCAAAGACAATGTTCCGCTTCCAAGCGCGGTATCAAGAGACACACCAATCATTTCGCTCAGTTCATAATCTTCAGCCAATGTCGTGCCATAAAAGCCGGGCGCCTCATCCCAGGCACGGGCGAAAACAGGCGCGATTTTACCAACAGAAATCTGAGTGTCATCAAATGTGTACCGCAATCCCAACGTGCTGAAATACAGCCCCAAATCATCAAATGTCCGGTCATCGGTTGCATCTAGAACGGATTCCAGCGTCAACCCGCCAAACACGCTGAACTGTGCAGTTATGGCCGCCTCGAATTCCAGTTCCGCAGATACATAGGTGTCGGTGATCTCCGCCGCGGGATCATCCGCACTGACGGTACTGTCCACGCCAATTTCAATCTCGCCCTCCCATTCAAACCCTGTGTCTTGTGCCAAAACCGAGGTCGCCAATGACAAGGTTGCGGCAGAGGCCGTCACGAAGATTAGTGTCGTTTTCATCGTATTTTCTTTGCAGGTTTAGAACATCGTCCTGACAGCCCATCAGGGCGATGTTAGGTGGGGTGAAGGAGGTTGAAAGACATCGGCAATGTCTGCGCACCTGAAGGGGCGCAACGCACGTTTCCGAAGTGGTCTTTTTATATCAGTGAAGCGTGACGGGGTGTTGCGCTTGCAGGCCCGAACCCGGTTGCCCTTTGGAAGCGGAGGTCATCGTTCGCGGCGCCTGAACATTCATACGCATCAAAGTCAGCCCGAAATCTCGTGCCAAGCCCGTAATCACTGGCGCAAAATCAGGGCGCACAAGCAATGTGGCTATCATCATGGCGTCTTCGCGCTGCCCGGTTGCAGCGGCTGCAATGAAATTGGCAAAGCACGCTTCGTCCGCACCAACGCATTTGCAATTTACAGCATGACGCATCAACGGACGGCGACCATGCAGCGCACATAACCCATATAAGTCCTCAAACGAAGTCAGCGCTTTGTGACCATGCATTTTGCCGAGGCTCGTTTCAAAGTCTTGCCGAACTGCATGCTTTCCCTTTGGGCCGTCAGACCAAAGGCGCAAATAGATGACTGAAGCGGCTTCGACCCCGTCCAGTTCCGTGATGAATCCGACAGGCGCTCCACCGCGCGGGGCATGCACATGTTTCATTTTGTCAAAATCAACTTACCGGCACGCGTGATGCGCAGGGTGTATGTCTGAGTTCCCAAAACAATATAGGCTTGGTCACTGCCTTTGGTCAGATCCTCAGCGGCGTAGGTGGGCCGCGTATCTGGCAAGGGGTTCATCATCTCTTTGGGGTGGTGAAAGCTCATGATGCTGCCCCCCGCATGTGTTCTGCGGTTAGATTTGTGCCCGGCACTCTATTGTGCACGCACATGTCAAGCATCACTTCAAGGCCAATGCCTGCGGTATCCCCCGACGAACATGTCAGCTCACCAAGCTCACATCTGCTCAAAGTTTGAAACCGGTCTGCCGTACGGTCACCCAAGTCAAAATCTATCAATTGATCTTTCAAATCTGGCATTTTGGAAGTCCTTGCATCATGAGATGTTCGGGCTTCCCCGCATCAAGTTGGGGGGTGGCTAGAACTTGAACCTATACTTGAGTGATTCAATCAGAAATGTCAATCCGACTTTTTTTATCAGGTAATATTTCGCCTAGTTTCGTTACTTCTCCTCTACAAAAGAAAAACACCCCGAAGCCTGAACTTCGAGGTGCCGTTATCGTGCTTTGAATGGGCTAACCCCAAACCAACTATCGCCCGAGGCAATGTCTCATGATGGCCTTTTGCGCATGCAAACGGTTTTCCGCCTCGTCAAAAATGACCGATTGCGGGCCGTCCATCACAGCAGACGTCACTTCTTCTTCGCGGTGCGCGGGCAAGCAATGCATGAACAAAGCGTCCGGCTTGGCCTGACTCATCAGCGTTTCATTCACCTGATATGTACGCAACATATTGTGGCGACGTTCTTTGGTGGATTGGCTATCATGCATCGACACCCAAGTGTCTGCGATCACAAGGTCAGCGCCTTCGACAGCTTTGTTCGGGTCGCGTTCAATATTGATCCGGCTGCCGGCCTTTCGCGCCAACCCCATGAATTCGTCTTCCGGGTCCAATTGCCGTGGCCCTGTAAATGTCAAATCAAACTGGAACTGCGCAGCTGCATGCAGAAACGATGCACATACGTTGTTGCCATCGCCACACCACACCACCTTCTTGCCCTTGATCGGCCCGCGATGTTCTTCAAACGTCATCACATCTGCCATGATCTGACACGGATGTGTCCGATCTGTCAGGCCGTTGATCACCGGAACATCCGCATATTCCGCCATTTCCAGCAGAACCGTTTCGTCAAATGTTCTGATCATAATCAAATCGACGTAACGCGACAAAACACGGGCTGTGTCCGCGATAGTCTCGCCGTGCCCCAGTTGCATGTCTGCCCCAGACAGCACCATCGTTTCGCCCCCCATCTGGCGCACGCCAACATCAAAGCTGACCCGTGTGCGTGTTGACGGCTTTTCGAAAATCAGCGCAACCATATGTCCCGCCAATGGCTGTTCTGCATCAAGCGTTGCTTTGGGCAGGCCAATTCGGGCGTTTTTCATCGCACCCGCTTGATCAATGATCCTGCGTAGATCAGCAGGTTCGGTTTTATGGATATCTAAAAAGTGGTTCATAGCTTGTCTCTATTGGCTAGGGATTACCCGGGGGCGCAGCCCCCGGACCCCCGGGATATTTTGGGCGAAAAGAAAATCAGGCCGACACTACCTTTGCGGCTGTATCAAGCCGGGCAATAGCATCCGCGATCTCGTCATCCGTGATCGTCAATGGCGGCAATAGTCGGATGACATTGTCAGCCGCGGGCACCGTGATCACCTGCGTGTCATACCCCGCATTCACAATGTCCAGATTTACCGCTTTGCACTTAATTCCGATCATAAGACCTGCGCCACGCACGCTTTCAAAGACATCAGGGTTATCGGCAACCAACCCTTCGAGCTTTTGGCGCAGCAATCCAGACTTACGGTTCACCTCGGCCAAGAACTCGGGTGTGTTCACTTCGTCAAGAACAGCGCACCCGACAGCGCACCCCAACGGGTTACCCCCATATGTGGACCCGTGTGTGCCGGCCGTCATGCCGGACGCCGCATATTCCGTCGCCAGCACAGCCCCCAATGGAAACCCACCCCCGATCCCTTTTGCAACCATCATAATATCGGGTTCGATCCCCGCCCATTCATGTGCAAACAGTTTGCCGGTCCGCCCGACACCGCACTGCACCTCATCCAAGATCAGCAGGATTCCATGTTCATCACACAGATCACGCAGCCCTTTAAGGCACTGATCCGGCACAGGCCGAATGCCGCCTTCACCTTGCACGGGTTCAATCATGATCGCCGCCGTTGTGTCGGTAATTGCCGCGCTCAGCGCATCATGGTCGCCGAATGCCAGATGCGTGAACCCCGGCAAAAGCGGACCAAATCCTTTGGTCATCTTTTCAGACCCCGCAGCGGCAATGCCTGCAGACGAGCGCCCATGAAAAGATCCGTCAAATGTAATGATATCGACCTTTTGCGGCGCATTTTTTTCGTACCAGAACTTCCGTGCCATCTTGACGGCCAGCTCACACGCTTCGGTCCCTGAGTTGGTAAAAAATACTGTGTCCGCGAAAGTACTATCGACAAGCTTATCGGCAAGCTGCTGTTGCTGGGGAATGTGGTACAAATTCGACGTGTGCCACAAAGCGCCGGCCTGATCTGTCAAAGCCGCAACCAGTTTCGGATGCGCATGCCCCAGTGCGTTCACCGCAATTCCTGCGCCAAGATCCAGAAAACGTCGCCCATCCGCTTCGATTAGCCAAGTGCCTTCACCTTTGACAAAGGTCAAAGGAGCGCGGGAATAAGTGGGCAAAACGGAAGCGATCATGGGATCATCCTTTGGATAGACGGCATTGGCATGAGTTGCATGTGTGCAGCAGCGCCAACGCAGGGTCAATAATTTAGAAGTGAAGGGATGCGCACAAACGGCGCGATGTCAGAATAGAAAAAGGCTTACGCGAACGTACGACGTCGTCGGAGTGTTATGGCGCGTAAATTTGACATGCGATCTGCTTAACCGAACTGAATTGATGTGACCAGTCCCTTTCCGCTCCCTTTCCAAAGGATAGCGAAATTATTGCGCTTGCCCTGACAAAGGCGCAAGCGCATAGCAGCGCTATGTTTGAACCACGCACACAAAATCCAGCGCTTGCCGCCGCCTTGATCGTTGTTGCCACTGCATTCATCGCAGCGACGACGTTGATGGCCAAGGCTTTGGGGTCCGATGCATTTGGCCCTGCGATGAACCCGTTGCAGATCAGCCACGGCCGTTATGTGTTTGCGTTTGTCGTGATATCCATGGCCGTTGGGGTCTTTCGCCCCCAGTTCACGCCTGTGCGCTGGCGCATGCATGCCACGCGCACTTTGATGGGATGGGCCGGTGTCAGTTTGATGTTCGCTTCTGTGGCTTTCATCCCGCTGGCGGACGCAACGGCTATCTCCTTTTTGAACCCTGTTTTCGGCATGGTTCTGGCCATTCCATTGCTCAAGGAATCTGTGGGCCCGATCAGGTGGAGTGCCGCAGCCATTGCGCTGGTCGGGGCGATGATCTTGCTGCGCCCCACCCCCGACAGCTTTCAACCTGCAGCCTTGTTGGCATTGGGGGCCGCTTTGGCGTTGGGCTTTGAACTTATTATTATCAAACGCTTGGCAGGACGCGAAGCACCGTTGCAGATCTTATGGATCAACAATCTTTTGGGCGTGGGAATTTCCACGGTCGCCGTTCTTTTCGTCTGGCAAGCGCCGACACTCACACAGTGGGCGATCCTGGCTGGGATCGGTGTCTTCATGGCCGTTGCCCAAGCGTGTTTTGTGAATGCCATGGCACGCGCAGATGCCAGCTTTGTTGCGCCATTCAGCTACGGTACGCTGATTTTCGCAGCAGTGTATGACGGGCTGTTCTACAACGTCATTCCAGATGCTATTACTGTGCTGGGAGCGTCCATTATCGTGGCTGGCGCGGTGCTTTTGGCTTTCCGCGAAGCACAGTTACAAAAGCGCAAAGCGTAAGCTTGTGCAGACCTGCTTGTAACCGCGCTCAGAACCATTAGAATAGAGCGCTGAATGATATCACAAAGCGGTCCATGGAAGGGCCGCTTTTTACCTAGGGATGCCGCATGTCTTGGACTGACGACCGCGTTGAATTGCTGAAAAAGATGTGGGGCGAGGGCCAATCGGCCAGCCAGATCGCAAAAGAACTTGGCGGGGTCACCCGCAATGCTGTCATCGGCAAGGTGCACCGTTTGGGTCTGTCCAATCGCGCAGGCAGTGCTGGCGCGGCCAAAGCCGAAACCAAACCAAAGCCCGCACCGAAAGCAAAGCCTGATCCAAAACCGCAATTGAAAACCGAACCTGCGATCAAGCCTGCACCGGTTGATGCTTCACCGAAGCCGAATTTGCCGGCACGAAAGCAAATCATTCCAGCAGGGCAACCATTGCCTCCGCAGCCGTCAGCAAACGAGATTAGCCCTGAAGCGTTGGCCAAAGTGAACGCTGTTGAGAAAAAGGCTAAAAAACTGACATTGATGGAACTGACGGAACGGACATGTAAATGGCCTGTCGGCGATCCAGCAACCGAGGATTTTTGGTTTTGCGGACTGCCTGTGCAACAAGGTAAGCCCTACTGCGAAGCCCATGTTGGTGTCGCGTTCCAGCCCATGAGCGCACGACGCGACCGTCGCCGCTAAACATTCCAACGTACTGCGTTCATACCGGTTTACACGGCGCAGTACGTTTTCCATTCAAGTAGTGGAAAACTCCTAGGCATCTATGATGCTTTTTTGTGCGCGACCAACTTTTCTTTTTTATGGCCTGAGCCGGAAATTTCAAATTTGGAGGTCAGATCGACCAGCGCCTGTGCTTCGATTTACAAAGCCTGGGTAGAGCTTGTCGTGTCCTCAAAAATACTCAGGTTTTTTTGTGTCATGTCGTTCAGAGTGGCAAATGATCCACTGATCTTGCGTACCCCTTGATCTTGTTCCTGAGTACTTTCTGTGATCGCGCCCATATGCGTTGTGATACTTTCAATGGCTTGTACCACGTCGTTTAGGGATTGAACCGTATCGGTCATGCGACTTGCGCCTTCTGACACGTGTTTGTTTGATCGCTCAATGAGATCACGATTATCACTGGCGCTGGTGGACGAACGTTGCGCAAGAGCGCGCACTTCTGATGCGACAACTGCGAACCCACGCTCAGCCTCACCAGCGCGCGCAGCTTCGACACCTGCGTTCAGTGCCAACAGATTTGTTTGAAAGGCGATTTCATCAATCACAGAAACAATACGCGCCATTTCACGGGAACTCTGTTCGATCTCTTGCATCGATGCACTGGCAAGTGCAGTTACCTGTTCACTTTTACCTGCATTTTCCCGTGCAACGGTCGCATCTATATTGGCGCCCGATACGATGTCGGTCAGCCGCTCAATGGTCGAGGCCAACGAAAGCGCAGAAACTTTTGAATCCGACAAAATATCGACCTGGGCACTGCCACTTTCAGAGAGAACGACTGCGGCTTGACCTAAGTCCTCTGACTGAGCCTCGAACTGATCCGCCCGCACTACAATTTTTGCCAGCGCCAGATCGATTCCTTCCATCGCATCATTAAACGCGTGACGCAAATCTTCGTAGTCTTTTGCCAAAGGCCGCGTAATTCGTTTCGTCAGATCGCCTGCCTGTAGCGCTTGCAACGCATCGCGTAAAACATCGACAACTTCGCGCTGACTCTGGGCCGCCTGTTCAAGGGCTAGATGCCGTTTGGCTTCATCGTCGCGCATTTGGGCCTCGGCTGCCTGCTTGGCGCCCTCGGCGCGCTGTGAAGCTTCCCACGCGTCTTGCGCGGCTTTCCCGTCTGCTTCACTTCGTGCAACGGCAGCCTCTGCTTTGCGTTGGGCAAGCAGGGCTTTGTCACGCGAAATGGTCGCTTAAGTCATCGCAGTTTTTAAGGCGCCAGGCGCATTTACTTGTGCATCCAACAATGTTTGCCGGGCCTTAATCGCAACTATCAAGCCCATAGCTTCGAAAATCACAACGACAGTTGCGAAAATTGCAGGCACGCTGCCAAGGCCACCTGTCGCCGCAAGCAACGCAAAAAACAACATATGTGTGTCCACCTGCCATGCGTGCCCTGCAAAAGCAGTGGTAAACGCAACAGCCTGCCCAACCAGCCACATTGCAGCCAATGAGGCCCGTACATCTTTTCCTTCAAGGCTCCACAATCCAAGTGTCGAAAGGACCGCAAACGCCAAACCAATTCCACCACTTGGCGCAACGGGCGCACCCAACATCTTCGCAGTGACGACCACAATCAGAAGAAAAACCCAAGTCAGCGCCAGAACGATCTGTTCTGCACCGCTGCCTATTGCGAACCCCGCATGGCGTTCGCCGGCTGTGTACGAATTAAATATTACGCCCCTCTTCAACTTGACCAAATCCGCATAGAGCAGCCAAGGTTTGTGCTGGCACCAGCCAATATCCCGCATCCATCGCCTGTTGGACGGCCCCGTCATCGCCCGTCACAAGCATACCAAATCGCGCAACCGATGGGCCAACGGGATAGACGCCCATCATCTGCAATGGTTGCCTTGTGGCTTCCGGATTTTGCGACAAAAGCAAATAGACGCCCAAGCTGTCGTGCTGCCCCTGCCTTGCCGCTACAGCCAGAGGTCCAGCTAAAATAGCAACCAGCATTGGACCACACAGAAACAAGAACACGCGACATTTTTTCATCAGTGTTGCCTAAAGCGCAAATTCTTGTAACTCCCTTAACTTCCAACGGAATCCGCACTCAAACATCAAAGAATTCTACCCAACTTCGCGAAACGCTTAAGCAGGTTGAAACATTCCTGCACACAAGTGTCACTTGCCGACGCACCAGTTCTTGTGCGACCTGTGCCACAGCCAAATCGGAGTTTTTCGCATGTCCCAGACCATCCGTGCCGCAGATGCCCTTGCCCTTCGCCTTTACGCTGCGGGGTGTCGCATCGCTTTTGGTATGCCAGGCGGTGAAGTCTTAACCCTTGTGGACGCTTTGGAAGCCGCAGGAATACGGTTTGTGCTGGCAAAGCACGAAAACGCCGCGGCCTTCATGGCCGAGGGTGTCTACCATCGCACAGGCGCCCCCGGCATCTTGGTCGCCACCGTGGGTCCAGGCGTCTTGAATGGTGTCAACGCGATCGCCAACGCCCATCAAGACCGCGTCCCAATGATTGTTCTGGCCGGCTGCGTCGATGCCGACGACGCACAAAGCTATACACATCAAGTCCTTGACCAAACGGCCGTTTTCGCCCCGATTACAAAGGCAACTTTCACCCTGAATACAGGTGCCGCGCACATCATTGCAGACAAGGCAGTCGCCATCGCAACCGAAGGCCGCCCCGGTCCGGTTCACATTGACGTGCCGATTTCTGTGGCTGTGGCCCAGGTTCCGTCTGTGCCGCCTGCCCCACGCGCTGAGGCGGCTTTGGTGGTGCCTTCCACTGATGTTCTGGCGCAAACCGCGGACTGGCTGTCCGACGCCAAACGCCCCATTCTGATTGCGGGCGTGGATGCCATGAACGAAGGGGCCGCGCCCCAGATCACTGCAATGGCAGAGGCATTTCAGATCCCTGTCATCACAACCTACAAGGCCAAAGGGCTGTTGCCCGAAGACCACCCATTGGCTTTGGGCGGCGCGGGCCTGTCGCCGTTGGCCGACACACATTTGCTGCCATTGATCAAAAGCGCTGATCTGGTGATTTGCGCAGGCTATGATCCGATTGAAATGCGCCCCGGCTGGCAAAACATCTGGGACCCAAGACAAACACGCGTCGTAGATATTACAGCCGAACCGAACCACCATTACATGCACCAATCCACCGTGAATATCATCGGGTCTACCCCCGCCACACTGGATGCGCTGCACAAGGCCGCGACACCAAACAGCACCTGGGCGGGCGGCGAAGTGACACGCACCAAAGCCGCATTGAACAAAGCCTTTCCAACCGATGACACATGGGGACCGGCCGCGGTGATTGACGTGTGCCGCAAGGTGTTGCCACGCAACACTTTGGCCACTGTCGACAGCGGTGCGCACAGGATTTTGCTTAGTCAGATGTGGCAATGCTATGAGCCGCGTGGCCTGACGCAATCGACAGCTTTATGCACAATGGGGTGCGCGGTGCCTTTGGCTATGGGCGCAAAGTTCGCAGCCCCGGAACGCCCCGTGGTCAGTTTTTCAGGGGACGCCGGTTTTTTGATGGTCACGGGGGAATTGAGCACGGCGAAAGAGCTGGGATTGTCTACGATATTTGTCGTCTTTGTGGATGCCTCCTTATCGCTGATAGAGTTGAAGCAGCGCCAAAGGCAGCTGCAGAACAAAGGCGTCGATTTCGCCCATCATGACTACGCGGCGATGGGACGGGCATTCGGCGGGCAAGGCCACACGGTCCATTCGCGCGAGGCGTTGCAAACTGCATTGGAGCAGGCGCAGACCGCCGATACGTTCACTGTGATTGCTGCGGTGATTGAAAAAGGGGCTTATGATGGTCGCATCTGAGACGCCCACGGCCCTTGGTGATCTGTTTGTTCTGGATTTAAGCCGTATTCTGGCAGGCCCCACCGCAACCCAGCTTCTGGGGGATTTCGGGGCCACCGTGATCAAAGTTGAAAATCCCAAGACAGGGGGCGACGACACACGCGGCTGGGGGCCGAACTACGTTAAGGACACAAATGGCAAAGCCACTGATCTTTCTGCGTATTTCATGTGTGCCAACCGCAACAAGCAATCCATCGCGGTCGACATCTCTACCCCGGAAGGGCAAGAGACAGTGCGCCAATTGGCTGCGCGTGCCGATGTGGTTATCGAAAATTACAAACCTGACGGGTTGGTCAAATACGGGTTGGATCATGCCACGTTGCGGGCCAAACATCCGGGCTTGGTATATTGTTCGATCTCCGGTTTTGGACAATTTGGGCCCAACCGTGACCAACCCGGTTATGACCTTATGGCGCAAGGCTATGGTGGGATCATGTCCTTGACGGGGGATCCGCAAGGTGCGCCGACAAAGGTCGGCGTGGGCATCGCGGACGTGATGTGCGGCATGTATGCCACAATCGGTATTCTGGCGGCCTTGCGCCACCGCGATGCAACGGGTGAAGGCCAGCACATCGACCTCAGCCTTGTCGATGCGCAAATGTCGTGGTTGATTAACGAAGGCATGAATTTCCTGACCTCCGGTGAAAACCCAGAGCGGCGCGGCAATGCCCATCCCAACATCGTGCCATATGATGCCTTCGCTGGATCCGACGGCCATGTGCTGGTGGCGGTGGGCAACGATGCACAATTTAAGCGGTTTTGCGATATCATCGGACGACCTGATCTGGGAACAGACACCCGCTTTGCAACAAACACTTTGCGGATCGAACACCGTGATGCATTGATCCCGGAAATACGCGCCACTCTTGAAGAGTTCACCACCCAGGAAATTCTGGAAAAACTGCAATCTGTCAAAGTTCCCGTTGGCCCTATCAACACAGTCAGCGAAGCACTGCTGTCGGATCAGGCGCAGGCGCGCGGCACCGTTATTTCGGTCCCTGCAAAAGACTTTGCGGACGGTAAGCTACAGTTGCTGGCGAATCCCTTGAAGCTAAGCCGCACACCTGTGCAATATCGGCGTCCTCCACCCCGCTTTGGGCAAGACACCGACGCGGTTCTTGAAACACTCAAGCACCCCAAACCGCCGAAATAGCGGGATTTTTCCCCGTAACTTGGGCGGTATTGTGCCTGTTTTTTTGCGAATGCTGACATGTTACTCACGAAAGCAGCATCGCGCTTCACGTGTGCGTGTACATCCCCCCCGAAGCGTGATCTGAGCCCTCAAGTCCGCTAGACCTATGTGCAACACGATACCCAAGAAAGGTGGTCCCATGGCCCTGTATGATATTTGTCAAAGTCCTGTTTCACTGTCCTCGGCACAAGAGCTGGAGAACTGGAACGGACTTGTACATGGCTTCTTGTCACATGGCACCCAAACGCCTGTTCATTTGGGTGCACTGCTGGAAGCAAACCCCGGTTTTGCAATGGGCCACGCCGCCCGTGGATTGTTTTCGCTTATGATGGGACGCAAGGAATTGTGGTCGGTCGCAGAAGACGCCGCCGTCAGCGCACGCTCTGCTATGGCGCAGGGTGACATTACAGCCCGCGAACGGGGCTGGGTCGCGGCATTGGACGCATGGTTGAATGATTGCCCGTCCTCTGCAATCGCCCAGATGGAAGCAATTTTGCGCGAGAACCCCGCCGACACATTGTCAGCCAAAGTGTCCCATGCCATTCGATTCATTCTGGGCGACGGCACCGGCATGCGTCGCTCTGTGGAACGTGTTTTGGGTGCGCACACAAGCGATCACGCGTGCCGCGGGTATATCTTGGGATGCCACGCCTTTACGCTTGAAGAAACGGGTGAATATGCGGCTGCCGAACGCGCAGGTTTGCAAGGTCTGCAGTACGCAACAGATGACGCATGGGGATTGCATGCCGTGGCGCACGTCTATGACATGACCGCCGACCCCGATGCAGGTATCCGCCTGATCGAAAACAACACCAGCGCGTGGACGCATTGCAACAATTTTCGCTACCACGTCTGGTGGCACAAAGCGTTGCTGCACCTTGATCGGGGTGAACTGGACACTGTGATGTCCTTGTATGACACGCAAATCCGCGAAGACAAAACCGACGATTACCGCGACATCGCCAACGCCACATCGCTTTTGATGCGACTTGAGCTGGAAGGCGTTGATGTGGGAAATCGCTGGGCAGAATTGGCTGACTTTGCGCAAAACAGAACCGACGACGGTTGCGTGGTCTTTGCTGATCTGCACTATATGCTGGCATTGTCGGGCGCTGATCGTACCGATGCCAAAGCCGATATGGCACAGCGCTTCCTGCGCGATGCCAAGGACACCGGTGAAATGGCGAAACGGGTGGCGGACCCCGGTTTGGCCGCGCTGGCCGGATTGAACGCCTTTTCCGAAGGGCGCTACGGCGATGCATTTGTCAATTTGGCGACAGCACGTCCCGCCATGCAAACCATCGGCGGCAGCCACGCACAGCGCGATGTGTTCGAACGCATGACAATCGATGCAGGCATCCGTGCAGGCCGCATCGACGAAACAGAAGTCATTTTGGGGGAACGTATGGCGCAACGTGCGGGCCACCGTGACCGGTTTACATCATCGCGCTTTGCATCGCTGGCGGACGCACGCCGTATTCCTGCGCAATAATCCACAGTTACTTGACGTTTTTGCGTATCGGAGTAAGGCGTAGCCATGACTTTCGCTGACCCATCCCAAGTTGAAAAAACTGTGGCTGCCCCTGCGCCGGCAGCTGCTGCGAACGTGCGCGATCTACGCCTTGATTTCTTTCGCGGCATCGCGATGTTCATCATCCTGATTGCCCACACACCAGGCAACTTCCTGACAAGCTGGATCCCCGCCCGTTGGGGATTCTCAGACGCCACAGAGATTTTCGTTTTTTGTTCCGGCATGGCCAGCGCCATCGCCTTTGGGCGGGGCTTTGATCGCGTGGGCTGGCTTTTGGGATCTGCGCGTGTCGCGTTTCGTGTCTGGCAGGTCTACTGGGCCCATGTTGGCCTGTTTTTCGCGACTCTTGCCCTGACCGTGGCCCTCACCGATTCCGGCTATGGCACCCGCAATTATTGGGGCCAGTTGAACCTTTGGATGATTTTTGTCGAAAGTGAGAAATGGACCAACCCCAACATATTGCTGAGCTTTATGACGCTGCGATGGGTGCCGAACTATTTCGACATCCTGCCTATGTATATGGTTGTTCTGATGCTGATGCCTGTGATCATGGCGTTGTCCAATGTGAACAAATGGCTGGTTGCAGCCTTTATCGGCACCGTCTGGATTTTTGCCCAAAAGCAGTTGTGGATTAATCTGGGTTTGCCTCAATTCTACATCGGCCTGCCGGCAGAGCCTTGGGGGGATCGCAATTGGTTCTTTAACCCCTTTGGCTGGCAATTGATCTTTTTCACTGGTTTTGCCTTCATGCGGGGGTGGTTGCCCAAACCGCCTGTGAACACTGTGCTGATCGCAGTGGCCGCATTTATCGTGCTGGCGAATGTGCCCCTGTCCAACATCGGCGTCCGCGAATTCGGGTTTGAATGGGCCCGTGAATGGCGCAGCGACAACAAAATGCTGATCGACAAATCCAGTTTTGGCATTTTGCGGTTCGTCCAGTTTCTGGCTTTGGCCTACTTGTGCTGGGTCGCAGCAGGCGACAAAGGCAACCGCCTGCTGGCCACAGGCACCGGCGCCATCGCGCGCATTTGGGCGCGTTGCTTGGCCATTATCCTGAAAGTTGGCCAACAGTCTTTGGCCGTGTTTGTGGTGTCTATGTTCACCGCCCGATTGATGGGCTTCACGATGGATGTTTTTGGCCGCGACACCGGAACCGTTTTGCTGGTGAATGGGTTGGGGGCATGTATTTTGATCGCCACGGCTTACGGCGCGGGATGGTTCAAATCCCAACCTTGGAGGGTGAAGTGATGCTGCGTCGCGATGTGCTGAAAGCAATATTGGCCGCTACCGCTGTGCCTGCTGCGGCTTGGGCGCAAGAGCCCGGCCTGCAAGTGGGCCAAGCATCACCATTTGATGCAGCAACAGTCCGCGACCGTGCCGAAGCTTTGGCGCAAGCTGATTACGCCCCGCGCCCGATGATCCCCGAAGCGTGGCGCGATCTGACGTATGATCAATACAGAAAAATCTGGTTCGACAGTCGGAACGCGCTTTGGGAAGGATCCGATGCCCCACAGCGTGTCGATGTGTTTCCTCCGGGTCTGTATTTCCCGCGTGGCGTCGAGATGTTTGAGGTCGACGGCGGCATGGCCCGCCCGGTTGGCTTTGATATGGGCGTGTTCGACACGACCGACAAATTTCCCGACGTGCCTATAGATGACACTTTGGGCTATTCCGGTCTGCGTTTGCGGGCCGAGTTGGATCAACCGGACATTTTTCAGGAATACGCCGTTTTCCAAGGGGCAAGCTACTTCCGTGGCATCGGCACGGGTCAGTTTTATGGGTTGTCCGCGCGTGGTCTTGCCTTGAAAACCGGCGATCCCATGGGCGAAGAATTCCCCGACTTTGTAGCCTTCTGGATGGAGCGCCCGGAAGCTGGCCAAAAGACAGTCATTTTGCACGCGCTTCTCGACAGCCCAAGCTGCACAGGCGCATACCGCTTCGCGATCACCCACGGCGAGACGCTGGAAATGGATGTTGATGCACAGCTTTTTGCACGCAACGACATGGCGCATGTGGGCATCGCCCCGCTGACATCGATGTTTTTGTTTGATGACATGGACCGGCAGCGCTTTGACGATTTTCGACCCGCTGTCCACGACAGTGACGGTTTGCTGATCCACAATGGCGGCGGTGAAGTAATCTGGCGGCCTTTGGCCAACCCGTTGACGCTGCAGATCAGCGCGTTTGGCGACAACAACCCAAAAGGGTTCGGACTGTGCCAGCGATCACGCGATTTTGGCGACTTCAACGATCTGGAAGCGCATTATCATGAACGACCTTCGCTATGGGTCACACCCGGCGAAGACTGGGGACGCGGATCGGTGACGTTGGTTGAAATTCCCGCAGACCTAGAGATTTACGACAATATCGTGGCCTACTGGCGGCCAGCCAACGGCATCAAGGCGGGCGACGTCCACAAAATGAGCTACCGTTTGGATTGGGGCAACGATCCTGCACCGCACCCCGAACGAGCCTTGGCAGTCGTGAACACTGCGGCCGGAGGGCGGCCCGAAGGTGGGCGCATTTTCACAATCGATTTTGAGGGCAGCGACCTGCTTCCCGAAGATCTGAACACCCTGACAAAGATCGTGCGCACGTCGCATGGCGAGGTCTCGGATGGTGTCGTGCAACGCAACCCTGAAACCGGTGGACCGCGGCTTGCCTTTACCTTCTATCCCGGCGACGCCCGATATGCCGAGTTCCGTGCCCAATTGCGCCTGCCCGATGGCCCACTGACCGAAGTTTGGCTGTACCGGTGGACCGCCACTTGAACATCGACCCACATATCGTGGCCGACATGCCACCGCGTGCGCCGCTGGACATGCCGATGCAGGACTTTTCCAAAGCGCCCGATGCACGTAAAGCGCGGACCGAGGATGGCGGTTCTGTTTGGCGTTTGAGTGTTTTTGTGCCTGCGATCTTGGGTACGTTTGCGCTGATGTGGGGGTTGCACGGTGTTTTGATGCAAGCCGGTATGTCAGTTCTGGAATGGATCTTGCTGGGGATGATCGGCACAACATTCGTGTGGGTGACGCTTGCTATCAGCACAGTCGGTGTGGGGCTTGCAGGCCGCATGCGCAATCCGCGTGATGATGGCCCCTGCGATGTGGCGCCATTGGACGTGGCCCTTTTGATCCCGATTTACAACGAAGTGCCGTCAGATGTGTTCGGCAACGCCACCGCTATGCTGCAGGATTTGGCACACAGATCCTCCGACCATCGCTACACATTGTTTGTTTTATCCGACAGCACCGATGACAACACTGCCGATCAGGAGTGGCTGGCCTTTGCAGCGCTGCGCGCCTCGGCCCCCGCTGGCATAAATGTGCATTACCGCCGCCGTGCCCAAAACACGGACAAAAAAGTGGGTAATCTCGTCGATTGGATCACTGGATGGGGTGCAGCCCATAATGCGATGTTGGTGCTGGACGCGGACAGTCTTATGACAGGCCGTGCAATCGAGCGTCTTGCAGACGAATTGGCTGCAGATGGCGACGCGGGCCTTATTCAAAGCTTTCCCCAATTGATCGGTGCGGAAACTGTGTTTGCCCGCATCCAGCAATTCTCGAACGTGGCTTATGGCTGGCTGCTGGCCGAAGGGTTGGCGCGCTGGTCGCAAGCGGAAGGCAACTATTGGGGTCACAATGCGATTATCCGCACAGAGGCCTTTGCACAAACCGCAGGCTTGCCACATCTAAATGATGTTTTGGGCCGTGACGAGCTGATCCTGAGCCATGATTTTGTGGAAGCGTCGCTTTTGCGTCGTGCGGGCTGGAGGGTGCGCTTTTTGCCACGTGTCACCGGCAGCTTCGAAGAAACCCCAGGCACCTTGATTGACTACGTCATTCGCGACCGTCGCTGGTGTCGTGGCAATTTACAGCATTTGCGCCTTTTGGGTACACGCGGGCTGCATCCGGTATCACGCTTTCACCTTTTTCAGGGGGCAGCGGCCTATCTGATGTCACCGGCCTGGTTTGTTTTGTTGGTGTTCTGGGCGCTTTTGGGCCGCGACGCCGATACAAATGTCATTTTGTATTTCCACGAAAGCAATCCGTTGTTCCCCAACTGGCCCCCAGACATGAGCCACATCGACAGCGCTATATTTCTTGTGATCATGTATGCAATGTTACTGATCCCGAAAATTGCCGGGGCAGGCATCATCGCGGCCAACGGTAAAGCGGCAAAAGTATTTGGCGGGCGGTGGGCGTTTCTGGGCGCGTTTGTCGTCGAGGTCGCTTTGTCCATTCTGTACGCCCCAATCTTGATGATCCAACAGACCCGTGCCGTGTTTTTGGCTATGCGTGGACAGGGCGGCGGATGGGCGCCACAGCGCCGCGACGCGCAGGCCTATCCTTTGCGTACCTTGTTTGCATTTCACTGGATGGAAACCCTTTTGGGTGCCCTTTTGGTCGTGGGTCTAAGTGCAGGGCTGATTTCGCTTTGGTTGCTGCCAATCGTGTTCAGCCTTGTGATGGCGGTGCCTTTGTCTGCGCTTAGCTCAGTGCATCTGGGTCAACGCACACCTGCGCCTCTGCGCATGGAAAGCCCCAATTCACTGCGGGAACCTGCTATCTTGATCCGCGCCAAACGCGAACGCGATGCTTTTCAAACGCTGCTGGACCGGCAGGCAGAACTGCCTGCCGAATAGACCAAGCTATTTTGTTTGAACGTTTGGCAATGGGTTTAGCTTTGCACAAATGGGGGCGCTGCCCCCCGGCCTGCGGCCTCCCCCCGAAGTATTTTTAGCGAAAAGAAGGGCTGGCCATCAGAGGTTTTCAAACCAATCCAGCGCCATATCAGCCCATCCTTGCGGTACTTTGTGCCCGCCGGGGAATATTGCAAACTCCAGCGCTGACCCTTCTGCGCAGCGTATCCAGCTGCGCCGTAAGAAATCCCCTTTTGTCACAAAGCGATCGGCCCGCAACTGCAGGCATTGATTGACGTCCCGCCACAGTCCCACCGTGTAGAAAATGTCGCCCTGAATCAGCGCGTCGGGGTCGTTACGATCCTCACCACGCACGACCCGTCCTTCAAGTGGTACAGTCGTATCCGTCCAGCCATGCGTGTGTAAAAGCCGCACTGGCCCAGCGCAAGTTACAGGATGTGGTCGCCAAAACCCTCCGCCCACAGGCAGATACGCTTTGAATGCGTCCGGCGTTGCACATGCCAGATAGGATGTCATTGATCCCCCGATGGAGAACCCCCCCAAGGCCATTTCTGCAGTGTCCAGATCGAACCTTGTCGCGGCATCATCCCGCACAGCTTTCAAAAAGGCCATGTCGTCGCGTTGTTGAGGCCAATCCGGATGGAACGACCACCGCCGACCATTTCGCCCTTCGCGTTGCGTGCCGTCAGGGCCGATTACCGCATATCCGCGATCAAGCGCATCTGGCACCCAGACCTTGTTCGATAACGTGCCTGCACCCGAACCGCCAAATCCGTGCAGAAACATGATGCTGCCTTTGATTTCGCCTGCGGGCAGCGTGACGTGATAGCTACCTTCGTCGATCGCGCATGCCTCTGATGCCGGTCCGCACCCGCCCCAAGCAGATGTGCCAAAGCCGCCCAACACGGCGGCCACTAAAAGTACCTTTTGCATCCAGTCCTATTCCGGTCGCACCACAGGCAACCCAGATTTAAGCCATCCCGGGCCAGCCCCCGACCCAAGCATGCCTTCCGGCACATCAATTATATTTGTAAAACCGGCTTTTGTCAGCCGCGCTGTCATGGCGCGTGAGCGTACACCGCGCGCACAAATCAAAGCAACAGGGTGGGATGCATCATGGTTCAGGTGCGCCAGAAGCGCCTGCGCGAAGTCCTTGCGCCGCATATCCAAAGGCACGGCATGCGCCCCGACACCGGTGTGCGCCCATTCGTCGGGCCTGCGAATATCAACCAATACAATATCGCCAGCTTTGGCGGCCACGTGGGCCTGCTGCACACTAAGCTGGCCTTTTTGCCCAGCGCGGGCCGTCACATTGAACCATTTGGCCCCAAAAACACCGAGACCGCCCAAAGCAACAACACTTGCCCCAACGAGAACACCCCGCCGCGACAACCGCGGACGGGGGTTCCGTCGATCCAACGAGGGTGAAGGATCACTCATGAAACTTATTTATTTGGGGCCGTAGAGGAGAATTTCGGGATCGTGCTGCCAGAGGCCGCGTCGGCTTCGATATCGACCCAGTTGGACCCGGCCAAAGTGATGTTGCCCGGAATGTCTTCTTCCCAGAAGCCCACAACAACATCCGTAATGTTCAGGTACAGCTTGTCATCCACGATGCGCCACAGATACGGGTTCGCCGGAACCTTACCGCCTTTGGCAACCCCATATGCGCAGTGCCCATCAAACTGAGGTGCGAATTGCGCCGGGTTGGCTGCGAATTTATCGCGGTTTTCTTCTGTCGAGAACGCAAAGGTGGACCCATTATATTCTGCTGTGATCCCGGCGTTGCCAGCCACAGGTGCTGCAGCAGGTGTTCCGACTGCGTTCGTTGGCAAATCAAAATAGGCAACAACATCATATCCAGAGACCGCAAAACCGGTTTCGTCAACATACTGATCACCGGCAAAAGCGGCAGATGCGAAAGAAAGGGCAGTGGCCGCGGCGGCAAGACCAAGAGTGAAACGAGTCATGGGGCAGTATCCTTTGTTGTGGGCACCGAGATGTGCGTTCGATGAAAACAAGAATAGGCACCGCGTTTCATTTTCGGCACCCCCCCTCGCATCTATGTGATACCGCACTGATATTGCGTGATGTGAGCCTGACTTTTGTTTCAAAATTCCGTCGCGACCGGACACTCTGGCCCATCTGGCGTTTTGTGCAGCGGCGTTTCGTAACATTCGTTTGTGCGGTTATCCCTATTTGCGCCACACGTTCGCGCAAAAGTGCAGCCTATGCTTAACGCAACTTTGGGGGGGCGTCGGGATCAGAGCCGGGGGCCGCTCGGCTCACCTGACCCATTTCCACAGGTTCGGGCAGGTCGAACCGCAATCCCACGCGCCCCAACCGGTCGGCCATCGCGTCACTTGCAGCCACGAATCCCACATCCATGGCCCCTGCTTCAATCCCCGAAAAAGTCAAAGCTTCGCCGGCGGCTTTCGCCAATGCGCCTTCTGCGTCAGGCACCGCATCCACAAAACTTAGCATATGGCCTGTGCCACCGCCCTCATAGGTGACACCGACAAGATAGGCACAACGTGCCAGCCCCATGGCCGTTGCCAGTTTTGTGTCCAATGCCGTCAAAAGTGTTTCAGGCAATCCTGCAGGCGGGCGCACTTCGGAGATTTGTGCTTCGACTTCATCGGGGGCGTGTCCGAAAGTGTCAGCCATCCATGTTACACCTTCGGGGGGTAAGACAAATGCCGAAGGCGCCACATCCAGGTTCAATCCAAGGCCAAGCGCTTCCCCCGCAAGCATGTCTGCGATCGCGCGCCCCGACAAGGCAGCGTAAGGCGATGCCGCGCCGGTAAAGGACGTCAGGCGTTCGATACGATCAAAGACCAATACCAGATCGCCGTCAGGAATTTCGAAAATCAGCGGTGTGATCTGGTCCCCTTCTGCTTCGTCTTCCAAAAGAAGGTACAGTTCAGCATCGCCCAACCGCTCATAAAAGGCCAAACGCGTGGCGTCATTTTCGGGGTCGGCTTGCATCGCAGCATGTGCCGCATCGATCGGTGTCGATTGTGTCATTTCAGAACCTCTGTCACGCGGGCACGCAAGGCGGGTAATACCTCTGCTTCGAACCACGGGTGTTTCTTGAGCCATGCAGTATTGCGCCAGCTTGGGTGAGGCAAGGGAAACACGTTTGGGGCGTGGCTGCGCCAGTTCTTTACAGTTTCCGTGACACCGGTTTTGACGCCCAAGTGATATTTTTGGGCGTAACCGCCGATGACCAACATCAAAGGGACATCCCCAAGATGGCTCACAACCTGTTGGTGCCAGGTTTTTCGGCAAATGGGGGGCGGTGGCAGATCAGACCCTTTTGCATCGTAGCCCGGAAAGCAAAACGCCATCGGTACAATCGACACCTTGTCCTGATCGTAAAAGGCGTCTTCATTCAACCCAAGCCAGTCCCGTAGGCGGTCCCCCGATGGATCCACGAAAGGGCGTTGCCCTTCATGGACACGCGCACCCGGTGCTTGCCCCGCGATCAAAAGCCTCGCCCCCCGCCGGAACCAGACGACGGGGCGGGGTTGGTGGTGTGTGTGTGTGCCCGCAAAGCGCTCGGCACACAAAGTGCAAGATTTGATTTGGTCATGTAACGTCATTGGCCTGAAGATAGGCATGTAAAAAGGCACGTCCAGCGCAATCATTTCCAACTTTATCGAAATATCTCTTGCAGCATCAAGTTATTTCTATATTTCTAGAATTATGAAAATAGAATCGCCACACACCGATGATCTTGACCTTGCAATCGCCGCCAGCAGTTTTGCGGCCCTTGGATCAGAGCAACGCCTTGGCGTTTTGCGTGTCCTTGTACGTGCGGGCCCGGACGGGCTGAACATTGGCACGCTTGGCGAACGCTCGGGCGTGACGGGCAGCACTTTGACACATCACGTAAAGATCTTGGCCCAAGCTGGTCTGGTCAAACAGGCCCGCCAGGGCAGGTCCATCATTTGCGCGGCTGTTGCCTATGACCAGATAAAATCGCTGTCCAATTTTCTTCTGACAGCTTGCTGTGCAGACAGCACAACCGCATGCAAGGACCACGATCATGGCTGACACCACACAACCTGCCCCATTTTCGCTCAAGGGTCACATTCTAACGCCCTGGACTGTGGCCGCCGGCATTTTTGCCTTAATCGCGCTGCTCGACTGGCCTGTGCTGTGGCCGACGGCCCTGTTTACGGCAAACGCGCTTTTGCACACCGG
Organism: Ascidiaceihabitans sp.; assembly: GCF_039986515.1. Taxonomy (NCBI): domain Bacteria; kingdom Pseudomonadati; phylum Pseudomonadota; class Alphaproteobacteria; order Rhodobacterales; family Paracoccaceae; genus Ascidiaceihabitans; species Ascidiaceihabitans sp. Next base: position 95,275 of record NZ_JBDWQO010000018.1, on the reverse strand, counting down.
TCCGTTCATTCTGTTTGCCGTTCTGGCGGTGGCATATATGAAAGCGTCGGGTGCAGAAAACCTGATCGCAAAGGCATTTGAAGGCAATCCCGTGCGCATGGTTGTCTTTGCGGCTTTGCTTGGGGGATTGTCCCCGTTCTGTTCATGTGAAGTCATCCCCTTTATCGCTGCTTTGCTTGCTGTTGGTGCGCCTCTAGGGGCGGTGATGGCATTTTGGCTGGCCTCGCCCTTGATGGACCCGGCCATGTTTTTGATCACGTCAAGCGAATTGGGCTGGGATTTTGCCATTGCCAAAGCACTGGCAGCTGTGGGGCTTGGCATGATGGGCGGGTTTGGGACGTTGCTGCTGGCAAGATCGCCTGTCTTTGTGGACCCCTTGCGCGAACGCCCCGCTGTGGGCGGGTGCTGCGGCGTCCAAAAGCCGTTTTCAGGCAAGCCACAATGGAAATTCTGGTCCGATGTTGACCGTGTGCGCACGTTCCGCGACACCGCCCTCGACAATGGTATTTTCCTGCTGAAATGGTTGATGCTGGCCTATGTCTTTGAAGCCCTTATGTTGCGTTATGTGCCCGCAGAGATGATAGCACAATTCCTGGGCGGCCAAGGCGCGTGGCCTGTGATCAAAGGCGCATTGATCGGTGCCCCTGCGTATCTGAATGGCTACATGGCCGTTGGGATGGTCGATGCCCTACTGGACCAAGGCATGACCCAAGGCGCCGCGATGGCATTTGTCGTGGCAGGGGGCGTGTCATGTATACCAGCGGCGATCGCGGTTTGGGCCTTGGTCAAACCAAGGGTCTTTGTCGCTTACCTGACCTTCGCCATTCTGGGCGCGATGGTTGCCGGGGGACTTTGGCAATGGGTGCAATAAGTCAACATTCGTCCGCACCCTTTTAGGGTTCACAACAAAGTGCAGTGTTTTTTTGCAGCTTGGATTGCAGCAATCGCCCGCACACGCAGTGCAAGACATGTACATTTGTTTCTTATTTGGACATAATAAAGCCAAATTCGGTGAATAGACCGTCAATACACCTCTGTTAAGGAGGGATCGGTAGCCCTACATCAAAGTGTTGAGGTGCCAGAGCAGTAATCGCAGGACGCAATCGATGCTTGAGTTTGAAAATGTCAGCAAGTCCTACTGGACGGGCACGCAGCGCAAGGTGATCCTTGACCGTGTGTCCTTCAAGGTTGAGCTTGGCAATTCAATGGGCATTCTGGCCCCGAACGGCACAGGCAAAACCACTTTGATCAATATGATGGCTGGTCTGGAAAAACCCGATGAAGGCGAAATTCGCCGCGGCTGCAACATTTCATTCCCGTTGGGGTTTATGGGGGGTGTTGTGGGCAAGGTGTCGGCCATGGAAAACGCGCGCTACATCGCGCGGCTCTATGGGCTTGATCCCGATTACGTCGAAAGTTTTTGCCGGTGGTTGTGTAATTTGGGCGAATATTTTGACCAACCGCTTGGCACGTATTCCGCAGGTATGCGTGCCCGGTTTTCATTTGCGCTGATGTTGGCGCTTGATTTCGATATGTATCTCATCGACGAAGGCATGCCTTCGACCACCGATGTGGAGTTTAACCGCAAATCAGGTGAAATCCTGCAAGAGCGGCTCCGCACCACAACGATTATCATTGTGTCGCATCAGGCGCAGACGCTGGAAAAATTCGCGCGGTCTGCGGCGGTCCTTTTGGACGGCCAGTTGCATATGTTTGACACCCTCGAAGAGGCGAAGCGGTTATATGACTACGAAACCAAAAGCTAGAAAGTTCCGTATCAAACGCAACACGCCCACTTCGGGCAGCGCTGGATCTGCGGCACCCGAAAATGCAGCCCCAAGCACGGGCGCGGCTCCGCAACCCACAGCTGTTCCCAATCGGGCAGACGGCGGGTCAGCCGTTGACCAATTGCGCATGGCTCGCCAACCGCAGGCCCCGCAAGGCAGTGCCACAACACAACAACCCGCGCCCCAGCAAACCGCAGCCCAAAGCGGCGATGTCGCCAGTGCGACCCAAGTGGCTGGCGACACAGACATGGACGCCATCCGTCGCGAAGGTCTAACGGGGCGACAGTTACGCATGGCGCGACGTGTGGCCCAGAAACATAATCTTGCACCGACGTCCGATTTTGATGCTGTGCGCCTGCTGCGCGAAAAAGGGATCGATCCGTTCCAGCGTTCAAACATGTTGGAACTTGTCGTGCCCCAAGCCGGCGGCGAACAACGCGAAGGCGGCGCACCGGACGCGTTTTCGCAACTGCCCGCCCAAGCGGCAGGTGCCAGTCGTGTGCAACTGCCTCAGACCATTCCGACAGGTCAACAGACCCTACCATCCACAGAAATCAGCCCCGCAGAACGCCGCTCGCGCGAAATATCCGAAATTCAACGTGATATTTCACGTCGCCGCCGCAAAAAAATGGGGCTTTTGCTGGTGCGGTTGGCATTTTTTGTGCTGCTGCCAACCTTATTCGCTGGCTACTATTTCTACAAAGTGGCCACGCCGATGTTCGCCACGGAAAGTGATTTTCTGATCATTCAGAACGAAGGTTCTGGTGGCGCAGGCCCATTGGGCGGCCTGTTACCAACCCAATTCGCCACAAGCGCGGATTCCATTGCTGTGCAAAGCTATCTGCAATCCAAAGATGCGATGCTGCGTCTCGATGCGGACGTTGGCTTTAAGGAGCACTTTACGCAAGACTTCATCGATCCCATCCAGCGCTTGAACGAAGACCCAAGCAATGAAGAAGCTTACAAACTATATAAAAAGAACATCAAAATCGGCTATGACCCCACAGAAGGCATGGTCCGCATGGAAGTGGTCGCAGCCGACCCGGAAGTGTCCGCCGACTTCTCACGCAGCCTGATCAAATACGCCCAAGCACGCGTCAACAACCTAAGTCAGGAAAAACGCGACGACCAGATGGGCGCTGCCACAGATGCCTTTGACAAGGCACAGGAAGAACGCCGCCAAGCCGAAGAGCACCTGATCAAGCTTCAGGTTGAAAATGGCGTCGACCCCGAAGCCCAGATTGCCGCCATTCGCACAACGATCACACAATACGAGACATTGTTGATCGAAAAAGAACTGGAATTGGCCGCCCTTTTGGACAACACCCGCCCAAACAGGGCCAAGGTCGAAGGCGCACAAGGCGACATCCGTCGCATCGGCATTCAGTTGGAAAAGCTGAACGACAAGCTGAATTCCTCAATCGGCGGTGAAAATTCACTGGCACAACAGGCCATCGAATTGCAATTGGCGCAAGCTGATCTGGCCAATGCCAACACCAACTTGCAACTTGCCCAAGCCCAGCTGGAACAAGCACGTACCGAAGCCAACCGCCAAGTGCGCTATTTGACCATTGCGGTGGACCCTGTTGCCTCGGAGGAAGCGTCGTATCCCCGCTCATTCGAAAACACGATCTTGGCTTTTCTGATCTTTGCAGGCATCTACCTGATGATTTCGCTGACAGCATCCATCCTTCGTGAACAGGTAACGTCCTAACATGACACATATCCAAGTCGCCGATCTGACCATTGGCAATGACCGCCCGCTGACTATCATCGCAGGCCCTTGCCAACTGGAAAGCCTCGATCATGCGCAAATGATCGCCGGCAAAATGAAAGAAGCCTGTGACGCGGCAGGTGCACAGTATGTCTTTAAGGCAAGCTACGACAAAGCCAACCGGACGTCGCTATCCGGCAAACGGGGCCTTGGCATCGACGAAGGTTTGAAAACGCTGCAAGAGGTGGGAAAATCCATCCAAGTGCCCGTTTTGACAGACGTTCATTCCGAAGCCCAATGTGCCCCGGCAGCGGACGCCGTTGATATTTTGCAAATCCCTGCGTTTCTGTGCCGCCAAACCGACATGCTGTTGGCCGCAGGCAATACAGGCGCAGTAATCAACGTCAAAAAGGGGCAGTTCTTGGCCCCCTGGGAAATGCCAAACATCGTCACCAAGATCGAAAGCACTGGCAACCGCCGCATCCTTTTGACCGAACGCGGCACAACATTTGGCTACAATACTTTGGTTGCAGACATGCGGTCGCTGCCGCAGATGGCACAAACGGGCTACCCTGTGGTTATGGATGCCACCCATTCGGTGCAACAACCCGGCGGTCAAGGCGGCAGTTCGGGCGGGCAACGTGAATTCGCGCCCGTGATGGCACGTGCAGCCGTCGCTGTTGGTGTCGGTGCCGTGTTCATGGAAACACATCAGGATCCCGACAACGCCCCCTGTGATGGTCCGAACATGATCTATCTGGATCAAATGCCGGCGCTTGTAGATACTTTGATGCAATTGGACGCGATCGCCAAAGCACGCCCTCTGACCCTGTAACTCTCCCCTTAAGAAGTGAGTATAACCCGTGACAAAACCGGCCTCTTCCGTTTCCGTAAACACGTGGGAATTCCTGCGCGACGCCATGATTACACCTACAGGGTTTCGTGAATACGACGCGCGGTGGCAGTATCCCGAGGCAATTAACTTGCCCGGCATCACAGCCTTGGGTTTGGGGCTTGGAACACAAATGCATGCCCGCGGCATCGATCCGGTGATCGCCGTTGGCAACGACTACCGCGACTATTCATTGTCCATCAAAAACGCCCTGATGCTGGGGTTGATGCAAGCCGGTATCGCCGTAAAAGATATCGGCCCCGCCTTGTCGCCCATGGCCTATTTCAGCCAGTTCCATCTGGATGTGCCTGCCGTTGCCATGGTCACGGCCAGCCACAATCCAAATGGGTGGACAGGCGTCAAGATGGGCTTTGAACGCCCCCTGACACATGGCCCGGACGAGATGAACGAATTGCGCGACATCGTTCTGGAGGGACGCGGGCAGCAACGGCCCGGCGGGTCCTATGAATTTATTGAGGGCGTCCGCGAAGCCTATCTGGATGACCTTGTGGGCGACTTCAAAATGACCCGCAAACTGAAGGTGGTTTGCGCGACGGGCAACGGCACCGCCTCTGCCTTTGCGCCAGAATTATTCGAACGCTTGGGTGTCGAAGTGGTGCCAAGCCACAACGCGCTCGATTACACATTCCCCCACTATAATCCCAACCCAGAAGCCATGGAAATGCTGCACGACATGTCGGATAGCGTGAAGGCATCAGGCGCGGATTTCGCACTTGGTTTTGATGGCGATGGCGACCGCTGTGGCGTGGTGGACGACGAAGGTGAAGAAATTTTCGCAGATAAAGTCGGCGTCATCATGGCGCGTGATCTGGCGAAGATTTATCCCGGATCGACCTTTGTGGCGGATGTGAAATCCACAGGTCTGTTCGCCTCGGACCCCGAATTACAAAAACACAAAATCAAAGCGGATTACTGGAAAACCGGCCACAGCCACATGAAACGGCGCGTGAAGGAAATTGGCGCTTTGGCCGGATTCGAAAAATCCGGGCACTACTTTCTGGCAGGCGATATCGGGCGCGGTTACGATTGCGGTATGCGCGTGGCGGTTGAAATCTGCAAATTGATGGATCGAAACCCCGATATGTCTATGTCGGACCTGCGCAAAGCGTTGCCTCAGACATGGGCTACCCCCACGATGTCGCCTTATTGTGCAGATGAGGAAAAATACGACACGTTAGATCGCTTGGTTGCAAAACTGGTGGCCAAACATGACGCAGGCGACACAATCGGCGGCCGGACAATCAAAGAGGTCGTGACCGTGAACGGGGCCCGCGTGATCCTTGACAACGGCGCGTGGGGCTTGGTGCGCGCATCGTCCAACACGCCCAACTTGGTGGTGGTCTGCGAAAGCCCTGAATCCGAGGACGAGATGCGCGCAATCTTTGCAGACATTGATGCGGTGATCCGTACAGAAACCAACGTTGGCGACTACGATCAAACAATCTGAAAAAAGGGGTAAGGTGCACCTTGGTGCACCCGCCCTATCAGTCAAAGATCTTCAGTAGCTCTCTTTTTAGCTTGTCTTCGACCTTGTCCTTGGCGGCGTCCTCCAGTGATTGCCCATCTTGTGCAGACACACCTAATTCATCTTTCAGCTTCTGTTCTACTTTTTCCCGTGCACGTTGTTCGATGCGCTCTTTTTCTTTGGAAAAGTTCAGGTCGATGACCGCCTTCAAATCAGGACGAATTTTTGGGTCAGCCCATGGGCCTGTGACTTTTACAGGGATAGCAAGACCCTGGCCGGAATTTGCCCGAAGCGCTGTTGGCGTAAACACGTAATCAATGTCTTGCGCCCCAAGCCCGACACGGCCTTTCCCACGCGCCTCATAGTTGGGCAATGAGAACAGCAAATCGTCATTTCGAAGGTTGCCGTCCCTCATGTCAAAGGTGGCCACCAAGCTGTCAAAGACGGTTGTGCCGCCGCTGCCTTTGCCGTTGCCCATCAACGCGTTCAAATCCAGACCCTCGATTGTCCCTTTGCCCAGTTTCAGGGCCCCTTTGCCAGACATGGAATTCATGATGGACTGCACAGAATTACCAGACGCCAAAAAGCTGACCTCGGCATCGCCTGCCCCGTTCAAACGCGTGATGCCAGCCGCGTCCCCAAGCAAAGGTTTCATCGAGATGGAATTTGCAAAGATTTTGCCGCCCACAGACAGCCCGTTGCGATTGTTCATCACAAACTGCCCCGAGACGGTGCCACCGTAGGCCTGAACTTCGCGCAACTCAAACACGATCCGGGAATTTTCATTTTTGATCAGGGTGCGCGTCGTACCCAATTTAAATGTGCCCAAATCGATAGATGTCGCCGTCAACCCGATTTCCCCGTTAAACGCGGCCAAACCGGAGGCATCAATGCGCGCTTTCGACCAGCCTGCATTCACGGCATCCGAGGATCCGCCGCCCGCGCTGCCACCGCCCGTCGCCGACGTCAAATCCAAAGCCCCGGCTGACAGTTGTGCATTCACCTGCGGCACACCATTGAGCGATACATCCGCAGCGCCGCTGATGGCATTTCCCCCAAGATCAACGCGCATTCCACGCAATGACAACCTGCGATCAGAGGTCAATGTCACATCTGCCCCCAAGTCCATTGACGCGCCCAACGCAGACGGCAAATCAAGTGCGTTCAGACCCACTGCTGTCAGGAAATTGTCGGTATTGGGCAAATTCAACGCCAGTTTGCCAGCCACATCCCCAGCCGTGCTGGCCCGTCCATTCAGGGACAAGGTGCCGCCGCCCGCGGCGATGTTCGCGGACACACCCTGCACCTGACCTGCAATAAACCCTGAAAACCCGTCGATCCGCGCCTGCACATCCACATCTTGCCCCGCGGGCCGTAACGTCGCGGAAATATCAGCGTGTCCTAAACGCTCCGGCCAATCCAATTCCAAGTCTACACCTGAATAAGACACCAAATCACTGCCTTCGGCGTCGTAGATCAAAGTGGCATCCGTGATCTCTAACCGTTTGATGCTGATCGCCTGCGCTTCGCGGCTGGGCGCGGTTTCGGTTTCAATCACCGCTTCACCTGACGCATCGGAGAACTGCCAGCTGGCACGCCCGTCCTTGCGGCTTTCCAAACGAATGGTCGGCGATGTGGCTTCGATGTTCGTGATGCTGATCTCGCCGCGCAACAATGCCAGTGCATCGATCCCGACAGCGGCATTTTTGGCCGTCAGCATAGCCCCTTGCCGTGACCATTCCGCGTTGCCGACTTCCAAACCACCGACGGATGCCCCCAAGACCGGCCACAGCGTCATAGACACATCGCCCGTTATTTTGACGTCGCGCCCCGTCTGCGTCCGTATTTGTTCAGCTGCAATCTGTGCAATCCGGTCAGCTGGCAGAAAGAACAGCGAAACCACAATCACAACAATCGCAATCAGAATTCCGCCAAAAATTCGTTTGATCCATTTCATCCGCACCACCTCATAACTTCGAAACTTTGCCGTTTGGTTTTGATGCTATGTTGGGCGCTTGCATGCAACAATGCCAGACCTCTTTTCGCGCCCGTCCTATTTCGCTATAGCCACCCCATGAGCACAAACCCGCCAGACCTGCGCCCCGACCTCGCCCCCAAAGCCAAACTGCGTGATCCGGCCCGCCCCGGTCAGCCCAGCATTGGTATGGTCAGCCTTGGCTGCCCAAAGGCTTTGGTCGACAGCGAACGCATTTTGACCCGTTTGCGGGCCGAAGGCTATGGCGTATCCCCTGACTATGCCGGGGCCGATGCTGTTATTGTCAACACATGCGGATTTCTGGACAGCGCCAAGGCGGAAAGTCTGGACGCCATCGGCGAAGCCTTATCTGAAAACGGGCGTGTCATCGTCACGGGCTGTTTGGGTGCAGAACCAGATTATATCACCGGCGCACATCCCAAGGTTCTGGCCGTCACCGGCCCGCACCAATATGAACAGGTTTTGGATGCGGTCCATGCTGCGGTGCCCCCAAGCCCCGATCCCTTTGTCGATCTGCTGCCTGCCTCGGGGGTGTCCCTGACCCCGCGCCATTTTAGCTATTTGAAAATTTCCGAAGGCTGCAATCACAAGTGCAAATTTTGCATCATTCCAGACATGCGTGGCCGCCTGCAATCGCGCCCCGCCCATGCCGTGATGCGCGAGGCCGAAAAGCTGGTCGATGCAGGCGTCAAAGAACTACTGGTCATTTCGCAAGACACATCTGCCTACGGCGTGGACATCAAGCATGCAGAGGACCGTGGCCACCGCGCCCACATCACCGATCTGGCCCGCGATCTTGGGTCACTGGGCGCATGGGTGCGGTTGCATTACGTGTACCCCTACCCCCATGTGCGCAAGCTGATCCCCTTGATGGCTGACGGTTTGGTCTTGCCCTATCTGGACATCCCGTTCCAGCATGCCCACCCCGATGTTCTGAAACGCATGGCGCGGCCAGCGGCGGCGTCAAAAACGCTTGATGAAATCGCCGCATGGCGCGACATCTGCCCCGACATCACTTTGCGCTCAACCTTCATCGTCGGGTACCCCGGCGAAACCGAAGCCGAATTCCAGACGCTGCTGGATTGGATGGACGAAGCCCAATTGGACCGCGTCGGGTGCTTCCAATACGAAAACGTCGATGGGGCGCGCTCAAACGCCTTGCCCGATCACGTTCCTGCCGAAGTGAAACAAGAACGCTGGGATCGTTTCATGGAAAAGGCCCAAGCCATTTCCGAGGCAAAGCTAGCAGCAAAGGTCGGATCTGTGATCGACGTGATCGTGGATGAAATCGACGAAGACGCCGCCACGTGTCGCACAAAGGCAGATGCCCCTGAAATCGACGGAAACCTGTTTATCGACGAAGGGTTCGAAGGCCTTTGCGTTGGAGACATCGTCCGCGTCGAGGTCGACGAGGCAGGCGAATACGATTTGTGGGGGAAACTGGTTTAGAGGCACAGCGGTCTAAAGGTTCGCATTTTATCACGTTATGGCACCCTTGGTGTGATGATCCGGTTGCCGGGCTCGCAACGGCTTCCTAGCCTTGGTTAACAAAACCTTGCAATGTTCTCTCCTTGTTCTATATATGTTCTCATATGGAACACGGAGAACACAGCATGACCTTTCAAGCGCCTTTGCCCGGCCTGTTTGCGCCGGTGAATGTTGAAACACCCGATCACAGCCCTGCGCAGAATATGGCGGCGACCCCTAAACAGATCGCCTATGCCCAATCCATTGCTGCCAAAGCAGGCTTGCCAGCGCCCGCAGCGCTGTTCCACAATCGTTCAGATCTTTCCGCCTGGATTGACAGGTATAAACCAAAGCCTGTCACAGGACGCTTTTCCAATTACCCATCTTCCAAACAGGTGGCTTTTGCAGAACGCATCGCGCGGCTCAAACGGGCGCAGGTTCCCCCCGAATGCTTCAAAGACAAATCATTGATGGCACGGTGGATCGACGGCAACAAACCAAAGTAACACCTGCGGCGCAGTGTCTCTGGGCAGACCAGTGCCAAGCGCCTATCTGTACACCATGACAGATGAAACCAAAGTACTTTATAATGCGAATTGCCCCGTGTGTTCGGCTGAAATCAATCACTATGCGAAGTACACGGAAACCCACGATCTTCCCATTCGCTTTGATGATTTGAACAGCAGCGCACTGACAGCTTGGGGTTTGGATGCCGACAAAGCGGCGCGACGGTTGTATGTGCAACACGGCGACAAACGCCTTTCGGGTATTCCCGCTTTTATCGTGCTGTGGCAGCAAATGCCGCGATACAACTGGTTGGCACGTTTGGTCAGCATCCCCGGAATTCACCGTTTGGCAGTGTGGGGCTATGATTTTGTGTTGGCACCGATAATTTACCGCTGGCATCTGCTACGTCTGCGCCGCGCATCTGGCAAGCAGGCGTCAACGAAATAGTGACCTTTGTGGAATAGCCTCCTTTCCCAGAAAGGTGGCGTAATGTCCTATCCATATTCGAATACGGAAACATTGGCAGACGGGCTTTTGCATGCCGCAGGTTTGATCGCGGTCTACGCCGGTGTGAAGTATTTAATGGCCCATGACGCATCACCTGCCGTCATTGTTTACGCTATTCTTGCCGGTTTCGCCTTTGTTGCATCAGCCGTGTATCACATGACCCCTTGGGACCGGATGCGACCTGTTCTAAGGCGCATTGATCACGCTGCCATTTACCTAAAAATTGCAGGCACTTACACGCCTCTTGCATTGATGCTGGGCAGCGGATTTAGCTATGCAGTTCTTGTGATTGTCTGGGTGATATCCGTCTTGGGGGCCTTGGCAAAACTAACCATATGGGGGGCCAGCGGGCGCGGATCTTTGGCGGTGTATCTTGGGCTGGGATGGGTCAGCGTTCTGCTGGCCTGTCCAATTGCGCTGCAATTCGGGACGTTTGTCTTTGGATGCATTGCCACGGGCGGTGTGTTGTACACGCTGGGGTGTCTGGTCTTTGCGCGACCCAGTTTCAGATTTCAAAATCCGATCTGGCACGGGTTCGTCTTGTCAGCGTCTGCATGCTGTTTCATGGCAGTCGCTGCGACCCAATCACAACGCATCCAGATAAGCCCTTACACAAGTCTGGACATGCCGGAACCTGTCACCACCCAAATGCTTGCCCCCGTACCAGCGTGTGACAACAACCAGATGATTGTGCAGCCCCTCACGCTCCAACATGCGCAAAATAACCATCCCTGCGCCACTTTCACCATCGTCGCCTTTGATAGCCCCACCCTCTGAAAGCAGGGCAGCCCATGTGTTGTGGGTGGCTTTGGCATAAGATTTGTCGCGCTTTAGCGCTTTCAGCGCTGCATCAATTTGGCGGCGATCCGCAGCAGGCACGCCCGACACCGCGTATTTCGACCCTTTGTCTGTCAGAACATGCCCCAATTTTACGATAGCTTTTTCCACAGGTTTTTGCCTTTTGCAGCTTGAATGGCGCTGTCCGGGTAAGGATTACCGGACCTACAAAACACAAAAAACACTGTTAGGTCTTAGACAGCAGCAGGTTTTATTGCGCGACTTTTAACTATTCAAATTTCATCTCGTTTTCAAAAGGAGTTTTTTATGAACTTCGCAATTCAAACATCGACCATTTTAGAAGCCATCGGCGTAGGCGGCTTCCTCTTGTATGTCTTGAACTATGGTATGCTGACCTTGCGCTACATCAACGGACACAGCGTCACATATTTCGCTTTGAACCTTCTCGCGGCCAGTGCCGTTTTGATCGGGTTGACCGTCAGCTTCAATCTGGCTTCAGCCATGATTCAGGTGTTCTGGGTCATTATGTCCACAATCGGCATGGCCCTGCATATGCGCCGTACAGGTCCCGACGAAAACGGGTCACTCTTCTAAAGGCGGGTGCCCTTCACCTTCAAAGTTTTGCGGCAGTCCGACGCACAGTTTGAATACGGGCTGCATTGGGCGGGTGTGTTCCAAGAAACTTGTCGCCCGGGTCAGGGATACGGTTAAAGAACTCGGCGCCGACCAATGGATTGTACCCCGACTTATGCGTGATAACGGTCCCAAGCGCGTCGGCCTCAAGTTCAAAATCTTTGGAATAGCTGCGGGCACCCACTTGTGCACCAAGTTCTGTGGCACTTTCAACCGCCGCAGAGTTGGCCCCGCCAAGCGTCGCAAGACCTGCAAAGATTACAGCGCCCGCGACCGCATTTTGACGCTGGCGTCCGATATGCCCCGCAATATGGTGGGCCGCCTCATGCCCCATGACAAAGGCCAGCTCATCCGCATTTCGGACTTCGGCAATAAGACCAATAGTGAAGGCTATGACAGGGCGATTGTTTTTATCCAGCGTCTGATACGCGTTTGCCGGCTGGTTCGGACGGTCGTCTACAATTATGCGAAAATCGCAATTCACGCCCGATGTGCGTGCGCGGCATTCACGTTCCGCGATAGGTTCCACGCGCTGCGTCACTTGCACAAAAGCACGGGCCGCCTGATCCGGTGTTCTCAGGGTTTTTGACGCTTGTGCAGGCGCACTGGATGTCGGCCCAGACGCATCAGTGGGGATTTCGTCACAGGCCGCGACCAATGCGATCAATCCAATCGCACAAAAAACCTTACCCAGCATTTTAACCCTTTCACTTGAACCGCACAGAAGCATACCACGCATCCCCCCAAGGGCCAGCCCCCTTCGCAAGGACGTGATCACCTTATGGCAAAGCCTTGCCAGCAGACTTGCATCATATTCCATCCGGCTGCACCATGACAGTCATGTTTAGCATTGAACACGAATTCGATTCCACGATCATCACTTTGATGGATGAGGGGAAAAACGCGTTGCGCGAAGATGTCATCGTCAACAGCTTCACCGAATGTGTGACGGTGCAGCAGTATGATCCTGTGGCAGATCGGGCCGTTTTGGTAACGCTGTCCCATGCCCAAGTGCGCGACTTGGCAGCCGCTTTGGACCTGCCTGAAGGCATTTATTCGCTGAATGATCCATCGTAAGATCGCAATCGGGACTGGCCGCTTCACAATTAGGTATGGATATATGACCTAATCGTGCTAGAAATCTTCCAAGCGGAGGAGGCGGCAATGGCAATTGGCACAAAAATCAAAACTTATTTCGACGGAACATGGCATGATGGTGACCTGCCCATTATGCGGGCCGCGGACCACGGATCATGGCTTGGATCAACTGTATTTGATGGTGCGCGTTACTTTAATGGCGTGGCGCCTGATCTGGAAGCACATTGCGAACGCGTCAACTGGTCTGCCATCGCTTTGCAAATGGCCCCGACCCTATCCGCCGAAGATATGGTTGCCATCGTTTGGGACGGTTTGGCCAATTACGACGCGACAGATGCCGTCTACATTCGCCCAATGTATTGGGCCGTTGGCGGTGATCCAACGGCCATCGTTCCCGCCCCCGAAACAACTGCTTTTGCCATTTGTCTGGAACAAATTCCGATGGCCCCGACAGGTGCCTCAACAACACTGACACGCACCCGTTTCCGTCGCCCGGTGCTGGAAAGCAGCGTCGTAAACGCCAAAGCTGGCTGCCTGTACCCCAACAATGCACGCATGTTAACCGAAGCACGGTCCAAAGGGTTCGGCAATGCATTGGCGCTTGATGCGATGGGCAACGTTGCCGAAACCGCAACGGCCAATATCTTTATGGTCAAGGATGGCGAAGTCTTCACCCCCATTCCAAACGGCACCTTCCTGTCTGGCATCACCCGTGCACGCCACATGACCAACCTAACTCAGGATGGCATCAAAGTGCACGAAACCGTCCTGACCTATGAAGATTTTGAGAGTGCCGACGAAGTCTTCATGAGCGGCAACATGTCGAAAGTCACACCCGTCACAGCCTTCGATGACGTGGCATATCAAGCCGGACCTGTGACACGACGCGTCCGCGAAATGTATTGGGATTGGGCCACCAGCAAAGCATGAAACCACTGCGCTGCCGAGAATGGACATTGGGTCCACTTCGGCGCAATTTATCCTGCCAGTTTCGCAACACCGTTGCCACCGCGACCGCAGTGCGTCACAGTTGCGTCAAGACAGGAGAACATCATGCGTAAATTTCTGGTCGTGCTGGATGACAGCCAAGAATGCTTGAACGCAATGCGCTTTGCCGCTTTGCGTGCCGCGCACACAGGCGGTGGTGTCGAGGTTCTGGCCGTGATCCCGCCGGAAGAGTTCAATCACTGGATTGGCGTAGGCGCAGTTATGCGCGAGGAAGCCCGTGACCGCATTCACGCCCATTTTGAGGTTTTCGCCAAATGGATGCGCGACAAGCAGCATGTTGATCCTGAGCTGGTCATTCGCGAAGGCAAAGCTGTTGATGAAATCATCGCACAAATCGCCGAAGATCCGGAAGTCGGCGTTTTGGTCTTGGGTGCGGGCACCGACAAAAAAGGTCCTGGCCCGTTGGTGACGCAATTGTCCCGTAGCTCTGGATCGCTTCCTATTCCGATCACGATTGTTCCGGGTGATTTAAGCAAAGAAAAGCTTGAGGCGATCACCTAAGTTTTGACCTCTGTATCGGGTTGTCCACCATTTGAAGGGGGCTTTGCCCCCGGTGCGCGGCACCTCCTCCGGGAATTTTTGGGAAAAGACATACTATTTCCGTGCGATTTGGCGTGTCTTCCTGTTTTAGAACAATTCTAAACCTTGACGAGAGCCCGTGCGGACCGCATATCTGTCTCAACCCTAGGAGAGTGTCATGTTCATCCAAACCGAATCGACCCCGAACCCCGCCACGTTGAAGTTTCTGCCCGGCCAGACCGTTCTGGAAATGGGCACTGCCGATTTCCCAACGGCAGATGCGGCTGACAAGTCCCCCTTGGCCACACGGATCTTTGCCGTCGAAGGTGTCACTGGCGTGTTCTTTGGCACCGACTTCGTGACGGTCACGAAAGCCGATGCTGTTGATTGGGACCATATCAAACCGGCATTGCTTGGCGCGATCATGGAACATTTCCAATCCGGACAATCCGTCATGGCTGGCGACCATCAACCGGCGTCAGGTCATGCCGAACATGATGGCGAAGACGGCGTCGTCGTTGGCCAAATCAAAGAACTTCTAGACAGCCGCGTACGTCCGGCAGTTGCCCAAGATGGCGGCGACATTACGTTTCACGGGTTTGACCGCGGCGTCGTCTATTTGCATATGCAAGGCGCATGCGCCGGTTGCCCTTCGTCCACATTGACGCTGAAAATGGGTATCGAAAACCTGTTGCGCCATTACATTCCCGAAGTCACAGAAGTCCGCCCTGTCGCGGTCTGATTTGATCCTCCGGCATGTTTTCAACATCCCAACATTCCGATGCACCGCCCCTGACAGGGCGGTGTTATTGTTCGCATACCCGTTTGTCGGCGTCCCAAAAGCCCGATGTGGTCAGCTACTGCCATTGTAATAGCTGTCGCAGGTTAAGTGGTGCCCCGGTGGCCGCATTCGCGGCTTTTGCCAAGACAACCCTTACAATCACCCCAGCTCCAACACGCGCCAACACGGTCACTGAAGGCGTCACCAGATGGTTTTGTCCAAGCTGTGGCGCAGCCGTAGCGGCGGCCTACGACTATTTACCGGATCAGATATACGTGCCTGTTGGCCTGTGGGATCAAGTCGAAAGCCTTGAGCCGACCACGCACAGCCACGCAAGCTCTGCGCTGTCGTGGCTTCATCTGAAAGACGACATGCCACGTCACACCGGCTCTGCACGCACCACTTTGTTAGGCGACGATTGATGACCGGTCCTGTTATCCTTGGCTTTGACACATCCGGCGCACATTGCGCCGCAGCTTTAGTCTGCGGCAGTGAAATGCTTGAAATGGTGCAAGAACCGATGGCCAAAGGACAGGCAGAACGCTTGATCCCCTTCCTGCAGGACGTGTTGTCGCGCCACAGTCTCGGGTTTCCAGATCTTGCCGCACTTGGCGTCGGCGTCGGGCCCGGCAACTTCACCGGCATCCGCATCGGCGTGTCTGCTGCGCGTGGTTTGGCACTGGGGCTAGGTCTTCCCGCTTACGGGGTGAACGGATTTGAACAACGTCAGATGCTTTTTCCAGACGGGACACTGGTAGCAGTCCCCGCCCCCCGCGATGCCGTTTACGTGCAGGCCGAAGACGGCCCTGCCCTTGCGCTCCGCAAAGACATCGAGGCTGTGGGGAAATCCTTGCCTGATGATCCTTCGCCTGACGCTTTGGCTGGCGCCATCGCGCGATTGGCCGCCTTGCGATACCCCAGTCCTACTGCCGCGCCCGCTCCGTTTTACGTGCGGGCGCCCGATGCGGCCCCGCCCAAAGACGCACCACCGGTGATCTTGCCGTGACACCACAGGCAATGGCCGACATCCACGCCGCGGCGTTTCCGACATCACGGTCATGGGGCGCAGAAGAGATCGCGAGCCTGACAGAAAGCCCCTTGGTTTCGGTCCTGACCCACATGCACGGATTTGCGATTGTGCGCACGATCGCCCAAGAAGCAGAGCTGTTGACGATTGCGGTTCTGCCTCAGGCCCAACGCAGGGGCGTTGGCCACAGTTTGATGCAAAATTGGCTTGGTAGCACGCAGGCCCATGAGGCCTTTTTAGAAGTCGCCGCAGATAACGGCCCTGCAGGGTCGTTGTACATGCGCCACGGATTCGCCGAGGTGGCGCGTCGGAATGCCTATTATAAACGCAGCGATGGTACATCAGTGGACGCTATCGTCATGCGGGCCGCGTTGCCCTTGCGGCATGGAACGTCGATTCCCTTGTAAAGCGTAAAAAGCGGTTGACCCCAACGCCCGCCTGCGGCCTAATTCCGGTCTGATCTGGACACGCTGCGTGTCCGAGAGGGGCGGATGGACAATGATCCACGGTCCAAAACATAAAACTGGGAGACGACCTTATGACCCTTATGCAGAAATTCCTTGGCGCAGCTGCCGGGATCGCCTTGTCGGCTGGAGCCGCTGTGGCTGAACCCGCGCTGATCTTTGATCTTGGCGGCAAATTCGACAAGTCCTTCAACGAAGCTGCCTTCAACGGCGCACAACGCTGGGCTGAAGAGACAGGCGGGACATTCCGAGAAATCGAACTGCAATCCGAAGCACAGCGCGAACAGGCCTTGCGCCGCTTTGCCGAAGCCGGAGCGAACCCAATCGTAACCATGGGTTTTGGCATGGCCGATCCGCTGTCCACAGTGGCGCCTGACTATCCAGACACGAAGTTTGCAGTCGTCGACGTCAGCTGGATCAAAGGCGACAACATTCGCCAAGTCAGCTTTGCCGAGCACGAAGGGTCTTACCTTGTTGGCATGATGGCCGCGATGGCGTCCAAAAGCGGTACTGTCGGCTTCATCGGTGGCATGGACGTGCCGTTGATCCGCCACTTTGGCTGCGGCTATGCCCAAGGCGTAAAAGCTGTGAACCCAGATGCGACAGTGATTGCCAACATGACAGGCACAACCCCTTCGGCTTGGAATGACCCCGTCAAAGGGTCCGAATTGACCAAAGCCCAGATCAGCCAGGGTGCTGATGTTGTATTTGCAGCAGCGGGCGGCACAGGCGTAGGCGTCTTGCAGACAGCAGCGGACGAAAACATTTTGTCCATTGGTGTCGACAGCAACCAAAACCACCTGCACCCGGGCAAAGTGCTGACTTCAATGATGAAACGCGTTGACGTTGCCGTCTACAACGCCATGAAAGCCGGTGAAGATCTGGAAACCGGGTCTGTGATCCAGTTGGGTCTGGCAGAAGATGGCGTTGGCGCCGCGTTTGACGAAAACAACGCAGCCCTTGTCAGCGACGAGATGAAAGCAGCCGTAGAAGAGGCCCGCAAGAAAATCATCGCAGGCGACATCACAGTGGCGTCCTACTATGAAAATGACAGCTGCCCTGCACTGACGTTCTAATTCCAAACTCAAATGGGTCGCGCCGGATTTCTGGCGCGGCCCTTATTTCAAGACATCATTAGGACTGCACCACATGACAGCCCCCGCGATTGAGCTGAAAGGCATTTCAAAGGCCTTTGGTCCTGTTCAAGCCAACAAAGACATCTCAATTTCTGTGATGCCCGGCACGATACACGGCATAATCGGTGAAAATGGCGCAGGCAAATCCACGTTGATGTCTATCCTTTACGGGTTCTACAAAGCCGACAAAGGCGATATTTTCATCTCTGGCCGTAAGACGGACATTCCGGACAGCCAAGCGGCCATTGCCGCAGGCATCGGCATGGTGTTTCAGCACTTCAAGCTGGTCGAAAACTTCACCGTGCTGGAAAACATTATTCTGGGTGCAGAAGATGGTTGGTCGCTGTCCACATCTTTGACCAAAGCCCGGAAATCTCTGGTTGATCTGGCCGCCGAATACGAATTGAACGTCGATCCCGACGCCTTGATCGAAGAGATCGGCGTGGGCATGCAACAACGTGTCGAGATTTTGAAAGCCCTGTACCGACAGGCCGAAATTCTAATTTTGGATGAACCCACCGGCGTGCTTACTCCGGCTGAAGCGGACCAGTTGTTCCGTATTCTGAGCCGTTTGCGTGAAGAAGGCAAAACAATCATCCTGATCACACATAAACTGCGCGAGATCATGGAAATCACCGACACCGTAAGCGTGATGCGACGCGGTGAAATGACCGCCACAGTCAAAACCGCGCAAACCAGCCCCGAGCAATTGGCAGAGCTGATGGTCGGACGTAAGGTATTGTTACGCGTCGACAAAGACCCAGCCACCCCCGGTGACGTGGTGTTGGATATTCAAAACCTGCGCGTCGTGGACGAACAGGGCGTTGAGCGCTTGAAAGGCATCAACCTGCAAGTTCGCGCTGGCGAAGTTGTGGGCATTGCCGGTGTCGCAGGCAATGGGCAGTCAGAGTTATTGGAAGTGCTTGGGGGCTATGCGGATGGCTCTGGAACAGTGTCTGTGAATGGTGCCCCCATCGATCTGACAGGCAAGTTTTCTGACGGCAAGTCGCGCCGCAAACGTGGCATCGCCCATGTGCCCGAAGATCGCCAGCGCGAAGGCTTGATCATGGATTACATGGCTTGGGAAAATACCGCCTTCGGCTATCACGATGAACCCGCCTATGCATCCGGCATCTTGATGAACAACGCCGCCATCAAACAAGACACCATTGAAAAAATGGACCGGTTTGATGTCCGCCCGCCCGACCCGAAGCTGGCGGCCAAGAACTTTTCAGGCGGCAACCAGCAAAAGATTGTGCTGGCCCGCGAAATCGAACGCAATCCTGACCTGCTGCTGATCGGCCAGCCAACACGCGGCGTTGATATCGGCGCGATCGAATTTATCCACCAGCAGATTGTGGCCCTGCGCGACCAAGGCAAGGCGATATTGCTGGTCAGTGTCGAGCTGGAAGAAATTCTTGCTTTGTCCGACCGTGTCGCGGTCATGTTCGACGGGCACATCATGGGTGAACGTCTTCCCAATGAAACCGACGAAAAAGAGCTGGGCCTGCTAATGGCTGGCGTGGGGGTCTAAGATATGGATGTGATGCCAAAATGGGCCGAGGTCGTTCTTGTGCCTTTGATCTCGCTGCTGCTGGCCGCGATCATTTCTTGTCTGGTGATACTGGCTATAGGCGAAGATCCGGTGGCTGCTGTGAAACTTATGGTCAGCGGCGCCTTGGGCAGCACATACGGTTGGGGCTACACGCTGTATTACGCAACCAACTTCATGTTTACCGGCCTGGCTGTGGCTGTCGCCTTTCATGCACGCCTGTTTAACATCGGCGGTGAAGGTCAGGCTATGCTGGGCGGGCTGGGCGTCGCGTTGGCGTGCCTCTACATCCCTTGGCCGCATTGGTCTTTCGCGTTGCTTGGTGCAGCTGTCATGGCTGGTGCATTCGGCGCTATTTGGGCCGCTGTCCCCGCCTATTTGCAAGCCAAACGCGGCAGTCACATTGTCATTACAACGATCATGTTCAACTTTATCGCGGCCGCTTTGCTTAATTACATGTTGGTCAACCAGTTGCGCCCAAAAGGCAGCATGGATCCTGCCAGCGCACGGTTTTCCGAAACCGTTCATTTACCGTCTTTGCACGAAATTCTAGCGCCCATCGGGATCAACTTTTCCAAGGCGGCCCCGGCCAACATATCCCTGATCGTTGCAATTCTGGCCTGTTTCGCTTTGTGGGTGCTGATCTGGCGCACCAAGCTGGGCTATGAAATTCGTGCCTATGGGCATTCCGAAAGTGCCGCTAAATATGCAGGCATCAGCACTGTCAAAATCACCATGATCGCGATGATCATTTCCGGCGCTTTGGCTGGCATGATGGCCATCAACAACGTCATGGGCGAGGCTGAGCGCCTTGTTCTGAATTCAACGGAAGGGGCCGGATTTATCGGAATTGCGGTGGCTTTGATGGGCCGGTCACACCCTGTTGGCGTGTTCATTGCAGCCATTTTGTTCGGGTTTCTTTACCAGGGCGGCGCAGAACTGGCACTTTGGACATCTATCCCGCGTGAATTGATCGTGGTGATCCAAGCCCTTGTGATTTTGTTTACCGGCGCACTGGATAACATGGTGCGTATGCCCTTGGAACGCATCTTTCTTGCCCTGCGACGGAGGGACGTGTGATGGATTTTCTAACCCTTCTTCAAGTGTTTGATTCTTCGGTTCGCCTTGCTGTGCCTTTGCTGTTGGCCTGTCTTGCAGGCTTGTTTTCGGAACGCGCAGGCATCTTCGACATCGGTCTGGAAGGCAAAATGCTTGCTGCTGCTTTCATGTCTGCCGCCATCGCCGCAATTACAGGAAACGTGTGGATCGGGTTGTTGGCAGGCATTGGTGCGTCCATGGTTCTTAGCATTGTACACGGTCTTGCGTCGATCACGTTCCGCGGCAATCAACTGATTTCGGGTGTTGCGATAAATTTTTTGGCAGCCGGATTGACCGTTTTGATCGCCCAAGCCTGGTTCAAACAAGGCGGGCGTACGCCGTCTTTGATTGGGGGCGGGCGGTTTGAGCCCATCACTCTGCCTTTTGCGGAAACACTAAGCGGTGTGCCGGTGTTTGGCCCGATCTACGCCGAACTTATTTCCGGCCATTCGGTTTTGGTCTACGTCGCATTCGCAGCCGTGCCTTTCACATGGTGGTTGCTGTTTCGCACTCGTTTCGGCCTGCGTTTGCGGGCCGTGGGTGAAAACCCTGCGGCGGTGGATACGGCCGGTGTTTCCGTGGTGGGCCTGCGCTATGCGGCCGTTGCGATTTGCGGTATTTTATGTGGTATTGCGGGGGCTTACCTGTCCACCGCATTGCAAGCCGGTTTCGTTAAAGACATGTCGGCAGGCCGCGGGTTTATTGCCCTTGCCGCGTTGATCTTTGCGAAATGGCGCCCTTGGTATGCGCTTTATGCGACTTTGCTGTTTGGACTGTTCCAAGCGTTGGAACTGCGCCCCGATCTGATCGAAACCGTGATCGGCATCAAAGTACAAGGTCAGCTTTTAGGCGCCCTGCCCTACATCATGACGGTGGTGATTTTGGCAGGGTTTGTGGGCAAGGCCATTCCGCCACGCGCGGGCGGTGAGCCTTATGTCAAAGAGCGGTAACAGCCGATTCCGATAAGTCCAGTTTGAAGGTTTCCATCTATCCTGTTTGTTGCAACGCAGCACGCCTATTGATTTGTTAAGGGGGACAGGTTTAGGAGGGTTCATGCAAATCTACCTTCCCATCGCCGAAGTCTCGGTCAATGCCTTCCTCCTTTTGGGGCTTGGGGGCATCGTTGGTATCCTGTCTGGCATGTTCGGTGTCGGAGGCGGGTTCCTCATGACGCCTTTGTTGTTCTTTATTGGCATCCCCCCTGCGGTCGCTGTTGCAACGGAAGCGAACCAGATTGTGGCATCGTCCTTTTCCGGGGTTCTGGCACACTTCAGACGAAAGACCGTCGATCTAAGGATGGGCACTGTCTTGTTGATTGGCGGCCTTATGGGCGCCGCGTTGGGTGTCGTTGTATTCAACTACCTCAAAGCGCAGGGCCAAGTCGATTTGCTGGTCAAATTGTGCTATGTTGTTTTCCTTGGTGTCATTGGCGGGTTGATGTTCATCGAAAGCTTGAACGCCATCCGCAAAACATCCAAAGGCGTTGTTCCAAAACGAAAAAAACACAATTGGATTCACGGCTTACCCTTCAAAATGCGGTTCCGTGTGTCCGGTTTGTATATCTCCGTTATCCCGCCACTGATTGTGGGGGTCGCCGTCGGTGTTCTGGCAGCTATTATGGGTGTAGGCGGTGGTTTCATCATGGTACCGGCCATGATTTATCTACTGGGCATGCCCACAAAAGTTGTGGTTGGTACATCGCTGTTCCAGATCATTTTTGTGACAGCGTTTACCACAATGCTGCACGCCACCACCAACTACACAGTTGATGTGGTTCTGGCCGTTCTTTTGCTGGTTGGCGGTGTCGTTGGCGCCCAAATCGGCACTCGCATTGGCGTCAAAATGAAAGCCGAACAGTTGCGTATCTTGCTGGCCCTCATGGTGCTGGCAGTGTGTGGCAAGCTGGCATTGGATTTATTGCTGCAACCATCCGAGCTCTATTCACTTGGCGCGGCGGGGGGGCACTGAGATGCTTAGATTGCTTCTTGCGTTTGTCTTTTTGGCTATGCCCGTCATGGCCGAAGAAGTCGTTCTTGGCAAAAGCCGTGATGAAATCGACATCACAGCCACCTTTAACGGTGCTGAAATTTTGCTGTTTGGCGCGATCAAACGCGAAGTTGGGCCGCTGATAGAAGGCGATTTGGGTGTCATTGTCACCGTTGCCGGCCCCGACCAGCCGGTTACCGTGCGCCGCAAAGACAAAAAGCTGGGGATTTGGGTGAATGCGGCGTCTGTGGACATCGATATTGCCCCGACTTTCTACGCCGTTGCCACGAATGCGCCCTTGGCCGATATTCTGGCGGAAAGCGAAGACATAAACACACGGATCACCATCAATCGGGCCATTCGGTCGGTCGGCCCGGCAGAAGGCGGCAGCACCGCGTTCATCCAGTCTTTGATCCGTATCCGCGAAGCCAACAACCTGTACCAAACGCTTGAAGGCTCTGTGAACCTGACGCAGGACACATTGTTTCAAACCCGGATCACACTGCCAGCCAACTTAACCGAAGGCGAATATAAAACCGAGATTTATCTCACACGCAACGGTCAGATTGTGGATTTGTACACAACAAGCATTCCAGTCCAAAAGGTCGGCTTGGAACGCTGGTTGTACAATCTGGCACATGAAAACGCGTTTTTGTACGGTCTGATGTCACTTGCGATTGCGATCGCCGCCGGTTGGAGCGCCTCTGCGGTCTTTAGTTTGATCCGCCAGTAGGTTTGCTTATCCCCGCCCGATGTAAGGCATTTGCGACGCCATAACGGTCATGTTTTGCACATTGGCAGTCAACGGCAACTCCGCCATATGCAAAACGGCTTCTGCGGCATGACGCACATCCATTGTCGGCATGTCAGGCTGTGTGGACTTCAACGCCGCAACCATGTCCGTTTCAGCATTTCCAATATCAATTTGCCCACAGGCGACGTTACATGCCCGCCCGTCCAGCGAAATCGTTTTGGTAAGTCCGGACACCGCGTGTTTTGTGGTCGTATAGCAGACTGAATTGGGCCGCGGCACATGGGCGGACAATGATCCGTTGTTGATGATGCGGCCCCCTTGCGGGGTTTGGGCACGCATCTGTGCAAAAGCCAGCTGTGCGGCGATGAACATGCCCCCCACATTCACGTTCAACACTTGCATCCATTGATCCAAAGGCACCTCATCAATGGGTGCGGACGGACCGAACATGCCGGCATTGTTGAACAAGGCATCCAACCTGCCTGTCTGCGTTGTGAAGGCTGCAAACGCCGCCGTCATCGCATCCGCGTCTGTAACATCCGCTGGCAAAGCAATGGCCGTATCGTATGTGTTCGCGATATCTTCCAATACCTCCCCACGCCGCGCGATCAAGCCCACCTGCCAACCCCTTTCCAAAAACAGCTCTGCTGTGGCCCGGCCAATCCCTGAACTCGCACCTGTGATGATGATGGACTTCATAAAAATTCCTCCGGTTCTTCTTGTGCCAATGTCAAAGGTGCAGGCGCTACACTGCGCAAATCATCCACACGCAAAGGTTCCGTGGGCTTCGACAAACGGTTGCGCACAACCCAGATCAACCGGTTCTGTGCTCGTGTTATTGCCACGTAAGCAAGACGTTTCCACAAGGGTTGCCCCGCTTCCATGCGCCCCATACGCGCCGCTACAAACAAGTCGGGGGCGAACACTTGCACCGTGTCCCATTGGGACCCCTGCGCTTTGTGGATGGTCACCGCCGCGCCGTGCAAAAACGTGGCGCCCATACGGGCAGCAAAGGGAATAAAGGGTTCTTCTTCATCCGGCTTTTCAATTTTAACAATAGACGCGGCACTGACTTGTGGGTCTTCGGCCCCCATCACGTGCAAACGCGAAAACCCCGGCTTGCGGCCTTCGCCCAGGTAAACAACTTGTGCCCCTTTGATCAGCCCCCGCGCCTCTAAATCGAGACGTTTTTTGCGGTGCTTCATCGGCAGCTCGATCCCGTCACAAATCAAAGGTTCGCCTTCTGCCAACGCGTCTTCCGGCGCGCCATAAACATTGCGAAATGCATTGATCAAACGGATGCGGGTGGCATTGCGCCATACCAATACAGGACTGCGGGCCATCAAATCGACTTCCACACGTTGCCCCCACACAACGCGTTCATCTTTTTGGGCCGCATCTTCGACCATCTTTTCAAACTGGTGAAATTCAAGGCTGGGATCGGCCAAGGCATGGGCCAAATCCAAGATCGGATTGTCTGCGGTCTGCCTGTGTACCCTGTTCAAATTCAGGATGCGCGTGTCAGGCAGTTTGTCAAAGACCATCGTGCCTGACTGCTTCACAGGCGCCAGCTGCGCGGGATCACCAAAAAGCAAAAGTGTCGGAAAAATCTCTTTCAGGTCTTCAAATTGCTTGTCGTCCAGCATCGAACTTTCGTCGATAAAACCAATGTCCAGTGGTTCTTCGCGTCGCTTCCAGCCGGTTATAAAATCGGAGCCACGCAACCCAGCGGCCGCAAGCGCACCGGGAA
Source organism: Ascidiaceihabitans sp. (assembly GCF_039986515.1). Taxonomy (NCBI): domain Bacteria; kingdom Pseudomonadati; phylum Pseudomonadota; class Alphaproteobacteria; order Rhodobacterales; family Paracoccaceae; genus Ascidiaceihabitans; species Ascidiaceihabitans sp. The sequence goes on along the minus strand of NZ_JBDWQO010000018.1, from coordinate 70,315 downwards.
TGGATTTATTACCCGCATAGAAAGCCGCTGCGCGGTCCAATGCAAGGTCCGTCAGACCCTCGATTTCGGGGCGCTCACCATTGCCTGCCAACCATTCTGCGATCCGTTCATATTCGGGATCATACACAGGCGTGTATAAAATACGGTGAATCGTCGTCGCAGGCACTCCACGCAAACGCAAAACAGAGGCGGCTTTGTTTGTCGGCGCCAAAATGGCCAGCGTGCGCTTGTCCTTGCGCTTTTTGCTTTCGTAGTCCCCCGAAACGACGTCAACACCGGCGCCTTCAAGCGCCTTATAAAGTTCCGCCAGCAACAGGGTTTTCCCAGACCCCGCCTTGCCCGTGACGCCCATCACAGAGGACGCCGCCCCCTTTGGAGGCAACAGCAAGCTATCGTCTAAATCGATCCCCGCCAAACGCAGCATTTCTGCAATGCTGTCATAGGCATTCGCCTGATCGTCCGAGAATGTAATGGCTGTAGAGGTCATGGCGCGACCCTACAGAGCGCATGCGCACACCACCACAGGATTTTGCGAAATATTAGGCGCTTTGTGCTAAATCTTGCGCATCATCCACGCCAAACGACCGGTCGAACCATAACTGGGACAAGGCAAGGGACACGCCGGCGCGGCGCAGGATTTTGTTACGATCCGCCGCATCATAGTGCCACAAACCCACACTGATCTGATCACAGCCTTCACCATCGCGCCCAAGTACGTCGGGGGATGCACCAAGCATGCGATAAATGCGAACCATACGGGCGTCAAAAACACCAACAAAGTGTTCGACGTTGAAATGATGCATGACTTCACCACACGCGACCACCAAAAGGGCGGCCATACGGCTGCTTGCAGTGCGAGACAAACAAAACCGTGTGCATTCCCAGATCAGTGGGCTGCGAACTTCGCCGCCGCCCATGACGTGGCTGAAATGTTCGTTAACCATTGTCCGCCCTGTTGTTGGTAAAAACCGCATCGAGCCCCCATGGGATCCATCCGCGTTTTCCCAGATCACATAAAGCGGGTTCAGCTCGTCGTATTGATCCTTTTCGAACCCGTGCTCGTCCACAGAAACCTCCCAGCCCAAACGGGTCTTGAATTGGTCTGCACGGTCGCGAAACATAGACGCCGCAAGTTGGGGATATTGGTAAAGATCGTTGGCATAAACATATCGCAGCATTGGGGCTCTCCTTGTCCAATTCGGTCACTGACCTGAAGCAAGTATTACCTATGCGTGTGTTAATGTGTAATATTCAACCCGCACGATAGATCAATTGATTACGCAACGGGGGGGGCCGGGCGATTCTTAGGGGTGTCGGGTCACACCACGATCAATCCCCTGCTCAAAGCGCGTGCAACAGCATGTGTCGTGTTCATCGCCCCAAGTTTGAAGCGCGCGCTTTCGATGTAAACGCGCACCGTATGCTCCGAAATCGACAATTCATCCGCGACCTGAGCGCGGCTGTGCCCCAAAGCCAGCAGCGTCATGGCATCGACTTCACGCGGTGACAATGACGCCGACTGAATAAACGGTTTGCGCCCCTTTTCCAGCTCCAGAGCCTGTTGATTAAAGAAATGCGCGATCAGGATCAGGTCCCGGCGATTTTCGCTTGTGAATGCTTCCCATGAGGCGTCGTCGCAGGTGTGGCTGATCGTGAACAGCGCGAATTGCCCAGCAGGGCCACGGATCGGAATACTGAACCCCTGATTACCGATGCCGTGTTTCATCGAATCTTCGCGGAAACTGCGCGACGCTTTGGATGACCAATCCAGCCGCTTCCAGTCAACCGCGTGAAAAATTTGAAAACATCCGACAATGACCGGATCGATACGGATGTAGTTCATTTCCAGATAGCGTTCGCGCCAGGCGTCAGCATAAGTGCCACAGCCATAGTGGTCACCTGAACTGTCCACCCAATGATAGACCATGTGATCCACAGCCATCTGGTCTCTTAGATGTTCTATTGCCGTTTGAAGCGCCTCAACGCCTTCAGCTTGCTCCAGTTCCTCCAATATGGTTTCCAACTGCGTAATCGTTTTCATGGCGGCGGCCGTGTAGCCTTTCATTTTTGGCAGCGATCTCGGCCATGGCAACGATTGCTGTGTCGTCAAGCTGTTCGGCAAGTGCCATAAGCTCATTTGCACGTGCAAAGGTTTTCAAGTCCGTCAGAACGTCTAAAATCCAGTCACTTCTCATAACAGCTACACCCTTAGTTGGTTAACGATTGGTTAACACAACCATAACATGTGAGCTTTCTGATAAGAAATTCCCCTATTCCCACTCCCCAGAAATAGGGAGGTCACGTTTTGTAAGTCTCTGAATGCAAATGAATGGACATGAAACGCAAAACGCCCGCGTCAGATTTAACTGATTCGCGGGCGCTTCAATTTCAACCTGAACGATTGAAGAAGTTACTTTTTGGCGTCCAACACGTCTTCCAACGTGCGCAAACCGGTTTTCGGCGATTGCACAAGTACAGACATATTGCCGGGTTTGTGTTCGTTGCGCAGCATTTTCATGTGTGCTGCGGGCAGGTCATTCCAAGCAAAAACTTCGGACATACATGGGTCCAAGCGGCGCTCAACCATCAGGTTGTTGGCCGCAGACGCTTGTTTCAGATGCGCAAAGTGCGATCCTTGCAAGCGCTTCTGATGCATCCACATGTAACGCACATCAAACGTCAGGTTGAAGCCTGTGGTGCCCGCACAGATCACAACCATGCCGCCCTTTTTACACACAAGCGTGGACACCGGGAACGTGCTTTCGCCGGGGTGTTCAAAGACCATATCGACGTTGTTGCCTTTGCCTGTGATCTCCCAGATTGCCGCGCCAAACTTGCGAGCCTCTTTGAACCAAGCGGCGTATTCAGGGGTGTTCACCGTGGGCAGTTGGCCCCAGCAGTTGTAGTCCTTGCGGTTCAGAACACCTTTGGCGCCCAGCCCCATAACAAAGTCGCGTTTGCTTTCGTCGGAAATCACACCAATGGCATTGGCACCCGCTGTGTTAATCAATTGGATCGCATAGGATCCCAAACCGCCAGATGCCCCCCAGACCAAAACGTTCTGGCCGGGTTTCAAATCGTGGGGTTCATGACCAAACAACATGCGATACGCCGTGGCCAGCGTCAGCGTATAGCAAGCAGCCTCTTCCCACGTCAGGTGCTTAGGGCGTGGCATAAGCTGCTGCGCTTGCACGTTTGTGAACTGGGAAAACGATCCATCAGGCGTCTCATATCCCCAGATGCGCTGGCTTGTCGAAAACATCGGATCGCCACCGTTGCAATGCTCATCGTCGCCGTCATCCTGGTTGCAGTGAATGACCACTTCATCGCCGACTTTCCAGCGTTTCACTTTGTCACCAACAGCCCAAACGATACCCGCCGCGTCGGATCCCGCAATATGGTATGGTTGTTTGTGGCCATCAAACGGGCTGATCGGTTGACCAAGAGCCGCCCAAACACCGTTGTAGTTCACGCCTGCTGCCATCACCAGAACCAGCACTTCGTGGCTGTCGAGCGTTGGCACGTCGACGACTTCTTCCATCATGGCTGTGTCAGGTTCACCGTGGCGTTCACGGCGGATGGTCCACGCATACATCTTCTGAGGGACGTAACCCATGGGCGGCATTTCCCCCATTTCGTACAAGTCTTTCTCGGGTGCTTCATATTGCGCGATGCCGTTGTCCAAAGCCATGGGAACCTCCACTTTACCTGTTTGCCGCAATGCAGAATCGCATTGCCGTTCAGATGTGGAATATGGCTCGCAGGGTAACATTGCAACCCTATGAGGGTCATTATTGTAATTTTATGACCCTGCAGTTGCAGAAAATTATTCTGCGACTGCATCCCCTTCGTCGAAATAGTGCGCGATCGAATTGGAATAAAATGCTGCCACGTCTTTCGCATCAGAATTCAGGGACCATCTGCCCTGATCTTGGACAATGATGTTGCGTTGACCCAAATTGGCGCAGGCACGTATCACAAGATCTTCCACCTCGTCGTTGTGCACAACCGGCGCGGGGCCATTACACTGCGCCATCACGTTTATCACTGCAACTTCCAGTGCCTTTTGGTTCAAAGGGCCATCTGCCATCAAAAACACGCGACACATCAACGAAATTTCCATCACAGGCATAATCCTTGAAATTCCGGCCATCAAATCCTGTGCCAGTTTTTCAGGGTTCGGCTTGCTGCCGTAGGTTTTGACCGACACCGGTTCTCCGAAAGCCACTGCAGCTTGCCCAAATCGCAAGAAACGCCCTGTTAACCGCAGCCAAACCTTGCGCAAAACAAATTTGAAAACCACCGACACTTTTCCACCAAACCGCCGGTCCCCCCGTTGGTCCGCTGCAATCAACACCCGGTCTTCCAGCACACGATCATAGTTGATCGCTACAGGGACAAACAGAATGTCACGGCCTTCAGGATCGTAGGCATCCAGCACATAGGTCAAAAGACCCAACTTGGGCGGGCGCAGTCTGCCATTCAGGGTTAACCCACCTTCGGGGAAAATCGCCTGCGTCACCCCACCTTCTGTGGCCATCTGCACGTAACGCGCCAAAACCTTACGATAAAGTGCGCCTCGCGATTTGCGCCGGATAAAGTAGGCGCCCAATGATTTGATCAAGCGGGTCAGCGGCCAAACCCGCGCCCATTCGCCGACTGCATAGGACAAAGCCGACGCTTGCGCGGCAAGGTAAGTCACAAGCAAATAGTCCATATTGCTGCGATGGTTCATGATAAAAATAACGGTGGCATCCTTGGACAAACCAGCCAACCGTTCATCGTGCCCATCCGCTGTGCGCACGTCGTATAGGCCATTGCTGATCCAACGCGCGATACGAATTCCGAGACCAAAATAGGTGAAGGCACTAAAACTGGGCACTATTTCACGCGCATATTTACGGGCTTTTTCAAAGCCTACATTTTCAGGGACATCATGTTCCTTGGCGTATTCCACAATCGCTTGCGTCACTTGGGGATCATAAATAATGCGCTGGATCATGTCATACCGCCGCGCCAGCTTGAATGGCTCAATAGGACGGGTCAGCCGTTTGTTCAGACGTTTGACGGCCTTTTCCAAACGTCGGCGAAAAAACCACCGCACAGATGGAAACAGAAAATGCGACGCAAACGTCACCGTCGCGAAAAACACGATCAGCACGAATAGCCAGATAGGTATTTCCACGGTCTGAAACATCACCAATGACATTTACAGGCATACGGCCTTTGGTAAACATAAATACGCATCGATCATCCACCGGTTCGCAAAAATGCAGGAACATGATGTACACGCAAGATTCATTTTTCACCCTGACCGCCATCGGACAAATCGGGCTGGCTGTTGTGTCACTGGCTTTGTCGACGTTTTTGATTTTTGCGGTGTTTCGCCTGCGCCTGAAGCCCTTTTGGCATTTCATCAGCGCCTGTGTCGCCCTGTGGGCGTTTGTTTGGCTGTCACCACAAGTTTATTATGCGTACTATAGGTTGTTGATCGACGGGTTGCCGGCACAGATCGTAATACAGGCACCACCTGGTGTCGTGGACGTGGTTAAGCTATACGGTTTTTCCAGCGCTCGAACGCTGTCCGGCCTAGGCCAAAGCCTTTTGGGATGGGCGCTGCTTATCGCCGTGGCGTCAAAGTGGCTACGCCGCAATGCAGCGAATTGACACTTGCCTAAAGTTTCTTATATCTCAATCCAAGCGCAAGAATATTGCTTTCTCCGATTCATGAGGCCCCTATGACAGATGTTAAAAAAGACCGCCCTTGGTTAATCCGAACCTACGCAGGCCATTCAACTGCCAAAGCCTCGAACCTGTTGTACCGCTCGAATTTGGCCAAAGGCCAAACCGGCCTGTCGGTGGCTTTCGATCTGCCCACGCAGACCGGATATGACAGCGATCACGTTCTTTCACGAGGCGAAGTTGGTAAAGTGGGGGTTCCCGTGTCGCACCTTGGCGACATGCGGGCATTGTTTCAGGACATTCCGCTGGAACAGATGAACACGTCCATGACGATTAATGCAACGGCTCCATGGTTGTTGGCTTTGTATATTGCGGTCGCTGAAGAACAAGGCGCGGATGTTTCGGGTCTTCAGGGTACTGTTCAAAACGATTTGATCAAAGAATACCTAAGCCGCGGCACATACATCTGCCCGCCAAAACCATCTTTGAAAATGATCGCGGATGTGGCTGAATATTGCTACACGAATGTTCCGAAATGGAACCCTATGAACGTGTGTTCGTATCACCTGCAAGAAGCAGGCGCGACACCAGAACAGGAATTGGCATTTGCGTTGGCCACCGCCACTGCCGTTCTCGATGAATTGCGCCCGCGCGTACCCGCAGAAGATTTCCCAACACTGGTAGGCCGTATTTCGTTTTTCGTAAATGCCGGCATTCGCTTTGTCACCGAAATGTGCAAAATGCGCGCCTTTGTCGACCTTTGGGACGAGATTTGCGAAAAACGCTACGGTGTCACCGATGCCAAATACCGTCGTTTTCGCTACGGCGTGCAAGTGAATTCACTTGGGTTGACCGAACAGCAGCCCGAAAACAACGTATACCGCATTTTGATCGAAATGCTGGCAGTCACCCTGTCCAAAAAGGCACGTGCCCGCGCCGTCCAATTGCCTGCATGGAATGAAGCCCTTGGGTTGCCACGCCCATGGGATCAACAGTGGTCCATGCGTATGCAGCAAATTATGGCTTTTGAAACCGACCTTTTGGAATTTGACGATCTATTTGATGGTAACCCTGCCGTAGACGCCAAAGTTGAAGAACTCAAAGACGGTGCACGGTCTGAATTGGCCAATTTGGATTCGATGGGCGGCGCCATCGACGCGATTGACTATATGAAAGCGCAATTGGTTGGTTCAAATGCTGCGCGCCTCAATCGAATTGAGGCCGGTGAAACGATTGTGGTGGGTGTCAACAAATACACCAGCGGTGAACCTTCCCCACTGATGAGCGAAGACGGCGGCATTATGGTGGTTGATCCAGCCGTCGAACAAGAACAGATCGATCGTCTAAATGAATGGCGCGGCGGACGCGATCAAGCCGCGGTCGACGCTGCACTTGCCGATCTACGTGCGGCAGCCAGCGAAGGGCGCAACGTTATGGAACCTTCCATCGCTGCGGCAAAAGCGGGCGTTACAACGGGCGAATGGGCCGCGCAAATGCGCGCCGTTCATGGTGAATATCGTGGCCCGACAGGCGTAGCAGCCGGCCAATCCAACATGACCGAAGGCTTGGATCACCTGCGTGAAGCCGTTGATCTGGTCAGCGACAAACTGGGACGCCGCCTAAAATTCTTGGTGGGCAAACCCGGTTTGGACGGCCATTCAAATGGCGCGGAACAGATTGCGGTACGCGCCCGAGATTGCGGAATGGACATCACCTACGAAGGCATTCGTTTGACGCCTGACGAAATTGTCGCTGCGGCCAAATCGGACGACGCACATGTTGTGGGCCTTTCAATTCTATCAGGCAGCCATATTCCCCTGGTCGAAGATTTGATGGTGAAAATGCGTGATGCAGGTTTGGGTGATATTCCGGTGATTGTCGGTGGAATTATTCCCGATGACGACGCACAGCGATTGCGCACGATGGGTGTTGCGCGTGTCTATACGCCAAAAGACTTTGAGCTGAATACCATCATGATGGATATTGTCACTTTGGCTGATCCAAAGGCCGTCGCAGCCCAATAACGCCTACCTGAAATTGAATTCCTCTGGAAACGGTTGCAGCAACCCGCCTTAATGATCTAAGGCGGAACTGCAACAGTATTACAAACGGGGCAAAACGATGAAAATCGATCTCAAATCAATGTCACGTAAAGAGTTAGAAAAGCTAAAAAGCGACGTTGAAAAAGCTTTGACTTCACTGAAAAATAAAGACCGCCGTGCGGCGCAAAAGGCTGCTGAAAAGGCCGCGTCTCAATTCGGTTTTACCTTGGATGAATTGACCGGCACCGCGAAAGCGGCCCCTGCAAAGAAAGACGGGCGCAAGACCCCAAAACCATCCAAACCACGCTACGCCAATCCAACCGATCCAAAACAGACATGGACGGGTAAAGGACGGCAGCCGAATTGGTTTAAAGAGGAAACTGAAAAGGGCACGACGCCAGAAGCAATGGAAATCAAATAAGATCACCGCCAGTCGTGTTACTTTTTTGAATTGAGACTGCATTCACGATGCAGTCTCAATCGGTCCATTAAACCGCCAAGGCTCCACGCCCAAAGATAAATCGCCATTTCGTGCCATCTTGCATGATGATTTCTCCTCCGCCCGCACGCGGTGTCTCGTAGGTGGCTGTGCCTACCCCTTTCAGCCCGTTTGAACAGGTCACTGGGAATGTCACCATGCGTGTTTCTGAGGCAGGAGTGTAGCGACCCTGACATGAATTTCCGCCGTTGTTGACGTGAAACCAGCCTCCCTCCAAAAAGGTCGCCGTCGCCGTGCCGCGGTACACTGTGTTTGCAGGCCCAACAACGGCGACCGGATGGGTGACATCACAGGCGCTTAGGCCCAACACCGCCACCGCACATAAGCTCATCATCTTGTTCATTTTCCGCCCTTTCCTTGTTACTGACATCCAATACCTGAACATCGTTCACGCAATTAACCAGTAAGGGATTCCAGACTTGTCTCTTGCCCCTGCCATCCCATGCAGGCATGGTTGGGACCACCGCAAAACAGAAAGAAAACCCATGACCGTTCACATCGGCGCAGCCCCAGAAGATATTGCAGAAACCGTTCTTATGCCGGGCGACCCTTACCGCGCGAAATGGGCGGCTGAAACGTTCTTGGACGATGCAAAACTTGTCAATGAAGTGCGCGGAATGCTTGGCTTTACAGGCACTTGGAAGGGAAATCGGGTCACGATCCAAGGGTCAGGTATGGGCATGCCGTCGCTGTCTATTTACGCCAACGAATTGATCAGCACCTACAACGCGCAAACCCTCATTCGGATCGGCAGCTGTGGTGGGATGCAATCACATGTTGGTATTCGCGATGTTATTATCGCAATGACTGCAAGCACCATCACATCGCCTTCCTCCGGCATACTTCGTGACGTGAATTTCGCCCCTTGTGCTGACTACGGGCTGCTGGAAGCGGCCGTTAAAGCCGCAAAACACAAAGACGCCACCACCCATGTTGGCGGAATTTATTCATCCGATGTTTTCTACGCGGAACGTCCCGATCTGGACGATCAAATGGTGCGCCACGGAATTCTTGGCGTCGAAATGGAGGCCGCAGAGCTATACATGCTTGCAGCCCGTCATGGACGTCGCGCATTGGCCGTTCTGACTGTCAGCGACCACTTGCAAACAGGCGAAGCCTTGCCATCAGAGGATCGCGAAAAGACCTTCGGCGACATGGTTGAAATCGCACTCGAAGCTGCGTTTCCCGCCTAATGCCTCAAAGTCCGTGGGACCTGTCATAGCCATTCATCGCCGGTGATTGCCATCCGTTCAGGGTGGCAGGGTCCGCATCGAACACTTCGATCAACAAAGGATGGCACGCGGCAGTATCTGACGAATGTTCAGATGAACAATCACCACCGGGACATGCACTCAGTGCGCCCAATACATCAATTTCAGCAAAAAATTCAATGTAATCGCCCGGACGTACAGGGGAAGCTTTCATGAAATACTGCCCCGTATCACGTGTAAAGCCAGTGCACATAAAAACGTTCAGAACATCATGCACATGGGGTTCGGCCTCTTTCAAGCTGCAGCCCAAATGCGCTGCCAACGCACGGGTCAGGTTGGAATGACAACAATGGTGATAGTGGCCATCCGACAACAGGTTGTGCGTATACGGATCGCAGCGCGTGCCAATCACATCATGAACAGACCCGCCAAATTCATCGATGCCGTACCACCCCAACGTGTCATGCGTTACGGTCGCCATCGGCCGCAGCCCCGGGAACGATGACCACATACGTTCACCCGTTGTGATGTGTGTTCCGTGCAAGGCGCGTGTTTTTCCAGAGTAAAACCGCTCTTGCAAATCATCAGCGCTCCAAAGGTTCAGATCCCCAACTTGCGATCCCTCGATTGACTTGATCCGAAAGAATTGCCCTGCCTTAACGCGAAACGTCGCCGCATCCCGCGCTGGCGCGATAGCTTCGGAGACTTTGGTCAATGTCGTCCTCGCCTGCTCATACAGCGCCATGTCCGGCGCAGGCAATGTCTCGACTGGATAGCACACAACCGGTGAAATTGCTTTTCGGGCAGCGGCGTCTTGGGGGATTGTCATGGGCCAGATCCTGTATGGTTTTTACGTAGTCTGGCGCACCTGGTCGCGATCTACAATCCAAGATGCGATGTGGCGCCACGATTGCCCGCAGCGCCACTTCAGATCACTCCGGTTTGGGTGACGTCGGTTTAGGATCACTTAGCGCCCACTTCAGCAACCCACCGCCTTTGCCTGCAGCCCCGTACCAGTCTTCGTTTCGCGTCAGATACATTGTGCCCGCCAAAGCCACAAAGGCCAGTGTAGATCCTGCCAGCAAAGCATAATCGGCACTTTGCAAAATCAGATAAAGGACGGCGTAAAGCACAATCAGCAACCCACCAAGCGCCACGGTGCGTATCCCCATCTTCATTGCCGTCGCGGCAAACATCACCAACAATGCAATTGTGGCCCCACTGGCTGCCAGATAGGCCAGATCAAAGCCGATCTGTTCGGCGTAGGCCAGCATCAACAACACGAACACAGATTGGGCCAATCCAACCATGACATATTGCACGGGATGGGCCGGGCGCACAGATGTGCGATCTAGCAACAGGATCGTCAGGAACGTCAGCGCAATGAACAGAATACCATATTCGGCGGCGCGGTAGATTGTGCGGTAAAAATCGTTTGGCGTGATAAACATCACACCCATTGTCGCAGTTTTGCGCGCCACAGCGTCCGGGTTTTCACGTGAGACTTGTGGCAGTGCGCGTGCAAGATGAGGCACTTCCCATGTGGCTGTGAAACCATCATCACTGATGCTCGAGCCGTTGGGCAAAAAAGACCCTGTAAAGCTGGGGTCAGGCCAATCACTGTTGAAGGTCACTGTGCTGGCGCGACCAACTGCGCTGGCGTGCAATGTATGGGCACCATTTGCGCCCAATGTCAGCTTGTATCCAGAGATTTTTCGCGGATCGCCCACCAATGACGAAATGCCGTTTTGTCCGTTTGCCAATGGCTCCAACGTCAGTTCCTGGGCGTCCGCCTGCAACACCGCAGCCCCGCGCAAGGCGCGGTTTCGTGACACATAAACATGCAGCTCCGCCTGATCCCACACCAGCACTTCGTTGTTTTGCAGCGCTTTTGAAGCGTCTTCTGCCCGCATGTCAAACCGCGCTTCGACGGCGGCCGTATATACCGGTACGTTGAAAATTCCGCGATGGCGTTGTTGGGTTTGTGTGGTGATTTCCAAATCAAACTGGTCGGGATACATATACACGGAAGGGCGTGTTTCTGTGATCGTTTCCTCAAAGTATTCGTAAATTATTGCGTCATTGCTGTCGCGTTTGGCCTGCCCTGTGACAGGATCCAGCGCCTTGCGTTTGCGATTATAAATCACGTCTTCGGTGACAGGAATAACCAGCTGTGGTCCGGAAAACAGCTGTCCGCCGCCCCATTCCTGGCCCAAGCTGCGAATTGTGTCTTCTGAATAATGCGACCGCGAATTGACGATGTCACCTATGAACCCCAACGGGATGAACATAAGTAAAGTGAGTAGGCCCACGACAAGGAACCTAAGACCGGATGATTTAAGCACGTAACTGTCCTTTGCTGAAGTTTTGCAACGTCAGCGATACGGTCAGAGGGCGCAGAAAACCGGGGCCGTTTGTGCAGATTTTTTGCAGTTCAGTCTTTTTCGGGCTACATCAACGCAAACAATGCCAAAGCTGCATCTTCTTTATCGATGTCGCCTTTGTCATACCCGCTGCCGAATTGCGCATTGGTGTCTTTGTTGTCGTAGTGATCTTCAAAGACTCGCCCCAGTCGCATCATCATGTCGGCGACTTCCCAGGCAAACCGCTGCTCGCCCATGGCCACGCGGTTCAGGTAACGCACGCGGCTGCTCAGGGCGTGGCATGCCGCCCTGAATTCTTATTTGTTGTCGAATTTAAGCTTTGCTTCGCTCAAACGCGGCGCTCTACCATCATTTTCTTGATATTTGCGATGGCCTCGGCCGGGTTCAGACCTTTGGGGCAGGTTTTTGCACAGTTCATGATCGTGTGGCAGCGGTACAATTTGAACGGATCTTCCAATTCGTCCAGTCGCTCACCCGTTGCTTCATCACGGCTGTCGATAATCCAGCGGTACGCATGCAACAACGCTGCTGGTCCCAGATACCGATCGCCGTTCCACCAATAGCTTGGGCATGATGTTGAACACGATGCGCACATCACGCATTCATACAAACCGTCTAGCTTTTTGCGATCTTCAATGGACTGACGCCATTCCTTGGCCGGGCGGTTGGTCTTGGTTTCCAGCCATGGCATGATAGATGCATGCTGGGCATAAAAATGCGTCAGGTCAGGGATAAGGTCGCGCACAACGGACATGTGCGGCAACGGATAAATGCGCACATCCCCTTTGATTTCGTCCATGCCATAGATGCAGGCCAATGTGTTGATCCCGTCAATGTTCATCGCGCAGGATCCGCAAATGCCTTCGCGGCAAGACCGGCGGAACGTCAAAGTCGGGTCAATCTCGTTTTTGATCTTGATCAGCGCGTCCAGAACCATTGGCCCGCAGGTGTCCATATCGACCCAATACGTATCCAACGACGGGTTTTTACCATCATCCGGATTCCAGCGGTAAATGCTGAATTTGCGAAGGTTTGTAGCGCCTTCGGGTTTTGGCCACGTCTTGCCCGTGGTCATCCGAGAGTTCTTGGGAAGTGTCAGTTGAACCATATCTGGTCTCCTTTCAAGCGGTCAGCACGGCAAGGCCGGCTTTCGCTACGCACTGTTGGGTCTTGGGGCGTTCAAGAATGCTTTGCACCAGAACGACTGTAGATTCATCGACGCCGACCACGGCATCTTTTGCAAATTCGCCGATTTCGCGCCCCGATGCGTTATCGATAACGCAGTCCGAAAATGGGGTCACAGCGGCTTTGGGCACAAAGGGAAAACGTGTGGACAAGGTTTCCGCCACAGCGGCTTTGGCGCTTTTACGCGCCACATCGTCCACCGCTTTGGTGGCCTCGTCGCAGCCCGCGAGGGCTACAACACAAAGTCCAAGTGCTGCGATGCGCATCAGAATGTGCGCACTTTCGGGGCGATTTTCTTGGGATCGATCCCACCATCATTGTGGCTGGTCAAAGGCGCCACATGCACGCCGCGATAGCCCAAAGAGGCTTTGTTTTCGCCTTGGAACCAGATCAGGGAGTGCTTGCGCCAGTTTTCGTCGTCGCGTTCGGGGAAGTCTTCGTGGGCATGCGCCCCCCGGCTTTCTGTACGCGCCTCGGCACCCACAATCGTGGCTACGGCATTGGGCAACAAATTCGCCAGTTCCAATGTTTCCATCAAATCGGAGTTCCACACCAAGGACCGGTCCGTCACACCCACGTCCGACCACTTGGCCGCCACGTCTTCCATCTTCGCTTTGCCTTCAGCCAGCGTGTCTTTGGCACGGAACACAGCGGCATCTTTTTGCATGGTTTGCTGCATTTCCAGACGCAGTTCAGCCGTTGGCGTGTGCCCTTTGGCGTAGCGCGTGTTGTCAAAGCGCTCGATCGCGGCATCCACGGACTTCTGGTTCGGCGTTGGGATTGCACTGTCGCGATCCACAACTTTGCCAGCGCGGATCGCAGCCGCGCGACCGAACACCACAAGATCGATCAATGAATTCGATCCAAGGCGGTTTGCACCATGCACCGACGCACAGCCCGCTTCGCCCACAGCCATAAGGCCCGGTGACACACGATCTGGTTCGTCCGCTGTTGGTGCCAGCACCTCGCCCCAATAGTTCGTCGGAATGCCACCCATGTTGTAGTGCACCGTTGGCAGCACGGGGATCGGTTCCTTGGTCAGGTCAACACCTGCAAACACACGCGCACTTTCAGAAATGCCCGGCAGACGCAGGTCCAGCGTTTCTTTGGGCAAGTGGTTGAGGTTGAGGTGGATGTGATCCCCCCCGGACCCAACGCCGCGCCCCTCGCGGATTTCCATTGTCATGCAGCGGCTCACGTAGTCACGTGGTGCAAGGTCCTTGTACTGCGGCGCATAGCGTTCCATGAAACGCTCACCTTCAGAGTTTGTTAGATACCCGCCTTCGCCGCGCGCCCCTTCCGTGATCAAACAGCCAGCGCCGTAAATGCCGGTTGGGTGGAACTGAACGAACTCCATATCTTGCAATGGAAGGCCGGCCCGTGCGGTCATACCGCCACCGTCGCCTGTACATGTATGTGCAGACGTCGCCGAGAAGTAAGCACGCCCATAGCCGCCCGTTGCCAGAACAACCATTTTGGCGCTGAACAAGTGCAGGGTGCCGTCGTCCAGTTTCCAACACAGTACGCCTTGGCACACGCCATCATCGGACATGATCAGGTCGATTGCGAAATATTCAATGTAGAATTCAGCATTATTCTTCAGGGATTGCCCATACAGCGTGTGCAAAATGGCATGCCCTGTGCGGTCTGCGGCGGCGCATGTACGCTGCACCGCAGGGCCTTCACCAAATTCAGTGGTGTGACCACCAAAGGGGCGCTGATAGATTTTACCCTCTTCGGTGCGCGAGAATGGAACGCCGTAGTGCTCAAGCTCATACACCGCTTTGGGGGCTTCGCGGGCCAGGTATTCCATCGCGTCAGTGTCGCCCAACCAATCAGAACCTTTGACGGTGTCATACATATGCCACTGCCAGTTGTCTGGGCCCATGTTGGACAATGACGCCGCAATCCCGCCTTGCGCCGCAACTGTGTGGGACCGTGTCGGGAACACCTTGGTGACACAAGCAGTACGCAAACCCTGTTCAGCCATGCCAAGTGTGGCGCGCAATCCAGCGCCACCGGCACCGACCACAACCACGTCATATTCATGCGTTTCGTATTCGTAAGCAGCCATCTCAAGGCCTCCTGTCGGTTAAAGCGCCAGCCGTGCAACGGCGAAAAGGCCTGTCGCGGCGGCAGCGTAGCTAAGGCTAATCATTGCAAGGATCGCTATTTTTTGCGCCGTACCATGAACGTAGTCCTCGATCATGGTTTGCACACCATTTTTGAAGTGCATCATTGTTACGGCGATGGTCAGCCCAGCAACGATCGCAGGAAACGGACGGGCGAAATACGCTGTGACCGTTTCATAATCTTGGCCCAGCATTGGGCCGAATGTGAAGACAAACAGGGGAATAAGAAGCAGCAAACCGAATGCGCTGACCTTCATCACCCAAAAATGTTCTGTGCCCGTTTTCGCGGACCCCATGCCCACAGCGCGTTTGCGGTCGGTCAAAAATGCCATGTCAGCGCCCCTTAAACTACAATTATGGTGATCAACGTCAAAAGAATGGAACCGCCAATGCAAGCGTACCCCAACTTTTCCGCTGTCGGAATATCAAGGCCGATGCCGTTGTCCCAAATCAGATGTCGCACACCTGCAAGTGTATGATACCACAGCCCAAGAACGGACAAGGTCATGACAATATCGCCAAACCAGCTTGTCAGAACACCATTCGCCACGGCGTAATATTCAGGCGATGTTGCTGCAGCTAAAAACCACCAAATCACCAACAACGATGAAATCAGCAATGCGTTGCCTGTGATCCGCGTCAGGATTGACGTCATGGATGTCAGTTGTGGGCGGTAGATCGTCAAATGCGGCGAAAGCGGGCGGCTGCCCCGGTTCACGTCGGCCATAGCGGTGTCCTTTTTCGTTCCCTGCGCTCTTAGTACCTGTTTTTCGCCCCATGTCACCTAGTGCGCGGGGGGAAAGCATGCGGTTTTTTGACCGTATTACCCTAATTTATCGTAAATGTGATCACAGTTTTGCGAGGCGTGATCACATTTAACGATTTTCTAATAATTGCATCTGAGTCTCTTCCAAAGCACTCACTTGCTTGGTGGTTTCGCGCTGTAATTTCCGCCTGATTTGCTCAGGATAGTCTTCAAAGCCCACAGCTGTGACCACAAACGCTTGTGGCCCCATGATAAGGTTCTCATAAAAGTACGCGGTTAAATCCGTGCTATCCGTCTCGATGGCTATCGCATTTACCGTTATGGATTCATGGCGGATCACAGCGTGCAAAGAGGTGGGCAAAACACCCTCATTGGACACACCATCGCCCGAAACGTCGATCACTTTTCGTGCACACTGGGGCACATCCTGCAGCACATCGCGCGACAGGGCCAAAGCCTCGCCAATAGCAGTGGAAAAGTTGCGCCACACGCGAGGATCTTGTTCCACAGCTTGCGCAAACTCCAACACGTCTTGTTCTTGTCGCAGCGCGGTCCACGGCAATGTCTGACGCTGCCGTCTCGATCCAGACCACTGGATCAAGGTGACATGAGCCTGTTGGGAAACAAGCGCATCCATAACAATTCCGTCCCGAAGGCCCGCAGACAGCCCATCCATCTGAATGCGATACTCTGTCGGATCAACCGATCCCGACACATCCACAGCCAACACCAGTGCCAGTTCGCAAGCAAAGCTCCGAAACGGAACGATTGAAGAAACAAGGGCAATGCAACGCAACATAAGGCCAAGTCTACGCGATCTTAGGCGACTTGCACCTCACGATTGTGTTCCGACACTTTATTCGGGCACAGGCAATTCACGCAACCACGCTTCGAACTCGGCGCAAACAACAATTTCCACACGCTGCGGGTCATAGAACGCGTTGGGCTCATCACAGGTGTCGACGCGGATGGTTATAGGTTGGGGAAAGACAAAATCTTCGTTCAAAGCAGCAACTTCTCCGGCGACAAGCCGTTCTGTAAAGCTGGTTGCGTCGCCATCAAAGATCAGACTTTGGCCAGGCGCTTCTTCGGCGAGTTCATCAAAAACAGGGGCCCAACTGTCGTGGGCCAACTCAAATTCCTCTTCGCAAGTGTCCATACGGTCGTCGGGCAATCCCAAGTCACGGGCAATGTCATCTCGCGCTTCCAAATCGGCACCGGCAAACAAACACACAAGTGTATAAAAACGTTGCAAGTCAGGACCGTGCACATCCCACCAGGCCTCTTGTTCGCTGTCTTTGACGCGTGCTTCGCCCAAAAAACCAAATGCGGCGTCATAGGCGATGCGCGTTGCCACCTCTTCGTCAAACAGATCGTTTATAAGAAGAATAGAGGCCACATCAGCCGCATCTTCTTCCTGACCGAAAACCGGTAACCTCATAACATCAATGATGGCATGGCCCAGTTCGTGGTACAGAACTGACAGAAGGTTCGCTTCCACAAAAGCATCATCGTTTTGTGCAAAAGCGGGGACAGACAGCACGCACAAACCGACAACGGCACACCAACGCTTCAATAGAAAAACCATCAAATACCCCTTCTTTTCGCTACAAATATCCCGGGGTCTGGGGCAGCGCCCCAGCACGTTCCTGCCTCAGGAACCCCGATCAGACAGGAATCAAAACCCAGTAATCCAAGTCCAACAAGACTTCAGGGGCGTATTTGCCATCGTCTGTACGCAAATTAAAGGGGGCGCCCCCTTTCGTAGCCACCAAACGCAACCGCAAAGCACCCACACCCGGGGCCGCTGTTTCGGCTTTGTCCAGCACTTCGGACCAAGCTCGAACTGTATCACCTGCGAGACACGGATTGGCGTGGGCACCTGCGTTCAGACCGACAACCATTTGCGCATTGGCCAAGCCATTGAAGGACAAGGCGCGGGCCATGGAGATCACATGCCCCCCATAGATCAGCCTGCTGCCGTCGGGCCGCGCTGATGTATCGAAATGCACTTTGGCTGTGTTTTGCCACAAACGCGTTGCCATCATATGTTCGGCTTCTTCGATGGTCACCCCATCAACGTGATCGATTTGCTCGCCAACCTGATAGTCGCCCCAACGGTGGGCTTCACCGGCTTGGTCAAAATCATAGTTGGAAAAATCCAAACCACTTGGAACAACAAGATCAGACACAGTCAGCGCTTTTGGCAAATCAGGAACCACAGTTTCAGGCGCTGGCGCATCGGCATCGCGTTTGCGCACCATGACCCAGCGCACATATTCCATAACCGTTTCATCGCGTTGGTTCAGACCGGTGGTGCGCACATAAACAACACCTGTTTTACCGTTGGAGTTTTGCTTGACCCCAATAACTTCGGACCGTGAACGCAACGTGTCCCCGGCATAAACAGGCAGCAACCAACGTCCCTGCGCATAGCCCAAATTGGCAACGGCATTTAGTGAAACATCTGGAACCGTCTTGCCAAAAACCACGTGGAAGGCTGCCATGTCATCCAATGGGCTGGAAGGCAGGCCGCAGTTCTGCGCAAACTGATCGGAAGAATACAGCGCATGACGTGCTGGATACAGTGCGTGATACAATGCGCGCTCACCACCCGAAACGGTGCGTGGTACGGCGTGATCCATAACCATACCAACACGGTAGTCTTCAAAGAAACGGCCGGCGTTGGTCTTGACTGCTTGCAGTTTGGTCATAGTGGTTGTCATGCTCATCGTTAATGTTGTCCCAGTTTCGTATCAGATGTGTAGGTGCCATCTGCTTCTTTCACCACGGCTTGCCCGCAGCGCATTACACCTGCTGCATGGTCCCATGTTTGGGTCGGCGCTCCATGCAGTTCCCAGCCTTTGTTCAAGGCATCGGTCACTTTATGGCAAAAGGCGGATGTGTCCTCTTCGGACAAAAATCGATAAAGTTTCATGTGCTTATCCGAACGGGTTCACGCCAAGCCAGATGTGCACACCAGCCGCAACGCCAAAGGTCACCAGCGTGATCACAACCAGCAATACGTCTTTTGATGCCGGCCCGGGTTCTGGACGTGTCCAGTTCGGTTCCGCCTTGTTGATCAAAATCACGGACCCCACGGCCCAAGCCAACATGCCGCCGAACAAAATGATTGCTGCCAGATCACCGTTCACCAGCAAATGGGCGATCGCCCAGATTTTGACCGAAATCAACATGGGATGGCGCCAATACCCTTTCAAACGCCCCGTTGTAGCGGACATGCCGAACACAAAAAACGCAACCAGCATCAGCAGGTTGTTGATGTGGCGAAAAAACTCGGGCGGGCTCCAGACATGTATGAAGTCGGCGGCGCGGTAGCCCACAACCATTAACGCAATCGCTGCAAAGCTGGACACCGTGACAACCAATTTGCCTTTGTCGCCAAATCCCGCACGGTGATCCGGCGCAAGTCGTTTCCAGTAATGTGCGCCAGTCCAAAGGATCAGACCAAGGATAATCAATAGCATATTGGAGCTCCGAAGATGGGGTTAGGCGGTCAAGGCCGCGATTGCCTCTACCTTTGCCAGAGTATCACGGGCCGTGGCAACATGCAGATTTTCTACGATCTTGCCATCCACCACAGCCACGCCCTGCCCTGTTGCCTCCACTTCGTTGAAGGCGTCAATTTGGCGGCGGGCCAGTTCCACTTCGGCATCAGACGGTGAAAAGGCTGTGTTTGTCACATCCACTTGCGCCGGATGGATCAGCGTTTTGCCATCAAACCCCATATCGCGACCCT
Source organism: Ascidiaceihabitans sp. (assembly GCF_039986515.1). Taxonomy (NCBI): domain Bacteria; kingdom Pseudomonadati; phylum Pseudomonadota; class Alphaproteobacteria; order Rhodobacterales; family Paracoccaceae; genus Ascidiaceihabitans; species Ascidiaceihabitans sp. The sequence goes on along the minus strand of NZ_JBDWQO010000018.1, from coordinate 50,654 downwards.
GATCGCATTCAACTTTCAACCCATCATCGTCTTTAAACGCATTGTAAACGCCATCGATGATCACGCACCCGTTGGCTTTGGCGGCAAGCACGCAAAGCCCCAAACCAGCCTGAAGGGGCAAGCGGTCGGCGCGGTGGCGGGTTTGCAATTCCTTCGCCAAGTCGTTGGTGCCCATCACCATACCTTGCAACTTTGGGTGCGCCCCAATGGAAGCTGCGTTAATCATACCGGCGGGCGTTTCCATCATGGCCCACAACGGGGTGTCCCCAGTGATCTCGGCCAGCGCATCAAGGTCTGCCGGGCTGGATACTTTTGGCAACAAAATTGCATCTGCCCCCATTTTTGCGGCCGCCTCTGCATCGGCTTTGCCCCATGGCGTGTCGAACGCATTGATCCGGATGATTTTCATACGACCGCCGTAGCCATCTTGCGCCAAAGCTTCGGCCAGTATGGCGCGGGATGCCTCTTTTTCGTCCACGCTGACTGCGTCTTCCAGATCGAAAATGATCGCATCTACGGGCAATCCGCGAGCCTTGTCCAAAGCACGAGGCTTCGATGCAGGAATATACAAAACAGAACGCAATGGGCGTGCAAGGGTCATGAGAAGCGGCTTTCGGTAAGGACATAATATTGCGCAGAACCAGTACATTCGTTGTCAAAAAGTACAAGCGCTTTTCGCTGCGTTGCGGCAAAAATCAAATTGAAAGCAACCAGCGGACGCAGCGTTAACCATTGTTTCAGCCCTATTGGCGCAAAGTCCTGTCATCGGATGTCACCGGGAGGGCCGTTTCAGCAAAGCCGCTGAACCTTTGCGGAAGGGGCAATCGATACGCGATTGGAACCGGGGCCGCCCGGTCATCGCCGGATATCCGGCAAGGGCTTGATGACTGCGGGTGACGCTTTTTGACAAAAGGCTGAACAACATGAAACGCAAAAACAAAATCCTGCATCTGGGTGCACTGACCGTTACAACATGTCTTTACTTGACGGTCGCGACCGACGCCGTTGCACAAAATGCCCGCAATTGTGGTCCCCGTGAAATCGTGGTGGACCGTTTGGCAGACGGGTACGGTGAGACGCGCCAATCCATGGGCCTTGGCGCAAACAACTCTGTTGTTGAGGTTTTTGCCTCTGATGCATCGGGCACATGGACCATCACCATCACATCGCCAAATGGCGTGACCTGCCTTGTGGCATCTGGCCAAGCATTTGAACCCTTGGTCGAAGCTTTGCCCGCGAAAGGCAACGACGCTTAAAAAGCTGCAAATTTCGGCACTTGTGTCCGCGATACTGATGGTACCAGATTTGGAAGGCGGGTGTTTGCATCCGCCTTTTTTCTGTCTCGACAGCTTCTATGGCAGGTCAGCGATAGATCTGCGCTTTAGAATAAACCGTCCCAGATCAGCTTCATACCCGTGACCATCAGAACAAGATATGTGAACCCGAAAAACAGCCGCTCAGATACCAAATGATGCGCTTTCACGCCCAGCCACGCCCCCAGCAAAGCAAAAGGGGCCAAAACAATATTCGCTTGTATCGTTTGCACCGTAAACATGCCCAAGAATGCATAAGGTACAAACTTTGCTGCGTTTATGGCCCAAAAGATAAGCACGGTGCTGGCTTGGTATTCTGTTTTGCTTAACCCACGTGACAACAGGAACACGGCTGCAGGCGGCCCGCCGGCATGGCTGACAAAACTGGTAAAACCAGCTGCAAATCCTGCAATCCAGCCGATCCAATCGGGCCAAACCATTTGGCCCAGCTTGATCAGGCCCTGTCCCACCGACAACTGCCACACCACAAATCCTACAGAAATCGCCCCGATCAGAACGCGCAACGCGTCATCGCTGACCATAGTAAAAAGCACGACCCCGAAGGCCACTCCCGGAACGCCGCCGACAATCATCAATTTCGCATCTTGCCACCGCCATTTGCCCCAATAGGGGCGCAGGCTGGCGACATCGATCAACATCAGCATGGGCAGCATGACACCCAAAGCCATGGCAGGCGGCACCACAAGGGCAAGAATCGACGCTGCCGCAAATGCGGCCCCGGACCCAAATCCACTTTTGGAAATTCCTGCAAACATGACCGCAGGCCCTGCAATCGAGAAAAAGCTCAAATCCAAGCTAAGCACTGTTTGCTCCGTCAAAATCCAGTTAGTCTATGTGCTTAAACGCTTGATTGGGGACAAGGTACACCCAAAGGTGACAGGCGCCGCGGCGCCACACACTTGCGCGGAACGCAAAATGGCTCTAGTCACGCGGGCGAAATTCAACCCAGAACGGAGAATTAAAATGGCCAGACCCAAGATCGCGCTTATCGGCGCAGGTCAGATCGGTGGCACGCTTGCACACCTCGCCGCGATCAAAGAATTGGGCGACGTCGTCCTGTTCGACATTTCCGAAGGCACACCAGAAGGCAAAGCCCTCGACATTGCTGAATCCGGCCCCTCCGAAGGCTTCGACGCAAAAATGTCCGGCACACAGTCTTATGCAGACATTGCAGGCGCAGACGTTTGCATCGTAACAGCAGGTGTACCACGCAAACCAGGCATGAGCCGTGATGATTTGCTGGGCATCAACCTGAAAGTCATGAAATCCGTTGGTGAAGGCATCCGCGATCACGCGCCAAATGCATTTGTGATCTGCATCACCAACCCGCTCGACGCGATGGTTTGGGCGCTGCGCGAATTTTCCGGTCTGCCCCACGAAAAAGTCTGTGGCATGGCGGGTGTTCTTGATTCCGCTCGCTTCCGCCACTTCTTGGCAGAAGAATTCAACGTCTCCATGCGCGACGTTACGGCCTTCGTTTTGGGCGGCCACGGCGACACAATGGTGCCTTTGACACGGTATTCCACCGTTGGCGGTATCCCGTTGGACGATATGGTCAAAATGGGTTGGACCACGCAGGAAAAACTGGACGCCATCGTTCAGCGCACCCGTGATGGTGGCGCAGAAATCGTTGGCCTGTTGAAGACTGGGTCTGCGTTCTATGCCCCTGCGACGTCCGCCATCGAGATGGCAGAAGCCTTCCTGAAAGACCAAAAGCGCGTGTTGCCTTGTGCAGCCTATGTTGACGGCGCTTTGGGTCTGAAAGGCATGTATGTCGGAGTGCCAACAGTCATCGGCGCAGGCGGCGTTGAGCGCGTTATCGACATCCAAATGACCAAAGACGAGCAGGCCATGTTCGACAGCTCTGTCAAAGCCGTTCAGGGTTTGGTTGAGGCGTGCAAAGGTATCGATGGCTCTTTGAGCTAAATGCAACGTATTAAAAACGCATGGAAGGCCGCTGCAACCAGCGGCCTTTTTTGATCGTTAGTCGTTAAGATACCGCAGCGCGATTGATGACAGCCCTGCCCCGTCTTGAGACGTGACACGATCTTTAGTCTTTGGATAAAAATGAATATCTGAAGAATCTGCAGCGACCTGTCCCGTCAAAAGACAAGTCCACGCAAAGGCAAGAACGAGTGACTTCATGTTTGCTGGCCTCATTATTATGAATGACTGCTTTGATTCGGCGTCCCCAAGTCTATTGCAACTGTAACTTAAGACTGACTGCAAAAAATTATTCTAAAACCAAACATCCTGAATTGCCTCCCGCCAGTTTGTGATCACACGATTTTTTAATGTGATCACAAATGCTTCAAATCAGTGTGAAATACATGCCATAATCTATTTTCCCGTTTACCCCACCTTCATGGATAATCGTATACCGACAGGTAAATGCAGCCAAACGGGACTGAAGACACATGAACATCCACGAATACCAAGCCAAAGCTCTTTTGCGCAGCTACGGGGCGCCGGTCTCTGACGGTCGCGTTGTTTTGAAAGCCGAAGACGCCAAATCCGCCGCAGGCGAGATGGACGGCCCGCTGTGGGTGGTCAAAGCCCAAATCCATGCCGGTGGACGCGGCAAAGGCAAGTTCAAGGAAGCTGACGCAGGCGAAGCCGGCGGTGTGCGCTTGACCAAGTCCGTTCAAGAAGCTGCCGAGGAAGCAAAGAAAATGTTGGGCCGCACATTGGTCACGCACCAAACGGGTCCGGCGGGCAAACAAGTCAACCGCATCTACATCGAAGACGGCTCTGGCATTGAAACCGAACTGTACCTTGCATTGCTGGTCGATCGTCAGACATCCCGCGTATCCTTTGTGTGCTCTACCGAAGGCGGTATGGACATCGAAGAAGTGGCCGCCGAAACACCTGAAAAAATCTTGTCTTTCTCCGTTGATCCGGCGTCAGGGTATCAGGCATTCCATGGCCGCCGCATCGCATTTGCGCTGGGACTGGAAGGCAAACAGGTCAAGCAGTGTGTCGCGTTAATGGGTCTGTTGTTCAAAGCCTTCATCGAAAAAGACATGGAAATGTTGGAAATCAACCCGCTGATCGTCACTGACAGCGGTGATCTGAAAGTGCTCGACGCCAAAGTGTCCTTTGACGGCAACGCCCTGTATCGCCACGCCGACATCAACGAATTGCGTGATGAGACCGAAGAAGATGCAAAAGAACTCGAAGCATCCAAATACGACCTGAACTATATCACTCTGGACGGTGAAATCGGGTGCATGGTCAACGGCGCAGGCTTGGCAATGGCGACCATGGACATCATCAAGCTGTATGGCGCGGAACCTGCGAACTTCCTGGACGTAGGCGGTGGTGCAACCAAAGAAAAAGTCACCGAGGCATTCAAGATCATCACCTCTGATCCAAACGTCAAAGGCATTCTGGTCAACATCTTTGGTGGTATCATGCGCTGCGATGTTATCGCAGAAGGTGTTGTCGCCGCTGTAAAGGAAGTCGGCTTGCAAGTGCCGTTGGTCGTGCGTTTGGAAGGCACAAACGTGGAAGAAGGCAAAGAGATCATCAACTCCTCCGGTCTGGATGTCATCGCAGCAGATGATCTGAAAGATGGTGCGCAAAAGATCGTGAAAGCGGTCAAAGGCTAAGCCAATGCGCTCTGGTGCCCTCTCAATTGCAGCTGTGGTTTCGATGGTTTCAGCTATTGCTTTGTCTGCCGAGCAGGCAAAGCAAGCTGATGGCCTGACTACACCTCATTTGGCGATGGCCACGGATGCGGCGATCGCAGCTTTTACAGGGTTTTGCTTTAAAGCGGGGCAATCTCCGGATCAAGCACGTCAAAACATGGAAAAGGCCGTGGGGTCGCCCCTACCCTTTGAATTGACCTTCTGGGACAGCACACGTGCGCCTGCCCCAGACGCACCAGGCATAATCGAACGGCGCTGCGAAGTTGCTTGGCCCGGCCAACACACAGCCGTCGCCATCGTGGCTTTGCGGTCCAAAATGGCAGAACCACCAGTATTTGGAACGCAAACTGCACTGCCAGAAACCCACCAATCCTTAAGTGGCACCGCCTTGATCGAAGGCCGTGCTTTGCTGCGCGGACGGATTGCTGTGGTCCATGTTGGAACGCGCGATACTGCAGGCGTGAAACAAACCTTCATCGCAGTAGACCGCCTGCCTGCTGATTGGCAAACGCGTCTGGAAGCCAAAGCATGATAGTGAAAGTTCAACCTACGATAGCGAAAAACATCGCCATAAAACAGGCAATGGCTGTCGCCGGCATCGGGCTATTGCTGTCGGGATGTGTGCATGTTCCAAAAGGCGAAATGACTGAAGAAAGCTATTTTCCACCTCTGGGTCTCGGTCAGGAAGGCGCCGCTTTAGACGCGCGACGCAGCCAGCACTATACAACATCTGGCGCGCCTCACACCGTGCGCACGACTGAACCGGTTGCCAACGCCGAAGTCCCCTTGGACGAAGTGGTCTTTGAAGATGCCGCGGCGTTTCAAACACACAGCCAAACGATTTTGCCCACATCAAACACATCCGCCGCGCCTTTTCGCGGCGCCTCATACACCGCCCTCACACGGCACTGAAATACACACGAAGGAAAACAACACATGGCAGTTCTCATCGACGAAAACACCAAAGTCATCTGTCAGGGCCTGACCGGCTCTCAGGGGACATTCCACACAGAACAAGCCATCGCGTACGGCACGAAAATGGTCGGCGGTGTAACGCCGGGCAAAGGGGGCCAAAGCCATTTGGACCTGCCCGTGTTCAACTCTGTCCATGAAGCGATGCATGTGACCGAAGCCAATGCGTCCGTGATCTATGTACCACCGCCATTTGCAGCCGATTCCATACTGGAAGCCATCGACGCCGAGATGCCGCTGATCGTGTGCATCACCGAAGGCATTCCGGTTCTGGATATGATGAAAGTGCAGCGCGCGCTGGAAGGCTCCAAATCACGCCTCATCGGCCCAAACTGCCCTGGCGTGATCACGCCCGACGCCTGCAAAATTGGTATCATGCCTGGCCACATCCACAAGCGTGGGACCTGTGGTGTTGTGTCCCGCTCCGGCACTTTGACGTATGAGGCCGTGAAGCAGACAACCGATCTTGGCCTTGGCCAGTCTTCGGCTGTGGGTATCGGTGGTGACCCCATCAAGGGAACCGAACACATCGACGTATTGGAAATGTTCTTGGCGGACGACGAAACCCAATCAATCATTATGATCGGCGAGATCGGCGGCTCTGCGGAAGAAGAAGCGGCACAGTTCCTCGCAGATGAGAAAAAGAAAGGCCGTTGGAAGCCAACAGCTGGTTTCATCGCAGGTCGCACAGCCCCTCCCGGTCGCCGCATGGGCCATGCTGGCGCGATTGTTGCAGGCGGCAAAGGCGGCGCGGAAGACAAGATCGAAGCGATGAAAGCCGCTGGTATCGTAGTTGCCGATAGCCCTGCTACGCTGGGCGAGGCCGTACAAGAAGCCATCACCAAAGGCTAATTCGGAACGTGTCCTTCGCTTTGCTTCATTCTTCCAAATGAAACAAAGCGCACCTTGACGGCAATCTAGACCAAAGCGTGTTGGGAAACAAATATGACACTTGTCAGTCACGACCATAAATTCATTTTGCTGCGAACGCGCAAAACTGCGAGTACTTCTGTGGAGATGTTCTTACAGCCTTTTTGCACACCTCCCAACACGCCCGTCGTCGAAGTCAGCCGCAGTATTGTGTCTCCTCATGGTATTGTTGGACAAAGGCTTGGAAAAGAGCGCCACACGATGCCAGTAGAAGAAGGCGAAATCCGAGACGTTTGGTTTTCGCACCAAAACGCCGACAGTTTGAAAAAGCTATTGGGAAAGAGGGTTTGGTCAAATTACCAGAAAATTTCGATTGTACGCAACCCATTCGAAAAGGTGCGTTCCGCGTTCATTTGGACCATGCGGGCTAGGCTTCAGGATCTAACAGACGAACAAAAAATTGCGAGGTTCCGCAAAAAAGTCCGCGCGGGAAAATTCAAGAATGACGCCGAAGTTGTCTTTACCGGTTTGAAAACAGGAAAAAAACCAAAGTTTGAGCCAGATATCTTGTTAAAAACCGAGAACATCGCAAATGACCTCTTGGATTTGTGCAAAACACTCAAGCTAGATCCTTCAGGAACAGAGCTTCCGATCACAAAGCAAATTGTAAAGAAATCTAAGGCAATTCCTTTGGCCGATTGGTATGATGACGAAACGATAGACAGTGTCAGACGAGATTTCAGTTGGATATTTGAACACGGTGGGTATCCAGATGCACCAACTTAACTGAAGTCAGCAAATTAACGCCAGCAGTTGAATTTTGTTACCACCCGAAATTCAAACTCTCCCATCATATCCCTCATGTGAGGTAATCACCATGACCGACCATCCAGCCAACGACCAGTTCCATGCCTCCAGCTTTATGCAGGGTCATAACGCCGAATATCTTGAACAGATGTATGCGCGCTACGCCAACGACCCGTCGGCGGTGGATGAAAGTTGGCAAGCCTTTTTCAAGGCCATGGGCGATGATGAGGTCAGCGTGAAACGAGAAGCACAAGGTCCCAGCTGGGCGCGTGGTGACTGGCCGCCAATGCCAGCCGATGATCTGACGGCTGCATTGACGGGCGAATGGGCCCCTGAGGCCGAAGTCAAAGATGCCGGCAAAAAGATCAAAGACAAGGCCGCCGAAAAAGGTGTCTCGATCAGTGATGATCAAGTAAAACGTGCTGTGCTGGACAGCATTCGGGCATTGATGATCATTCGGGCGTACCGCATCCGTGGCCATCTGGTCGCTGACCTTGACCCCTTGGGCATGCGCGATCAGACCCCGCACCCGGAACTCGACCCAAAATCTTATGGCTTCACAGAAGCCGATATGGATCGTCCTATCTTCATCGACAACGTTCTCGGCCTTCAAGTCGCCACGATGCGTGAAATCCTCAGCATCGTGAAGCGTACCTACTGTGGCACCTTTGCGCTTCAGTACATGCATATTTCCAACCCCGAAGAAGCGGGTTGGCTGAAAGAACGTATCGAAGGTTTGGGCAAAGAGGTTCAATTCACCCGCGAGGGACGTAAAGCGATCCTGAACAAGATGGTTGAAGCCGAAGGTTTTGAGAAATTCCTGCATGTCAAATACATGGGCACAAAACGCTTTGGTCTTGATGGCGGCGAGAGCCTGATCCCCGCGATGGAACAGATTATCAAGCGCGGTGGCAGCCTTGGCGTGCGCGATGTCGTGATCGGCATGCCGCACCGTGGTCGGTTGTCTGTTTTGGCAAACGTCATGCAGAAACCCTACCGCGCCATTTTCAACGAATTTCAAGGCGGCAGCTTCAAGCCTGAAGACGTAGACGGCTCCGGAGATGTGAAATACCATCTGGGCGCCTCCTCTGATCGTGAATTCGACAACAATACTGTTCACCTGTCGTTGACTGCCAACCCCAGCCACCTCGAAGCGGTAAACCCGGTTGTTTTGGGTAAGGTTCGTGCCAAACAGGACCAATACAAAGACAACGAACGCACATCCGTCATGCCAATATTGCTACATGGCGATGCAGCTTTTGCTGGCCAAGGTGTGGTCGCAGAGTGCTTTGCCCTGTCCGGTTTGAAGGGCCACAAAGCCGGCGGCACCATGCATATCGTTGTGAACAACCAGATCGGCTTTACGACTGCGCCGCATTTTTCGCGCTCAAGCCCTTACCCCACGGACAACGCGCTGGTTGTCGAATCTCCGATTTTCCATGTGAATGGTGACGATCCCGAGGCCGTGGTACATGCAGCCAAAGTTGCCACCGAGTTCCGTCAAAAATTCCGCAAAGATGTTGTTATCGACATCATTTGTTACCGTCGGTTTGGGCACAACGAGGGTGACGAACCCATGTTCACCAACCCGATCATGTACAAAAAGATCAAAACCCAAAAGACGTCGCTTAGCCTTTATACAGAACGTCTGGTGCGTGATGGCCTGATCCCAGAAGGCGAGATCGAAGACATGAAGGCCGCGTTCCAAGCCAAGATGAACGCCGAATTCGAGGCGGGCAAAGACTACAAACCGAATAAAGCCGATTGGCTGGATGGCAAATGGTCCCATCTGGACCGCAACAAGGACGATTACGTGCGTGGCAACACCGCGATTGATCCGGAAACTTTGGCGGATGTTGGCAAAGCTTTGTCCACGCCACCCGCGGATTACCCGTTGCACAAAACCGTCGGGCGTTTGCTGGACAGCAAAGCAAAGATGTTTGAAACTGGCGAAGGCTTTGATTGGGCCACTGGCGAGGCATTGGCCTTTGGATCCTTGTTAACCGAAGGATACCCGGTACGGTTGGCAGGTCAGGATTCCACCCGTGGGACCTTTTCACAACGCCATTCGGGACTGGTAAACCAGAACACGGAAGAACGTTATTACCCTTTGAACAACGTTCGTGCGGGACAAGCGCATTACGAAGTTATCGATTCAATGCTGTCAGAATATGCCGTGCTTGGGTTTGAATACGGATACTCGATGGCGGAACCAAATGCGTTAACGCTTTGGGAAGCGCAATTCGGGGATTTCGCCAACGGCGCACAGATTATGTTCGACCAATTTATCAGCTCGGGCGAAAGCAAATGGTTGCGCATGTCTGGTTTGGTCGTGTTGCTGCCACATGGGTTTGAAGGCCAAGGGCCGGAACATTCGTCCGCACGCCTCGAGCGCTTTTTGCAAATGTGTGGCCAAGACAACTGGATCGTTGCCAATTGCACAACGCCCGCAAACTATTTCCACATTCTGCGTCGTCAGCTGCATCGGTCCTTCCGCAAACCGCTGATCCTTATGACACCTAAATCATTGTTGCGTCACAAACTGGCCGTCAGCAAAGCAGACGAATTCACCACCGGGTCGTCCTTCCACCGCCTGATGTGGGACGATGCACAACACGGCAATTCCGACACCACGCTGGTCGCAGACGAAAAGATCAAACGCGTCGTTATGTGTTCTGGCAAAGTGTACTACGACCTTCTGGAAGAACGCGACGCACGTGGCATCGACGACATCTACTTGCTGCGGGTCGAACAATTTTATCCCTTCCCTGCCCAATCCGCCGTACGCGAATTGGAACGGTTCAAGAATGCCGAAGTGGTCTGGTGCCAGGAAGAGCCCAAAAATCAGGGCGCTTGGACCTTTATCGAACCAAACATAGAATGGGTTCTGGGACGCATCGACGCCAAACACAAGCGTCCCGTTTACGTGGGCCGTGCGACATCCGCATCCCCTGCCACGGGCCTCGCCTCCATCCACAAAGCACAACAAGCAGCCCTCGTTGACGACGCGCTGACCATCAAAGGAAACTGATCCATGACAATTGAAGTACGGGTGCCCACATTGGGCGAAAGCGTCACGGAAGCCACTGTTGCCACATGGTTCAAGAAACCGGGTGATGCAGTCGCGGTCGATGAAATGCTGTGTGAGCTGGAAACAGACAAAGTCACCGTCGAAGTGCCAAGCCCGGCAGCAGGCACGATGGGCGACATTGTGGCTTCCGAGGGCGAAACAGTAGGCGTTGACGCGCTGTTGGCCACGATCGCCGAAGGTGGCGAAGCTGCCGCGCCCGCGTCCCCAGCTGCGGAACAAAAACCGCAAGCTGATGCGCCAGCGGTATCCGGTGGCGACAGTGTAGATGTTATGGTTCCCACATTGGGCGAAAGCGTCACGGAAGCCACAGTTTCAGCATGGTTCAAAGCCGTCGGAGACAGCGTCGCGCAAGATGAAATGCTATGCGAACTGGAAACAGACAAAGTCAGCGTAGAAGTTCCTGCACCTGCTGCCGGCGTTCTGGCAGAAATTTCTGCCCCCGAAGGCACAACAGTCGATGCAACAGCCAAATTGGCCGTGATATCTTCCTCTGGTGCGGTTGCGGCGGCGCCCGCTGCTGCCTCTACCCCAACTGAATCCTCCTCGTCCAAAGACGTCGAAGATGCCCCTTCCGCCAAAAAAGCCATGGCCGAAGCCGGTGTATCGCGCGATCAAGTCACAGGCACAGGCCGCGATGGTCGTGTCATGAAAGATGATGTCGCCAAAGCCGTCGCCGCTGCGGCCTCTGCCCCGGCACCGACTGCAGCCCCGCGCGGCCCTGTGTCCGCTGATGACGCATCCCGCGAAGAGCGCGTAAAAATGACCCGCTTGCGTCAGACCATCGCCAAGCGTCTCAAAGACAGCCAGAACACAGCTGCCATGCTGACCACATACAACGAGGTCGACATGACCGAGGTGATGGCGCTGCGCAACGAATACAAAGATCTGTTTTTGAAGAAACATGGTGTGAAACTTGGGTTTATGTCCTTCTTCACGAAGGCTTGTGTGCATGCTTTGAAAGAAGTGCCAGAGGTCAACGCCGAGATTGACGGAACCGATGTGGTATATAAAAACTTCGTGCACATGGGCATCGCCGCCGGTACGCCGTCCGGTCTTGTTGTGCCGGTGATCCGCGACGCCGACGCCATGAGCTTTGCCGCCATCGAAAAAGCTATTGCCGAAAAAGGTGCGCGGGCACGTGACGGCAAATTGTCCATGGCGGAAATGCAAGGCGGCACCTTTACCATTTCCAACGGTGGTGTGTACGGATCGTTGATGTCTTCCCCAATCCTGAATCCACCGCAATCGGGCATCTTGGGCATGCACAAGATCCAAGATCGCCCTATGGCGATCAAAGGACAGGTTGTGATCCGCCCGATGATGTACCTCGCGCTTAGCTATGATCACCGTATCGTAGATGGCAAAGGGGCCGTCACCTTCCTTGTGCGTGTCAAAGAAGCCTTGGAAGATCCGCGCAGGTTGCTGATGGACCTCTAAGTGTTTCCAAACCCCAAACCCTTCTTCGACCAGCCACCGTTCAGCGGACAGCAACGCAACCGAAATCTTAGGTTGTCGGCTGAACGCTATCCTGACCGGTTGGTCGACGTGCGTCATGCAAAGCGTGTGATGCAAAGGATCGTTATGCCAGCCGATGGCACGTGGGCCTATGCGGAAAACCAAAAATCCGCAACAATGACCACGTATGCCGCGCTTTATGAATTGACCTTCGGGGTCAAGTTAAGCGCCCATATGGATGAGGATATCGAACAGTGGTTGGATCAGTCGCCACAAAACCTAGATAGAGCTCAAATCTTTTATCAATTGGCGCAATTCGAAACAGCATTGAGGCTTTGGACAAAGCCTTTCGCTTTTCCGTGGTCCGCAATCCGGTTGAACGCGCCGCTTCGTCTTTCCATTTTATTTGCTTCACCCAGAAAAAGTCCCTGCCGCAGTTCTATGCAGATCGGGTTCGCATGAATGTCTTGGGGTTTGACTGGGACAACGATCCCTACACACAAATCGGGTTTTCGAAGTTCCTGCATTACGTGGAACAAGAAGCGATAATGGTGCACACAGCAGGGCGATTGGCCGATCCCCATTTTCGCCCCCAAGCGATGAACATGTCGCTTGAACTGCTTGATCCGCATCTGGTTTTTCGCGTCGATGATTTGGCTGAAGGGTTGGATACACTGGCGCACAACCTTGGGCGACCTGCCGTCGCGCAGGACACATCCAAGGCAAGATTGAACGCTCAGCCTGAACGCCAAACATATACTGCGGAAATGGCATTGATCGAACGCGTCTATGCAGACGACTTTGAAATCTACGAAAGCGCAAGCCTGCAATTGCGCAAAGACTGGACCATCCCTAACCGCGCACTTTGACGCGCCAAACACGGAACAACAGACGTCATGCCTTTAATATGCGCCTTGATGAAACAACCCGAAGCGCCGTCTTTTTTGTCGAAACGCCAACACGCCCGCGTATCCTGTTGCGCGACCTTAGGGGCATAGGGAAATGGCATACCTGCAACCTGCAAATCTGCACTGCCCCAGTTGCGGTTTTGTACAACAGATATCAACAGTTGTCGGCGTCGGGCCTGGCTCCGAAAAAGGGGACACTCCGTATCGCACCTACCGCTCAACCGGGGACTGCATCGAAGGCAACCGCGATGACGGCAACAAGGACGGCACACTGCGCTGCCCGCATGACGACACGGTTTTGTGGTCGAATGTCGCTGGAAAAAAGGCGCAGCACACATGAAACGCATCGCTGTTTTCGCCGCCATCGTTGTGAGCCTGTTTTTTGTTGCTGTCATCAACGCATCACAACCACAAACACCGCCACCGGCCGTCGCGAAACAACACGAAGCGCATGAGGTGTTGGTCATCAAATCAACACGCGAACTGCATCTTCTGCGAAATGGAGGCACCTTCAAACGCTATGCAGTTTCTTTGGGTGCCGCGCCAAGCGGTCACAAAACCCAAGAAGGCGATGAACGCACCCCCGAGGGCAAATACATTATTGATTGGCGGAATGCAGATTCTATCGCGCATCTCAGTTTGCACATTTCCTACCCAAACAGCGACGACAAAGCCCGGGCTGCGGCCAACGACACAGCCCCCGGCGGCAACATAATGATCCACGGGCTTCCCAATGGCTGGGGATGGTTGAACAAGCTTCACTTGGCTTGGGATTGGACAGACGGCTGCATAGCAGTCACAAATAAACAAATGCGTGAAATATGGGCACATGTACCCAATGGCACGCCCATCACGATAGTGGATGCAATATGACACATGAACTTACCGCTTTGACGCTGGCGGGCCTATTGCAAGTGATACAGTTTGTATTGATGTCGGTGCCTGCAAATCTTGAATTGGGCACACGGCAAACACTTGGAAACCGCGACAATTTGAACTTTGAAGGCGAAGTCAGCCCGCGAACAGCCAGACTGTACCGCGCACTCAACAATCACTTCGAAGGTTTAATTCTGTTCTCGATCGCCTGTGTGGTTGTTTCTGTCAGTGCACAATCCACAACACTTACCGTCGTGTGCGCCTACACCTACCTTGCCGCACGCGTGCTCTATGTGCCGGCCTATGTATTTGGATGGACGCCTTGGCGTTCCTACATCTGGATGATCGGCTTTTTCGCAACTTTCGTGATGCTGGCGGCAGCACTCTTTTAAACACTTTTTTCTAAAACATCCCGGGGGAGGCGCGAAAGCGCCGGGGGCAGCGCCCAAAACCCCTTCAGACGCAAAGGACCACATCTCATGGCCAACTACGACGTTATCATCATCGGCTCAGGCCCCGGCGGCTATGTCAGCGCAATTCGCTGTGCGCAACTTGGACTGAAAACAGCATGTGTCGAAGGGCGCGACACTTTGGGTGGCACCTGCTTGAATGTAGGGTGCATTCCATCCAAAGCCTTGCTGCACGCCAGCCATATGCTACACGAAGCGGAACACAATTTTGCGGCCATGGGTCTGAAAGGGAAAAGCCCTTCGGTCGATTGGAAACAAATGTTGACGTACAAGGCAGACACCATCGGCCAAAATACAAAAGGTATCGAATTCTTGTTTAAAAAGAACAAGGTAGACTGGTTGAAGGGCTGGGCTTCGATCCCGGAAGCCGGAAAAGTGAAAGTCGGCGACGAGGTGCACGAAGCAAAGAACATCATCATTGCGTCCGGCTCGGAACCGGCATCACTGCCGGGTGTTGAAGTCGATGAAAAGACTGTGGTCACATCGACAGGGGCACTGGAACTTAACAAGATCCCCAAGAAACTCGTGGTGATCGGGGCTGGTGTTATCGGCCTTGAACTGGGCAGCGTGTATGCCCGCCTTGGCGCTGAAGTCACCGTGGTTGAATTCATGGATGCCGTCACCCCGGGAATGGACGCTGAAGTTCAGCGCAGTTTCCAAAAGCTGCTGACAAAGCAGGGACTGACTTTTGTGATGGGTGCGGCCGTGCAGAAAACTGAAACGGCCAAAGGCAAAGCGAAGGTACATTATAAACTGCGAAAAGACGACAGCGAACATGTGCTGGAAGCCGACGCAGTTTTGGTTGCCACAGGACGCAAACCCTTCACCGACGGACTAGGCCTCGATGCTTTGGGGCTTGAGATCAGCAAACGTGGCCAGATTAAAGTGGGCGCAGATTGGCAGACAAACATCAAAGGCATATACGCCATCGGTGACGTCATTGACGGCCCAATGTTGGCGCACAAAGCCGAAGACGAAGGCATGGCAGCAGCTGAACAGATCGCCGGCAAACATGGCCATGTAAACTATTCTGTCATTCCGGGTGTCATCTACACCCATCCAGAGGTGGCCAATGTCGGCGAAACAGAAGAAACGCTAAAAGACGCGGGGCGCGCCTATAAAGTGGGCAAGTTCAGCTTCATGGGCAATGGTCGGGCCAAGGCGAATTTCGCAGGTGACGGCTTTGTCAAAATTCTGGCCGACAAGGACAGCGATCGAATTTTGGGCGCACATATCGTTGGCCCTGCTGCTGGGGATCTGATCCACGAGATTTGCGTGGCAATGGAATTTGGCGCGTCTGCCGAAGATCTAGCAATGACATGTCACGCGCATCCGACATACTCCGAAGCGGTACGAGAAGCCGCTTTGGCCTGCGGCAGTGGTGCAATCCACGCATAAAGCGGTAAGGTGGGCCTTGGCCCACCATCTGCGGTCAAAACATCCAAGCAGGGTGCGTGAAAGCGCCCTGCTTACCACATGGTTTGCGCGGCGCGAGAACCCCATGCCTGATCGTAAGGTGCACCGCCTTCTTCCCCGTCGGTCATTTCCGCAAGAATATCTCCGACGCTTGGCAAATCTGCGCTATCGTCGCGCACCCATGTTTCAGCACGCATCAATGCGCGGGCACATTGGGTGTAAATTTCCGAAATCTCGATCACGATAACAGTGGCTGGTTGTCTGCCCTTTTTCTCAAAACGGGCTTTCAGCGCCGCATCTGTTGTCAGTTTCGCATGCCCGTTGACGCGCACCACGTTGTTCGACCCCGGCACCACAAACATCAAAGATACATGGCCATCCAACACAATATTACGCAGCGAGTCCAACCGGTTGTTGCCTCTCCAATCTGGCATAGCCAGCGTGCCCGGATCCAATTCGGCAACGACAGGGCCGTCATCACCGCGTGGGCTGCCATCGGTACCGTCTGGCCCAACGGTGCTGAGCACACATAAGCGCGATGCCATGATCCACTTACGGTACAAAGGGGTCATGCGCCGCGCAACCTTGCGGGTGGCGGCAACCCCTGGAGAGCCGTAAAGCGCTTCTAGGCTTTCAATGTCATTGACGAATTGCATCCGGTTTAAACCCCGCGTCTTGCATCAAGCGATCAGAATTGGTTTCCACAACCTCTTCGAGTTCGGCCATGAAAGCATCACGCGACACGCCGGGTGCGATGGTGGGAAGAAACTCCACAACAGCATGGCCCGGTTTGCGCAAAATCCCACCCTTCGGCCAGAACAGGCCAGCATTGGTGGCCGCAGGCACGCAGGGTTGTTCCAGTTGTTGGTACAAAACCGCAGAGCCTACTTTATAGGGCACTTTATCACCTGGTTTCACGCGTGTGCCCTGACTGTAGATAATCAGCTGACCCGGCATAGCGCGTCCGGCTTTCACGTCCGCCACCATTTTGGCAATGGCTGCCCCGCGTTTACCACGTGCCACGGGCACACAGCCCAGACGCTTGGCGTAAATTCCGATGATCGGCGTCCATAACAGTTCGCGCTTCATGATAAATTTTGGCACCGGCACCGCATAAAAAATCATCATGATGTCCAAGAAAGACTGATGTTTTGCAGCGATAACGACCTCGTCTGTGGGCACGGGCCCCCGCACTTCGGTCGTCAACCCGATCATCCAACGCGCTGTCCAGAAAATCCAACGGCAATAGGTTTTACAGGCCGTTCGTGCACCCACGGGGCTGAATATTGCCCAAGGCGCGAATACTATTCCCAGCACCAGCATCGCCACAGCGCCTTGCACCACAAACACCAAAGACCGCAGCCATTGAACCATTAACTTAGCGCCTCCAACGCGCGACGGGACGCAAAGGCCGTCGCCATCAACGCGACCCCGGCAGTAAGAACAGGCACAAATAGCGGCACCAACCATGACATGCCTTGAAATCCGAAGCCTGTCAAAAAGCCTGACGCATCCCCTGACGATGGCAATAGAATAATTGCAATCATGCCCAAGACCATGCCAATCACGCTACCAACCAAAGCCCGTAATGTGAACCGACGCACGAAGGCTTGTGAAATGTAACGGTCTGTCGCGCCCACAAGGCGCAACACCGCGATCACTTGCGCATTGGCGGCAAGGGCCGCATTCGCAGCAAGGGTCACCATCGCTGCGACGGCTGCAGCAATCAAAAGCAAAGCCACCCATCCCAACAACCGCAATCGCGATGCGGCTTCGACCAAAGGTGCGCGCCAGCGGGTATGATCATCCAGAAACGCGCCCGGCACCTCAGCACTTAGTCGCAAGCGCAATCCATTTGCATCAAAACCGCTTGCCGCTTCAATCACCTCAATCAAACGCGGCACAGGCAGGCTGTCCAATTGCAAATCCGCCCCGAACCAAGGCGCAAGCAGCGCCTCTTGTTCCTCATCCGTCAAGGCACGCGCAGACGCGACCCCTGCCGTTGTGCTCAAAACCGCCAAGGCCGCGTCCGTTTGTGCACCCACTTGGCCCACAGGTGCGACAATGCGTATTGTCGATGTCCGCGCCAATTCATCGCCCCAGCGTTCAGCCAAACGCCCGGCCGCCAAAGACAGAGCCAGTGCGAAAACGGCCAAAAACGCCATCGCCCCTGCTGCAAAAAGCGTCAGCTGCGCTGTGAAACCCGTGGGCGGCACGATACGGTCGGCCTGCCTGTCTCCTGCGATCAATGCGCCGACCAGTTTGAAATCAACCTTCACAAATCCGCCCCTGCCAATTGGATACGACGGTTGGAAATGCGCAAAACCCGCGCTTGCACTTCGGCTTTGGCAGCGCGGATCAAAGACAGATCATGCGTTGCGATCAAAACGGTTTTCCCCATTTTGTTCAACTCAAGCAACAATTTGAGAATACGCTGCGACATTTCCCAATCGATGTTGCCAGTCGGCTCATCTGCCAAAACCACGTCCGGGGACATAATGACGGCCCGCGCCACCGCTGCACGTTGGCGTTCCCCGCCCGACAGTTCAGGAGGCAATGCCGCGGCCCTGTTTGTCAGACCAACCCATTGCATCAGCTCGTTCAGATCAGCTGAATGAGCATCGGCAGCCTTCCCCGAAACAGTCAGAGGCAACGCAATGTTGTCGGCCACCGGCAAGTGATCCAAGAACTGCACATCCTGATGCACAACACCGATCTTGCGGCGTACGTTGGCAACATCATCCCGATCAAGGCCACGCACATCGGCATCAAACACCCGCACATGTCCCGCAGTTGGCAACAGCGCACCATAACACAGCTTTAAAAACGTTGTTTTGCCGGCCCCGGACGGTCCGGTCAGAAAGTGGAAAGATCCCGGTGCCAGTTTGACGGAAATGTCCGACAAAAGCTCTCCTCCGCCGTAGCTATAGGCCACATTTTCAAGATCGATCACACGCCGTCCCCACTTCTTCGCACCTGTTGTGCCTTAGCAGCACTTGGCATGCAATCCGCCTCTGGGACCCATCGCGTCAAAGTTAGCACTTTTCTGTGCAAATCCACCGACATAAGGTGCGAACCAAGAAACTCATGAGGCACTTTATGCGGCAGGCACCAAAATGCGACTGATTTGTCCGAATTGCGATGCGCAATATGAAGTCCCTTTGGACGTCGTTCCCACCGAGGGTCGTGACGTCCAATGTTCCAACTGCGGCCAAACCTGGTTTCAGCACCATCCCGATCACATGCCTGCCGAACCGGAGCCGGAATCCGAGACCGAAGCCCATGTGAAAGAGGCCACGATACCGCCTGCCTCTGATGAAGAACACGTAGCTATTCCACCGTCTGCGCCGCCGTCCAGCCCTGCCCCGACGCGGCAGGAATTGGACCCGCAGGTGTCGGATATTTTGCGCCAAGAAGCAGAACTGGAAACTGCCGCACGGGTTCAGGATGCGGACCCTTTGGAAAGTCAGCCGGAACTGGGTCTGCCTGACACCGAAGACGAAGCTGCAAAGCGTGCCCGCGAAGCCCGTGACAGGATGGCGCGTATGCGTGGTGAAGACCCGCAGCCCGATGTGGCAGCCGCCGCTGTCGGGTCACGCCGTGATCTGTTGCCCGACATCGAAGAAA
Source organism: Ascidiaceihabitans sp. (assembly GCF_039986515.1). Taxonomy (NCBI): domain Bacteria; kingdom Pseudomonadati; phylum Pseudomonadota; class Alphaproteobacteria; order Rhodobacterales; family Paracoccaceae; genus Ascidiaceihabitans; species Ascidiaceihabitans sp. The sequence continues at coordinate 31,178 of NZ_JBDWQO010000018.1, read as the reverse complement.
TCAATTCTACCTTGCGCTCTACCGGTGATCGCCAAATTTCCGGTGACGCCGCCGCAGCGGCATCTGAACCCAACCGTCGCAAGCGCGGCGGGTTCAAGCGCGGCTTTTTCTTTGTTGTTTTGATCGCGGTTGCGCTGGCGGCATTGTATATTTTTGCACCTGCCTTGGCCAAGACAGTGCCTGCGTTGGATGATCTTCTGGCTGGGTACATTGGCGTGATCGATCAAGCACGCGTCTGGTTGGACGTCAAAGTGCAAGATCTGCTGAAATGGCTGGACGCAACGGCGGCATCCCAATCACAATAGGCACACCCGTTTTTGTCACCAACGGCCTTGGTGCGTTCAGAAGCGATCCAACAGGCGTTTGAGGTAATCCAATTCCACCTCGCTGCGTTCGTTTTCACCCGAGCGGCGACGGATTTCGTCTAGCAAATCCTGTGCGCGTCGATACACATCTTCGCCTTGCAGCAATTCACCGTCGCTGCTGCCACCTTCGCCATTGCCTTGGTTGCGGCCCAATGGGTCAGTGTTCTGGGTTTGGCGGTTGGCTTCTGCGTTGCCTTGGCCCTGCTGTTGCTGTTCGTTTTCTTGCGCCAGTTGTTCGCCCAGCGCTTGTAACCCGTCGCGCAAGGCCTGCATGGCTTGCGCCTGATCATCAATGGCACCGGCAAGATCATCGTTGCGTAAGTTTTCCGCCGCGTCGTCCATCGCACGGCCGGCACGATCCAATGCGTCGCGTGCAGCTTGACCTTCAGGCGTTCCCGCACCCGGCAAACTGCCTTGCTGACGGTTCAGTTCATCCCGTAAGGCTTGCTGGCGGTCTGCCAATGACTGTTCGCCTGCACCAGATTGTCCCGACTGTGTGCCGCCTTCGCCTTGTTGCTGGCCTTGTTCTTCGCCTTCGCCGCCTTGCCCCTCATGGCTTTGGCCTTGCCCCTGACCGCCATTTCGTCCCTCGTTGCCCTGGCTTTCGCCGGTTTGAGCGTTTGGGTTGAACTGTTCTTGCAGATCGCGAAATGCCTGATCGCTCAGCCCTTGCTGGTTGCGCAGCGATTCCGACAGGTCTTCCATAGCTTGTTCGCCAGCAGAGCCTTCGCCCCCCTGTTGTTGCGACATCTGCATATTTTCCATCATTTCCTGGAATTCACGCAACGCTTCTTCGGCTTCGGCCATACGGCCCTGTTCCATCAACTCCTGGATGCGGTCCATCATGCGCTGGATGTCATCTTGCGTCAGCGTCAGCGCATCGTCAGAGTTCTGACGCTGCTCCGCGCCGTTTTCCTCATCGGAACCACGTTGTTGGGCCTCCCGCCGCAACTGGTTCATGTAGTCTTCGGTGGCACGGCTCAGTTCTTGCATCAGCTCCTGGATTTCCGCATCAGATGCGCCGTCGCGCATTGCCTGACTTAGGCGTTCCTGCGCACGGCGCATGCGTTCCAATGCGTCTTGCAAATCGCCCTCTTCCAGCTCAAGCGCCAACGCCCAAAGATCGGCTGCGATGGCCTCTTGCTGTTCCGTATCCAGTTCCAGTCTGGCTTGGGTTTCCAAGCTGCGGATCACTTGGCGCAAACGCAATGCCGTGACTTCGGATCGCATAATATCTGAGGGGCGATGCACCACAGCCCGCAAAATCTGCGCCACGCGCCCGGCATTGCTGCGCGACCACAAAAGATCGCGCCGTTGTTCGATGATCGCCGCCGCCGCAGGGTCAAAGAACCTACGTCCCGGCAGAACAATCGCCCGAGGTGCCGTTTGTGTGATCTGTTCGGATGCATCAAGCGCCGTAAGCGTAATTGTGACGGGTAAATTGGACCATGGATGCTCTGAAAAGTCTTCGACCAGATTTTCTTCAAATTCGGCGCGGTCCCCCGAGATTGGCATCGGCAAAGGCACGACAATTTCACCGCGCATTTCGGGTGTGACCGCAAGTCCATGTGTGCGGGTCACTGCCTTCAGGTCTAACGCGATGCGGGCTTCGCCTGCTTCAACGCCATAGTCATCACTGGCAGCAAAAGGCAATGTCATTTGACCAAGCGCAGATGCTTCAGGATCGGCGAGCACTGCGACCCGCGGGGCTGCGTCTTCAACCACAGCAATGTCCCACACCCGACCGCCTGGACCGTTGATGGCAATCGTGCCGTCTTGTAAGATTGTGAAGTCCTGTTCGCTGTTGGACGCAGGGGGCACTTCGGTGCGGCCCGACACAGTTTCCGACAGGGTCAATGCGCCCACTTCGCCGTACATTCGCAACGTGATCAAACTGCCTGAAGGCACCGACAACGGACCTTCAGGAATGTCGTTCAAATAGATAGTGGGCTTTCCGGTATAGCGCGGCGCATCCAGCCAGCCTTCCCAAACAGGGCCGTTCGCAAGCGCTGTGCCACCTGCCCCAAGGTCTGTCACCGACCCAACACGCGTCAATGATCCGAAAAAGACAGCAACCACCAATGCCAGCAAGGCAGCATAGCGCAACGCATAAGGGTCACGGTCCGCTACACGCAAATCGCCAGCCACAGGTGTTGCAGCTTCGGCCCGCGCGGCCATCCGCGCCTGATGTGCGCGCCAAACGGCTGTGGATGCCGCATCGCTTGCACCGATTGCCTGACTGTCGCGCAACGCCTGAATGGGCCGCCCGGGCAGGCTTGCATCAAGTCGTGCAAGAGCCTGTTCACGACTGGGCAGCCGAAATTTACGAAACGCGTAGAACAGCGCGACCAGCCCAAAGGCGCCCGCAACAACCGCGCAGATCCAGATCGCTTCAAGCGGCACCATATCGTGCAGGCCCATCATCAAGAAGGCGAGCACCGCCATCACCACCGTCATAAGTGGCCACAAGGCACGCATCAGGTTTTCCGAAACCATGCCGAACCACGTCAGGCGCAAAGGCCACACCAGTGACTTCATGCTGCGGGCAATGTCATGTTTCGAAAAAGAAGCCATTTGGTAAACTCTCCGACCCCTTCCGACGCAAACCGACGCCTAGAGCCATTCTGGAATGGTATCTCGATTTATCATTTCGTCAAAGGTCGGACGTCGGCGGATAACCGCGAATTGATCGCCGTGCACCAAAACTTCCGGAATAAGGGGCCGGGAATTGTATTCAGACGCCATGACAGCGCCATAAGCACCGGCAGATCTAAAGGCGACCAGTTCGCCTGCCTTCATTTCCGGCATATCGCGGTGCTTTGCAAAAGTGTCGCCAGATTCGCAAACCGGACCAACAATATCGTAGGTCGCAGGCTCTGCGCCGGGCGTTGGTTCTACCACGGGGATGATATCGTGGTGTGCATCGTACATTGCGGGGCGGATCAGGTCGTTCATTGCACCATCAATGATCAGAAATTCGCGGTCTTCGCCTTCTTTGACGTAGATCACTTCGCTGACCATGAGCCCCGCATTGCCCGCGATCAAGCGGCCCGGTTCTATTTCGATTTCGCACCCCAAATGACCCAAAGTGCGCTTGACCAATGCGCCGTAGTCGCTGGGCAGTGGCGGGGCCTCGTTTGATTGGTGGTAGGGAATGCCCAAGCCGCCGCCCAGATCCAGACGCGTGATGGTGTGGCCTTCGGCGCGCAGTTCCTGCGTCAATTCCGCCACTTTGTTGTAGGCGTCTTCATAGGGTTGCAGGTCTGTCAATTGACTGCCGATATGCACGTCAATGCCGATCACTTGCAAACCTTTCATGGTCGCGGCCAATGCGTAGACCTCTTTGGCCCGTGAAATCGGAATGCCAAATTTGTTTTCGGATTTGCCCGTTGCGATTTTCGCATGCGTTTTCGCGTCGACATCGGGGTTCACCCGAATGGTGATGGGCGCCACTTTGCCCAGCCGCAACGCAACAGCGTTCAGCACGTCCATTTCAGGTTCGGATTCCACGTTGAATTGACGGATACCTCCGGTCAACGCCAACTCTATTTCCTCAGCCGTTTTGCCCACACCTGAAAACACGATACGGTCGCCCGGCACACCCGCAGCCCGCGCCCGGCGGTATTCACCACCCGAAACCACGTCCATACCCGCGCCCGCGTCGCCCAAAGTCTTCAGGATCGCCTGATTGCTGGCTGCCTTCATTGCGTAACAGACAAGATGGTCCATGCCCTCCAAGGCATCATCAAACAACTTGAAATGACGCAGCAAGGTCGCAGTCGAATAGACGTAAAACGGCGTGCCCACAGCGGCGGCAATCTCGGCCACAGGGACATCTTCGGCGTGCAAAGCGCCGTCTTTGTAAAGAAAATGATCCATGGCACCGCATTAGCCACGAATCCAGAAACCCGACAACCCCAAAGGCGTATCAATACAACGCCAGTCAAGAAGCACACCGGAAGAAAAGCGCGGAAAAAAACGACGTACCGTGCAAAGGGTACGCCGCTTGGCAGCAAGTCTGACTTGGAGGGTCAGTAAGCCGTCATTTACCCTTCAACCGGGCCAGTTGTTTTGTTTGTCGCGTCGCAACAGCGGCCCAAACGGGGGCCAAGTCAGCGTTGTTGACCCCTTTGCCTGAAGCAAGCTGATAGAGCATATGCGATGGGTTATCGTTGCATTCCAGAACCTTGGGACCATCTGGCGTTACGGCAATGTCAAATCCACAGACGCCGAATTCAGGAAAAACTGCATGCGCGTCGGTGGCCATTTGAAGCGTTTCTGCCCAGAATGGCAATGTTTGCCCAACCACGGCAACACCAGAAACCGGATGATCATCGAAGGTTTCCGTCTCAAGGCCTGTGCCCCGATTGCAGGTTGTCACTGTGCCGCTGGCCAGATCCAGCATCGCCAATAGGCTGCCGTGTTGCCAGAAGTTGTCCGACATCGCGTCCGGCGCGGGCATTTTCCAGAGTGCGTAAGCTGGTTTCGCGCCGGTCCCGTCATTGACAGTCACCACACGGACGCATCCCACCGCAGGCCCTGCAATGTGGGCCATATCCGCATGCGGGTCCAATGCCGTCTGTATCATAAAGCCGCCTGGATACTGTGCGAACACATCCTTGGCAAACTGCTCGACCCCGATGCGGCGGCCGTTGGCCATCAGCAATTCGTCACCGTCGGTCCCGTTGATGCGCACCGACCCTTCAGACAAAGATCCGTGATGCGGTTTGCCAAACAGCGGATATTTGGCATCGTTTCGCAAGAAATCGACAAGCGTTTGCGCGTCTTTCAGAACTGGTAGCGTTCCCAATGTGCGAAACGTACTGACCAACGCCTGAGTGTGTGATGTGGCAATGCCCAACTTCGCCAACAGTTCTGTGTACAGCAGTTTATTGCCCACAAACGCGCGTGTCGGAACCGCCATCGGCGGGTTCATCGACGCGTTCAGTGCGTTTATACCGTTTTGTCCTGTAAATGATGCTTTGTCTGCACGTGCTGGGTCAAACAGCCGCAAACTGTAGTATTCTGCCCCACTCATTTTGCGCGCACCGAACCGCAGCCCCATGATATCGCGCATTTGCCGCACGGGCGATACGCCATATTCTTTTGCAACCTGAACGATGGCCGGTGTCTGCGGGGTCGCCGTTTCGGTTGGGGCCTCCAACAATGAGGACTGGGCTGTATCTATGCTTGCGTCTGCCATGGGATTTCCGTCTTGCGTTGCGTCAAAAATATCTATCGCACACACATATATTCAGAAATAATGGCGCAAATTGGGCAGTATTGTTTCCAATTTGAACGAACGCAGTGTTACGCTACAGGCCGCGTCCGTAAAAACAAATACAGTGGGAGCCCGCATGAAACCCCGATGCAGAAGGTGGCGGGAATAGCCATCAGCGCCAGCCAATTGCGCCGCACAGCCACCTCCGCAATGATCCAGATTGTTAACGTCACAGCGGCAATCGTCAGATCCCACACCAGACCGCTGGCTGCTGCATTGACGTGCCACGCATCGACCATAGCCATGATATCATAGCCATTTTCGTTGAACCACGTGATGAAGTAATACATCGGGTGGATTGCCCCCCAAATGGCAAGGGCAAGATAAATCATACGCAGCAAAGACATTCAGAACGACCTTTTGACGCCCACCTTGGCATGGCCCGACACTGTGACGCCGGGTTCATATTTGGAAGGCTGTTGCTTGTCTGACGTATACGTAGGACCACCGCCGCCCGGATCACACGCCCCGAGCCCCAGAACGATCAATATCGCAGCAAAGCGCATCAAAAGATGTTCCAGCCGATGCTGACCGGGCCTTTGCGTACGGACACGCCGACATTGCCATTCACGCCGCCGGATCCGACACTGACGCCTGCGCTTAGGTTCGGCTGTACTGGTTCGCCATCGGCGCCGCAGGCCGCCAACACAACTGCAAAGATCAGCCCAAAGGTCAGTCTCATGCCAGAATTTCCTTCCACCGTTTGATCTGTTCACGCACCTGTGCCGGTGCTGTCCCGCCATAGGATATACGCGAATTGACCGAGTTTTGCACGCCCAACACGTCAAACACGTCAGCGGTGATGTGCTTATGCACCGATTTCATATCATCAAGACTAAGGTCCGGCAGGTCACATTCTTTAGATTCCGCCATGCCCACAAGGGTGCCCGTCACGTGATGCGCATCGCGAAATGGCATGCCCAAAACACGCACCAGCCAGTCTGCCAGATCGGTCGCAGTCGAAAACCCTGAGGCTGCGGCCACTGCAAGGCTTTCGCGGTTGGCGGTCATGTCTTTGACCATGCCTTCCATCGCAGCCATCGCCAGCATCCAACTGTCGGCGGCGTCAAAGACCTGTTCTTTGTCTTCCTGCATGTCCTTGGAATAGGTCAGTGGCAATCCCTTCATCACCATCATCAACCCGGTGTTGGCCCCGTAAATGCGCCCCACCTTGGCACGGATCAATTCCGCAGCATCGGGGTTTTTCTTTTGCGGCATGATCGAAGAGCCTGTGGAAAAGCGGTCCGACAAAGCCACAAAGCGGAACTGGGCAGATGACCAGATCACCAGTTCTTCGGCAAAGCGCGACAGATGCATGGCGCTGATGCTGGCCACGCTCAGGAACTCAAGCGCAAAGTCGCGGTCGCTGACGGCGTCCAGCGAATTGGCGGCAGGGGCGTCAAAGCCCAGCGCCTTGGCCGTCATGTGGCGATCAATCGGAAAGGACGTGCCAGCCAAGGCCGCCGCACCCAAAGGCGAAGTGTTCATACGCGCACGCGCGTCGCGGACGCGGGACAGATCGCGGCCAAACATCTCGACATAGGCCATCATGTGGTGACCCCATGTGACGGGTTGGGCCACTTGCAGGTGCGTAAATCCGGGCATGACCCAATCCGCGCCGGCCTCAGCCTGTCCCAAAAGGGCGTGGATCAAAGCCAACAAACCAGCTTCCGCGGCATCAAACTGATCGCGCACCCACAGTTTGAAATCTGTGGCGACCTGATCGTTGCGCGAACGGCCTGTGTGCAAACGCCCCGCCGGTTCGCCAATAATCTCTTTCAACCGGCTTTCCACATTCATGTGGATGTCTTCCAAAGCGGTGGAGAACTTGAAATCCCCACCCTCAATTTCTGACAAGACCGTGAGCAGGCCTTCACGGATCGCTTCAACATCGGTATCTGTCAAAATGTTCGTGGCGCCCAACATGGCGGCATGGGCGCGCGAGCCTGCGATATCCTGGGCTGCCATGCGCTGGTCAAATCCGATGGATGCATTAATTGCTTCCATAATCGCATCGGGACCAGCGGCAAAGCGGCCGCCCCACATGGTGTTCGAGGTATTGTCTGTCATCTGCCTGACCCTTCGGAGGGAATATGAAAACTACTGTTGCTGCGCTCGTTTATACGGCCCTTGCCGTCTTCGCAAACCCTGCCTTGTCCGATGTGGACGCCGCAGCGGCCTTGCGCACTGGCGACATGAAAAAACTGGTCTTTCATAGCAGCCCCGAGGCCGTACCGAACAAAGCCTTTCAATTGGCCGATGGCGCGGGCGACAAATCTTTGAACGCCTATCGCGGCAAGCATGTGTTGGTCAATTTCTGGGCAACCTGGTGTGCACCCTGCCGCAAGGAAATGCCCATGCTGTCGGAATTGCAAACCGAATTTGGCGGCGATGATTTTGAAGTCGTGACCATCGCCACAGGGCGCAATTCACCCGCTGGCATACAAAAATTCTTTGCTCAGACAGGCATAGACAACCTGCCCCGCCATCAAGACCCCAAACAACAACTGGCCAGCCAGATGGGTGTTTTTGGTTTGCCCATCACCGTGATCATCGATCCCGAGGGCCGCGAAATCGCACGCCTGCGAGGTGATGCGGACTGGGCGTCGGATAGCGCGAAGGCGATAATTAGGACATTGGTGGCTGAGTAACTCAAAGCCTTTTCATGAATGTCAGCTTAGCGGGACAAAGTGATGCTTGAACCTGGTGGGATGAATGGCTGCTTTCGAGAAAATAGCCTCTGTCCTAGTGTAATTCGATCCATCCAATATACGTTGTCTTTGAGTGTCTATTAGACCTGCACTTTGCAGTTTTAGTTGAAGCTCCGCAGCACTGCTTAAAAGATGCAGCCAGCCATATATTGGAGCAAAATCCAGAACGGAAGTACGCTTGATCTTTTTCTAACGAAACGCTTACATGAGCCTGTCCGGGCGAACAAACAATTTGCTGATCCCGCTAAATCCGCACCTGTCGAATTCCAACCTCTGTTACTTCGCAATGCCGCTCAGAACCGTTTGGTTACAGACATGGGCGTACCCCTGCCACAAGCAGGCGCTGCGTCAGGGGAGAAGAAGAACATTTCGCACGGCCAACGGAATCAAATGCGATACTCGTCGTTGAAGTTTGAATTGTCGATACCGATGTCCGCCACGGTCAGTGCCTGACCTCCTGTCACACGGGCTACAACAATATCACCAATCAAAATCTCGGAACCGGTGCCATCCGCAAACACGTTCAAAGAAATATCAGCAACGTCAGGGGGCCCGCTACCCGGGAACCCTGCAAGAACAACGTAGTCTTCAGCAGGGTCAAAATCGGTAATAATGGTAGGGGGCAACTGCTCCGGCGCATCCGAATATCGCGGATTGTCGATGATACCAAAAACATCAGATCCCGCGCCACCTGTCAGAATATTGCCGTTGGTCGAAATCAGATCGTCGTCTCCGTCACCGCCCAGCAGCGTATCTGTTTCGATGCGTGTCTCGTAATCCAGTTCGTGGTAATATGGAATGATCGTTCCACCATCGCCAATCAGTGTGTCGTTGCCACCGCCCCCTTCAAGCAGATCACTACCGCCGTAGTTGCTGGAAATACGATCATCACCAATATTGCCTATAATGTGGTCATTGCCGTAGCTGCCGGTCACGTCAATGCCCGTGTCGCCATCGTTTGGCCCTAGGGTGTAAGTGGTAAGTCCGTCGTCATCATATTCAAGCTCAACTGATATATCCAAATCGACAAGCGTGAAGGTTTTGGCGCTAAGGATTTCGGCAACAAGATCGTCACCAACATACAGGTCATTGCCACTGCCATCTTCGCGCGGCTGCAATGCAAACCCACCGCCATCGCCGTCGCCGTCGCCTGCGGTCACGGTAACCCTTAGTTGATCAACGTCAGGATCGAAATCTTCGATCCGTGAAACAAGATCATCATCTAGAGCGTCAAACAAACGGAAAACGTCTGCGCCGTCGCCGCCAGTGACGGTACTGCCATGCTCAAAGCTAAGTGTGTCATCACCGTCGCCCGCATCAATGACGCTGGTGTTGATTGGTCCAGAGTTGCCGCCGTATCCTCGGCGTCCAAAGATGAAATCGTTGCCATCACCGCCGTTCATGGTGTTTAGTCCGTTGCCGCCTTCAAGCACATCATTGCCGGCACCGCCGTCTAAATGATCATTGCCGTAACCACCGCGCAATTCATCACTACCGTCACCGCCAATCAGCGTGTCATTGCCGCGATTGGCCCAAATAGTGTCATTGCCGGTGCCGCCATCGACGACATCGTCACCATTATGCGTACGCAAATAATCGTTGCCGCCTTCACCAAAGACGGTGTCGTTGCCAAAATCTTCTTCTGATGGTTCGGAGTAATAGACTTCGGTTACAGAGTCGTCACCCTCACCAGCGAAAATCAAGTCTGCACCCGCCCCGCCGATCATAATGTCGTCACCAGTGCCGCCAGACAGTGTGTCATCGCCTTGTTCGCCATACAGCCAGTCATCGCCAGCATCACCATTGAGGATGTCGTCGCCGCCACCGCTTTCAATTGAATCTGCGCCCGTGCCGCCGTTGATTGTATCCAAACCACCCTGGCCGATCACGGTGTCGTCGCCGTCGTTCATATTGACCAAATTGTTTTCGGGTTCAGTCATATAGTTGGTGTTGTTTCCGTCTTCATCGTCGAATTGAAAGACCTCGGATGGCTCTACCTGATCTGTCTCGATAAACAGGATCTCGGTCAAATCGGTCGGCTCGGACAATCCTTCTAACGAAACGATCACACCATTGGACAATTGGATTTGCACGCCGTCGGGACCTACTGTTTGACTTGCAACCGTTACGTCTTCTCCAGGGGCGACCTCGACAATAATGTTGTCCTCGCCTTCGGTGAAATCAGAAATCGTGCCAAAGTCGGTGCCACCGTTCACAAGCTTGAAGATATCGCTACCTTCACCACCAATAGCCGTTCCAGCACCCGCGAGATGCAATTCATCATCACCCTCACCGCCAAACAACGTATCTTGGCCACCCTCGCCAAACAGGCTGTCAGAACCTTCGCCGCCAATCAGGACATCGTCTTGTCCGCCCCCGGAAAGAACATCATCGCCAGCTCCACCATCAAGCGTGTCAGCGCCACGGGCACCGGTAAGTGTATCGTTGCCTGAATCACCGGACAGGCCATCATTACCGGCCCCACCGGCGACACTGTCGTTCCCGTTGCCGCCTGATACCTGATCGTCACCCGCATCACCGTTGACGTAGTCGTCGCCTTCGCCACCCAATACTGTGTCATCGCCCGTGCCACCACGCAGACTGTCTTCGCCAGCCTCGCCTGTGATCAAATCATCATCGCGTGCACCATGAATTGTGTCGTTGCCTTGGTTGCCCGACAAAGTGTCATCGCCCCATGATCCATAAATCAGATCGTCCCCACCTTCGCCCGAAAGCAGGTCATCGCCGCGATGGCCGCGTAAAAGATCATCGCCTTCTCCTCCGGAAACGTTGTCGTCTTCTTGGGTTCCAACGACGTCATCATCCTCTGGACTTGCAACAAAGACCGAACCGGCCGCGAGGCTCAAAAGAGTCAATAAATACAACATGGCAAAAAATTCCCTGGTGAAATCTGGTTAAAACTTCGCGATCGCTACCCGCTATGCGGGCAGATGGATTGGGTATTGTCAAGCAATGCACTTCCGATTGTTTCGCATTAAGAAACAAAAGGCATCTAAAGTTCAAACCAATGAAAACTTGCCCTGTAATGATTTCCTTAGCTCCAATTGTCCGTTCAAACATTCGACACTGGCGCGATCAGATTTAACCACCTTACATGTAGTGCTCGATCACGCTCCAACGCTGCCTTGGCCTCCATTCGTATTTAAGCCTATTTGTCCCAAGTGATCGTCTGGGACATGGCGCACAGCACGCGCGAATATCTTTGACAGACGACTTTGAATATTTGTAAGCGCTGAAGATAGACGCCTATATTAACTTGTCAGTTTGTTGGAAGCTAAGCGCAGGAAAAATTCTTTGGGGTCGCAAGCGATATCAGTCCTACTTGTCAAAGTTCCATGGCATGAGCTCGTCGATACCAGCGGCATGATGCCCTGCCGCGATAGGTTCCAGCGTCGTTGTAATAAGCGTAGGGCTTAGGGTTTGAAGCTGCGCTTACGATACCGTTTTTAGCCTCAGCGGTTGGGGCATCCATCTTAGCTGCAGTATCATGGTGACCGACTGGCCGTCGCTTCAAATGATCAGAACGAAATTTAGGCACCCGACATTCTTGCATCGTGCAGCATTCGTCAAATTGGGCTCAAACCGGACTTGCGGCAGTGCGGCACCTAAAAATCAGCGGTTCGGTGCAGTTAAGGTCAGCTTAGCGGACGAAGCCGCCATTCACGGTCTCATTCGGAAAGTCCGCTTTCGCCGCTACATTATCCGCTGGTCTAGCTCCGACGGGTCTTTGACATCGACATGCCAGAACGCCACGGTCTCTTCGGGGAACTGCATCAGCACTCTTTCGAAATCTCTATTGTCAGTGCACCGTCGGATTGCCCAAAGCTGTCGCTTCGATTGCGTTGTCTGGCGTTAGATTGTGCTTAACGCGGACTTGTTTAGCCTCATTTGTTAGCGCCTGCCGCTCCTCAAAAGGAACCGGCGGTTTGGAAACATCCCAATCCTTTACAAAAATCGCGCGAAGGACTGCCGGAAGAACACTTGCGAATGCCAGACCCTGTTGTGCTGTCAGGCGGCATCTGAAGACCTGCAAAACCGCATCTACGGCGGTATAGGCCATATTGTCAGATTCGAGAGACATGCGCTCTTTCACATCAACAAGAAAGGCGCGTCACTCTTTGGAAGCGTGGCGGTATGTCCAAGGCATCGGCATTTACGGTCTAACCTCACCCACAATCAGTTATTGCCAAATATAGCCGAAAGACGGCCGAGGCGTCGAGCCCAACGCTTTTGCAACAGCAGGCATTCGTGCAGATCGCAGCACTGGTCATTGTGGCCTCATCGCGTCCGACCGTGTCATGCATTCACTTAGGAGTCATATGCGCACTTTACTCAACTCAGATAAAAATGCCGAATAGCTCAGGCAATTTGGAAATATCGTCTAAAATGAAATCAGACAGTGGCTTCAGATCATCAATTTTTCCATTTCCGCTTAGCACTGCTATGCACAAGCCTGCATTGGCGTGACGGGCCATTTCCATATCCTGCGGATTGTCACCGATCATGGCAACCTGCGACGGTTCAAGCTTCAGTTTTCGGCAAAAACCCTCGAACATGCCCGGTTCCGGCTTGTGCCCGTATCCGGAGTTGTAGCCTGCGGTATAGCCGAAAAACGGTGTGAGGCCCAGGCTATCCAGAAACACCTTGATTGATTGCTCACTGTCGCTGCTGGCAACGCCAAGTTTGTACTCTTGGCCGTGAAACGCTCGGACGACCCCGCCAACATTGTCTGCCGGGACAGCGCTTTGCATTGCTTCAGTAAATATTCCATCAAGCAATTCGATGAGGTCTGGTTCAGAAAGACGAGCTCCGGACATCATCCACGCCTGCGCGATTTCTTCGGAATTGCCTGCCCCTAAGATTGTTCCGGCCTGAACAGTTTTGGTCGCGAGGTCGTAGCCGGTGGATACGAGAAGTTTGTTGGCAAGATTTTCATTCTGGCTCGCAGCAGCAAATGCGGCTTCGCGGTTGATAGGTCCCCAGGTTTCTTCGTATTTCAGAAGTGTCCCGTCTTTGTCAAAGAGGATACCCTTGATATCGCCTATTTTCATTATGCTTACCTGATCAATGAGATTTTTTTTGCGCCGCCAACCCAAAGGATAGTGCGCACGATAAGAAGCATCGCGAGAACGATTGCCATAATACAGACCGAAAATGCCGCCGCTTGATTGCTGGCACCTCGGTCGGCAAGTTGCAGGACAGATACGGCAGCCACTTGTGTTTTGGGTGTGATGAGAAAGATGACAGCAGACAGCGACACCATGGCGCGCATGAAGAAAAACACCCCAACCCCTAACAACGTTGGCCACAAAAGTGGCAACGTCACTTTGAAGAGGGTGCGCAGCGTACTGCCACCCAGAACCGACGAGGCTTCATCGAATGATTTGCTGATTTGCTTGAGGCTGGTTGTGGTGATCAGAAAACCCTGCGCGTGGTTGTAGTATATGTAAAGCAGGACAATCAAAGGGAAGGTTCCATAGAGGAAATTAAGCGGGTTCGACAGGCTGTTAAATGCTAGAACATACCCCAGACCCAGAACCATGCCCGGGACTGAGGCCGGCAAGATGGACAAAAATGAAATGGGGCCCACGAAGACATTTCGATACTTTTGAGACACGATCGCTGCGGTTGCGACAATCGCAACACCTATGGTCGCGGTTAGGATGGCGACGATAACCGAATTCCAAAGCGGGCGGGTACCATTCTGCACGTCGAATGCATAATGCTTCAACGAGAATTCCAAATTGTACGGCCAGAGCACCACAAAACTTGCGACGATCACAATCGCCGGTATCGCCAGGAAGATCAGTGTAATCGCACAGGAATACGCGCCAAAAGCCATGTCGCGCAGGCTGTTTGGTCGGATCTGAAGTGCCGAGGACTGATCAGTGATCTGGGCGTGCTGACTTTTGGAAATGCGGCGCTCGATGATTTTTGTCACGACTGCTGGGAGCAAAAGCATGACACCGATAACGGCACCCAGTCCGAATTTGCCTTGACCGATAACTTTGTTGTAGATTTCTGTAGCGAGCACGTTGAACTCACCGCCGATGACAATGGCATTCCCGAAATCAGTGATCGACAGAGAAAATGTTACAAAAATTGCCGCCACAATTCCATAACGTGTCGAGGGCAAGGTGACTGTACGGAAAATGCGAAACGGTTTGGCCCCCATCACAATGGCACCTTCGTAAAGCCGAGCATCAGTGACGGCCAAGGCGGCTGACAAGATCAGGAAGGCGTAAGGAAAAGTATAAAGCGTGTTGGCCAGCGCCACGCCCCAGAAGCCATAAATGTCGATGTCAAACCCAAGGAACCGGTTCAGAACGCCATTACGACCTAAGATAAAGATCAGGCCTTGGGCCTGAACCAATGATGGCGCAAACAGTGGTGTCATGATCACGATGCGCAATAGGCCCTTCAGTGGGATATTTGAGCGTTGCAGTGCATAGGCATACGTATATGCCAGAATAACCGCCAGACTTGCCGAAACTGAGGACATCAGAAGACTGTTTGCGATGAGTCCCCAAAACCTGCCTGCTGTGAGCGTTTCAACATAATTGCTTATCCCGAAACCATCCCCAGTTTCAAAACTGCGCCAGAAGATTGATATAATCGGTACGACTAGAAAGGCGATCATCAATGAAAAGACAGCAATCGACAGGATCATCGCGACAGCATTGTCTGTTATATGAAAACTCGATCGTTGGGTTCCCGTTGTGGGCGGCGCTTTGTTGGTAGAAAGGTTCATGATTGCAACTCGCGTAGATGGTCAGGGTTCAGGTTTGCAAAAACCTTGTTACCGACTGCAGCGGTCGCGGCTGCCCCGTGCAATTCAACCGTAAGGATCTGGTCAGGTGCACAGTCCGGCGAAATGCCAACAATGCTAAAGTTTCCAAGAAAGCGGACTGTTGTCACGGTCGCAGGCAGGGATACGACGTTTTGAAAAGGCTCTGTAGACAATGTAATCGCTTCGGGTCTTATCCCGAGCACAGCATCGTGAGACATTGGCGTTAACGCCTTCAATGGTTGCGAGCCAAAAAACGGCACACCATCGGCACCGCTTGTGACACGCAGCGTATTGATGCTGCCTATAAAGTTGGCGACGAATTCTGTTTTGGGGGTGTTGTAGAGGTCTTGGGCAGAACCGACCTGCTCTATCCGGCCGTCGCGCAGAACAACGATCTGATCAGCCATTTCCAGGGCTTCGGCCTGATCATGCGTGACCATGATGGTTGTAATTCCGGTATCGTGTTGAATTCTTTTGATTTCCTGACGCAACTCGGTGCGGACCTTGGCATCAAGTGCTGACAAGGGCTCATCCAATAGCAAGACCGACGGTTCGGTAGCGATAGCGCGGGCAATGGCCACGCGTTGCTGCTGCCCGCCCGACATCTGGTTTGGAAGTTTGTGCGCCTGATCGACAAGGTGCACCATATCTAGCATCTCTTTTGCCCGGGCATTTGCCCTTTTGGGGTCCCAGCCACGACACTCCAGACCATAGGTGACGTTTTTTAGGGCGGTCAGGTTGGGAAACAGCGAATACGACTGGAAGACAACACCGAAGTTCCGCTGAGAAGGATGTTTGTTCGATAGATCGACGGCATCTAGATGAATGGTACCGGAATCGGCCGTTTCAAGCCCGGAAATCACCCGCAATAGAGTTGTTTTTCCGCAACCAGAAGGACCAAGAAAACTAGTGAAGCTTCCATCCGGTATTTTTAGGGAAACGTCGTCCAATGCACGGACGCTATCAAAAAATTTGGACAAATTTCGAATTTCGAGTGTCATTGGCGCATCCGATTAGATTGGGAATTAGGTTAGCCGAGAGGGCCCTGCGATCCTCTCGGTGTTAGAACCTAGGCGCGTGAAATACTGGGAGATCGCGCCTAGGGAATTCGAGCAAAAGTAGAAGTACTACTCGTATCTGCTTTGCCACTCAGCAATGATTGCTGCGCGATCGTTTGCGGCGGCTCCAAAGTCGGTCGGGTGCAGAACCGTCGACGTGTCTTCAGGCAGGCCCGCGTCAATGAACCGCTGCGGCATAGTTCCTCCGGGAATGGTCACAATCGCCTTCCAGTCAAGATAGGCAGTTGCAGCTTCAGTCGTGACCGTCCAGTCTAAGAAACGACGTGCATCTTCTTTGTTGTCCGACGACGCAACTAGAGCGTTAGCTTCAAGTTCGTTGCCTGATCCTTCTGACGGGATGGCCATCGAAATCGGAAAACCCTCTGCAATATTCTTGATTGCACGCATATCATAAGAGGCACCAACTGCGTATTCACCCGCCGACGCGGCGTGGCATGGTTTGGAACCCGACTTGATGTATTGAGCGACATTGCCGTCAAGCTGGTCAAGCATAGCCCAACCAGCCTCCTCACCCATCATTTGCAGGAGCGAACTTACCATGATGTAACCTGTCCCTGAAGAAGCAGGGTTCGGCATCACGACTTCACCTTGATATTCGGGCTTAAGAAGATCGGCCCATGATGTCGGCGCTTCAAGCCCCAATGTTTCGAGACGTTCGTTATTCACGCAGAACGCAGCCATATACCCAGTTACCGCAAACCATTTGTCATCTTCCGATCGGAATGCTGCGGGGATGCTGTCCACGCCGACTGGTGTGTAGGGCTCCAGTGTTTCTTCTATTTCAGGGTTTACAATGGTAGATGCGGCGAAACCCCAGATGACATCGTGCTGTGGATTTCCCTTTTCCGCGATGATGCGGGCCGCCAGATCGCCTGTGGAAAGGCGTAGCATGTTGAATGCGATATCGGGCATGGCCTCAGCAGCCAATTCCAGAAAAGCCGCTGCTTCGTCCTCTTCGTAGGACGTATAAACTGTTAGTTCGCCGGCGAGCGCTGTCGTCGAAAGAAGTGCAGCCAGGGCACTTGTTGCTAGTAGAGTTTTCATGGGGCCTCCTGTTTATGTTGGAGCGAAGTGCTCTAGCAACACTGTAAGAAATGTAAGATAAATTACAAGTATTCTGTCAACTTTCTTACATTTATGAGTGAAACGGACCTGAATTACTGATAAAATCAGACCCAAATCGGCAATTTATGGTTTGAAGAATTCTGTTAATCTGCGCATTCTAGTCCGAAATATGTCAGGGACGTTACTTTGAAAGCTGGGCAAAACCCCAAGTCGATTCGCCGCCGCGCTCTATTGGACCTGATTGTTGAACGAGGATATCTTAGCCTTGTCGAAGCATCACGAGAATTGGGTGTCTCAGAGCAAACGGTGCGGCGGGACGTCAAGGCATTTGAAAAACTAGGCAAGGTTCGGCGTACGCATGGAGGCGTTGCATTTGCAGGTTCTTTGAGTTCTGGTACCTACCTGAAACGACAGCTTTCGCAGACCGCTGAGAAAGCAAGTATTGCGCGTCAAATCGCTTCAATGATCCCTGATGGCGCGTCTGTTTTTCTCGATAGCGGGACGACGTGCGAGGCGATTTCCGAGGCGTTGCTGGAACGCAGAAACCTCAAAATTGTGACCTATAGCATCCGGTGTGCATCCCACTTTTTGGGGCGGAGTGATTTCAGCGTTGCGATACCCGGCGGCTTTGTTCGGCATATAGACGGGACCATCATCGGCCCACATCATGATGACTTTATCGAACAATTCAGGTTCGACTATGCTGCGATCGCGGTCTCTGGCATGGACCAACACGGGCGACTAAGCGACGATGACGTGTTCGAGGTCAACCGCGTACGTGCGGCAATTGGCATGGCACGCGAAACCATCTTGGCGCTTACTTCGGACAAAATTGGCTTGAGTGCTCTGATCAATCTGGCAGATTTAAGTGAGGTCGATTTCGTTGTGGCAAGTGGTGAGCGCATTCCGGGGCTGGAACGCTTGGTAAAGGACAAAAATGTCCATTTAGTTTATTCGGAGTAATCTGGATCGGGCACAATATCGCTGTGTTTGGTTACTGCAATCCAATCAGAGCTAGCCAACACTATAGCACATTCGTAACGAAGAGCAGACATTCGCGGCGTTACATCAATAACGTCACTCAGGGCTCAAAGCGGACCATCGAAGTATAACTTCAACTTTGGCCTTCGATCACATCCATCGTATTTTGGCAGCAGGAAAGCAGGCCGATGTGCACCACACACACCGGCCCAAGGTAACTTGTCTACGCCGCATGCCGCAAGATCGCGGCCTCGGATGCAGACAGGTTGCGCCGCGCATATCCACCGTAGGTATGCGGGTCGTATTCAAGGTCGGGAAAGCCCGCCAGCAGACGGACACGGTCATTGTCATCCAGCGTAGACAAAGCTGCGTTTGCCGGGTGGAAGCTTTCTGTTTCAACGCCGTTTGCCCAAAGAACCTGATGGTTTTTCAGCAAAATATGGATGTACGTCACGCTTGGTACATTCAGATCGACCTGAATGTTGCCACCGTTGACCAAATCCTTAGCGGCGACCAAAATCTCGCGTGTGTTGAACAGGGCCTGCGCGTGTTCGCCCTGAATCAACAAACGATGCGCAGGGCTGACCAACAGCTCTTGATCCGGGCGTTCCACACCCAAAGCGCCAGCCCCGATACGGATCGGACGCAGATGGGGCATCGCAAACAACCTCGCACCCGTCATGCGCCGGCTGCCCGCCCATAGAATTTCCTGAGCGCCATTGTCTTTGGTCTGTACCTTGTCGCCGATCCGTAAGTCCTGGATCATTTTCGCGCCATCGGGGGTCTGGATGCGTGTGCCTGGCGTAAAGCAAATGACACCACCGCTTTGCGGGCTCATCGGGTTTTCGGCAACCGCACCAAGGGTATGGTGCACCACCCACAAATCGACATTGCGGGGTGGCATTTGGTCCATGAACATCAACAATGGCTGCCCGCCCTTGCCAACATCAATCATCGTCACTGTGTAGCTTTGCGCCCCGTCCGTCACCACGAAGCTGTTGTCGACCATAAGCGCCTCGTCATCGCTTGTGTCCAACGCCCCGAGGGGCTTATGTTCCATTGCTGCGCCAACAAGACGATGCACCATGCGTGCTGCCCGTTTGCGCAAGTTTTCCGACCCGTCTGCTCTGTCCAGACGCAAAACATCAACCGGGCCGTCCACCCGGAGTGCATCGCCATTCCAGGACCACGCCGCACCTACATTGAGAGTGTGCAATGACGCGGCCTCTAGACCGTCCACTTCTGTTTGCGACCAGGAAATAACAAACGTGCCTCGAAAGCCCGTTTCCATTGCCGTGTGCCTGCCTCTTAGTTTTTTTATTTTATTAAGAAATCGTTAACAAACAGGTTGTGTCATGCATAGACACAATTTGTGTCAGGTGCATAAGTGTTGCATTTAGAACTCTAGGTTGAATCTGATCGACCCGATGACCTGCGATTCCTCCTGTCCTTCAAACTCTTTTCCCAGCCATGTCAGCCCATAAAAACCGGCACGTCCGCTTTCGCCTTGCCAGTGGACGCCTGCACGTACACGCTCGCGACTGTCGTTTAGCGCGAACCCACCACTTTCGGGCAAATAGATACTGTCCGCCACATGGGCCACATCCGCGCCAAGCACAAAGCTATACCCTGTCCAGTCACTTCGGATCGTGCGGTAAAGATGCCCCGTCACCTTGTCGCGTGTCATCAGTTCGCCACGTCCGACTTGCCCGAAAGCCAAATCAAATCCGGCCCGCAACAAAGTTTCATCGCCCGCCCGTCCCTCGATGAAGGGGCGTAGCGCCACGCTGTCACTCAGTTTATGTGTCTTGCCCAGTTCAACGACCACGGTGGGACGGATCGTATTTTGAATTTGCCCGGCTTGCGTTGCCGCAGAAGGTTCCCGCACGCCCAAAAGGTCGTGCAGCCCGCTTTGGAGATCCAACAGCCCCGTGTCGGGACCAACAAAAACCAGATCAGCACCCATCGAAACTTCAAGGGCGTTCAAGCCGTAGTGCGTATGCAAGCCCGCACTTAAAGCGCCGGCATAGGGGCGATCCCCTGCCCCGGGCGTCACCAAGTTGGCAGGAGCCAGAACTTCTGCCCCCAATCGCAATTCGAACAATGCGCCGATTTGCTGGGGCAACGCACCATCCCATTGTGGCCCCCAAACGCGCGACGTTTGCACCCCGCCCGTGCGCCAACGGTCTTCGCCATCCCCAAAGAAATCATTGGTTATCAATCGCCCATAGCCAATGCGTGTGCGTTTCTTATGGGCATCTTCGGGAAAAACCACATCCGCATTTAAAGCGGGTTGCGTTGCGTCATCCGCAAACGCGGCGGGGATCAAAGGCGTGGCAATGGCAAGTAGCCCTGCCAAAAAACTGCGAAGCATTGGGAACGTCCCGAATAAATGCCCCCCCGAGCGTCGCCATCTATAGCCCTCCATCGGCAACAGAGCCAGCCGCAAAAAGACAGGCGGCCCAACTTGTGGCCCGCCTGCAACCATTTCATGCCCCAAACATGTCCGGCCAGGCCCGTTGCCGCACCTCTTGCAAGGTTTGGACGTTCAGCAGACGCCCGTCGCGAAACACCGGACGCAATGCATCGGCACCCTCAGGAATGTTTTCAAGCCGCCGTGCGACCATGGCGCCATTGTCACTGCGCATGACGCCTTGCCGCCCCCGCTTTGAGGTTTTCGCCCCCTGAGCGGTCAACGGGTCTTTGTACACATCATGCCACACCCCACCCCGCTGCAGGGCGGAGGCTTTCATGGAGTAGCCAAAGCAATCGCGATCCACTTTTTGCAGCAAACCACCGCCCATGCCAAAGGCGATGTTGCCGATGGCAAGGCCGCGCTGCATCATGACTTTCATGATCTCGACGATGGAAAACCGGTTCACCCCGTCGCCCTGGATCACCCGCACTTTTTCATTCAGCAACCGGTACCCTTGGGCAGTGGTGGTGTACCCGAACTTGGCCATCAACGCCTCGATCACGTCCGGCACGATCTGCAAAGGATCGCCACTGTCGGGGCGCACCACCAACACGCCGTCACGCGCCAACACGGCGTCTTTCAGCGCGTCCCCCCAATAGTCGCGGATCGCCCGCATCAGATCATAGCTATCGGACACGCAAGCCAACAATCCCGATGGGTGCGCCGCCAACAGATCACGCATCTGTGCCAATTCGCCCTCTTCACCCAGCGCAGTCATGGTCGAGTGTTCGGTCGCCGGGATCGAAAACCCCGCCATATCAGCCCCATAGAAGTTGCGGGCATAGACCAGTGCCATCGCGGTATCGGTGCCCATGGAACTGACAAGGTGCGCCAATCCGCCCATCGCGGCAGTCTGTGCGCTGGATGCCCCCCGCGCCCCGAAATCATGCAGCTTGAATTCCGCGCCTTCGTCGGACCCGTCAGTTTCAATCATCGCGGCGCGGATTTTGCCCACCACATAATGCGACAAGGTCGCCACAGTGGAGGGGTACCAAACGGCCCGCAACAGCCGGGTTTCCAAAAACGACGGCAACCACCAACATGCGGGATCGGTGTTTTGGATACGCATCTGCGGCACGCCCACCGGGGCCAAAGTACCTTCGGGCAACGCTTCGATCAACACCGGCAAACGACCCGCGTGGGCGTCCACGATACGCTGCCACCCTTCCACATAAAGCGACAAACCGTGGGCTGCCAATACTGGCGCAGCCTCATCTATCATGGATTGGGTGATGCGGATCTTGGCAAGTGTCGCCAATTCCACCTGCAACCCGAAGAACATCACGTCGTCGATGCCATCCCAGCCTTTGCGCGGCTCTATATAGGACGACACGTAATCAGTGCCTTGCGGATATTGGGTTGCGTGGGAATATTTATAGCTGTCGGTGTCAAACAGCGGATTTTGCACGTCAAGTGCCTGCGCAAACAATGCAGTCATGGTCCTGTTCCTCCTCGGATATGGACATTTATGGGGTGACGCACCGGACCTCCCGGAGCATCACATGCGGATGTGTCGTCATGCACCCGCGCACGTAACTTGTATCAGGCGTGCGCCATCACAATCGAGGCGTAGGCAAAAGGCACATCAGGCACCAAGGCTTGCAAGATATCGAAGTGGTCTTCGAACATCGCGTCAGGGGTAATGGCTGTGATCGGCACCCAAGCCGCACTTATCGCGTCACTGCCGGGTTTGATCTTTTCCAGCTTTGCGCGGTCTTGCAGTTCAAACACAAACGCCTCGGTGCGCACCCATCCACGTTCAGACCGTTCCGGATGGTCAAACACACGCCTTGCAGTCAAACGACTGCGCATGGCCCCTTTAGGCATATCAAGGCCCGCTTCTTCGTAAAGTTCCCGCACGGCGGCGTCCAACGCAGTCTCACCTTGATCAATATGCCCCCCCGGCAAGGCCCAAAGGCCGCGCCCCGGTTCTGATTTGCGTTCCACCAACAAAACATGGCCCGATTGCACCACAACGCTGTCGGCGGTGTTGATGGGGATCGGATAGCCAAAAACGGCTTCGGCCTGCGCGGTGCGGGCACGGTAGGATTTCACAAAAACGGCTTCTGCCTTGATCTGCGCAACGGGCTTGGGGTTCTGTGCGATCCAGTCTTGCGCCAAGGCCATGTGGCTGGCCCCAAAGCGGTCCAGTTCAGCAGGTCCAAAGAACAACTGTTCACGCATTTCAGTGGCGTTGATGATCTGCCCGTCATGTTCTTTTGCATCAGCTGCAATCATTTTCCATTCGGGGAACCAACGCAAATACCTTGAGGATTGATCCTTTTCAAACCCCGTCAACAGAATGTCGGTGTCTGCCGCATCAAGGCCTTTGGCCCGCATATGCAATTGGACGGCTGTGCGCACATTGGTGGCCCACGCGCGGTCATTGTAAAGCGTATCGACCAGCGGCAAAATATCGACAGGCAACCGGATGTCAGAACATCCTTGCCGAATAAAATCTGCGCGCTCCGCATAGCTGAACGGATTTTTCCACGACCGTGCACGATAGGCACTGCCCACCAGAATCAGCAGAGTGTCAGCACATGAAACCATCGACGCCACCACGTCATGGTGACCTATGTGAAAAGGTTGAAAACGACCGATAAACACGGCCAAAGAATGGCGTTTATTGCCCATAGCAAGCGACCTCCGCTGCGATATATTCACCAACAGGACCTCCCTGCTGATAAGTTCACTTTACCTGTAAATGTGCGAAAGGTGAATTGCAAAAACAGCATGGCCGCTATCCAGCTGGCGTAAACCGGGCACGCGGGCGAATAATTTGATCGCTTTGGGATTGTTCAATCGCATGTGCAATCCACCCGGCCACACGGCCCAACGCAAAGATCGACAGCGCTGCGTCAGCAGGCAGGTCATGATGCAACGTCAACGCAGACAACGCTGCATCCACGTTGGACGGAATGCCCAGAAACACGCTCATGTCCTGCACAGTTCGGCAGATCGGCGCATCCAAAGCCTGCAAAATCGCGTGGGCGCGTGGATCGCCATCTGGATAGAGCGGATGCCCGAACCCGTAGCTGTAAGGACGCAGGCCCGCCTGCGCCGTTACAAAGTTATCAAATGTGCCAGCCTGCCCTGCCCGCAAAGCTTCAAGGGACTTGCCAGCCACGCCGCCGTGTTTCGGGCCAGACAATGTGGCAAGCCCAGCCAATGTGCAGGCCGCCAGACTGCCCCCTGTTGATGCACACACACGCACTGCAAAAGTTGACGGATTCAATTCGTGATCACTGAGAAGAACCAAAGCCATACGGATCAAGTCTGCCCCAGCTTGGTCTAAACCCCATTCCTTAGCCAAGCGTGAATGGACCAGACCATCGGTGCGCCCCGTCATGGCATAGGCCAGATGCGCCATCACCTTAGCACCGTCCTTGGCCAAGGCGTCACGGCCCCGCCCCAAACTGGCTGGCGCGGTTGCCGCCATATCCGCCAAGGCCGCAAGCGCACGGGCCATAGGCGTTCCGAAAGCCCCGTTTACAGCAGCACATGCGCCCACATCCGGCGGCTCCAAAACCGCCACACCCATGTGGCGTGCGGCGACATCTTCCAATGTCAGCGATTGTGCAAGATCAATGGCCCGCGCGGAACCAAAATAAAGTGTATCGTTATGGACGCCCGAAATGCGCGTTTCCAACACCGGATCACCCCAACGGATACTGCCAGCAGCCACATCCGCCCGCGCACGGGGTCTGCGATTGCTCTGCGCCAAATGCGCCACGTCGCGTGCAGAATACAGGCTTCGCCGTGCCTCAGACGGGTCTTGCATGACGCGCAGCAACTTACGACTGGCATAGGCATACAGTGTTTGCTTGCGCACCCCAAGTTGCGCACAGGCTTGCTCTGCGCTTATCCATTCATCCTGCTTCATAAGTTGATTATGTTTATCAAGATTGATCGAAGCGCAATGGCCTTGATAGCGTCTGGACAACACAGGAGCCAAGATATGACAGATTTTGCATCAACGATCGCCGCGGCCTTAGGGTCTTCCATGCCAGTGGATGTCACCAGCACACGGCACGGCGTGGGTCATTTGCCTTCTGTTTATGCAGTGACCGATCTGGCCACAGCGTCAATTGAGGCGGCAGGGCGCGAGATCGCGGCCTTGCGCGGGGCGCAGTCAACTGATGTGGATCGCCGCCTTGCGTCCTTCTGGTTTGACATGACTTTGCGTCCGCAGGGCTGGGAATTGCCATCTATCTGGGATGATCTGGCGGGTGACTATGCCACATCGGATGGGTGGATCAGGTTGCACACCAACGCGCCACAGCACCGCGCAGCTGCCTTGCGGGCCTTGGGTTGTGAAGGCACAAAAGATGCAGTGACAAACGCTGTTGCCAAACGCCAGAAAACCGAACTGGAAAGTGCTATCGTCGCCCAAAACGGGTGTGCTGCCGCGATGTTGACCGAAGGTGAATGGGCCGCACACCCCCAAGGCAAGGCCGTTTTGTCCGAGCCTTTGATCGCATGGGAAACAACCGGGCAAACCAGCCCCGCGCCCCTTAAGTCAATGGAAAAATTACGAATTTTGGATTTAACACGCATTCTTGCAGGCCCCGTCGCAACACGGTTTTTGGCAGGGTTCGGCGCAGAAGTGTTGCGCATTGATCCGCTAGATTGGGAAGAACCTGCAGCAGAACCCGAAGTGACACTAGGCAAACGCTGTGCCGGTCTTGATTTACGCGACACTGCGGATCGCAAGCGATTCCAGACGCTTCTCGCGCAAGCTGATGTGCTGGTGCATGGCTACCGCGCCGATGCTTTGGAAGGTCTTGGACTTGGTTCAGGCACACGGGCTGCAATCAATCCGAACTGCATCGATGTCTGCTTGAACGCTTACGGGTGGTCCGGACCATGGACGAACAGGCGCGGCTTTGACAGCCTTGTGCAAATGAGCGCGGGCATCGCGGCCTCTGGCATGCAGGCTGCAAACGCGTCCCGCCCCAAGCCCTTGCCTGTGCAAGCCCTTGATCACGCTACAGGTTATCTGATGGCGGCAGCAGTATTACGTGGACTGCGCGTTAGGGCCGCGACGGGCGAAGTGATGACAGCCAAACTGTCACTGGCCCGCACCGCGCGATTGTTGGTGGATGCCGGACCGCGAAACGACGCTGAAATGTTTGCACCAGAAACCTTAACCGACTGCGCACCCCATATCGAACAGACCGTTTGGGGGCCAAGTCAAAGGATCACTTTTCCACTGTCGGTTTCAGGAATTACACCGCATTGGCGTTACCCGGCGGGCCCTTTGAAGACCGAAGAACCAGTCTGGACGTGATATGTGATAGCCCCTTATGGGTATTCAGAAACCCTCGGCTATTGCGGCGAAGGTCCACGACATTCCAAGCCGCATTAAGAAGATAACACTCCAACAAAATGAAAAGGCGGATCCTAAGGATCCGCCTTTCTTAGTCGTAGCGCTTTTTCGGCTGTGGATTGACCCATAGTATTGCCATTTCACATTCATAGACCTTTGAATTCGTTGATCCCAATATTTCATATTGTAAGTCAGTTTGCCATTTTTGACCCCATAAAACTGCCATTCAAGCGCAAATCTCGAAATTTGGACCAATTACTAGTCGAGGATGGGTGTTCTGTAATCTTCTATCACATCAATCGCATCCAACATCGCTTGAAGCTCCGTTCGAACCAAATCGAGGCGCGCAAAGGCATGCGCCTCCCTACGTCCTGCAAGAGCGAGTACTGCAGAAAGTACGGCATCGGAATTCCGCATCAGTTCGACCAGATGCTCTCCTGCAGGGGCATGAGTACCTGAAATCCAGTTTCTCGCAGTCCGTTCACTCACCCCAGTCCACCGCATCGTCGTCTTGGCCGCCTGATGTGTGCCGCCCAACTCGCTCGTCAGCGCAATCCAAATCGCATCACGGTATTCTATCTGCGTATTAGGTTTCTTGCCTACATTTTGAAAAGTGTTGCCTGTCTTAGGAAACATGTTGCCGCCCTTCCTCTGTTAAAAATGGAACAAGGAATCGCAGGCAACCTGTGCTGAATTAAGAACTTGGACGAAAGAGAGCCGAAGCATTGAATTTGTCAGATAGCGATCATCGTGGGGCTAATGCGCCAAAGGCACGCAAAGCAGCACAATACGTCCGCATGTCGACAGACCATCAGCGTTACTCAACTGAGAACCAGTCCGATGCTATTGCGCGTTACGCTGAAGAACGCGGTTATCAGATCATTGAAACTTATACCGATGCGGGCAAAAGCGGGCTACGGATTGAAGGCCGTGATGGTCTGACGCAGCTGCTTGATGACATCCAAGCTGGGAAGACGGATTTCAAAACTGTTCTCGTCTACGACATCAGCCGCTGGGGTCGGTTTCAGGATGCCGATGAGAGCGCATATTATGAATACATCTGCAAACGTGCAGGCATAGCGGTCGAGTATTGTGCGGAGCAATTTGAGAATGACGGCAGCCCGGTTTCCACCATCGTTAAAGGCGTCAAACGCGCGATGGCTGGCGAGTACAGCCGTGAGCTATCGCAAAAGGTCTTTGCCGGTCAGTCACGGTTGATTGAAATGGGCTATCGCCAAGGTGGTCCGCCCGGCTTTGGCCTGCGGCGGATGCTGATCGATGAGGCCGGCAATCAGAAAGGCGTTCTTTCGCGAGGCGAGCATAAGAGCATTCAAACTGATCGTGTGACGCTCATACCAGGCCCGGATAACGAGATCGCTGTTGTGAACCGGATTTTCCATAGCTTTGTCGATGAGAATCAATCTGAGGCCATGATCGCTGCCGATCTAAACGCCAAAGGCGTCAAAACTGATCTTGACCGGGACTGGACACCTTCTGTGGTGCGCCAGCTCCTCTCAAACGAAAAGTACATCGGCAACAACATCTGGAACCGCCATTCCTTCAAACTGAAGAAACGCCATGTGAACAATGATCCAAACACTTGGGTCAGATCTGAAGGCGCATTTGAAGCGATTGTGGATGCGGGATTGTTTGCCGCCGCTAAGGCAATTTTTGCTGCTAGAGCGCAGCGCTATTCTGACGAAGAAATGTTGGATGGATTACGGGACGCGCTCGAAACGCATGGTTTCCTATCTGGCATTGTCATCAACGAAGCTAGCGCCTTACCCTCCAGTGGCGCATACCAAAGCAGGTTTGGCAGCTTACTGAGGGCTTACAAATTAGTCGGTTTCACACCTGACAGAGACTACCGATACATCGAGATCAACAAACGTCTGCGTAAGATCCATGCCGGGATCATCCATGAAACGATGAATGGGATTGAACAGATTGGCGGGCACGTTCATCGGAATGCTAAAACAGGTCTTCTGACCATTAATCATGAGCTTTCTGCATCTGTTGCCATTGCCAGATGCACCCAAACTGGTGCCGGTGCGTATCGCTGGAACATCCGGCTAGAAACAGGTCTTTTGCCGGACATCACGGTTGTCGTGCGCATGGATCAGGCCAATGAAACGCCACTCGACTATTATCTGCTACCAACAGCAGACATGATACTCCCAAAGCTGCGACTGTCGCAAAACAACGGTCTATCTCTTGATGCTTACCGATACGATGATCTCACGCATTTTTTCACCATGTGCGAGCGCACTTCAATCTTGGAGATCGCATGATGTCTGATGCCCCCCATGAGCACACGGAACTCATTTCCGTTGATATGATCACCGTGGTCAATCCGCGCATCCGCAATCAAAAGGTCTTTGATGAAATCGTCGCAAATATCGCTGAGCTTGGCCTGAAACGCCCAATCACGGTTGCAGCCCGCAAAGATGAAGCACGCGGTGATTTGACATACGAGTTGGTTTGCGGCCAAGGCCGATTGGAAGCCTTTAAGGTTCTAAAGCAAGAGAAAATCCCTGCTGTCGTCATCACCGCGAGTTCTGAAGATTGTCTTGTGATGAGCTTGGTAGAGAATTTGGCGCGCAGGCAGCATCACTCGCTTGATTTACTGAGAGACATCAAACGCCTCAAAGAAAGTGGATATACCGAGCGCGAGATCGCCGCGAAAACACAGCTTTCGGCCAAATATGTGCACGGCGTCATTCGGCTGTTGGAAAGCCATGAGCACAGGTTGTTACGCGCCGTCGAAAGTGGAAAGATCCCTGTGAGTGTCGCCGTTGATATCGCCGAAGCCGATGATGTTGGTGTGCAGGCAGTCTTGCGCCAAGCCTATGAGAGTAAGGTATTGCGAGGCGGTCGCCTGATGGCCGCAAAACGATTGGTGGAAGCACGCAGAAATTTCGGCAAGGGGCGTGGCACATCAGACAAGCGGACCCGCAAAAACCTCTCAGTCGAAACCTTGCTAAGAACGTATCAAAACGATGTGGAAAAGAAGAAGATCTTGTTGCGTCGAGCGGGGGCAACCCGAAGCGAGATGATCTTTCTGACCCAATCCTTGAAGACGCTGTTTTCAGACGAGAACTTTGTCACGCTTTTGCGCGCTGAAGGCCTATCCAACATTCCCAAAACCATCGCGGACCG
Organism: Ascidiaceihabitans sp.; assembly: GCF_039986515.1. NCBI lineage: Bacteria > Pseudomonadati > Pseudomonadota > Alphaproteobacteria > Rhodobacterales > Paracoccaceae > Ascidiaceihabitans > Ascidiaceihabitans sp. The sequence continues at coordinate 1,918 of NZ_JBDWQO010000018.1, read as the reverse complement.
ATTGACCCGCATTGACGGAGCCATGACATGACTTCCGAGCGCAAAGAGCAGGTGGTTGCCGCTGCATTTGAACGCGATCTGCTGCGCATCACTTTCGATCAAATCGCACCTTTGTATGTAGTTAGCCCTCAAACAAAAGAGTCAGTTAAATTCAAACGCATTGTAGCGTCTATTCAAGAGATTGGGCTTGTTGAACCAATTGTGGTTTCCCGAGACGCTAAGGACCCCAAGCAATTTACGCTTCTTGATGGGCATCTTCGCCTTGAAATATTAAAAGACCGAGGGGCAACGGACACGCAGTGCATCATTTCGACTGACGATGAGGCCTTCACTTACAACAAAAGGATCAGCAGGCTTGCGACCATCCAAGAACACAAGATGATCTTGCGCGCCTTAACCCTTGGTGCGTCCGAAGATCGTTTAGCCAAGGCATTGAACGTGAACATCAGAACACTTCAGGAAAAGAGACGCCTACTCGACGGTATTTGCCCCGAGGCAGCAGAGATGTTGAAGGACAAGCAGGTTGCTTTGACCGGGTTTCAAATCCTCAAGAAGATGAAACCCATGCGCCAGATAGAAGCTGCACAGTTGATGGTAACGATGAACAAATACACCATCAACTACGCCCGGTCCTTGTTGGCTGCGACGCCAGACAACCAACTGATTGCTGGCGCAACGCCCAAGAAGTTTACGGGCATATCTCGCGAACAGCTAGATCTGATGGAAAAGGAGTCTGCCAACCTCGAACGAGAAGTTCGTTTGGTTGAAGACAGCTATGGCGCTGATCACCTCGATCTCATTTTGGCGCGCGGCTACGTCACGCGGTTGGTGAGCAATGAGCGGATCGCCAGATATCTTGCGTTGCACCATGAAGAATTTTTGCCTGAATTTGAGAAGATCACGGAACGAGAAGCATTCGCGTCCTAAGCTGCGCGATCGGCGAGATAGAATTTGGGGACCCGGACCCATAAAGCGCGGGGACCGCGGGAGACGCCGCACTGTGGGGCGGATCAAGTGCGGTGATGGGGATGGCGGCGATCCCGCCTGGGCCCATCATGCCGGACCATATGTCCGGTCACCTTGCTCTAAACCGTCTGCGTGTGCTTTTGAATTTGGGAGGCACGCGCAGACAACCCATAGCTGAAATCGCGCGCCATAACGAAGCGTGAACGTCGTCTAACGGGTGTTATGTTAACCGCCTTAAGGTTGAACGTTATAGCCGAAGTAGGCGGAGGTCGTGTATCATATTTCAAACAAAATGCTGGCACATCAAGCGGAGGAAATCCCAATCGCAGACTTTGAAAAAGAATATGCTTTTGCAAGCGACAAGAACGCACAATTTCAACTCATCAAAGATGCATTCCGCAGTGGAGATGAGCAAAAATTCGAACAAGCGCTTCGTACAGTTCTTGATGCAAGAGACAGTCTTCGTCGTGGCATTCTCGACATGTTAAGAGACGCAGATTGATTTCGACCCACTGCATGCCATCAAGCACACAGTGAGCGCTTTAGGGCACCTAGCGCTTGATCGCGAATGTAAATGCTGCCAATCCCGCCGCTTGGCATGGTCAACTTCTCAACCCCCAAGCTCTTCAGCTTCGCGATGATGGTCGGTGGTTTCAGACCAAAAAGCCTGCCGAGTTCTTTTGCTGGAGCATAGGTATCCAAGAACTGGTCGAGTGTTCGTCGTCAGGGTTTTTGGGGCCAATTGCGTCCTAAACTAAGAGAGAGTTTGGCTCATCCGGTTGGTTTGATTATGCGGCTCACTGGCGGTGATGCAAGCGTCGCGCTTCGAGTGTCTTTCGTTTGATCCTTTCCCTTTGCTTTAGAATGGCTTTGTCCCTACCGAAGTAGACGTCGGCGGGTGTGACGTTGTTGATGCTCTCGTGGTATCGCTGATGGTTGTAGTGATCGACGA
>NZ_JBDWQO010000017.1:0-17450 GCF_039986515.1 Ascidiaceihabitans sp. | reverse complement strand
TGAACTATGCCCCGCCCGGCAGGGTTATGCGAAGCATGATCCCGAGAGGGGACTGAAACGGACGGACGAATTCCGGCAAGATGCGGTGCGTATCGCGCTGACAAGTGGGCTTACGCGCAAGCAGGTGGCTAACGATCTGGGGGTCGGGGTAAGGTGACTACCGTTGGAGCCGTGCAGGTATCGCTGACTTGCCGGTTGCACATGTCGGAACGGAGCGTTGGGGGTTGAACTGCCCGTCGATCTGGCATCGCTCCGTCTTTGTCGAATGGCGTGACTATGAGGGGTACTACGGTTTTGAACAGGTCAACTATTGAGAGCCTGGGATTAAAATCTCAAAGCCTTGTCAGCCCTCATCCTTGGCCAGAAGCTCAACAGGCAATGCGTGTGTTGAAACCCCGCCTTCTTGAAGCGGTACATTGGCATGTGTGCACCCCATGCTGGCAAGGAAGGAGATCAGACCGTTCGCCGTCTTAAACTCGCGAATTCTGATTTCATCATGTTTGTCTGACATCGACCGTGCTGGGACCAAAAGCTTCATAAATGTTCTGTCCTCATCGATGATCCGGATTACCCACTTGCCGTACCATACCGCGCTCTTGTTGTAGGCAGCAGACTGACAAAGAACTTCTGCGAGGTAGCCACTCTGCATCAGTATGCGAAATCGCGTCTCAGTAACCACATTTGGCGCTTCGTTGTCTTGGATGCTGCTCACACCAAACCTCTTCCCGTTCTACTCTAGACAGTGGTTCTCTAAGTGGCCCATCGTCTGGTCGTAGCTATAATATTGCCACTGAGCAGGTAGTATAACGCCCAATGTTGCTGTTTCTCAGACAGCATTAACCACCAAGTTGTCAGATTTCCAAGTGAAACCAGAGCATCTATGTTTGGATTCTGATGATCGTGGTTGCCCAAATTCCACATTTCTTGATCGAAGGAAGCGAGTCTCGGTCGTCGCTGGTGTTGGCTGATTGCGAGGATAATTGCCTGTTATCGTAACTACGCTGATCTTTTGTTGGTGCAGCTTCAATTAGGCAGGACGGCCATTGTGCCGCTGGCTACGGTGTTCTTTCAAAGTGCAGCGAAGGTTTGAATTTTTCAGATCAGCAATGTGGTAATGACAAGTTTTCAAAAGGAGGCGTGACACATGAGAGTTTGTGGATGTGAAATATCGGCGAGTGAAGTTCGGCTTGCCGTTGCCTACCATGATGATGAAGGTGGTGTGGAAATGCTGCGCCTGAAGACGACACGGGTAGTGCTGGAGGATGACACGTCCGAGGCCGATCTACGATCAGTATTGGCAGATCTTCAACAGTTTTCCCGAGATCACGAGATTGATGTATTCGTGATTAAAACTCGTGCCAAGAAAGGCCGTATGGCAGGCGGGGCGGTTTCCTTCAAAATTGAAACCTTGATCCAACTCGTCGAAGGAAGCAAAACCAAGTTCGTTAGTCCGGTCGCACTCTCTCACTTTGCTAAGAAAGACCTTGATGAATATCCCGAGAAGCTGCCCGTTTATTTGAAGAACGCATTTCTTTCCGGAGCTTATGCTCTGACGAAGCCGGGATTTTTAGCATAGCCGAGATACTGAGATCTAGCCATGCCAATCCTATGTAGACGCAAACTGTACGAACACCGGTATCGGTTTTTGGACATTCGCTGCGCTCTGCCTGAACTGACACAACGCGGACTTTGCCGCCATTCGATTTCTTACCTTCGCTGACGCAGCATTGCCTTGCATTTGCAGCAAGGTTCTGGTTCCGATGCGGCTCACGTGGTGGAAGCGGTCATTCTTACCCAATGGTAACACTTGCACCTGAACCGTCCTTTCATTGCGGCGCAAACCAACGCACAACTTGAAAGTGCAGCTTTTGCCCAAACCGAAATTCCTCAATTTGTAAAATTGACGACGTTTCAATAGGGTCCGATAGCAGACAAGTAGCTCTTTTTCATTGTTTTGGTTCTATAGTAGAGGCCTAAACCATTGATATGCTTGGTTCCAAACCGGAAATGATCTCTGCAAGAGTCGAGATCGCAATTAGGGGCGCATCACGTAAGGACGGGACGAGACCGATTGGGCCCTTGAGCCTCGCCAATTGTTCTTGACTGACTGCCATCTCTTTCAGGTGTTCGATACGCATGTCATGGGTCCGGCCGCTGCCTAGGCACCCAATAAATTGGGCCCGTGTTTGCAAAGCTGCATGCAGTAATCCGGGTTCCCAATCGTGGTCATGAAAAAGCGTCAAAAAAGCTGAATGTCGATCAATGATGTCCAGATTTATATCTTGCTGGGAAGACATCAAGTGTATTGGAGCCGCGTCACAAATCGGGCCTACGGCGCTCAAGTCATCCTCATCCTGGGACAAACAGAAAATTCCAAAACCAACGGATCGTCCGACTTGCGCCATTGCTCTGAATATCGCCCCGCGTCCAGCAATAACCAACCGGTATTGAGGGCGATAAGTGAATTCTATTGGTAGCTCAGGGTCATGATCCGGGAGTGTAAATTTTAAACTACCAGACTCTCGCTTACGAAAATTCTCATGTAGCTTTGACAATGCTGCGCGATCTGGAGCGGGGTCGATCAAAACAGAGAGCGATCCACCGCACGGCAACTTCAGATCGACAAATTGCGACCCATCGCCGTAACGGATCAGTATTTTTTCGCCCGTGCGCAAAGCCTCAACTGCGTGCAGCTGAATATCTTTGTCGATGCATCCGTTCGACAAGTAACCCGTCATCTCACCATCTTGATCTAAAACAGCAAGAGACCCGACCTCTCGGGCCGCGCCTCCCGCAATTGCAACAGATGTGATCAACGCAAACCGCTTGCCGGACGCTATCATCTTGGCCGCATGAGCCACGATGTCGCTCGGATGTTCAGCAAGCGATATTGAATCAGACAACGGTTTCTTCATCCATCACATCTGCAAAGGACTTAAAAAACTTGGCTGCCAGTTTTTTTGCTGTGCTTTGGATCAGACGGCTGCCAAGCTGTGCAAGTTTGCCTCCAATATCCGCCTTTGCTTCGTATTTTAGGATTGTTTGGTCCCCATCAGCGGTTAGCGTCACGTCAGCACCGCCTTTTGCATGGCCTGCAGCACCGCCATTGCCTTGCCCGGTCAAGGAAAATGCGTCGGGTGCGCCTGCGGTATCAAGCTGCACGTCACCAGTAAAACGCGCTTTGACGGGACCGACCTTTAAGACAACTTTCGCTTCCAGTTCGGTGTCGGAATGCTTGATCAATTCTTCACAGCCGGGAATGCACTGCTGCAAAATTTCAGGGTCATTCAGGGCCGCGTATACCTTGTCTTTGGGTGCGTTGATGATGATTTCGTCGGAGAGTTCCATTTGGGTGTCCTTTTCTAACAACAGGGGAATCTGATTTGGTCGGCTTGCTCCGGTGTAAGAGCGAGCTTTTTTCGGATGCGGCGTATTTTTCTAATGAGCGCTTTCATCTGGCTAGGTTTCTTTCTTTGCAAAAAAGCGCATATGCGTCCGGGGTATCGATATCCGTGTAAAATCCGGCTGCTTGCAGGGTATGACGTTGCACAAGATCGGGGTTATCGCGGGTAAAGCGCATACATCCCGGTTTGTTTGGGTCAGCGGTGAGGTGTGGGCGCAGATCGCGCGGCACAACGATGGGATTCCCGCGCGTATCACCCTGCGCAGGGATAGAAATTTTTCCAGGACCCTCAGATCGGTGCGCATCTAAAAGTGCAACGATATCCGTAGACCTCAGCAACGGTTGATCACCAAGTCCGATCAGGGTCACATCGGCCAGCGGTGTGTTTAGCAATCCAACCCCAACAGAGGTTTGCTGCCCGGTCTCATAGTCAGGATTAAAGACGCAATTAATGTTGGCTATATCCTGCACCTTTGCCGCAACCGTTGCTTGATCATGCCCTGTGACCACCGTGATCGGCCCGTCAATGGCCGCCCGGTATTGCATCACCACATTCCGGATCATCGGCGTTTCACCGATGGGGAGCAGCAGTTTGTTCTGCGCACCCATTCGGCGCGACAGACCTGCTGCAAGGATGATCGCGACAGCTTCAATCATGGGAGGTTTGAACCTGCACACGCCGCACCTGCACAAGATCGGCAAGGATCGACAGCGCGATTTCTTCGGGCGTGATGGCCCCGATATCCAGTCCCGCGGGTGCTTTGACCGCGTCGATGCGGGCTTGCTCAATCCCCTTGGCCGCCAGTTTATTGGCAAGGCTGGCAAACTTGCGCCCGCTGCCAACAAAAGCTGTATGGATCGACGGCACGGCCAGCGCCGCCGCCAACGCGTCAACGTCGCCTTGTCCTTGGGTGGCTATCACGATGACACGCTTCGGCGCGTTGTCCTGAGCCGGGCTTGGTGCTGTTTCGGTCACCGACCAATCAAATTGTGGGGCCAGTGACACCAACGCTTGGGCGACAGGTGACCCCCCTAAGACAACCAATTGAGGCAAGGGCAAACAGGGTTCGATAAAGATGTCGACGCTGCCTTTGGACGGGCATCCGTTGCGGGCAAATTTTGTGCCGTCTATTTCGTCGCCTGCGCTGACGCCTTTTTCGGCCAACAGTTCTTCGGGCGCGACAGAGACCAGTTGGGGTTGCCCACTTGCCAAAACCGAAATCGCAGCTTTCTTGACTGCCCCGCGCGTGCAACCGCCGCCTAACCAACCACGCAAAATCGAACCGTCCGCACTCAGCAATGCTTTGGCACCGGGCTTGGCAGCTGTCGCACCCGCTGTGCGCACGATTGTTGCAAAGGCGAAAGGTTCGTCGCGCTGGCGTAACGTTTGCGCTGCATCTGCAAGGTTTTGAGATAAGATTTCGGCAGGGCTCATAACGATGTGACCTCGCGTTCAAGGCTGGCGAGATCAGCCATTGTATTTGCGGCCTTGAACAGATCGAGGTGCGGCAGTGCTGCGGCCATCCCTGAGGTTACGGGGGCATAGTCTCTCCACCCTTTCAAAGGGTTCAGCCAAATGATTTTGCAGCCCCGCTTTTTCAGATCGCTCAACGCTTGATCCATGACCTCGGGCGCGGCGGTGTCATAGCCATCTGATAAAATCAGCACGACACTGCGCCCATCAACAAACCGTTTGGCATACGTCTTGGCAAAGCGCCCGATAGAGGGTCCAATTTCTGATCCCCCGCCAAAACCATCCGCCATCAGCGACATCCGACCAATGGCGCGCATGGTATCCTTGTCGCGCAATGCCTCGGTGATCCGCACAAGGCGCGTGTGAAACAGGTAGGCGTCCGCCGTAGGATCGTTGCGCATGAGACCGGATAGAAACGCAAGGAACACCTGCGCATAGACGGTCATCGACCCGGAAACATCGCACAGCGCCACAATCTTGCGGGGGCGGTCGGGGCGGTTTTTTCGTAAAAGCTGCAGTGGTTCGCCCCCTGTGGCAAGGCTGGCGCGGATGGTTTTCCGGAAATGAAGCCGATCCCCTTTGCGCGCAGCGATCCGGCGCCGAGATCGTCTGTCGCGCAACGCCGCACCAAGCCGTCGGGCGACAATTTCGGCCTCTGCGATGTCTTCGGGGCGCACCAGATCACGTAGGTCTTTGCGCATCAGGTTGCTGATTTGGGTCGCGATCAAACGCCCCTCGCCATCGCTTTCCGCTTCGCCCTGTCCCCCATCTGGCGCATTCGCTGATCCGGCCCCACCTGCGTCTTCACCTTTTGCTTCGCGCGACGAATGAACGTCGTCTTGGTTTGGGTTGGGCGGCGTTTGCACAATTTTTTGTTTCACCCGCCCCATGTCCATCCAATAGCTGTCGAACAGCCTATCAAACTGCTCAACCTCCTCTTTGCACCCAGTACAGATGGCGCGCAGAGCTTGACGGGATTGTTCGGGCCATGCCGCATCGACCTCTGCCAGCGCCGCCAGCGCGAGATCGGCTTCCGAAACCCCAAGCCGCATGCCGTTCTCACGCAAATGCGCCATGAACCCCGCGACGCGCGCCGCAGGGCCGGGATCACGCGCGGCAAATTTGGTTACGCGTGTCATGCAGCGCGCCCTGCAATACGGCCTGCGACCTCAACGGTGACGTTGGCGCGGTCGCTTTGCGTTTTAAGCAATGTGCTGAGCGTATGTTGCAAAGCGGCTGGGTCGTTTGTCAGATCAGCAATACCAAGGCCCATAAGTGCCGCCGCAAAATCGAGCGTTTCTGCGATACCCGGCACTTTCTCAAGGTCTTCTTCGCGTAGTTTTTGAACAAAACCCACGATCTGCGCACCAAGATGCGCCTCAATCTCGGGGCAGCGGGCCTTTAGGATTGCAAGTTCCGTGTGGCGGTCAGGATATTCAACGTAGGAATACAAACAACGGCGGCGCAATGCATCGGACAGGTCGCGGGTGCCGTTGGAGGTGAGGATAACGATAGGGCGGGTCGTCGCTTCGACTGTGCCAAGCTCCGGAATTGTGATCTGAAACTCAGAGAGAATTTCGAGTAGGTATGCTTCAAATTCTTCGTCGGCGCGGTCAATCTCATCGATCAGCAGCACTGGGGCCACGTCTTGGGTGATCGCGGCGAGCAAGGGTCGCTCCAGCAAAAAATCCCGCGAGAAGATACGCGCCTCAACCGCCGCACCTGTTTCACCATTTTCTGCGGCAGCACGAATGGTCAAAAGCTGGCGTTGGTAATTCCATTCATAAATCGCTTGGGCGGCATCCAAGCCTTCGTAACACTGTAGACGGATCAGTTTTGTGTCGCGCAGTTCGGCAAGGCTGCTGGCGATTTGGGTCTTGCCAACGCCAGCTGCTCCTTCAAGCATCAATGGGCGCCCCAAGATGAGCGACAGATGCAAAGCCACCGACAGATCGTCGGATGCAACATATCCATCCGCGGCCAGCGCGGTTTGTAGAGTAGTCCAAGTCATTGGTGTTTTCCCATCTGTCAGGCACCCTTGTTAAAGGGTGCCCGCAGTTTCGTTTTAGTCGTGCAGACCGAGTTTCTGTGCGGTCTGCCAAATGCGCCAATGGTCGTGCGGCATGTTGGTATGCGTGTTACCAAAGGGCCGGAACGCATCCTGCACAGCATTTGAGAAACACGGCACGCCACCCACATGCGGGCTTTCACCGACACCCTTCGCACCGATGGGATGGTGTGGGGAAGGCGTAACGGTAAAGTCGGTCTCGTAGTTGGGAACCTCCCATGCCGTTGGCAGGAAGAAGTCCATCAGCGTACCGGTTTTACAGTTGCCCATGTCGTCGTAGGCAATCTCTTGACCCAAGGCAACGGCAAGCGCTTCGGTCAGACCGCCATGCACTTGGCCTTCGATGATCATCGGATTGATCCGAGTGCCGCAATCATCCAGCGCATAGAAGCGGCGGATTTCCGGAACACCTGTGTCGACGTCAATATCCATGACACAAACATAAGCACCAAACGGGTAGGTCATGTTGGGCGGATCATAATAGCTGACCGCTTCCAGACCCGGCTCAAGCCCTGGGATCGCCTGATTGTAGGACGCGAAGGCGATTTCCTTCATTGTCTTGAACTTCTCAGGTGCGCCTTTCACCACAAAACGATCCACGTCGAATTCCACGTCGTTGTCGTGAACCTCAAGCAGATAAGCCGCAATCATCTGTGCCTTGGCGCGGATTTTACGTCCGACCATCGCTGCAGCAGCACCCGCAACCGGTGTAGACCGGGACCCATAAGTACCAAGACCGTACGGTGCCGTGTCTGTGTCGCCTTCCTCAATCGTGATGCTATCGGCCGACAGGCCAATTTCAGTGGCAAGGATTTGCGCAAACGTTGTCGCGTGTCCCTGACCTTGGGAAATTGTGCCAAGCCGCGCAATCGCAGACCCTGTAGGGTGGATGCGGATTTCACAGCTGTCGAACATACCCATCCCAAGGATGTCGCAGTTTTTCACAGGACCCGCGCCGACGATTTCGGTAAAGAACGACAGTCCGATACCCATCAGTTTACGGGTTTTGCCTGCCTTGAAGTCTTCGACCCGTTGCGCCTGTTCGGCACGTAACCCGTCATAATCGACGGTTTTCAGCGCCTTGTCCCATGCGGTATGGTAGTCGCCGCTGTCATATTCCCAGCCAAGGGCGGCCTTGTAAGGGAATTGTTCTTTCTTGATAAAATTGATCCTGCGCAGCTCTGCCGCGTCCATGTTCAGCTTGATCGCAAGCACTTCGATCATGCGTTCGATGAAGTAGACAGCCTCGGTCACACGGAACGAGCAACGATACGAAACGCCGCCCGGAGCCTTGTTGGTGTAGACACCATCAACTTCGAGGTGGGCAGTTGGGATGTCGTAGGACCCGGTGCAGATGTTCATGAAACCAGCTGGGAATTTTGTCGGGTCGGCACAAGCGTCAAAGCCACCGTGGTCGGCTGTCACATGGCATTGCAGGCCCGTGATTTTGCCCTCAGGCGTCGCCGCAATTTTTCCGGTCATCCAATAGTCACGCGCAAATGCGGTGGTCATCAGATTGTCCATGCGGTCTTCGATCCACTTGACAGGTTTGCCCGTCACGATGGAGGCCACGACCGAGCAAACATAGCCAGGATACGCGCCAACCTTGTTGCCAAATCCGCCGCCGATGTCCGGCGAGATCACGCGGATGTTGTGCTCTTCAATTCCAGAGATCAGCGACACAATGGTGCGGATCGCGTGTGGCGCTTGGAACGTGCCCCACAGCGTCAGTTTACCGTTGACCTTATCCATGGACGCGACGCACCCGCATGTTTCCAACGGGCACGGGTGCGTGCGGTGATAGTACATGGATTCTTCGGCCACGACTTCGGCGTTGTCGATCACCTCTTGTGTCGGGGCTTTGTCGCCTGCTTCCCAGGTAAAGATGTGATTGTGGTGCTTACGCGGTCCATGCGCACCATCCGGGATGGAACCGTCTTCGGCCACCAAGTCCTCACGCAGAACCACATCAGATTGCAGGGATTTGAATGGGTCCACGATGACAGGCAGTTCTTCGTACTCCACCTCGACCAATTCGATTCCGTCGGCGGCGGCATAGCGGTCTTCAGCCACGACGTAGGCGACCTCTTGACCTTGAAACAGCACCTTGCCGTCTGCCAGCACCATCTGTTTGTCGCCAGCAAGGGTTGGCATCCAATGCAAACCAAGCGGTTCAAGATCAGCAGCGGTCAAAACAGCCATAACGCCCGGTACAGCCAACGCGGCCTCGGTGTTGATGCTTTTGATCCGTGCGTGGGCGTAGGGAGAGCGGACGAAGTCACCAAAAAGCATACCGTCCAGTTTTACGTCATCAACGTAGTTGCCTTTGCCTTGTGTGAAGCGTGCGTCTTCTACCCGCTTGCGCGAACAGCCCATGCCTTTAAGGTTATCAACGCGTTTCTCGCGGCTAATTTCGTCCTTCATTCTGCTGCCTCCTTGGCTGCATTCATCTCAGTGGCCGCAGCCTGAATGGATTTCACAATGTTCTGGTAACCCGTGCAGCGGCAGATGTTCCCTGCCATACCAAACCGGATTTCTTCTTCGGTTGGGGTCGGGTTTTCTTCCAGCAGCTTCTTGGCGCGCGTGATCATTCCCGGTGTGCAATAACCGCACTGAAGCCCGTGGTGTTCTTTGAACGCCTCTTGCAGCGGGTGCAGATCATCGGGGCCGCCGATGCCTTCGATGGTTGTAATCTCGGCACCTTCGGCCTGAACAGCGAACATTGTGCAGGATTTCACTGATTTGCCGTCAATCGTCACTGTGCAAGCACCGCAGTGAGATGTCTCGCAACCGATATGGGGCCCTGTGATGTTTAACCGCTCACGCAGTGTGTAGATCAGCAATTCGCGTGGCTCAGCGAGGAATTCCTCGGTCTTGCCATTCACGTGAAGTGTGACGTGTTTTTTGTTAGACATGTAATTTTTCCCTTTTGCCCTACCGCTTCGCTACTTGAGGGCGTGTCCCTTAAGCACGCGACCAAGCGCGTTCGATGGCGCGCCGCAAAATGACGCCAGCAACATGGTTTTTGAAGGCGACTGGGCCACGATTGTCCTCGGATGGGTCAATGTCACCCAGCATTGCGGCCATGGCTGCCTTAAGCGCAGCATCATCGACGGTTGTACCTACCAGGGCAGCGCCAGCAGCTTCGGAATAAACCGGCGTATCGCTGAGGTTGGTCATTGCGATAGATACAGCGGTGCAAGTGCCATCACCCTTGGTGATCTGAACAGCGGCAGCGGCCGTAGCGTAGTCGCCAATCTTGCGCTTTTGCTTTTCATAGGCGTGACCGCCCTTTGGCATTGGGATGGTGACGCCCGTCAATACTTCGTCGTCTTCGCGCGCGGTCATATAGGCCGCTTCATAAAACTCACGTGCAGGCACATCGCGTTCACCATTGATACCAACCAAATGGAACACAGCGTCAAGACATTGCATGAGACCCGGCATGTCATTGCCCGGATCTCCGTTGGCGACGTTGCCACCGATGGTGCCCATATAGCGCACCTGCGGATCAGCGATTTGCAAAGCTGCCTCGCGAAGGATCGGTGCGGCGGTAGTCAATGCCGCGTCGTCGATGACGTCGGCCTGTGTGACCAGCGCGCCGATGCGGATGCTGTCACGTCCGACTTCAATGCCGGACATGCCGCCGACGTCTTGCAGGTCGATCAAGTGAGGTACCTCTGCCATGCGCAATTTCATCATCGGGATCAGGCTGTGCCCCCCCGCCATGACGCGCGCATCGTCACCGTGTTCATCTAAAATGGCGAGAACTCCGGCCATATCTTGTGGTCTATAGTATTCAAATGCCGCTGGTATCATCGGCTGCCCTCCCTCAGAACAAATGGTCTAGCTGTCGGGAGGACTGCATACAAACGTATGCTAGGGCATCAGAAAAGGTATGAAAAACAGGGTAATGACACGAAATGCGCCTCAGCTTGCACGAACTGCGCCACTTGACACCAACAGCGCATCCTGGATTTCCTTAAGCTTTGAGCGGCTGACAGGAACCGACGGCACATCATCAATGTCAAAGATGCAACGACCTTTGTCTTTGTCCCGCTCAAACCGTGCGACTGCCTTCGGATTCACCAAGTAGCTGCGATGCGTCTGAAGGAAACCCTCGGGCAGCAACCTTTTCGTGGCCTCGGTGATTGGCCAAACACAAAACAACTGATCATCACGTGTGTAGATTTGCGTATAACGCCCGTCCGCCCGCAACAGCATCACTTCACTGGGTGAGACGAAAACCGTACCCCCATCGCGTTCACACGGAATTTTCAAGCCTGTCAGGGATGGTGTTTGAGGAGGTTCAACAGAGGGATTGGCCTTTGAAGGCCGTAGCGTGCCCTCAGTGCTCGAAGGAATGAGGTAGGTGATGCCAACCCACAAAAAGGTACCGAAAATTACGAAACTGGAAAGGATAACACCAAGCGCAAGCACTTCGTTGCTCATGCGAGGGCCAAATTCAGCACCCTGCGGATCTGCCACAAAATTTGTACCAGTCATCGCAAGAAAGTGGACTGAACAAACCGCAACACCAAAGCAAATCGTCCCGAGGAAAATGTTCTTATTCGTGCGGTGGTAGTACGTCATCCAAAACGCGATGACACACAGGAGGATAGCAACCCCTGACGAGGTGAGAATTCCAATCGGCGTATAGATTGCGCGGCAAAGCTCTAGCCCTGCCATGCCAATGTAGTGCATGACAAGGATTCCTACACCCACAAGCGCTCCAGCCGCCGCAATCACTGCGGGCGTCCGCTTGGTAAAATGCAGCAATATCAGCGCCGCCCCGACAATCAAAATTGCCGTCAATGCAGACATAAGGGTGATTGCGGCGTCATAGTAGAACAAGACGGGCAGTTGAAGACCGAGCATTGCAACGAAGTGCATCGACCAAATTCCACCACCGAGCGCAACGGAAGCAAGCGCAATTGACAGCGTTTTTTGCGCAACTGTTTTGTCAGACAAGTTCCGTGTCAGAGACAGCCCCGTGAAGCCTGCAACTAGAGCCACAAGACATGACATTACGACTAGAAAATTGTTATGATCTGACTCGAGAAATTCCATAACGGCTAAACTGGACGAAAAGTGGATTGTTGGCAAATGCGTGCTTCACATGCTCGTCGTTCAGCCAGTAGATCGACTTTCTCCCTGTTCATCTAACAATATCCAGAGCGTTTCTATCCAGAGAGGCTATCTATTGCTGACCTTAGGTTTGCCAGCCAGGGATTAATGAGAGGGACGGCTAAGGAGGAACGAAGCCAAAGTCCGCGGCTTGATCCTTGAGCGTGTCGTTTTTCCTGCAGTTTGCATGAATAACCGGTTTTCTTGCTGCTCTGCGACAACAGCTTTCTCGCTCGTGCGGCATTTCTGACGCCGCGAGGGCAAGCAGCGAGAAAATTGAATTCACAGGTTGGGCTCTTTCGACACCTTCGCTGCGGGTTGCTCGAACGGCTGGTTCGGGATTTTTGTAAGGAAATGCATGACATTTGCAACAACTCGGCAGAGCCATGGAACCAAGCTGAATTGGCTGGTGCATATTTCCGGTGCGAAATGTTGGGCTGTTTTTAGGTGCTAGGGCAGGGGTCCTCGATGCGTGCCGCACCGCAAGAACCCTCAACAAGGGCTAATTTTGTTGAAAAACTCTTGTTGATTTGATGCCCGTTGGCTGATTCAATTTCTCTATAGACTGGGGGGATTGGCGATGATGGGACCGAAGCAGGAAGCGCAAGGCGCGTTGTTTTATGAGTTCTCTCTGGAAGACCATGTTCCACAGGATTACCTATTTCGTTCGATTGATCGGTTTGTCGATCTGAGCGACATCCGCCAATATCTGGCTGAGTTTTACAGCCACACGGGCCGCCCTTCGATTGATCCTGAGCTGTTGATCCGGATGCTTTTGGTGGGGTATTGCTTTGGCATCAGATCCGAACGGCGGCTGTGCGAAGAGGTGCACCTGAACCTCGCCTATCACTGGTTCTGCCGCCTTGATCTGTCCGACCCAATCCCAAACCATTCGACCTTCTCAAAGAACCGCCACGGGCGTTTCCGCGAAAGCGCGTTGCTGCGCCATCTCTTCGAGAAGACCGTTGCGCGTTGCATCGCAGACGGGTTGGTGAGCGGTCAACGCTTGGCCGCTGATGCCAGCTTGATCGAAGCTGACGCGAACAAACAAAACTCCACACCGAAGGAAGATTGGGACCACAAAGCCATTGATCCAACAGACGCCCCACGTGCGGTGAAGGAATATCTGGACGTTTTGGACGATGCGGCGTTTGGTGCTGCATCAGAGGTTAAGCCCAAGTTTACGTCCCATTCCGATCCTGCAAGCCAATGGACGGCCGCCCGGAAAGGCCCTGCGTTCTTTAGTTATTCTACCAACTATCTGATCGACACCGACCACAGCGTCATTGTGGATGTCGAAGGCACAAGATCAATCCGGCAGGCCGAAGTTGGTTCGGTGTGCACCATGTTGGACCGGATCAAGGATCTGCATGGTATAGATCCTGAACGGCTTATCGCAGACGCTGCATATGGGTCAGGCCCAATGCTCGGGTGGCTTGTTGGCCGTGACATCAAACCCCATATTCCCGTGCTTGATAAAGCGGTCCGCACGGATGGCACATGGTCCCGCACCGACTTTGAATGGGACGCTGAGAACAACCAGTACATCTGCCCCGAAGGTGAACCCCTCAAGCAATTCCGGCGCAATTATTCTGATCCGCACCGTAAACCCACAGGCAAGGGCGTCGCCAAGTATCAGGCTTTGAAACACACCTGTCAGGCTTGTCCGTCCAAAATGAAATGCTGCCCCAAAGCAGATGCACGCAAGATCACCCGCGAAGAACATGAAGATGCCCGACAGGTTGCCCGTGATATTGCCAAGACCAAGCAGTATGTGATCTCGATGCGGCTGCGAAAGAAAGTCGAAATGCTATTCGCTCAGCCGCGGTGAAAGTCGGGAAAGTCCGCATTGTAGTCATCGGTTCCATCACAATGCTGCGCGACCGATCAATGTCTGCTTCGGGGAAGCCGCACCGCAACGTCGGTCCAGCTCGCGAAAGGCAGCTTAGGGCCGTGAATGACGATGCAACGTTGTCGGATCTCCCTATGATGCCGCGAAGCGGAGAACGGCAGGAATGAGTCCAACTCGACCGATTCTGCAGGTTGCAGGAACGTTCGGTCTAGCTAGTCATGGTAGATTTTGGTCGCGGCCTGTATGTTGTCCATCGGTTGCCAATGCCAACGTCGTTGAGCAGAGGAGCTTTCGTAAATACGGTCTATCTGGACGTTTGTCCAGCCCGACAACACGCAGCCCTTGTCTTCTTGCGAGGCTGCAAATTCCAGAGCCTACGCGACCTGCGCTGCCGGTCACGGCGATTGAGCGCAGGAGGGTCATTTGCGCCCGCCCGCGAGCTCATCCACCAACCAGCTTCGGAAGGCGGCAACCGGTGTGGATCTGCGCCAGTCTTCAGGCTCGACAAACCAATAGGAGATTCCGGTGCGAAAGCGACCCGGGAATGGGGCGACCAATTGGTTCATGGCCAACGCGTCTTGTGCAAGCGTTTCCCAAGCTAGAAAGATACCCTGACCTGCGATTGCTGCGTCCAGGCACAACGCCGCGTCGGAGTATTCTGGGCCAGTCCCGAGACATTCTTCTGTCATCTCGTTTGGCTTCAACCATACATCCCATCCGAACATTGTGTTCGTGTCCCGGACAATCGGAACCTGCCGCAGATCCTCTGGACCATTTATTCTTTGGGCTAGGTGTGGCGCACATACCGGAAAGACCCGTTGAGGGAATAGCTCATCTGCCAAAACGCCGGACCAATCTCCATAGCCGACGCGAATACAGGCATCGGCCTCGCCCATGCGCGGGTCCACAAGATCGACCGATGCGTCGATTCGTACTTTGACCTCTGGATGAGCCTGATTGAAGCGGTCCAACCGCCAAACCAGCCACTTTCCGACAAATATGGGAGGTACGGCAATGGTGATCGCGTCAGGCCTCTTCTCCGTTGCAAGAGCGACACCGTGTGCCAAAGAAAGAAAGCCCTGCGTTAGCTGCTCAGCGACCTGTTGCCCGATTTTGGTCGGCACCATCCCCTTTGGATTCCGCTCAAACAACCGGCAGTCTAGCTGCGCCTCTGCCTTGATAATCTGCTGGCTCACCGCTCCAGACGTAACGCCTAGTTCCTGAGCCGCGTCGCGCAGACTTCCGCAGCGTCCCAGTACCTCGATAGCCCTGAGCCCGTTTAGATGAATTCCGTAGAGCTTTTTCATATAGTTTTTCTACACTTCTATCGACAATTTTTCGATACAAATTTAGCTTACTCTGCGTTCTACTTTAGAAATGCTATACATCAAATCTACCAATTTACTGAAGGTTATTTGGCGTCTCATCAGGGTAATTCAGGTTCACGTCGATCACCACGAAGACCGCTGGAGGCGCGACCCGCTTTCGCATCCCGATATTCGCAAGATGAACAAACGGGAAATCGCCGATCTACCCATTGACCCGTATCTTATCGAAGATCGTTAGGCTTAAACGGCTTCGAAACTGATAGCAGCCATTGATTCTTAGGATGCGAATGGCCGAATGGCAGCTTCCATCAATAGAACGGACAGCCCAAAAATCAAAGCCTTCCAACGGATCTAAGGCGATTCTTAGCATCCGCTTCTTTCTGCGAAGCGCGTGCTGTTTGCAACCCCCTTTTCAACTGCATTGTGTGAAACTTGTAAATTTCTGTCGCGCCTGTGACTTTACCTTTGAAATGCCATAGGCTCCGAACCCATGAACCTGACTGATGATGAATCAAAGCTAGTCTTTTCGATCATGCATGACCTGAGTGGTGAATTTGACCATTTGGAAGTGCGCCAGCGGGTCGGTCAAAAATTGCTGGACCTCCTTAAGGCGGATCATTTTGCCTCTTATGTTTGGGATGATGCCAATCAGGAATTTGTGTCCTGTGTTCAGCTCAACATGACCGACGACAATCTGCGTCGTTACGAAAGTTATTTCCAGTTTCACGATCCTATCACGCCGATCTTGCAAAAGCGGCGTAAAGCGACACCCGTCAGCGAGGTCATGCGACATGACCGTTTAGTCCGTACCGAGTTCTTTAACGATTTTCTTAAACAAGACGGGTTGTGCTATGGGCTGAACTACTTTGCATTTGACCGTGGCGACAATATCGGAGACTTGCGCATCTGGCGCGGTGCCAACCGCGAAGATTTCACACAACGCGATGCTCAGATTGTTGATGCAATCGGTCCCAGTCTGGTGAATGCCCTGATCCGCGCGCGCAGCAATAGCGACAAAGCCCCTTCTTTGCGGTTTTCACAGATTGGAGATGATGTCGGGTTTACCGTGCGCGAGGCCGAAGTTGCCGATTTGCTTGTTACAGGCCAGACCGACGATGAGATTTGCGGGAAATTGGGCTTTTCCAAACCAACTTTGCGCACACATATCGCTTCGATTTTTCGCAAATCCGGCCTCAACAGACGCTCGCAGCTGGCCTTGTTCCTAGCCGAAAAAAATCATCATTTGTGATGATAGCCTAAGGTGTCCAGCCGCTTCTATCCTTGTTTCTAACGAGACAGGGAGGTTTGCGTGCCACAAAATTTATCATCACTAGACGGTGTTTCGACGATTGAAGCTTTCAAGAGCGGGGCGGTTAGCCCGGCGGAATATGCGCAATCAGTGCTCGAACAGGCAGCGCAGAACAGCCACCTAAATGCACTTCAGAGTTTTCGCGCGATTGCATTAGAGCCCGCTGTTTCCAAAGCTCTGAGTGCTAATCCCCAAGGCGCGTTAGCAGGGCTTCCGGTTCTTGCAAAGGACAACATCAATACGAATACATACCCCACCTCGGGTGGAACCAAATCGCTGTTGCATCAGACACCCAAATTCAACGCGGGCGTCGTAAATCGGATCGAAGGTGCGGGGGGCTTCATCGCGGCCAAGGCGGCAATGCACGAACTTGCATTCGGCATCACCTCCAATAATGCGGTCACAGGCCCAGTACGTAATCCAGCTGATCCAGAGATGATCGCGGGCGGCTCATCTGGCGGTACCGCAGCTGCTGTTGCGGCGGGGATATTCCCTATCGGGCTTGGAACCGACACGGGTGGCTCATGTCGTATTCCAGCCGCTTTATGCGGTGTTGCCGGGTTTCGCCCGACAACTGGACGCTATGACAGCGACGGTGTTTTGCCGATCTCCCATACCCGCGATACCGTCGGCACACTTGCGCGATCTGTACGTGACATTGCGTTGATGGATAACGTTCTTAGCAGCGAGCATGGGAGTGCAGAGGTTGTTGATCTCTCTCAGGTTACGCTGGGCGTTCCAAAAGATCGGTTTTTTGATGATCTTGAATCAGCAGTCGCGGCGGCAATCGAAAAACAACTGTCGGTTCTTGGCAAGGCCGGTGCCAAGCTGGTCGATGTCAGTTTTGAAGCCGTTTGGGAGCACAACGATGCCTTTGGTTTCCCAGTTG
>NZ_JBDWQO010000016.1:0-38864 GCF_039986515.1 Ascidiaceihabitans sp. | reverse complement strand
ATGGCCATCTTCGAATACATCAACGGCTTCTACAATCCACGCCGAAGGCACTCAGCATTGGGCTGGAAAAGCCCCGTCGCCTTCGAGCGAAAAGTGGCCTAAACGAGCACTTGGGGCGGCACAAATACGCGACAGGTCCACAGACCGTCCGGATCCGAGTGTGATCGCGGCGCAGAACGACGCGTTTCGCAAGCTCGCGTGCCTTGGAGTGCCGCCCGCCCAGCCCATCCAGGGCCGGATGCATGTGACCCGCTCGCTAATGGAGGCCAGCGATGGCTTCATGGCCGAGGCGGTCAAGGCAACCGGTGAGTTTGCCACGTTCGAGCCTGAGAATGATCCCGAGGGCTGGCACGATTTCGGGGCGGTCGAGATCCGGGGCGAGACCGTGTTCTGGAAACTGGATTTGTACGAAGCGGATTCCGACTTCCGCTATGGCGCCGAGACCCCGGACAATCCCGCCACCACCATGCGCGTGCTGACCATCATGCTGGCGCGCGACTGGTAGAAGGGCAGGGGGCTCCTCCCCCTCCCCCTCCTGATACCCCAGGCGATGAAGGCCCACTGACCCCTCAAAGGGAAAGTGGGCCTTTTGTCTTGGTGATCCCTGAAGCCGGGGATTGGTCACGCGCAAGCGCGCGGGCCGCATCTCACCCACCTGGAAGGATATCCCATGACCACAAGCTTTGCCCCTCTCACCGTCGCCATCGGCGATCTGGTCCCGCATCCAGCCAACGTGCGCAGCAACGCGCCGGAAACCTATGACCCCGAGAACATCGCGCATCTGAAGGCCAGTATCGCTGTGCTGGGCCTGCTCCAGCCGCTCCTGGTCCAGAAGCTTGACGGGAAATATGCTGTCCTCGCTGGTGGCCGGCGCCATGCAGCCCTGAAGGAGCTGATCGCCGACAAGGCCAGCAAGGGGTTCACGGCGAAAACCAAGGTCGACTGCCGCCTTGTGCCGGAGGACTGCGACGTCACCACGGCGCTGTCGCTGGCCGAGAACATCACCCAGGCACCGATGAATGCCATCGACGAGTTCGAGGCTTTCGCCCGGATGATGGAGGTCGACGGCCAGACGCCCGAGACCATCGCAAAGACCTTCGGCGCCACGGTGGCGGCCGTGAAAGGCCGGTTGCGCTATGGCCTTATCCACCCCGACATCCGCGCCGCGGCCCGGGCCAAGGTGATCACGCTCGACACGATGAAGGCCTTCGCCGAGCACCCGAGCCAGGAGGCGCAGCGCGAGATCTTTGAGGCGCTCACGAAGGACGGCGGCTATCTACAGGCCTATACCGTTCGACAGGCGCTCAAATCCCGCGGGGTGCAGGTCAGCGATGATATCGGGGCTTTCGTGCGCGCGGACTACGAGGCGCGTGGCGGCGCAGTCGCGGCTGACCTTCTGGAAGAGCATTCCGTGCTCGAGGATGCGGCGCTGGTCGAGACCATCCTGCTTGAGAAGCTCGGTGCAGCCGCCGAGGACGCCCGTATGAGGCTGGGCTTCGCCTGGGCCGATGCGATGGTGCGCTATGATTACGCGACCATGGCCGACTATGGCCGCGTCTATCCCGGCCCGATCGTGCCGGATGCATCCGCCCAGAAGCGCATCGATGAGATCACTGCCGAGCTTGATAAACTGCAGCTCCAGATGGAGGATGAGGGGCTCGAGGACGGTGCCTACAATGCCCTTTACGAGCGCGTGGACGCTCTGGAAGAGGAAGCCCGCGATCTGCAGGAGGCTTACAGCACCGAGGACCTCGCGCGGTCCGGGGTGATCGCGTCGTGGCAGGGTGGGCAGATCACGCTCCATGTTGGTCTCGTCCGCCCGGAAGACACCGTGAAAGAGGAGGGCGCGCGCGGCTCTTCGGCTAGCCCGACCGGGGAAGAGGCCCCGGACGCCGGCGAAATCACCTATCCAGCCTCACTGGCCGAGGACCTCAAGACCGAGCGGGCCATGGCCCTTGGCGCCGCGATGGCGCTGCATCCGGAAGCCACGCTCGATCTGACGCTCTTCAAGCTGGTGAGCGACGTTCTGGCCAGCGGCATGAGTGTCACGCAGGCGATCAAGATCGATGCCCGCAAGGAATACCGCAACCACGCCAAGATGGACGAGATTGACGAGACCTCCCTCGCGCAGGTGGCCGCGGCGCATGATGTGCTGGACCTCTCGTGGCTCGATGATACCCGCCCGCCCGCCGATCAGTTCGCGGCGTTTCGCGCGCTCGAAGCAGGGGAGAAGGCCAAGCTCGTCGCCTATGCCACGGCCAGCACCACGCAGTCCTGCTTCGCGCGGGACCGCCAGCGCGACAGCCTGATGCATGCGTTCGAGATCGAGATCATGCCCGATATCCGCGCGCATTGGACGCCGAACGCGGCGCTCTTCAATCGCTTCAAAAAGGCATGGCTCCTGAAGATCCTCGGCGAGGATCTGGGTCTGGCCCAGGAGGCGGTGACGCTGGCCTCGTCGAGCAAGAAGGAGATCGTCGCCTTCTGCGACAAGCTCTTTGCAGAGCCGTTCGCCACACTCACGGACGCGCAGCGCGCTGCCGTAGCCGCCTGGTGCCCGCCGATGATGCAGACCGCCGGTGTCGTCTGTGATGAGGCGGAGCCCGCCTCGGAATCTCCCGAGCCTGACAGCGAGGTCGCGCAAGCGGCCTGAGTCCTCACGCGACCCGCGCGAGGCATTTCCCGCGCGGGTCGACCCTCCCACACCCAACCGAAAGACATCCCCATGGCTATTCTCAAGTTCTCTGCGTCCGCTGTTGCGGCACAGATCGCCCATGCGCGCGCCTGCAAGACCTTCCTGCCCAACTGGAACGGGCCCGTGGACAGGCCCGCCCTGATCCTGATCGTCGGCAATGGTGTGCATCTGCGCTCAAACGGCATCGATGGCACGACCACCCGTATCGTCACCACCGAACAGGCAGATCCCTCCTTCGCCTTCGCCGACGGCATGAACCCGTTTCGGGATACCGACTGGATGGCGCAGCGCCGCATGGCGTTTCGCGATCTGACCGGCCAGTTCTACACCGACATCCTGGATGACGTGCAGGTGCTCATCGACCGGGGGCGGGGGGCGATCCGGCTCGCCACCGATGGCCACAGCATCCGCGTCTTCGTACGCCGGGCCTCGGATTATCTCATCGGCGGGACCTACGAGGTGCCCTCGGGCCTCGGCGGCACCTTCCGGGTCATCCTCAAGGATGCCTGCGATACCTTCGCGATCGTGCAGAACTGCGGCAATTGCGAGGATTTCGACGCCATGCAGCCCTACCGCGTGCCGCTCGATGCGCTGATGGAAATCGATGACCGGAGGGCGGCGTAACGCGCCCTTTCTCAAACAAGCATCGCCAATACCCTGCCAGGCCTGCGGCCCTCTCGGGACATTGACGACAACAATTTCCCCAATGAGAGAAAGGACTCTGAGATGGGATGGCTCTTCTATACCGATCGCCGCGTCCAGACCTACGCGGATGAGAAAGCGGAGATTGCCCGGCTCTGCACCTTCGAGAGCGATAGGCGCAAGACGGAACTGGTCAAAGCCTGCAAGGTGGGTTCGACTTGGTACGCGGCGGCAAAGGTCACAAGTATCGATGGCTCGCCGGTCGAAGACACGACCTATGTCACCGATGCGGATGGCTCCATCACTTTCGGTGCTGTCTTCCTCACCCGATACGATGACGGCTGCTGGGGCTACAAGGACATGGAGGAAAGTGCTGGCCCGAACGAGTCTCGTGCTCCCCTTGGGCTGATCGAGCTCCTCTCCGACCTGAAAGACCCGGACAGCTATGCTCATGCCTGGCGCCAGCGCTGCCAGGACTGGGCTGCGATCCCGGACTACGAGGAAGGCGACAAGATCAGGCTCGCAGCACCTGTGACGCTCACCGATGGCAGTACCTGCCAGATTGTCACCGCGACCCACTACAGGCGCGGGCGGCAAAAGCGCCGCTGCTACCGCATCGAGGAAACTGGTGGGCTCGTACGCCTGTCGAAGGCCTCGCTTGCGGGTTCGGAGCTGCTCAGCTCCGCGAAAGGTGCGGCTAGCCCGGTGCTGGCGGAGTTCCTGGCGGGGCGAAATTAGGTCCTGCGCCGGACGGTTCATCGACCTGCCCGGCGACAGCAGATGCTGCGGCTTGTCTTGACAAGGCAATGCAAATGCATTACCTATCGCGGGCAGCAAAGACCCTTTTCTTCAGGAGACTGCCATGACAGCCCTCGCACAAGATGTCTCGAAACTCACGGATCGGTATCAGACGACCGTGCCGGCGGGTGTGCGCAAACAGCTCAAGCTGGGCAAGGGCGACCAGATTCGTTACTGCACCGAGCCGAGTGGCAGGGTCTATATCGAGCCCGTGCGCAGCGACGAGGAAGATCCCGTGCTCGGAGCCTTTCTCGATTTTGTCGAGGCCGATATCAAGGCGCATCCGGACCGCATTCGGGCGTTCGATGGGGCTTTGCATGACCGTCTTGCAGCACTGGTCGGAGACGTTGACGTCGATCTCGATGCGCCGCTATCACTCGAGGATGAATGAGCGGCGATAGCGTGCCCGCCCAAGCGCCCCTTGTCGTAAACGGATGGTCGATTTATGCGCATCCGCTCTTTCTGGATCAGCTCGAAGGGCTGATTGAAGAGGTCGAGGCGCGTAAGGCACGCGATCCTAAGACCTGGCGCAAGAAAAACCCGACGAAACGGCTGGCCGCCATTTTCAAGCTGGTCACCGAGGCCATACCGGCAGATCCGGGTGCCGCCGCCTTCCGGCAAGGCGGCACACTCGGCGATCACCGCAAGCACTGGTTCCGGGCGAAATTCTTCCAGCAGTATCGGCTGTTCTATCGGTTCAACAGCGATGCGAAGGTCATCGTGGTGGCCTGGGTGAACGACGACAAGACCCTGCGCGCCTACGGCAGCAAGACGGATGCCTATGCGACGTTCAAAGGGATGTTGGAAGATGGCAATCCACCTGACAATTTCGACGCGCTCTTGAAAGAAGCTGCAGCGGCGGGCAAGCGGTTCGAAACTTCCCTTGAAGCGGTGCCCGATCGGTAAGTGGGCCAGCTTGCTGTGACCCTTTGGCATTATCGTTTACGACGCCCCGCTGGAAGATGTAGCATCGGCTGATAATACGGTCGGAGAAAGCACAATGATTGAGGCGGAAAAGGATAGGCAGCACCTCGGGTTAGAGGAGCAATGCGCGCCTGACCTGACGGGGCACCGTTTCCCAATTGCCGTGCACGTTGCAGACATGCCCGATGACCTCGGCAAGCTGCTGGATATCGGGCTCGAGGAGCATTTCCGTGGCGGCTGATGTCAATTCGTATGACGCGTGGTTTCGCGCGAAGGTGCAGGCCGCGCTGGAGGAGGAATGCACGGGAACATCTCAGGTTCAGGTTATGCAGGCCGCACAGGCATTGATTGATGCGAAGCGGCAGGTCGAACCCAAGACCTGAGCAAGCCTTGGAGGTCAGCGCGGTCTGACCCCCGTCACCCTGAAAAGCGAAAGTGGGCTTTTTGTCCTTTGGAACTCAGACCCTAATCCAAAGGAAACCCCCATGACCAAGCCCAAACCGGCAAACCCGGCTCTCTCGATCTCCCACCCTGACCTCGCCTCTGCGCTCGCGCAGATCGGCGCGGAGATCGACCACCAACCCCTGCGTAGCTCAGCGCTCGCGCGCATCATGCGCGAGACGTTTCATGGCAGCGATGCCGGCGGTGCCTGGGACTGGCGCATGGCCTATGACCTGATGCAGGCCGCGGCTGTCCAAGTGCTGCTGCGTGGGAACGGCGTGGCAGATGACATCGCCGCTGCAAAGCTGCTTGCCTCGCGGCTGCTGACGGAAACCCGCCGGTCAGAGCAGCAGATCCGTCTGCAGCAGTTTTCCACGCCGCTGCCATTCGCGGCGCTGGTCTTGCGGGCCGGGGCGATCCGCAAGAGCGAGACCGTGCTGGAGCCGTCGGCGGGCACCGGTGCACTGGCCGCTTTCGCCGCCCGGGCTGGTGCCACGCTTTTGCTCAACGAGATCGACCCCTTTCGCCAGCGCCTCCTGCGCGCGGTTTTCGGCGGCGAGGTGACGGGCCATGACGGCGAGCATATCGACGATCTGCTGCAGTCGCCGCTTCTACCCGACGTCGTGGTGATGAATCCGCCCTTCGCCTCCTCGGTCGACCGCTCCCGGGACAAACACATCGCCGCCAAGCATCTCATCGCGGCTGCAAAGCGTCTGGCACCCGGCGGGCGGCTTGTGGCGATCATGCCGCCGGGATTCACGCCCGAACGCGATGCCGCGCATTGGTCCCGCGCCTGCGGTCTCTTGACGCCGCGCTTGGCGTTGACGATGCCGGGGCAGGTCTACCGCAAGCTCGGCACCTCTGTCGAAACCCAGCTCATGGTCTTCGACAAGGTGCAGGAGGGCGGCGAAATGATCCGCGTCCCTGTGCGGGATCTGGATGAAGCCTTGGCATATGTTGATGCTGTGGCCGCGACCCGGACCGAGATGCGCCCCGTACAACAGGCAGCGGCGATCCCTAACGGGCGGCCGACCGTTCCATCCTCTGCTCCGCGCAAGACCGCCGCTGCGCCTGTCGCCGCCTCCAAACCCCGGGCCAATGCCGTTGTCCCGCTAGTTTTCACGAGCCTTGATATCCCGCGCGACAACACGCCGGTCTCGGACATCTATGCGCGCTACCGTCCGCAGCGGATCGAGATCGCGGGTGCGCAGGAACATCCCACGCCGCTCGTTGAAAGCATCGCCATGGCCTCGGTTGCCCCGCCCATGCCCTCAAACACGGGCAGTGATGACTTGCGCCTGCCCACACGGTTGATCGAGGAGGGAGATCTCTCCGAGGCGCAGCTCGAGACCATCATCATGGCGCATGATGCCCATGGGCGCGACCTGCCCGGTCGGTTTATCATCGATGACGACCAGACCAAGCTGACGCGCGCCGATGATGACCCTAATGCACGGGCCTATCGCCTTGGTTACTTCCTCGGCGACGGCACCGGTTGCGGCAAGGGGCGCGAATGCGCAGGGCTCATCCTTGTCAACTGGCTGGCCGGACGCAGGAAGGCGATCTGGGTCTCCAAATCCGCCACGCTCGTTGAGGACGCGATCCGCGACTGGACCGATCTCGGCGGCTCGCCTGCCGACATTCAGCCACTTTCCAAATGGAAACCGGATCAGCCCGTCCCGATGGGCGACGGAATCCTCTTCGTCACCTACGCCACGCTGCGGTCCGCGGGCAAATGCGGCACCACGCGACTGAGCCAGATCCTCGGCTGGATGGGCGAAGACTTTGAAGGCGTACTGGCCTTTGATGAGGCCCATGCCATGCAGAACGCGGCCGGGTCCGAGCAGGGCAGGGGGGTCAAACCCTCCCAGCAGGGCCTTGCTGGCCTGCGGCTGCAACTGGCAGCACCCCGCGCTCGCGTCTTCTACATCTCGGCCACGGGTGCCACGAGCGTGCACAACCTGGCCTATGCCGCGCGGCTGGGGCTCTGGGGGCAGGGCCCCGAATACCCCTTCCCAAGCCGCGAGAGCTTCGTTTCTGCGATGGAAGCCGGCGGTGTCGCTGCCATGGAGGTGGTCGCGCGCGATCTCAAGACGCTCGGGCTCTACACTGCCCGCGCCCTCAGCTTCGACGGCGTGGAATATGACGTGCTCGAACACGCGCTCACCTCGGCCCAGATCGAGATCTACGACGCCTATGCGGGTGCGTTTCGAACGATCCACCACAATCTCGAAGCCGCGCTGACGGCGACCGGCGTCAACGACGCCTCTGGCGAGACCAATGCCTCGGCCGCTCGCGCCTCGGCCAAGTCCCGCTTCGAGAGCACGAAACAGCGCTTCTTCAACCATCTCCTGATGGGCATGAAAGCCCCGACCATCATCCGCGCGATCAAGGACGATCTGGCAGCGGGCAAGGCTTGCGTCATCCAGGTGGTTTCGACAGGCGAGAGCCTGCTGAAACGCCGGCTTGAGACGATGGACCCCGAGGATGAACTCGTCGAGGGTGCCTTGACGCCGCGCGATTACGTCCTGGGCTACCTCGAACAGGCCTTCCCGATCCATGCGCAAAAGCTGGTCGAGGTCGACGGCAATATGGTGGCGGAACCCTTGCGGGATGAGACCGGCGCGCTCGTCGTCTCGCGCGAGGCGCTCGCCCTGCGCGATGCGGCCATGATGGAGTTGATGACGCTGGCGCCGATCCCCTCGGCGCTCGATCAGATCCTCTGGGCTTTTGGCGACGAGGCCGTCGCAGAGGTCACGGGTCGGTCCATCCGCCCTTTGAAGGCCGAGGATGGTCATCTCTTCATCGAGAAGCGCGCCGCCAGCAGCAATTCATCCGAGACCCAAGCCTTCATGGACGGCGAAAAGGATATCCTTATCTTTTCCGATGCGGGCGGGACGGGCCGGTCCTATCATGCGGCACAAACGGCGAAGAACCAGAAGCGGCGGCGGCACTATCTTCTGGAGCCCGGCTGGCGCGCGGATGCGGCCATCCAGGGGCTCGGGCGCACGCATCGCTCGGCTCAGGTCAGCGCGCCCTTCTTCCGGGTCTGCACCTCGGATGTGCATGGCGAGAAGCGTTTCACCTCGACTATAGCCAAGCGCCTCGACCAGCTGGGGGCCTTGACCAAGGGTCAGCGCGAGACCGGCTCGCACGGCATGTTCCGCGAGGAGGACAATCTCGAAAGCCCGATCGCACGGGCGGCGCTGCGTGGGTATTTCGCCGATCTTGCCGCCGGGCGCGCTGAGGCGATGAGCTACGAGAGCTTCACCGACTGGACGGCCCTGCGGCTGATCGACAAGGACGGGGTGCTCCTTGAGGAGCTTCCCCCGATCCAGCGGTTTCTGAACCGGGTTCTGGCCCTTCCCATCCACATGCAGAACGCGCTCTTTGCCGAGTTCATGCGCCGGATCGCTGATCAGACCGAACGGGCGCGCGCGGCCGGCACGCTCGATCTCGGCGTGGAGACCCTGCGTGGCGAAAAGATCGAACAGGTCTCCACCGAGGATCTCTGGACCTGCCCGAAATCCGGTGCGGTCACGCGGATCATCGGACTTGAGGTGACGGACCCGGTGCACGTGCTGTCGGCGGATGACGCGCTGTCGCGCAATCCCGACAAGCTGCCCATGGTCAACCGCGCTTCCGGCCGCGCGGCGCTGATCTCGGCGCGGCCCATGCAGATGTATGACGAGGACATCGTCACGCTGATGCGCAAGGTGGTGCGGCCAAACGGGTCGAGCTATCTGGAGGAGGCGCGGTTCGAGTCCTCGGCCTGGGAAGAGATCAGCAGGCCCGAGTTTGCAGGACTTTGGGATGCCGAGGCTGCATCCCTGCCAAAAACCACCACGACCAAGCTCTACCTGCTGACCGGGCTGCTGCTGCCGATCTGGAAGGATATTCCGACCACGAATGAGCGCATCTACCGGGTCACGCCCGACGGGGCGACGCCGATGATCGGGCGGACGCTGAGCGAGGAAGGGGAGGCAGCGTTACGCGCACGCTTCCTCGTCTCCAATCCGCAAACACCGCGGGAGATGCTGACCGCCGCCCTCGGCACCACCGCGCCTGTCGATCTGGGCCGGGGTCTGACCCTGACCCGTCGCCGCGTCGCAGGCGAGATGCGCCTTGAGTTGGGCGGTGCGGATCGGGGCATGATCGACGGCCTCAAGGCCATGGGGTGTTTCACCGAGATCATTGCCTTCCAGCTGCGGGTGTTCCTGCCGCATGGGGACGGGATCGACACGGGAACCATTCTGGCCCGGATCGTGAGGCAGGCACCAGATGCCGCTTCATTAGCAGCAGAATAGGCAAGGGGGGAAAGATCATGACACTCGAAGACATCAAGGCCGCCGTCGATGCCGGCCAGACCGTTCACTGGGCCAATACCGGGTACGTTGTGCACAAAGATCGGCTCGGTCAGTACCTCATCACCTATTTGCCGAATGGTAGCTGCATCGGTCTGACCGACCGGGGCGGGCACGGGTTGAACGGAAAAGCGGCGGAGTTCTTCATAGCGCGATCGGAGGACGGCGCGGAAAATCCGGGCAGCCAATCAAGACCAGACGGGCAGGGCGGGGCGTTGCACCCGGAGGCGCGGGGGCATTCCCACTCGGACGGCAGCTTTGACCCGTGGGCGGGGCTGAAAGGAAAGCAGGCTTTCTGATTTGTGATCCCTCAAGGGGTCGAGAAAGCAATCCCGGATGCGCTGGCAAGAACGTCAGGCACCGGCCAATCCAAAAGGAACCATCCCATGTTAGCAGGAACCCTCACCCGCAACGTCGAGACCGCAGCCGCTCAGTACACCGGCATGATCCATTCGACACGTTTCGATATCGCCATCCAGCTTGAAAACCGCCCGAAGATGTCCGAACGCAGCCCGGATTACGACGTGACGGCAGTCAACAAATCAGGCCGCAAGGTGCGCATCGGCACGGCCTGGAACGAGACCGGCAATACCAGCGGCAATCCCTACATCTCGATGCAGATCGATGTCGGCTTGGGTCCGTTCCGGGTCAACGCGGTGCAGACGAAAGAGGCGCGCGCGGCCGAGAGCGGCGAATTCGAGATCATCCCGCTGGTCTCGAACGGCCTGATGAAATCCGGCTCGATCTCGGGCGAGCTCACCGCCATGGACGCGGACAACGCCTTCACCGGCTACATCGCCAACATGATGTTCGATCTGGAGTTCATGCTGATCGAGAACAGCTATAAATCCGAGGAGACCCACCCCGATTACCGGATCGAGGTCAGCTCGCCCCGGGGCACGCCGATCCGCGTCGGCTCGGCGTGGATGGCCAAAAGCAACCGCACGGGCAATGACTACCTGTCGCTGCTGATCAACACGCCCGATGGCGACCTGCGCGTCAACGCCGTGCAGAACGAAGAGCAGCGCGGCGGGCAGACCTTCTCGATCATCCCGTTCATCGACAGTGGTGAGCAGCCGCAGGACGCGGGCAAGGGGCTGTCGCTGGTCGCCTAATCGGCGCGCGAGGGGGAGACGATCTGAACCGAAAGGGGAGCCGTGGGATCACGGTTCCCCTTTTTCTGTACTGGTGTGGTTGAATGAACCCGGCGTGCATTGCAGACGTTCGTGTCGCCCGCAGCTAGTGCA
Source organism: Ascidiaceihabitans sp. (assembly GCF_039986515.1). Taxonomy (NCBI): domain Bacteria; kingdom Pseudomonadati; phylum Pseudomonadota; class Alphaproteobacteria; order Rhodobacterales; family Paracoccaceae; genus Ascidiaceihabitans; species Ascidiaceihabitans sp. The sequence continues at coordinate 27,753 of NZ_JBDWQO010000016.1, read as the reverse complement.
ACCGAAGAGCCGATTCTGTTGAAAAACTCCGAATTTCAGATGTCGCAATTTTTCGGAAAGAACCCATGATACCGAAAAGTCAGATGAGATTTGGCATGAGGCGCAGTGAGCTGCCACATGATCGGCAAAAGTCCAATTTGGCCGAACCCCTGGCCTCGAAGAGTTGGTCGCGCTGTACGGGCAAAAAATTCACCGATTTCGTCAAAAACGGAGTTTTTCAACAATATCAGCCCATTGCAGAAGTGGCGATTTCTCGCTGCGTGCGCTCGCAGCAGAGATTTTTCCGAAGCGGCGAAAGGTTTTATGCTGCCTGGCAGCGGAAACAGCAGCCGTTCATGCAACGCGCAGCAAATCTGAATCCATGAATTCGAAAATTGCGGAACAATCCCGCCTTTTTGCTTTTGCCTCTTTCGCTGACGCAGAAAACCTTGGTAAATTCAGCGCAGAGCGCGCGGTGTTCTTGCAAATTTCCCTGAAACCGCCGTTCATGAGCTTAACGTCCACAGGATTTCAAGCCCGCCTCTCGCTGCGATCATTTTCAGCCCGCAACCAGTCCAAGAAGCCTTGCGCGCCCTGAGACATCGGCTGATCCGTGAAAATGACAAAGTAACCCGCATTTTCAACTCGGATGTCGGACAATCTGACAAGTGTTCCGTCGTCAATTTCTGGCGCGATCAGATCATCCCAAAGCGCCAACCCCTGACCATCCACCACCGCCTGCACGCGGCTGCCCGAGTCAGGGATCGTCAGGCTGGATCGGCTGGGGGCGTAAGGTAGCCCCGCAGCTTTGTGCCAGGCGCGCCACCCCGCATCGCCGGAGCTGTCACCCAAGAGCGGAAGCTGTTTGACCGCTTCGGCCAATCCAAGCTGCCTGACCTGCTCAGCAACTGCACGGCTGGCGGTTGGCACAGCGGGCAGGGACAGAAGAAGTTCGCTCTTGTGACCCTCCCAGCCGCCAATTCCCCAGAGGATTGCCATGTCGACCTTCGCCGACCTCATCATGTCGACGGAATTGATCGGCTCAATGCGCAGGCTTATACCGGGATTGGCCTCGAAGAAACGGGTGAGCCTTGGTGACAGCCAGCGCGACGAGAAATAGGTCAGTGCGCCAACGGTCACGGCACCCGAGGCCGTGCCGCGCAGGTCTTCGATTTCACGGTCGATCTGGCTCAGGGCCGTTTGGGACACGTGCCACAATCTGCGGCCTTCCTCGGACAGTTCGAGTTTCGCGTGCGCGCGCTCGAACAGGCGAAAGCCTAGCTCGGCTTCAAGCTTGTTGATTTGGTAGCTGATCGACCCTTTCGATTGATGCATCTCGTCCGCCGCCTTGGTCATCGACAGAGTGCGGGCAACGGCATCAAAGATCTTGAGGGCATCATAAGAACGAAAGCGCATGATTATTGTCTAATTTTTTCGAACGACTTGTGCAAATCATTAGATTTGCGCTGAGCGCAATTGGTCCAATATTGCCAACTTAATGCGTGGCACCCATCTGTCCTTGTCGAAGATCACCCGCAGGCGTCTAACAACTCTGAACGGTGAACAATATGACAACTGACCTTTCCCACTTCCGCTTCGTCGCTAAGGCGCTCCCCAATCAGGGCGCGCGCCCGCGCGAATTGGCCCGCACCATGCCTGCACATCCGCTGAGCTACATGGAGCTGCCCTATGATCCCGAATACACGCTCTACAACTCGCGCCTGACGCCGGAGAAACTCGACACGGCCACGGATGACGAGATGTATTGGGCGGTGCGCACCAACGTAATTTTTCGCCACACCGGCGAATTGCCAATCGAGATTAGCGGGCCAGATGCCGAAACCCTGCTGAACAAAGTGTTCACCCGCAGCGTCAGCAAGGTGAAGCCGGGGCGCTGTTCCTATCAGTTCGCCTGCTATCACGATGGCGGCATGATCACGGATGGGGTGCTGCTGCGGCTTGCGGAAGACAGGTTCTGGATGGCGCAGGCCGACGGCGACCTGTTCAGTTGGTACAAGGCACACGCCGAAGGGCTGGACGTGAAAATCCACGACCCGAATGTCTGGGTCAGCCAGATTCAAGGCCCACGGTCGCTGGACTTGCTGGCTGCTGTGCTGGACGGCCCCATGCCCGATCCTTTCCGCTATTTCGACTGCGCCGAGGTTTCCATCGCGGGGCAGGCCTGCTGGATCAGCCGCTCGGGCTTCACCAACGAATTAGGCTGGGAAGTCTACATGCTGCCCGACACTGACATCCCCGCCATCGGTGACAAGATCATGGAGGCAGGTGCTGCCTTCGGCATTCTGCTGACCGGAACACCAGTATTCCGCGCGCGGCGGATCGAGGCCGGGTTGCTCAACGCTGGGTCGGATTTCGGGGCGGACACGACGCCGTTCGAGGCGGGTCTTGGCGGTTTTGTCGCATTTGATGATCGCGATTTTGTTGGCCGCAAAGCGCTGGAGGCCGCCGATAAATCCTGCCGCACATGGGGCATGCGGGTCACCGGCGGTGTCGCACAGCTTGGACGCGTCATGACCATTGATGGCAAAGAGGTCGGTCGAGTCTGCTCCTCGGGCTATTCGCCCTATCTGGGCTGCGGTGTCTGCATCGTGCGCATGGACGACCCCGCACAGGGTCCCGGCACGCAGGTCAAGGTACTCTGCGCCGATGGGTCCACCCAAAGCGGTGAGCTCTGCACCCTGCCGATGTATGACGCTGACCGCCTGATCCCACGCGGCAAGCTGGTGGACATCCCGACCAAACCCATTGCTGCGGAATGACTTGGCAACTAGGCTGCGTTCGCAAGGAACCCTGCGAGTGCAGCCGCGGCCACTGACGCGCGTTCAACATGAAGGAAATGTCCGCATTCATGGAAGATTTGAAGCTGAGCCTTTGGAATAGCTTGCGCCATGGCATTGATTTCAGCGGTTTTCACCAAGCGATCTTCCTGCGATGCAAGGATCAATGTCGGGACTTGAAGCGCTGCCAACTTTGCGCTCAGGTCCAGTTTTGAACATGCCGTGAAATCGTTCAGCAGAACGTTTCCTCCGGCAGACATCATCCTTTGCTGTGTGGTCTTCACGAAGTGTTCTGGCGTTGATTTGTGCCAGCAAGAGCGGGCGATGGCGGCGACGGTATCTTCGGTTTGGTTCTGCAACCCCTTCAGCAATTCGGGTGTGACTGGCATGCGCGCCGCCCCGGCGATCAGGCAGAGTGAGGAAATCCGCGCGCACGATTGCAACGCGGCTGACAAGACAACGCCGACACCCATTGAGTGCCCCACTAGGCAGACGTTTTCTAAACCAAGCGCTTCAATGAACCTGATCACAACTGCACCGTAGCTGTCGATTTCACTCAGGCTTTGACCACCCGAGCCACCATGGCCCGTAAGATCAATCGCAATCACGGGATGCGCGTGCAGCGCTTGCCCCCCTTGACCGGGCAGAACAGCCGTCATTGAGGGAAGGCCAAAAGGGGCAGTCGCCTCGGCCACACTCCGCCAAGATTGCGGCCAGTCGAGTTTGGACCCTCCGGCACCGTGCACCAGAACAAGTGTGGGCCGCTCCGGCGTCACTGCAATTCCGTTGGTGCTAAAGCAGATTTTTTGCCCGCCGATGCTGACTTTTTGGTTGGCGTATGTCTCAAAGCGAAGGTGAGGCGTCATAACGATCACACCAGCTTGTGCATGGCTTCCAGATCTGTGGACCCGATCTCGTCTACAATTTTGCTGCGCAGTTTTCGCATCGCGCCCAGCCATTTGTCGTAGTTGGCAGACTTGAATTGGATGAATTGCGCGACATCCGCGTGCGGCAAAATCAGGAAGCTTTCCTGCGCAACACCCTCAACCACGGTTTGAGCAAGTGCTTCTGGCGTGATCACACCCGGCAGATCGCTTGATGCGCCTTTATCGGCATACCCCAGCATCGGGGTTGCCACATATTGCGGACAAATGACCGAAACCTTGATCCCGTCACCGCCATGGGTGATCGCGACGGATTCAGCGAACCCAATGGCCGCATGTTTGGTTGCAGAATAGGCCGCATCACCGATTTGGCTCAGCAACCCGGCAGCCGAAGACATCTGCAGCAGATAGCCGCTCCCGCGTTCGATCATGCCTGGCAGAACCGCGCGGGCGGCATAGACATGCGCCATCACATGAACGTCCCAGCAAAGGCCCCAGGTGTCATTACTGGCCGAGGCTGAATGTGATGGCTCACCTAAACACACACCCGCGTTTGAGCAGAACATATCCACCGAGCCAAAGTGCTGCTCTGCCTGCTGAACCAACGCCTGCACATCGGCCTCCTTGGTGACGTCGCATGCCACGCCCAAGCCATCAAACTCGGCAGCGGTTGCACGAGCCGCACCTTCGTCCAGATCGGCGACAACAACCTTTGCACCCTCCTTGGCGAACCGTGTGGCTAAGGCCGCACCAATGCCGCGTGCACCGCCGGTGATAATGATCGTCTTATTCTTAAGATCCATGGGACTTTCCTATCGCAAATTTTTACAGAAGAGATGGCAGCCACAGCGCCATCGAGGGGAACGCAATCACAAGGCCGATCATGACGAACATAGCGAAGACAAAGGGGATCGCCCCATTGATCACGTCCTTGATGGGTCCGCTTTTGCGGATGGATTGCACAACATAGAGGTTCAGCCCAATGGGCGGTGTGATCAAAGCGGTTTCCAGCAGCAACATCAGCACCACACCGAACCAGATCGGATCGTACCCAAGGGCGACGATCACCGGCACGACAATGGGGGTCGTTGTGATCAACATGGACAGGCTCTCCATGAAACAACCCATCACCAGATAGATGGCGATAATGATCAACAACACCTGAAACGGGGACAGGCCCAGGCCTTCGATAAAGCTTTGGAATGCGGCCGCGAGGCCGATGACGGCAAGCACGAAGTTCAAGAAGGCCGCTGCCAGAATGATCAGCATGATCATCGCTGTTGTCCGCATGGTGCCTTCGAATGATTTGAGAAGCATATCCCGTGTCAGCTTACCGTTTTTCCACGACAGCAAGAGTGCCGCAAGAACGCCCAGAGAGGCACTTTCCGTCGGCGTCGCCCAACCCGCATAAATGGAGCCGATGACCACAATGAAAATGAACAAAGGTTGCAACAGATTTGGCAGGCTCGCGAAACGCTCAGACCATGAGATATGGACCTTTTCGCCGCCCCAGCCTTTGTTGGCGAGGCAGAGAAGGACGATGGTAAGACTGTAGAGCCCCGCCAAGACCAGCCCCGGTAAGATTCCCGCGAGGTAAAGCTTGGGCACGGATGTATTGGTCAAAAGCCCGTAGATGATCAGGCCAACGGAAGGCGGTATCAGAATGCCAAGTGTCCCACCGGCGGCAAGCGAGCCAAGAAACAGCGGCGTGTGATAGCCGCGCTTGTCGATCTGCGGCACCGCAACCGTCCCGACGGTGGCCGCCGTGGCAACGGAAGACCCAGAGGTCGCCGCAAAGATAGCGCTGGAACCGATATTGGAATGCATGAGCCCGCCCGGCAGCCATGACAGCCATTTTGCCATCGCATCATACATCTTTTCTGCGATGTCCGAGCGCAGCATGATCTCGCCCAGCATGACAAACATGGGCACCGCAACGAGCAGAAATTCGATCGAGTTTTCCCACATCATGTCACCAATGGCGCGACGCAAAGGCATGATGGAAAAGCTCTCGTCCAGCACCACACCCAACAGGCCAAGTGCTGCAGCAACCGGAATTGCAAGGAAGATGAACAGAAGTAGAAGTGAGAAAGTGACGATAAGGATCATGATTTGCCCTCCGTCTCGACCAGCTCCGCTTTGATTTCGCCTTCGATGCCTTCAGAACCGATAAGCTCAGAGACTGCATCCCAGTTGCGGCGCAGGACATTGCCTGAAACACGAAGCGCAATCAAAACCCACATCGCCAATGCAAGCCCAATCCCGCTGATCCAGACAATCTGAGGAATAGAAAGCGGTGTGCGTAAGGGCGTGACCGAGATACGGCCGGTTTCAACAGTCCCTTTGACCAATTCAAACCCGTACCAGCCAATAAGTGCGAACAGCGCGCCAAGTGCGAGAAAGCTGAGAATGTCCAATGCAATACGCAAAGGGCGCGGCATCAGATTATAGACAACGTCGATCCGCACATTTCCTTTCCTTCTGATCACGGCGGCGTAGGACCAGGCCGTAGCTGCCGCGAAGACATAGCCTGAAATTTCATCCGCGCCCCCAAGCGACGAGTTAAAAAGCTTACGCATGATGACTTCCAATCCCACCATGAAAGCTGTCATCAAAAGGGCCGCCCCTGCGACCCAAACGGCAATTTCTGAGACACGGTCAAGCGCGCCTTGTGTTCGGATCAACATGGTAAACCCCCCTGCAAAGTTGGATGGCGGCACCAGCATGCCAGTGCCGCCAGGCGCATTACTGAATCGACAGACCGTTGGCCGCGCCGATCGTGGCGTTCCACGGGCCTGCGCAGTCCGCGTCGCCGCAGCGGTCTAGCCAGCCTGGGAAGACATGGCTTTGCAGGATGCTATTCGCCTGCGCGCTATCGGCCTCTGTCATCGGGATAAGGCTCATGCCGACGGCATCGCCTTTGGAACAACCCGCGTCATCACCCGTCAGACAGGCCAACCCCTCGTTTTCTTCAGTGACGTAGTTTGTCCAGGTGGCGTCTTCCCAATTGCTGATCTCTTCGGCCAATGCGGCGCGAGACGCTTCATCAAGGCTCTGCCACATGGAAAGGTTGGCATAGAGCCCCGCCATGCCCATGTTGATCGGCAGTTCACCAACATAGTTGATCACCTCATGCCAGCTGGCGTCATAGGCCGGGATCGCACCAGTGACCGCGCAATCGACGACGCCGTTCTGAATGGCGGGAACAACCTCACCGAATGCAATCGTCACGTTTGTGGCCCCTGCGCCCGACAAGAAGTCTGCGTGGGTGGCGCTAGAGGTTCTGATCTTACGGCCTTCAAGTCCGGCCAAGCCATCGAACTCGTCCTTGCAGAACACGAACTGGCGACCAAAGGGGTAATGCGCCAGCATGATCAGGTTCTGCTCCGCCAGACGTGCATTGATCACGTCGCGGTAGGCATCGGCATTGGCACGTGCACTGGCCATATCGGTTGCGACACCGGCAAGATCGATGCCTTCCATCTCGGGCGTCGATCCGGTGACATAGGCGACAACCATGTTGCCCATATCGAACACACCGTTTTGCAGCAAGTTGAGCGTCTCGTATCCTTTCAGGCCCATGACAGAGATCGAGACGATTTCACCGCTCATCTGCCCATCGGTATTTGCCGACAATGTTTCGGTCCAGAACGGTGCTTCGTAGTTTCTATATTGGCTCAGGCTGCTCCATGTGCCAATCACCTTGAACTGGTGCGGCTGGATTTCGTCTGCCGCCGCCGTTCCAGCGGCGACAGCAAGACTTAGCCCTGCGATGGTGGCGAGTGATTTCAACATAATTTCCTCCCTTGGATGTGTTGAATATGTGCCGCTGCGGTTAGTCCGAGCGGTCGTTGATGGGTGTGTTGGTGGTCCAGTTAAAAGTCCCTGTGTCGCGTTCCTGAACAGCCTGTTTCCAGCCGACCGCCTCGACGCGGGCCTTGAAATTCATGCCCTCAGGCGAATGGCGGGTGATCCCGTCAAAGACGGTGGCCAATCTTTGGGTCTGGTTGATCTTTTCTTCCACAGCCGCGTTGATCACCATCTTCTGCATGGCCAGCTGGTTGATCGGAACGCTCGCCATCCGGGCGGCCAGTGCTTCGACCTCGCCGTCCAATTGCGCATCTGGCACGGATTTCAGCACCAGCCCCATCTCGGCAGCCTCGACGCCCGAAATCTTGTCGCCCGTAAACATCATGCGCTTGGCTTTTTCCGGCCCCAACCGGTGCACCCACATCGCCGTCGTCGGGCAGCCCCAAACACGGCTGGGCATGTAGCCGATCTGCGCTGTGTCTCCCATGATCGTAAGATCCGCGCAGAGCGCGATGTCTGACCCGCCAGCAACGGCGAAACCATGCACCTTGCAGATAACTGGTTTCATCGCTCGAAAGAGAGACATGAAGGCCTGCGTATTGGTCCACATAAACTGGAAATCCTGCATCGGATCCCAAGGCATCTCCTGCACAACCTGATTTGTGCTATTGCCTTCGGCGTAATGCGCCAGGTCATAGCCCGAACAGAAAGCCTTGCCCGCACCCGACAAGACCATCACATGTACGTCACTGTCGGCATCCGCTTGCGCCACCGCCGCAGCCAACTCGCCGGGCAAGTCATCGTCGATGGCATTCATCACCTCGGGACGGTTCAGGGTGATCCGACCAATGCGGCCGTCTTTCTCGTAAAGAACTTTTGGCAAGGTGCGTTGCTCCAGTTGTGACTCTCGGTTCGCTGACCGGTTATGGGAGCATGGTTGGCAAACCTGATATTTTCCATTATTAGTTTTCTATGTTTTGATAACTTTGGAATATCAATAATGCTGCCAACACTTCGCCAACTCCTCGTCTTCAAAACCGTCGTTGAGCAAGGCAGTTTTCGAAAAAGCGCTGACGTCCTGAACACATCCCAGCCAGCGCTGTCGAACTCTGTTAAGGCGCTGGAAGATGTTCTTGGGACGTCGGTGTTCTTCCGAACAACACGATCTGTGGAACTGACTGCGGCTGGCGTAGCACTTTATTCGCGCATCGATCAGATTTTTGAGATGGTTGAGACTGCCACATTGGAAGCCCGCGATGCGGCAGACGGCAAAGGCGGCAGGCTACGACTAAATTACGTGGATTTTGCGATCCTGGGTGGATTGCCCGATGTGCTGGAAAATTTTCGGTCGAAAAACCCGAAGATACAGATTGACATAGGTTTCGCCCGCACGCTTGAACAGATTGAAAAAATGCAGAAAGGCCAGATAGATATCGGGTTTATTTTTGACATGGACACGCCTATTCCGCCGGATTTCCGGCGATTGGTTTTCAGTGTTGAAGGACTTGCCGCTGTTGTGCCCAGAGCGCATCGGTTGGCCAAGAGGGCCACGCTGGAGCTGGAAGAGCTCAAAGGCGAACCCATCATTGCGGGCGACGCCAGATGGGAGCGGTATACGGATATGGTCAACGAGCATTGTATTGCACGTGGCTTCTCGCTCGAGATTTCTCAGCGGGCTTACTTGCGCGACGAGATGCTGTCTCTCGTTCTGGGCGGCATGGGGGTTCTGATCTATCCCAATTGCATCATGAACGCCGCGCGCTTTGGTTTGCGGGCTATTCCGATCAGCGATGTTGGCGATGTTATCACGACCTCACTGATTTGGCGCAGCGACAGCGCGAACCCAATTGTAGCCCCGTTTGTCGACGCTGTGCGCAAGTCGTTAGCCAGCGCCGTTGATACAGAATAGTTATCAATACATAGATTTTTGATATTTGAGAATTCGCGGCACGTTGCCTCTGATATTTTATGAGAACAATGAATAGTCAGAGCCACAAATGTACAACTTACACCTCGAAAAAGCGCATTTCCCTGCTCAGTCAGACATGGATGCAATCGATGTGCCCATTGGCGAAGGCCTAAGGGAGGTCACAGCAAGCAACATCTACAGGCCGGCACTGACTGAGATCCGTCAAGATGGGTCTCGGGGACGCTCCTGGACATACGGTGCGCTTTGGGATGATTGCGAACGACTAGCGCTTGCTTTGAGTTCGCGGTTTACCAAGGGCGAAAAGATTGTGGTCTGGTCTCCAAACAGCCCTGAATGGGTTTTGATGGAATATGCCTGTGCGCTTGCCGGTCTGGTGCTTGTAACGGCCAACCCATCGCTGCAAGCCAAAGAACTTCGGTATGTACTCGAGCAGTCTGGCGCTGTCGGCCTGTTCCATGTTCAGGAATTCAGGGGCAACCCTATGGCACAGATCGCCACGCTTGCCAGCGACGGCAATACGATCCTGCGGGAAGTAACTGATCTTGATGATCACGACGTTCTATTCTCACGAGGCTCAGACGAGGCACGTCTTCCTGAAGTGTTGACCTGCGATCCGGCACAAATTCAATACACGTCAGGAACGACCGGGTTTCCAAAAGCAGCACTTTTGTCCCATGGGGGGCTTTTGAACAACGCGCGCTTTTATGCAGATCGCTGCGGCGTCACGGAACACAGCATCTGGATCAACATCATGCAGATGTTTCACACATCCGGCTGTGGGATGGTGACGCTGGGCGCAATGCAGGCAGGGGCGCATATGGTGCTTGTCAGCTTGTTTGACGCGCCGCGCATCGTCGATCTGCTTGAAAGCGAAAAGGCCGATGTCGTCTTAGGCGTTCCGACAATGGTGGTCGCCCTCCTTGAGGAACAGGAAGCCAACCCGCGTGATACAACTGCGTTGCGCGTGATCAGCTGTGGCGGTGCAAATGTTGCCGCGGATTTGGTACGCCGGGTGAAGCAAGCGTTTGGATGCGGATTTTCGACCCTCTATGGCCAAACGGAGCACTGCCCGGTTATCACCCAGCACCACTTGGGCGACAGCATTGATGATATCTGCACGACCATTGGCCAGCCGATCCCGCAAACAGAGGTGTCCATCCGACGTTTGAGCGACAATTCCTGCGCTGAGCTGAACGAGCCGGGGGAAATCTGCGCGCGCGGTCCCTGCACAATGCTTGAATATCACGACAACCCAGCGGCCACGCAGGCGACGATTGACGCAGCAGGGTGGCTTCATACGGGTGATTTGGGCACCATGGACGATCGCGGCTATCTCAAGATCACCGGTCGGGTCAAAGAGATGATTATTCGTGGCGGAGAGAACCACTTCCCTGCGGAAATCGAGAATGCGATGCTAACGCATCCAGAGATTCAAGAAGTCGCTGTGGTCGGTATCGCCGACGAGAAGTGGGGCGAGTTAATCGCGTGTTTCCTCCGGCCATCGGGCGATGCAACTTTAAGCGCGGCGGACCTGAAATCTCATTGCCGATCCGAATTGTCTCCGCAAAAAACGCCAAATCTTTGGATTGAGGTCAAAAGCTTTCCGATGACCGGGTCCGGCAAGATCCAGAAATTCGCCTTGCGCGATATGTTCGAACGCGGTGAACTCACACCTTTAACGGCATAGGTGATCGGGTGACGAAATCCGAACGGGATCTGCTGACGGCGACGCATTGGGGCACCTACCGGGTGGATGTTGAGAATGGTCGTGTCATCAACCTTCGTGGGTTTGAGCATGACCCAGATCCCTCGCCAATTGGGCCGGGGATAGTGGATGTGCTTGACGGCCCAACACGGATCATGGCCCCGATGGTGCGAAAGAGCTGGCTGGAAGGTGGCCCGGGCACGGCGGGTGACAAACGCGGGTCGGACGCATTCGTGGAGGTTACCTGGGAGGAAGCCAACCGGCTGGTCGCTGCAGAGCTTACCCGCGTGCGCTCTACCCATGGCAACCGCGCGATTTATGCCGGGTCTTACGGCTGGGCAAGTGCCGGGCGGTTTCACCACGCGCAAAGCCAACTCAAACGGTTTCTGAACTGTATCGGTGGATATACCGGTTCCAAAAACACGTATTCCTTCGCTGCGGCAGAGGTGCTCGTACCTCATGTCCTCGGCACCTTCCGCGGGCATTTGGATACAACCACAAGCTGGGAAAGTATTGCATCAGATTGCGAGCTCTTCGTGGCCTTTGGCGGCGTGCCTTTGAAGAATGGGCAGATCAGCCAAGGCGGCACCGGCGCACATGTGCAAAAAGACGGGCTTCTGGCCGCGCATGAGGCAGGTGTTGACTTCGTCAATATCTCGCCGCTGTGCTCGGACCTGCTTACCCAAGTGGATGGAGATTGGCTGCCTATCCGGCCCAATACGGACGTGGCACTGATGCTGTCGCTGGCCCATGTGTTGCTGGGCGAAGATCTGCACGATCAAGCATTCCTTGACAACTATTCCGTCGGTTTTGCGCGTTTTGCTGACTATCTGCTGGGCAAAACGGATGGCATTCCCAAATCACCTGAATGGGCCGCAGACATCTGCGAACTACCTGCCGACACCATCCGTGATTTGGCCCGCCGCATGGCACGCAGCCGTACTATGATCTCAACCGCTTGGGCTTTGACACGTCAGGATCACGGCGAACAACCGTTTTGGGCGGCCATCGCACTTGCGGCGATGCTGGGGCAGATCGGCCTGCCGGGGACGGGCTTGGGCTTTGGCTATTCGGCGATGAACAACACCGGATTGAACCGCACGCCGGTCAACTATGCGTCCTTTCCACAAGGCCATAATCCTGTGCCGGATTTCATCCCCGTGGCGCGCGTGACAGACATGCTGGAGACCCCGGGCGGGACATTCGACTATGACGGCGCGTCTTACGCGTATCCCGACATCCGGCTCGTCTGGTGGGCCGGTGGCAACCCCTTCCACCACCATCAGGATCTGAACCGCATGCGGCGGGCCTGGGCCAAACCCGAGACCATCATCGCCAATGAATGGTGCTGGAACGCACTGGCCAAACATGCCGATATAGTGCTGCCCTGCACCACGCCGCTGGAGCGCAGCGACATCGCACTGACGCCCAAAGACCCTTATCAGGTGGTGATGGACCGCGCCATCGAACCTGTGGGACAGGCGCGTGATGATCACGAAATCCTGCGTGGCATTGCCGCTGAAATGGGCGTGGAAGAGGCGTTTACCGAAGGGCGCAGCCCGGAGGAATGGCAACGCTGGATCTGGGAGGTTTCGCGCCAACAGGCCGCAGGACAACGTGTTGAGCTGCCCGATTGGGAGAGCTTGCAGCGCGACGGCTGGGTCAAGGTGCCGGTCCCGGACAAGCCCACCGTCATGCTGGGCGCTTTTCGCACCGACCCGGAGGCCAACCCGCTCGCCACACCGTCGGGCAGGATCGAAATCTTTTCGCAGACCATCGCAGACTTCGGCTATGACGATTGTCCCGGCCACCCCGCGTGGCTGGAACCAACCGAATGGCTGGGCGCTGCTGCCCCGGATGACCTGCACATGATATCCAACCAGCCCCGCAACAAACTACACAGCCAGTTGGATCACGGCGCGGTCAGCCGTGCAGACCGGCCAAAGGGCGTTGAACCGATGACGATGCACCCGAGAGATGCAGCGGTGCGCGGGCTGATCGACGGTCAGATTGTCAGAATTCAAAACACCCGCGGCGCGTGCCTTGCTGAACTGCGGATCAGCGACATGATCCGACCCGGCGTTATCCAGATTGCGACCGGCGCATGGCTCTATTCTGACGGCGACCTCTGCCGCAATGGCAACCCGAACGTGCTGACCCGTGACAAAGGCACATCAAGACTGGCCCAGGGTCCCGTGGCGCATTCTTGCCTTGTCAAAGTAGAGACTGTTGCAGGCAAAGTGCCTCAACAAAAAAGGTGAATTGAACGCCGAACAGCAAAACAAGACTTCAAAATTCGCGTGGGATGACCATAGTACTTGTCCGGCTGGGGATGACCGCTTCGACGATTTGAATTGCGACGCCGCATGAACGCCACTGCATGTGTTTGCTAATGCTGCGTGAGCAACCGCTGCACCAGCAAAGGCAACTTTTGTCCGCATCTTTCCTCTTCATCTCGAGCGCAGCGAAGGTCCGGTCTTGAGATTTTTCGCAGTAGATGGCTTTGAAGTTAGTCTGCGAACACCTGTCTTGCCGACGCGAGCCTCATCCAGTCCCGACCGCCGAATGCGACGAGAGCGAGATAAACAATTCCGGTATCTAAATCCGGTTTGAATACGATGGTCAGTCGGTGACCTGCGCCGCCATGGCGCACGAGCCATCCGTCCAGCTTGCCGCTGAGGCGAGCACCGGATTTTGGCTTTTCGGCAATCTTCTGGATAAGGGTATCGATTTCATCGAGCCTGCGGCTTGCTGCAGCAACGTCACCGTCAGTCACGTCGACAATATGATCAACGATACCGATAAGGTCCCGTTCAAAGAACGGATGCCTGACAAAACGCATCAGGTCTTCTGAGCCATCGCCGCAAGATGGGCCCGGGCGCCTTTAGTGACGTCGGCGGCATCGCCGACGGGTTCCCATTGATCGAGAGGCAGAGACAGACGACGCTCTAATTCTGCTTCGAGCAGAGACCGTTCACGATCTCGCTCTGCCTTGGCCTTCGCCAATTCACCTGAAACAGCCGCGCTCATATTTGGGTACTCTCCAGCTTCGACCAGTTCCTTGGCAAATGTGTAGGCCGTGTCGGTGAAACTGACGGATTGCTTTTGAACGCTCATCGCGGACTCCTTGGTGCTCCAATAGACTACCGAATTTTGCCGCTTCTGGCAAGCAGGTCAGGCCGACCGAGCGAAATGCGTCAACAGCCTGTCGGCCTCCCCAGCTCGGTACGCCAAGTCGCAGGTGAGAACGGCCCTTCGGTCCGTCGCGCATTCGGCCATGCGGCCTCACCGCGGCGCAGCACCCAGCATCCCGGTTTGCCCGCCTCGCGAGCACGTCCCTCCCCGGCCGCTCCGCCGGATTGCGCTCTGGTCTGTTTTGGCCTGAGGCCAAAACGATCCCGCCGCTCCATCCGTCTCCCGCGTCCGGTCGGGCCGTTTGCCTGCTCGGGTCGGGCAAACCTACCGTCAAAACACACACACATGAGCGCGGTAGCATATCCTCCGGATGGCCCCCAAATCAGCCCGCGTCAAGGATCGCAAAACTTTTCGGCGAGGGCGGGGCCTGTGGCGCGGGGCGATCCCATGCGTGAGGGCGCGCATGTGTCCGGTGCTGCACGCGGAAAACTTTTGCGCCCGGCAAGCCGGCGGCTGCGCCGTCCCTGACCCGGGCAGATTCGGAAACCAGGCATTCGGCCATGCCCCCACACTCAGGTGGCGGCCTTGGAAACGAACACTGGAGACCAGACATGGCTTACGACACTGAAAACACCTACGAGACCATCGAGCTTTTCGGACTGACCGAGAGGGACGCGCAGCTGCCGATCCCGGAGGATCGCGTCCTGACCGACCACATCATTCGCGAGAGCTTCGAGGTTTTGCTCGGTCAGCTGCGCGGGACCGGGCTTGAAGCCGAAATCGAACCGCTGGCCCATGGGCTCGCCACGATCCTGCAGCGCCGCAAGGTGGCGCTTGGCAAGGAGGTCGACCGCACCGCCGACAAGATCAGCGCGCTGGCAAAATCTCACGACGGATCGGAGATCGCCGAGACCGCGCTCGAAGAGGCGCAGGCGCGCTTTCTGCAGCTGCGCGAGATTGTCAGCGCCATCGAGGTGATGAGCGAGGCAGCGGCAGAATGCTACGAGATCGAGACGGGCCACGCCTTCATCCCGGCAGCTGGGTCGCGCGCAAGCGTCCGGGCGCAAGAGACCGGGGCGGTCTTCGAGGCGCGGCAGCTCCTCGAGCAGCACGACCGCGAGACTGCCGAGAAATCCAAAGTCGAGGGGGTGCCCCTGATCGTCTCAGGCGCCACCGACTGGACCGATGTCGATGTGATCTTCAACACGCTCGACAAGGTTCGCGAACGGATCAAGCAGAACCGCAACCAGGAGATTTTCCTCTGCCACAAGGGTGGCAAGCACGGGGCGGAGATGATTGCGGCCCGGTGGGCCCGGGCACGCGGGGTCGCGCAGGCGCGCTTTGATCCGCGCTGGTCCGCGCACGGGCGGGCGGCACCGTTCAAGTGCAACGACGAAATGCTGGACGACAAGTTCGCGGCGACGGGGGTTGTACTCTTCGGCGGCAACGGGGTCGCGCTGAACCTCGGGCAGAAGGCGGAAGCGAAAGGTCTGACGGTCATGCGGGTTGCGGACCCGGCGAAGAAGGCGTCGCAGGATTGAAGAGAGGGGGTCGCGCTTGGCGCGGCCCTTTCGTCATGTCTCATGGCGCGTGCGATCGGTCGCGCGTGATCGGCAGTCTGCGGTGGCCAGCACCGTTATCCCTCTACCAAGTCCGTCAGAGTGCGGCCCATCCGCATCGGTACGGGTTGGGGATGGTGCGCACCTCACGCACATCGTCAGCATCGCAACACACGAAGGCTCGAAACGTCGCACTTGAGGCTAAAGACTTGCGCGTCCCTCGGGTGGTGTTTCGGAACATCGCACCCGCGCGGGGGGGCTCCGTCAGCTCCCCGGCCAGACTTGGCGGGACGCGGACGCGGATGATGGCGGCTGCGTGATGGCAAGGGTCATCCGGATCACTCCTTTTTGCTCATAGATGTGGATCGCACGGGGTCGGCCCAATCGTGCCCTCAGCTCACGCTTCGGCAAGCACAAATACGGCTTCCACGGCTGATCGTCAAAGGTCACGACGTAAGTGCCTGTGCCAAACTCCTCGCCGTCCTGGAAATCGATGATCTCGACCGTGGGCACACCGCGCATCGCCGCCGCGACGGTGAACGAACAGGTTGGGCAGGTGAGTTCGCCGACACCAACTTTGATGCGCTGTTCGTCAGCGCTGGCGGGCATTGCGGCCAGAATTCCAAGGGTTGCGAGTGCGAGATAGAGATGTTTCATCGGTCAGACCTCTCAATAGGACAGGATGTAGGGGGTCAGGTAAGGGAAGATCATCGCCACGGCGACGATCGCTGTGGCAGCCCAGAGAATGGACCGCATCAGTATTCGGTTCATCGGTCGCGCGCAGGTGCCATCAGCGCAGGCTTCGGCCGGGATCGGGCTATACGCCTTGTAAAAGCCGTATCCGATGAAAGCGGCACTCAGTGCGAAGGTGATCCACTTGTATTGATAGAACGCGCCCAACTGGGCGATGAACACGCCGGTGACGCCGAAGCTCACAAGCACCAGCGGTAGGATACAGCAGGAGGTCATGGCCAACGCGCCCAGCACGCCAAGCCCGGTTGTCGCCCATGCCTTTTTGTCAGCAGCCGGTGTTTCGCCCATTGCCGTCTGGCGGCCGGCGGATGTGGTTTCAGTCATGGTTCGAATCATCCTTGCCTCAATGATGATCTCAATCTAGGGTCTGTAGCTGGTACAGGCTCAAGGGAGTTTGGTGTGAAAAATCATCACAGATCGGTGAAGGTCCTCAGGCGCGGAGATCTCGCCAAGCTGACCGGCTGCAACCTCGAGACCATCCGCTACTACGAGAACATCGGCGTGATGCCCGAGCCGCCGCGCTCCAGCAAAAACTATCGTGTCTACGATGACAGGCATGTCGCGCGTCTGCGCTTCATCATGCGCGCGCGCGAGCTGGGGTTCACGCTCGACGAGGTTCGCGATCTGCTCGCATTGGTCGATGGCGGGGCCCAGACCTGCGGCGAAGTGCAGGGTCTGGCGAATTCGCACCTCGCCTCAGTCCGCGCCAAGATCGCCGATCTCAAGCGCATCGAACACGTCCTGTCATCCACCGTGGCGCAGTGTACCGGAGACGATGTGCCCGAATGCCCGGTCATCGATGCGCTGACGGAAGTGGCGTAAGAGACGTCACGTCAGCAAGGCCGTGGCAACGTAGATGTATTCGGATTCTCGGGACTGTTTTCTTGTAACTGAATGCACATAAGCGGGCTTATTCGTTTTTGAGCCGTCACCCCGGCAGATACTAAGCTGCAATCCGCCACATACGGAACCGCCCCTGCCCTGTAACCTCGCGGATCAAGCCTTTCTTTTCCATCCACGCGAGGTTTCGTTGCACCGCCGCGCGACTGGCACCGATCTGAGTCTCAGCCATCGGCGCGGACACCAGAGGCCATTCCGCGAAGAGAGTTAGCAAAGCAGGAGGCGTCTTGCCTGATAGTTTCGCCATTTCGCCCTCTGCTTGAACCGTCCAAGTCTCAACCAAATCCAAATGCCGCATCGCCGTTAGTATCGCGCTGTTCATCACGTCCAACCAGCGGGCCAAGCGTTCAGGTGGCACGCCCGAGGCCCGCAGCCCCCCCGCCCCGCCCATGGCCAGCGGCGCAAAGATGGCTCCATTGCCGTCGCTGGCCGCGATCCTGCCAGCAGTTACAGCGGCCTCAATACGGTCTCCATATTGGCCGAGGCCAGCCAGACTCCAGAGGTGAAACCCCATGCAAGCGCTCGTGATCGGGTGGAGGTCAACCGCCGCTGTCATCACGTCCAGCCAGCTCCCTGCACGCTCGTCAAAGCGCTCGGCATTGTTCTCGAACTTCTCAGGATCACGCCGATCCAGGAAGGACGCCAAATCTACCATTGGCTCCGGACCACTTGTCAGGCGTCGCATGGCCCATCCGGCCCGGGCCAGTGCTTCCGAGTCATCCTGCACTCCAGACAAACGCATGGATATCCAAAGCGCCAGCCGATCGGGGCTCACACGATCGCCTGCGAACCAGCTGAGATCCGCCGCCTCTATTAGAGCCAGTCTGTGCCGCCAGCCCTCCGGGCCGCGCAGCAACCGGTCATCCAGAGCACCCAGGCGTCCAGCCACCTTTGCCAGCCGCGCAGTATGAGCACCCTCTGCCTTTGCCCAATCTTCGATGACCACGGTATCAGGCGGTTCCGCCCGTGGCCCAGGAGGCAAATCATCCGGTTCTTCTTCGAGCGGCCCGGGCAGAAACCAGAGGTCTTCTTCGTGAGCCTCCTCATCCCCCTCGGTAATGATGAGAGCGTCATTGAAATCATCACTAAAAGTGAATGCTTGCGGCTTCATGTGTGCAAAATACCAACTTTATGCACATTACCCAAGCGATTTTGTGGCCATTGCCCATGCTCTTTACATAGTATTCGCGGGCGACTGCCGGAGGAACCTCTCTGATCGCGTTCAGGATAAGGAAGCCAAGGGGTTCTTCACCAGCACGACGATAGAGCAATCTCTTGCAATCGTTTACAAACGGTCGTTTAGTATCGGTATATGAAATTGCAAACGGCCGATTTTCATGCCCCTGATAGGCTATGCGCGCGTATCCACAGAGGATCAGACCCCCCTGCCCCAGTCTGAGGCCCTGCAAACTGCGGGTTGCGTCGAGATCTTTGAAGAGCACGCCTCGGGCGGCAATCGCGCGCGACCGGTGCTGGCACGCGTGCTCGAACGCGTCCAGAGCGGCGATACGCTGGTCGTTGTGCGGATCGACCGGCTTGCGTGGTCTCTGTCGCACTTGCTGGAGGTGATCGAACGTCTGGAGGCCAAGGGAGCTTTCTTCCGCTCCCTGCAGGACCCCATCGACACCGCTTCCCCACAGGGCAAGTTCACATTGCAGGTTCTAGGCGCCGCGGCCGAGTTCGAGCGGGCGCTGATCCGCGAACGTACCAAGGCGGGGCTGGCAAGTGCCCGTACTAAGGGCCGGGTCGGCGGGAACCCGGGCCTACGCGCCCGCGATCCAGCGGCGCTACGCAAAGTGCGGCGCGCGCGGCAAGACGGCTACATGGAGCGGCTGAACGAGATGGCTCAGGACTGGGTGCCACATGTCCGACGACTTCGACCCGATATGGCCTGGGAAGATGTGCTTCGGATCATCAATGGCCCCCTGCCCTACGACCGCCACTGGACGCAAAGCCGCCTTCTGCGCGCAGTGAAAGCCTATGTGCGCGACGGGTTTCTGCCCAATGAAGTGCTTGGTCGCGCTGGACGACGCGAAACCGACGACCGCCTGCCCGCGATTGTCGCTGGCATCAAGGGCGCGGACCCTGACATCACGCTCCAGGCGATCTGTGACCGACTGGAATCCATGCGCGAACGCACCCCGCGTGGACGCGCCAGCTGGCAGCCGTCGTCCGTGAGGATGCTGCTGGAGCGCGCGGAGAAGTTGGGCTTGCTGAAGTGCGAGCAATAAACACAACCTTGCAAATCTTCCAACTCATGGAACAATTGCAAGGTTGCAGCCCGTTTTCTGGTCAGGTGAATGGATTCACGACGCGTAACTGATCTTCAACCAGCAATCCGTCGTGCATATCTTCGCTCCACAAAGTCGTGCATCCAGCAATAAGGGCGGCCGACACAATCATCGCGTCATAGACCGAAAGCTGGTATTTTTCTGCCAAAGCTCGGCCCACCAAATGGGTTTGCACAGACAGGTCTTCGACTTCACACAAGGATTGGACCCCTGCAAGAAAAGCGCCGGTCTCCTCCCAACTAAGACCGGCTTTCCTCCGGCAATTGACCATCGCTTCGTTCAGGACCTGCACACTGATCCGCGGCCCTTGCCCCAGGATGTCTTCCGCCCGATCCGCCTTTGGGCCGTCGTCAAGAAGGTAAAGGACGACATTTGTATCCGCGAATTCAGCGCTCATGCGCAGCGTCGCGGCTCAGGCGTGCGTCCTTGGATAGTTTTCCGCGAAACCGCCTTAGCCCTTGCAGGACTTCATCGGCGCGAGGTTGGCGCTGGACGAGCAAGGTACCGTCGTCCTTTATCAGATCGATTTGGTCACCCTCTTTAAGACCAAGTTCGCGCACAAGATCGGCAGGCAGGCGGACCGCGAGCGAATTCCCCCATTTTGCAACTTGCATCGGTATCGTCCCTCCTGGTGGATATACGAGCCTATATGTATATCATCCTGACGCAATTGCCAAGATCAGCATTCGACGACGACGGCGAACGGGCTTGTGTTTCGACGGTGAGCTCACACAAGATGTGGAAAAAACTTGCGCGAATCCGACTCTTACGGCAATAGTCACGGAAACGAGGCAAAAAACGTCAATAACCGTGAACACGCCAAAGATGCGTAGCGCGGATCGAGAGGGCAGATGAACAAGACTTTCGTGCATCAGGACCTGAACGCGGTCATCCGCCAGCATTCCGAGTGGCTGGCCAACCAGCTTCATTCGCAACGCGAGAGCCTGTTTCCCCCAGACGCCACAAAGGAAATGCGCAAATTCTCCTCCGGCGAGGCGGCAGCGCTTCTTGGTGTGAACGACTCATACCTGCGCAAAATCAACCTTGATGGCAAGGGCCCTTCGCCTGAACTGACGGCCGGCAATCGTCGCCTGTATTCCGCGCAGGACATTCAGGCCCTGCGTGTCCTGCTGGAAAAGACCGCGCGCAAGCCTGGAGACTATATCCCCGGACGGCGTGACGGCGATCACCTGCAAGTCATCGGTGTGATGAACTTCAAGGGTGGATCGGGCAAAACCACGACTTCGGCACACCTTGCACAGCGGCTGGCCTTGCGCGGTTATCGCGTCCTGGGCATTGATCTTGATCCGCAGGCCTCATTCACGGCGTTACATGGCGTACAGCCCGAATTCGATCTGACAGATGGCGGCACGCTCTATGACGCGATCCGCTATGACGACCCAGAGCCGATCCGCGCCGTCATCCGCAAGACCTATATCCCGAACCTCGACCTGATCCCGGGCAATCTGGAACTAATGGAGTTCGAACACGAAACGCCGCGTGCTCTTTCACAAGGCAACGCAGGCCTGTTCTTTTTCCGCGTAAAAGAGGCGTTGGCCCAGGTTGACGGCGATTACGACGTTGTGGTCATCGACTGCCCGCCGCAACTGGGCTTTCTCACCATGTCCGCACTTTCTGCCGCCACCGGCGTGCTGGTCACAATTCATCCGGAAATGCTCGACGTGATGTCGATGTCGCAATTTCTGCGCATGACGGCTGATCTGATGGACGTGATCGCCGAAAGCGGTGCGGACATGTCCCACGACTGGATGCGCTATGCGCTGACACGCTATGAACCTCAGGATGCACCACAAAACCGGATCGTTGCCTTTCTGCGCACCATGTATGGCGATGCGGTGCTCAACTCGCCTATGCTCAAATCGACGGCGATCTCCGATGCAGGTCTGACAAAGCAAACCCTATACGAAGTCGAGCGGAGCGCCTTTACCCGCACGACCTATGATCGCGCCCTTGAAAGCCTGAACGCGCTGAACGACGAAGTCGCTGATCTTATTCAGAAAACGTGGGGTCGGGCATGACAAGTGGCAAGAAAAAACGGATGTCGATGCTCGACAATCTCGCGGCAGCCGGTGGCCCGGCCCCTGCCCCTCAGGCTGGCGCCGTAACCCCTATGATGACGTCCAACCGCGCCCTGCGCTCGGCCCGTGACGCGGTCGATTCACATCATGTCTGGGAACTCGACCCGGCCAGTATCGTCGACGACCGAATGGCCGACCGGCTTGATCCGGCGGATGTGCATGATCTGCGCGTCGCAATCGAGGCGAATGGTCAGACCGTACCAATTCTTGTGCGCCGGCACCCGTCAGAGACGGACCGCTATCTGCTCGTCTATGGTCGCCGCCGGCTCGAGGCGATCCGCCAGTCCGACAAGGTCGCCAAGGTGCGCGCACTGGTCGCAAATCTGGATGATGACAGTGCCCTGCGTGCGCAGATTTCCGAAAATATGGCGCGCCGCGATTTGTCCTTCATTGAAAAGGCGATATTTGCGCAAGAACTCGTATCGTCGGGCTTTGGAAATCAATCACAGGTTGCAGAAGTTCTGACCGTGACCAAATCTTCGGTGTCCATGGCCATCGCCATCGCCGACATGGTCGGTACAGACCTCATCCGCGCCATCGGTGCTGCACACGGCATCGGCCGACCCCGGTGGGAGGCCATGGGCCGTGCCATCGCGGACAACGACCTGGATCGGGGCAGCCTGATCCGCCTTGCTGAGGAAACCCATGGCAAGGCCGATGTGGCCATGGTGATTGATGCCGCACCTGGGACCGACGACCCCTCTGTGCAGGCGTTCGAGGCCGTGTCGAAGGTTGTCACAAGGTTAGTCAAACCGGCCAAGGCCCCCTCCACTTCCGCTGCATCCAGTCAGCCGCTCAGGATTGGGGGCAAACGTGGCGGCACGCTCAAACGCACCGCCAAAGGGATCTCGATCGAGTTGCAGAATAGTAAGTTTGCCGACTGGGTAGAGTCTGAAGCCGATGATTTGATTGAAGAACTTCACGAACGCTGGAAGCAGCGTTCAGAAGACTGAGGAAGAGCAGAAACCAAAAACAGGAGGCACGAAAAAGCCAAAGAAAAGGTCCCGCAAAGCGACCGCCCTACGAGACCCTGACTTGTTCTTAGCACTTTCAAGTTAGTCTCGGTCGCCGTTTTTCGCAAGTCTTAAGTGATTCGCGGACCGTGATTTCTTTGTCTTAGTGAATGTAAAATGGACTACACCCCCGTAACGCCTTTCAGGCGACCCATAAATGCTGCCATTCTGCAATATCAGGCAGCGGCGCAACAGGACCTCCCCCCTTCCGGCGTCAACAAATGGGAAGTACTTCGCGAACTCGCCGCTGCCCGTATCGCCTTCGGCTTGTCCGACCGTGATTTGAGCGTGCTTCAGGCATTGGTCAGTTTCCATCAGGCCACGATCGTTGGCGGGAACCATAGTGAAACTGTCGTGCATCCGTCCAACAAGGCTATTTGTGAGCGCCTGAACGGTATGCCCTGCTCGACCATGCGGCGGCATCTGGCGAACCTGGTGCAAACCGGTTTTGTCGTGCGTCGCGACAGTCCCAACGGCAAGCGTTACACGCGCCGATATGGCGACGAAAAGATCGCTTTCGGCTTCGATCTGGCCCCCCTCGCCCAACGCTTCGTCGAAGTGTGCGAAGCCGCAGAGGCTGTCCGTGCTGCGGAGGAGCGCTACAAGCGGCTTAGAACCACTGTAAGCCTCATGCGCCGTGATCTAGCGGGTCTCGTCGACTACGGCCGCTCTCTGCGCCCTGATCGCGCCATCTGGGACCAGGCGTCCGACCTATGCGTCCTGACGGCGCGTGACCTTCGCCGCAAGCTCGACTTTGCAGAGTTGCAGCAGATGGAATCTGCGTTGTCCGAAGCCCTCAACGCCATTCGGGACCTGTTGGAACCAGTGCAATCACAAGATATGAGCACCAATGAAGTCACAAATGAGCAGCACTATCAGAATTCAAATAAAGACTCTTATGTTTTTGAACCACGCTTAGAAAAAGCGCAGGTCGAGGGCAGCGCCTCCGATCCGGCGGCAGCACTGGTTGCAGAGGCTAGTACTGATGAGCCTGTCCCGGTCGACAACAATCTACCCAGAATACCCCTCGGTCTCGTTTTGGCCGCTTGCTCTGAATACCGAACTTATGCTGAACGACCTGTGCGCCACTGGCATGATCTAGTAAGGGTTGCCGATGTAATAAGACCTATGATGGGCGTCTCTCCTTCAGCTTGGGATGAGGCCAAACAGTACATGGGCCCGGAAGAGGCATCGGTGGTCATCTTGGCAATGTTGGAACGCTTCGGCGACATCCGGTCGCCTGGTGGGTACTTGCGGTCACTGTCTGCAAAGGCTGCGCTCGGTGAATTCTCCTGTGGTCCCATGATCATGGCCCTAATGAGAAAGGACGCTGCATGAAAAGTTCACAGCTGTGAACTGCGTCTTGTTTCGTCCCGCAGAAGACAGGTTCACAGCTGTGAACTCATTGCTTAGGGGATCCGTCCACTTTCTTCCTGGGCGCGCTGACCTGCGTAGAGCGCGGACTAACGAAAATCACACAGTCAGGTCACCATCTCCAAACAGGTTTGGAAAAAGCCGTTCTCGATAATCCAACGGAAACGCCAACCGAACTGGCGTCTTCGGCGAGGCGGACGTCATGTATCCGGCGGCGGTCAGTTTACTCAGCGTGTTGCGAGCAGTACGCTCGGACGTCTTGAGCACAATCTGCGCATCGCCTCGTTCCAGTGCCCCATGCCGAAGAACCGCCGAGATTAGTTCCGGCGCTCGCTTGTCATCGATGGTATCTGCAACAAGACGACGATACCGTTGGTCCATTCCGCCGAGATCGAACAATCTTGCTGAGAAGGTGATCTGGTCGAGCGTCACCTTTAGGAACCATTCACTAAACGTCTTCAGTGCCGCTTCTGACAGGTTCCCCCGTCCGTCGCGGTCTCCGCGGCGTGGACTGTCGGCCAGATCCATCATCCGTTTGTACTCGCCCCGATCGGTTAGCCCGCGGGCCAGCCCACGTGATACGGACCAGAGCCCTTGGCCACCAATCCCCGCTGTGAGGGCCATGGCATGAGACATCAGTCTGCTGACACGGCCGTTACCATCCGGGAAAGGGTGGATGTAGTTGAGCCGGTGATGTGCAGAGGCGATCGCGATGATCCGTCCGCTCGAAGACCGCGCCGCAATCTGAAATCGTTTGTCGAAATGGTCCATGAATGCCGCGACGCGCGACGATGAAGGAGGTAGGTGGCGCCCGACCGCAACTTCCCGATCATCATCCTGGCGCATGCGTCCCGGAACGATGGGCTCTTGTGTGCCGTCGGGATGTTCGATGACCCGAAACTCATCCGGCATCTCGTCGTAGAAGGTCTTATGGACCCAAGTCAGGAATTCGACGGATGTGGGGCGGGGCAGGGTGCCCTTGCGATGCATCTCGTCGATGGCCCGTTGAACGATGACGTGCGCCCGGGCCTCAAGGGCGAGAGGGCGAGTTTCTTCCTCAAGCTCGGCACCAGCCAGCGCCCTTTCGATGTCGCGGGGGCGCGTGTTGTGTCCTTCGATCAGGTTGGAGTAGTAGCAGTTCATCACACGGACGAGATCGGCAAGTTCGGCTGCGCTGTCAGGATGCAACCCTTGTCCCAGCCCGGTGGCTTCCCTCTGGATGTCGACCGAAAGGTCTGCCAGTTCTGTGGGAATATGCTCCTCGAAGAAGCAGGGTTCGATCCTGGCGGGTGTTTCCAGCATTTTTGCCGATCTTCCATGTTTGCAAAGTAATTGAAAAATATACACATTTCGTACTTTCAAGCAAGGTTTTGCCGATATGCCTTGCCGATCTTGCCTGCCGATCTGGAATTGCTGCATGAAATCAATGGCTTCGGCAGAAGGGCCGGGCTTTTCGGTTTTGTTGTGTGCCCAAAGGGGCCGGAAAAAGAGAAAGTGTTCTTCGGGTTTTGTGACTGACGGATGAGGGCCTTTGGGGTCCCTCAGATGGGTCCGGGCCGGGTTCCGGTCTGCCGTTCCGGATGAAGGGCATTCCTATGCAATCAGGTGTCTTGCGCGTGCTCCGCGCAACCGCCGCCTCCTGGTGGCGGCATAGAGAGCTGCGCCGAACTGGCCAGACGGCGCTGGCACAGCGGCTCGAACGCCAGACCGTCCTGCGTGATCTCGGCTATCTGAAGCAGGCGGCGTCATTGCCAAACGCGCATGTGATCTGCGGGGAGGGTGGGACATTCCTCCATCTCGGTTGGACCTTCGCGCCGATCGAGCGCTTTCCCTTGGCCGCCCTCGCGGTCGCACGAGGAACGCCGTTCATCGATATCCGATCCGTCACCGATGTCACCGCCTTCGCGAACTTGCCGTGCGTGGCGCGGGACGGATCGGTCGACCCTGATCCTTGCGGTCCTGGCAGGTCCGTCTCGCTGACCACCTACATCGACATGGTCGAAGCCCTCGGTGCCAGGATCGCCAACGATCCGCGCCCCCGCCAGTCAACCTGATCACCATTCCCTCTCACCAACACTCGAAAGGAGGCCAGCCATGGCCCGATCCCGCACGCCCAAATTCGATGCCTCCGAGGTCATCACAAACGAAATCATCCGTATCATCGAGCGCGGCGTCCTGCCATGGCGCAAGCCCTGGACTGCAGGTGGCAGCTCTCGCCCTCTGCGCGTGGGCGGTGAACCCTATCAGGGGGTCAACAACTTCCTGCTGACGATGCGCACCGTGATGGCGGGCCATAGCTCGCCTTTCTGGATGACGCTGCCGCAAGCCAATGCCTTGGATGCAAAAGTCCGCAAGGGCGAGAAGTCCTCTGTCGTTGTCTATTACGGTCAAAGCCGGAAAGACGCGGGCGGCGAGGACGACCGCAGCGACGGCGATGATCACTCCGAAGAGGCCCGCATCTTCCGCTTCCAGAGATCCTATCGCGTGTTTAACGCCTGCCAGATCGAGGGGTTGCCGGATAGCTTCCATCCCGAGCCGGACCCGGTGCCCGAGCATCCGCCGTCCGAGCCCATCCCGCACATGCAGGCGTTTTTCGATGCCATCGACATCACGACCGTCTTCACGGGCACAGAAGCGTACTATTTGCCCCCCGTGGACAAGGTCTACATGCCATCAATCACGCGGTTTCAGGACCCGCGCAATTTCTACGGGGTCTGGGCGCATGAGCTGGCCCATGCCACGAAGGCCCCGCATCGACTGAACCGTGATTTCGGGTTCTCGAAGTTTGGCAACACGTCCTATGCGCGCGAGGAGATCGTCGCGGAATTGACCTCGGTGTTCCTAGGTCAGACGCTCGGGTTCACGGCGCATACGCTCGAGATGAATGCCGCCTACCTCCACAACTGGTTGCGCGTCCTTCGGTCTGACAAAGGCGCGATCTTCCGGCACGCCGCCGATGCGCAGCGCGCCTGCGACTACCTGATCGCCAGATCGGAGACGGGCAGGGCAGGGGGCCGCGCCGAGGCCGCCTGACCACACGGAGAACGGAGACTCGCATGTCACGCAAGGAACCCAAGACGCTGCGGGTGGCCTGCTTCAGCGACGGCCGCCGCAAGATCATCACCTTCAAACGCGGAGCTTATTGGTGGAGCGCTGCCGAGGGCGCTTATCCGCTCTCGGCAGCGCTCGAGAGCATCAAGCACCAAGGCGGCTGGATCGAAACCATCCCCAACCCGAATTACAGACCCAAAGGGCTGTTCGGGTAGGGCGCCTTCGGCCTCGATTCATCCGCCAAGCGGAAAAGAAAAAGCGGGCTTTGAGAAGGGTGTTTCAAACCTCTCAAAGGAGATCCCCATGTCCATGAATGTTCAACCCCAGCCAGTGGACCTGTCGCGGTTTGATGCCGCTCCTTTGATAGCATTTATTGCAACAAAGGAGACGAACTATGGGATTGAAACGGACGGATGAATTCCGGGCTGACGCGGTGCGGATCGCGCTGACAAGTGGGCTGACACGCAGACAA